>MAAL01000128.1 GCA_002163245.1 Gammaproteobacteria bacterium 42_54_T18 | reverse complement strand
CATGGCGGAAAATACGCCGGCTGCAGGGCAACCGGCATTAGGATTATTTCACCCCAGGGGCTAGCTCATCAGTGTCATGGTGGGCCACTGGGTTACGGCTTTCACCAAAGCGCACCAGGGCTTCTCCCATCAACAAACACAGGAAAACACCAATTAAAATGGGCGTGGCATACGCCCAATCGATGCCGGTATCGGGCTGGTAGATAAAGAGCACAATGGCCGCCATTAAAATTAGGCTGCACATTCCCGCTAGGCTATTTGCCAGCCAAGCACCGCCAGGTATTTTAAAGCTGCCCTGGCGATTGGGGTATGCTTTACGTAAGCGAATAAATGCTAGGCACATAAAAATATAAGGGATTAAAAAGATAATGGCGCTGAAGCTAAAAATGCTCCAGAACAAATCCTCGGCGTTATCGGCCATGAATCCATATACCACCTGCACCACAATACTGATTAACGCCGTTAAGGCCGCCGCCCCCATAGGGGTTTTATTCACGGGATGCAATTTACCAAATACGGCCGGTAACTCACCCTCTTCAGAGGCCTCGGCGGCTGCACGATTTGCCCCCATGGTCCAGGTGGCAATATTGGCTAAAAAGGATAACAGCGCTGCGGTGCCTATGGCGTAGGCAAAAAAGCCCCCCATACCGCTATCACCAAACAGGTTAAACAGGGTTACCGCAATCACGTCCACCGCATCAATATTTTCAACCGGTACCGCCGCAATAATGCCCCACGCTCCTAATAAGTAAGAGCCGGCAATAATGGGCGCCGAAATAAAGATGGCCTTGGGAATATCTTTTGAAGGGTTTTTCATCTCATCACTGCTGGCACATACCAGCTCAAACCCCAACAGACCGTACACAATCACCGGAATATAAATCCAGATTTCATCCAGGTTATTAAGGAAATGATTGAACGAAATGTCATTGGCAAAGCCGTTTTTCCATCCGTACAGCAAGCCCCCTACGCCCAGAGACAAAGAAACGATGGCTTTAAGCACCGCCCCCACGTTAGGAATCCACTTGCCTAAATCCAGCGCCATGACGTTAATGGCATAGGTAAAGATGGCCAGCGCCACCCCCACTGCGATTTGAGTCCACAGACCCATATCAGGGAAAAATAAAGAAGACAGGGTGCCCGAAAACATCAAATAAACCGAAGGCATCCACAGGGCCACATTCACCCAGTAATACCAGGTAATGCGCGAACCCGAACGGTAGCCAAAGGCTCGACGCACCCAGGAATAGATGCCCCCTTGCTCGGGAAAACGCGACCCTAGTTCGGCGGTAATCAAGCCAATGGGGATAAAAAAGGCCACCATAAATACAGGCCACCAAAATAAACTGTTGCTGCCCACCGCGGTGGTGATGGCAATGAAATCAACGAGCAACATGCCCGACACCGTAAATAAAACGATATCGCGCAGGCTTAATACCTTGTCGTGGGTGGTGACCATACATTCTCAGCTATTAAAAATAACCCGCGTTAATACCGCTAGCGCTCACGAGTTATGGTTTATCCAGGGTCTAGCGCCATGCCGGTTTGTTATTTTGAGTGACCTCTGAGCGAGGCAGGTACAAGAACGTCCTTGTGAAACTTGGGCATTATTCGCCATCAAGGTGAGGAATTGAAATGCATACTCTTAATACAAATATTCGTTCACTTCATAGTGCCTCTCAATGCACACAGCCATTATTGGAAAGCATACCTTCACTTTATGCATATTTTATAAACTACTATGTATCATGTTAATATTAAAAATCCCTCTACCTTCCAGCCACTTTTTCGCGGGCTTTTATCATGAATGTTTTGCATCAGTTTGACCTAAACCTGCTGATTACCTTTGAAGCATTGATTAGCGAATGCCATGTGAGCCGTGCCGCGCAAAAGGTATTTTTAAGTCAGTCGGCCATGAGCCACGCCTTGAATCGTTTACGTGATCAGTTGGATGACCCGTTATTGGTGCGCACCCCCACCGGATTACAAGCCACGCCCAGGGCGCTGGAAATGCTGCCACAAGTACAAAAAGCGTTGCAGCTGGTGGAGCGCAGTCTATCGCCAGCGCAAAGCTTTGAACCGGGCAGCAGCGACCGTACTTTCCGCATCGCTTGTACCGATTATTTTGAAATGGTGGTATTGCCAGGTATTTGCCAGCGCCTACAAAAAACAGCCCCTAATATCACCATTGAAGTGGAAATGATTGGCGAAGATGCCTCGCGAGCGCGCCTGGACCGGGGACAGATAGATGTGGTGATTGGCATGGATGACTCACAAAACATGCCCAAACACATAGTGTGTGAACACTGGCTTACCCAGCAGATGGTCTGTTTAGTGGCCAATAATAACAATCAGGTGAGTGACAGTTTGTCGGTGCAGCAGTTTTCTGAAATGTCTCACGTGGTGTTTTCTGACTTAACCAGCGACACTTCCAGTACCATAGACGAATGGCTGGCCAGCCAAAGCTTAAGCCGCCAGCACATCGCCCGCACCATTAACTACATGGCGGCGGCCAGCATCGTGGCCAAAACCGAGGCCATCATGACCCTGCCCTTTGAGATGGGTAAATTATTTGCCGAGATATTGCCGGTGCGCCTAGTGCAACCACCCAAGGGCCTGCCTGCCATTCATATGACCATGATCCATCACCCTTTGGCAGAGGCGGACCCAGCCCAGGTTTGGTTACGTAATACCCTGCATCAAATAAGCTAATTTTTAGCGCTAAACCTCACCCACCTTCATAACGATGCGACCACGTTTGCCTGTGGCCTCAAGCCTATTAAAGGCACTGTGGTAACCGGAAAAGTCGTAAACACTGTCCACAAAGGTTTGTAGCTTGCCGTCATCCACCCAGGCAGCAATTTGCTTTAGCTTTTGAGAATCCCCATTAGCCACCATTAGGTATTTGGTTTTTTTACTAGTGGTAACATTGCCTAAAAAAGCCCCCAGGTGTTTAGTGGGGTCGGTGGGAATGAATTTACCGGTCTGGGTGAGCATGTGTTTAATGTGTTTAAACCTTAGGTTATCGGTGAGATCCACAATTGCTTCGAAGGTTTGGGGCAACTCAGAAATAGAGTGTTCGTGATAATTCAGTACCTGGCTGGCCCCCAGGCTCTTTAAGAAGTCTTCTTGGTTGGGCCCGGCCACGGCGGTAACATTTGCTCCCAGGTTATTGGCAATTTGCACCGCATAAACCCCAAGACCACCGCTGGCGCCGTTAATTAATACCGGGTTGCCAGCTTTTACTTGGGCTAGGTCCTGTAGCGCCACTAGGGTGGTTAACGCCCCTAAAGGTAAGGCGGCGGCTTTTTCAAAACTTAAACTTGTTGGCATGTGGGCAATAAACTGAGCATTGATGGCAATGTATTGCTGATGGGTTTTCTGACCCGCCATTAAGTCCACATAGCCAAATACCTTGTCCCCCTTGGCAAACGTGTCATTGCCTTGCTCTATGGTGCCAGAGAACTCCAGGCCGGTTTTTACCGCGTGATTGCCCCCTGATAATTTCAGCATTAATGCGTACTTGCCAGCAGCCACGTCTGCGTCTGTGGGGTTCACCGAGGCGTATGCCACCTTCACCAGTACCTGACCTTTTTTAAGCTGCGGCATTGGTAATGCTGGGTCCATGACCAAATCTTTTTTAACTAACCTTAAGCCTTGCATAAATACTCCTATAATTAAGCAATGATATTCACGTCTTCATAGGGGAAGGTAAACTCTGTCCCAAGGGCAGAGTCAATTAATTCTTATTAGCTGCGAATTTGGCTCACACACTCATCAATCAAGTTTATTTTCTCTTTGAGACTTTCAATTTCCTGGACCAAGCGGGCTTTGTGTTGCAATAAAAAGGCTTGCATCTGTTGCCAGTCCACCTGGCCGTCTTTAAAGACAATGATGCTTTTTAATTGGCTGAGGCTGATGTCTATGGACCTGGCTTCTTTAATAAGCACTAAAATATCAAGGTGCGACGGCTGGTAAACACG
>MAAL01000096.1 GCA_002163245.1 Gammaproteobacteria bacterium 42_54_T18 | reverse complement strand
GAAAGTACTCGATTGCTTCTCGGCTTCCATGATTGACGGCCAATAATTGTAGGTCACCATCTTTGCGCAAACTAAGATGAATGCCGTGAGGTGCAAAAATCCTCGGCGCGTACTGAGGGCAATCAGGGTGACCCCATATTTTATTGTTTTTGATCTTAGGCGAAATGCTAATGGAAGAGAGGTCGTTATAAAAGTCGCTCTTATTATTATCGATGGGATAAAGACGTGTAAAGATTTTTGTTTCAGTATTTAATACCGAAAGACTGCCTGCTACCCCATGATCAGTAGGGTCCCCCATCTCACTAACAATTAACATAGGTTGGTTTGGTATGAGGGCCATATCTTCGGGGCGTCGTGTTCCACAAATAGGTTGTTTGGAACCGACCGCTTCACAGTTACTCTTTATTCGTACACATCCAGTATTTGATAAAATAGAAATACATAGACTCAGTGCGACAAAATCACTCAAATTCATGTTAGCTCACCTCAAGGTATCGGAGGCAATTAACGTAGCATTTTATCTATGTTCTGAGGTGTCGATGTCTGCCAATCTATTATGCGAGATCGCCAAATTAACTTCCTTCAAATATGGGGGTAAAGATTGTATCTTTCTCTATATTCTTTTGGTGTTATTCCTTCTGTTTTTTTAAAAAGTTTTGAGAATGAACTGGTATCATCATAACCTACCAATCTAGTGACAATGTCAATTCTATTGTTAGTGTGTTGTAAAAGGTCTTTTGATATGTGTAGACGTATTGATTTCAAGTACTCGCTTGGGGTTTCACCTGTTGCACAACGGAAGCGGCGATAAAAGTTACGTTGGCTCATATTGAAGTTTTTTGCCACTTCTTTAAAACACATATTTTCTGAATAGTTTTCTTCGAGCCAATGTTGAACTTCAAAAATGGAGTGGTCGTCATGAAAGTATCTTCCAAAGCTAAAAGACGTGCTTCCCATGCCTTGTTGCTTTTTTCGACCAGTCATTACAATTTTTTCAGATTTTTTTGCTAATTCTCTAGTGCTTAATCTAGACATTATTTCAAACAGTAAGTCATTCCAAATGAGCCCACCGGCACAGCAATAAATATTGTTGTCATAGGTCATCAATTGTTGGCCGTTTAATTTAACTAGTGGGAAATGGCTAGTGAATTCGTCGATATAAGACCAGTGGGTCGTAGCTATTTTGTTATCCAAAATACCCGTTTCAGCAACAAAAGGGACAGAAAAATCATTTACAGCAATAGGTGTTCCAAGTTTGTGAAACTTTTCTATAACATTTAGGTATGGTTGATTGACACTTTTACCCTTCACGTATTTTTTACAAACGGTAGGTATAACAAGAAGGTCAATATGGGAGGGTAAATCTCTGAAGGATAGGTGTGCATCTATAGTGATTTTGTTGGCGCACTGTACGGGGCATCCGTTTTCGGTTGCAATAGATACAGAAAATTCTTGATTGCCACTTTCACCATAGATCTCCTTGTAGTGGCTGCCGGAAAGTCGAAAAGTATCCACTGCCGCTACAAGTGGTGATGCCAGTGATGTCTCGAACCCCAAAATAACAATCGTTTTCATTATTATAAAACCCACTAATCTTTCGGTTATGTCAAAAGATTAGATAATTATATCTACTAAGTTTAGTTGGCAATATGTCGCCAGTAAAAATGTTATTCGGGGGCTGATATCACCAAACTTATGGCACTAGCCGCCATTGTTCTTATAGCCTTCGAATCCATAATAGATCCAACTTTCATTAATTGTTTTAAACAGAATATCGTTCTTTAAGAGATATTGTCAATTAGTCAATCTGATTCAAATAGTATTTTTCAATCAAGTGTCAGGTTTGTAATTAGTAATTAATGTGGGCCACAAAATATACTAAAATAACAAGACGGAACCTTACGATGAAAAATGACTCGGGTTTTTTTCAAATACGTAGTTATACTCGCAAAAAAAGTACGTTCACTGTTTTTCCTATGCGTGATTCAGTAGTCTACTATTATCTTGTTTTAGCGACCTTGTTTTTGATTGGGTTAGCTGTTCATAACACCAGTTATGGAGTTCCGAAGGAAAATGCAGAGAACACGCATACTTGGGATAACGCAATTACGATCCCTACTCTTCTATCACCTCAAGCTGAATTTAGTACTGAGCAGATACACCTGCCTGCAAATATTTTTATCCCGTTATCGTTGAAACCAGAAGATGGCTATCCAGCTATTATTTTTATCAATAGTTGGGCAATGAATGAAACGCAATATAAATCTCAAGCGAAGAAGTTTGCCAACGAAGGTTACATTGTTCTTTCTTATACAACGCGAGGTTTTCGAGGTGCGCCAGGTCTGATAGACACTGCCGGACCAAAAGATATTGCAGATGCAACATCTGCTATTACTTGGCTTATTGATAACTATCCAGTAGATGCGAACGCCATCGCGCTAGGTGGTATTTCTTATGGTTCTGGCATTGCTTTACTTACAGCAACTCAAGATAGCCGCGTTGCAGCGGTCATTTCAATGAGTACATGGGGTAGTCTGCTAGAGTCACTCTGGGGAGGCGAAACACCGCAAGAAACGTGGTTAGATATTCTACTCGGTGCAGCTGGCTGGCCTATTGGTCGACCTGATCCCGAAATACTGGAAATGGCCGACAACATGTTTAGCCATCAAAACATTGTACAAACGATGGACTGGGCGAATATAAGATCACCGATACGTTATATTGAACAAATTAATAATCGTGAATATATGCCCGCGGTTTATATATCCAATAATTTACACGATTACCTATTTCAACCCAATTCTATTATCGAGTTCTTGACTCAATACAGAGGCCCATGGAGATTAGATCTTAATGTTGGTACTCATGGGACGGGAGAAGCGGGTGGTTTGGCGGGTTCAAGCAGCAGCTATCCTTGGATTGTTGCTAAAGCTTGGCTTGATCATTATTTAAAAGGAGAGAAAAACAATATCGATCAGCGGGGAAAAGTTAACACTGTTGTACATTCAAGAACTCAGGAGGGCGCCCCAGGTATCCGAGAAAGCTTTGAGGGCTTGCCGGTTACTGACATAGCCAATGATCTTGTTTTTACCTTAGTGCCGCAAGGCGATAATACTGGGTTTCTTAGAACGGTTCCTGCAACAATTATGGAAGTAGAGCAACGTATTAAAACAACAGCACAGCAAGTGGGCTCTGGAGGTATTTTTGGTGCATTACAAGGGTCAGGTTTACGCGTTGATTTTGACGAGATTGATACTGAAAGAGCGCTTATTTTTACAACGGATATACTCGAAGAAACCTTGTATTTGCGCGGATCTGCATCGTTGAAATTCTTTGCTAAAGTGGAACACAATAGCCAGTTTTTTGCTTACTTGCTTGCCTATAATGCAGATACAGGGAAGGCACACTGGATTGGTCATTCTCCGTTAACGTGGCACTTGCCAGAAGGCGAAACTGTGGCACCAAATGATCCGATTGAGCTTTCTATGAAGTTCTACTGGACTGCAAATGATATTGATAAAGGTGAAAAAATGGTTCTAATTATCGATGGCAAGGACGGAGATTACTGGCGCTATAGAGATACGCCAGAAACAAACTTCTTTGTATTTGGTAATGAATATCCTGCTGAGTTGGTGTTACCTAGAACCTTAGGTGTCACACCGTTTTTACCGCTCGATGATCAAGAGAGTGTAGACACCTCCCGAGGTGCAAACGGTGCCTCTGCTGAAGGCGGTGGTGTTGGTGGCTCCATTAACTGGACATTATTACTGGTTGGCTTGCTTTTACTAAGGCTTCGCCAACAATAATACTCTGAAGATAACTCTTGGAAAAGGGGGGAGGGCTTTGTCTTTTTAGGACGAAATATCCCTCGCCACTCCAAGAGGAGCTGGTTGTTCGTCGATAGAGTCTTGGTCGATAATGGATCGACATAAGTTAAAGAAGCGTTTTTGATCTTCTACAGTATTGGTTTTTCTATTTACGGATAGATATTTTAGAAGAGCATGAGAACCGTAAAAATTCCCGCTAACGGTATTGTATGCTGGGTCACAGCATAGTTTTACTGGCATTTTTGCTCCGTCCTTTGCTGTAGACATTAATCCTATATAAGAAAGAGATCCGAATAGAGAGGCAAGCCATCGTGGCAAAAAGTTTTGAAAAATATTGGTGGACACTAAACCTGGACAAACTGCATTTACGGTGACAGATGAACCTTCCAGTTTTTTTGCTAATGCTTTGGTAAAAAGAATGATGCCGAATTTAGATTTTCCATATGCATAGAGCATTGGTTCTTGTTCGGTATTGATGTCGTCAAAGTTAAACTTGCCTGGAAATCGGTGAGCTTCTGACGCGATATTCACAATCTTTCCTGATGGTGCCCGTTGTAAACTATCGAGAAGATGTAGTGTTAAAGATGCCGTCCCTAAGCAGTTTAGCGCGAAGTTCATTTCAAAGCCGTCGATTGAGGTTTCTCTTTTTACAATATGACGGCCGGCGTTGTTAACCAGAATATCAATTGAGGAGTGTTTTTCAGTTAAGATTACCGCAAGAGATTGAATGCTCTTCTGGTCTGAAAGGTCGGCTAAATGAAATTCAAACCCTTTTGGTTTCATCCTTGTCATTTCACTAATGGTTTCGTTAGGGTGGGACTTGTCGATCATGATCACATAGTGACCGGCCCTTAGAAGCTTATAGGCAATTTGTTGACCGATACCAGAGCAGGTTCCAGTAACAACACAGATTTTGTTGACCGTTGTATTATTCACTAAACGTATATTCCTTTCCTAGGGCTTAGACATTAGGCGTGTGGTGTTTGATACTCTATCATTTGTAGAATATGGTGGGGTTATGGATATAGGCCAAAGGGTTATGGCGTACCGACAATACATCATAAATACTTAACCATATTAGTAAGATACAGAGGCTAAACCGAAAGTATGAATAAAAAATACAATAAGTTCGAAAAAGTGGGCGTTATTTTGGTTTTAATGATGGCTTTGCTACAAGGGTTTTACGCTATTTTTTCTATGATTGACCCTGTGGCATTTTCTAATGTTAGGGGTACGGAGTTATTTTCAGTGATGGATTCCGATTGGGTGAAAATATACGGGTCGCGCACATTGTTTATAACGTTGTTGCTGGGTTATTTATTATATGTCAGAAATTACACAGCATTAATGTGGAGTGCCTTGTTTGGTACTGTAATGCCTATCACCGATGGGCTGCTTGCCTATGAAGCACAAGCACCTTTGAAGGTTGTCATTAAGCATGTCGCTACCATCGTGTTTCTATTGGTGGTTTTTTTTGTTTTTATTGCGGCTACAAGAAAGCAGCCGCAATAAATAGGCCTTAGTAGAGGGTTATTTATTAACTGACGCCAGCGCTTTGGCCAAAAACTTCTCTGATTGCTGAGCGCCTGACATCATTTCTTTTTGGTTTGAAATATTGTTTACTTCATCCCATTGAGAAAGAATATTTTCCGGTGATTGCTGATCTGCGGGTAGAAATATTCCGTCAGTTTCAAACAATCGCGTGCTGGCATAACCACCTGCTCCTGCACATAGGATATGTCGAGTAGGTGAATCCTCATGGATGAGCGCTAGCGCACCTGCAGTAACGGCTTCTGAGGTTAACATGTCGTAGATTTCTGATGGCATCAGGTCTTCCGTCATGCGGGTTCCTGCCGTGGGGGCCAGTGCGTTAACCTTGATATTGTTTTTTGCACCTTCAATGACAAGCGTGTTCATTAGGCCTAATACTGCCATTTTTGCTGCGCCGTAGTTGGTTTGGCCAAAGTTACCGTACATTCCGCTAGAAGAGGTGGTCATTAAGATACGACCATATCCTTGTTCACGCATAATATTCCAAACGGCTTTTGAGCAGTTAACAGACCCCATGAGGTGAACGTCCATGACAAGCTTGAAGTCATCCAAATCCATTTTTGCAAATGATTTATCTCGAAGAATGCCGGCGTTATTGATAAGGATGTCGACACGACCCCACTTATCCATGGTTTGTTTCACCATATCTTCCACTTCGTCAAACTTAGCAACGTTTGCGCCATGAGCGAACGCTTCGCCGCCTTTTTCTTCAATTTGTTTAACAACGTCTTGTGCGGCCTTAGATGATGCACCACTACCATCACGAGCACCACCAAGATCATTGATGACCACCTTTGCACCACGCTCAGCGAGCGCAAGCGCATGTGAGCGCCCGAGTCCATTTCCAGCGCCGGTTACAATGGCTACTTTCCCTTCAAAATGTATTGTCATTTATTTGTCCTCGTATTTTTAAAACCATTCCGGTTGCATGTCGAAGTTTGTACTATCAAAATCTGTCAGCAGTTTAGCCCAGGCATTAATTTCAGGCAGTTCTGATTTGAAGAAGTAACGCATCGCTTGTAGTTTGCCTTGGTAAAACTGTTTATCCTCTCTATGAGGTTCTTTTGCAAGAGCTGCCTGGGCGACAATACCTTGTTTTAGCCATATCCATGCAATAACAACATTGCCAAAAAGCTCTAAATATTTAACGGAGTTTGATAGTACAAGGTCGATATCTTTTACCATCATGTTTTTTAATAATGTTTCAGTAACCTGTGACAACGTTGTAACCGCGGCTTGAAGTTCGTCGGAAAAATCACTGAGGGATGGTAGCGCTTTCGCTTTGGTAATTGTTTTTCCAAACTCACCCATTAATGCCATGACCCCGGCAAGTTGGTTCATCGGAACTTTACGAGCCAAAAGGTCGAGGGATTGTATGCAATAGGTGCCTTCGTGAATGGGATTAAGCCGGTTATCGCGATAGAACATTTCTACCGGGTGTTCGTTAATATAACCATGGCCCCCTAGTACTTGAATGGCTAAGTTGTTTGCACGAGGGCCATACTCAGAGGGCCAAGATTTAATAATGGGTGTTAACAGATCCAGTAAGGTGTGAGCGTGTTTACGTTCTTCTTCTGTCGCTGCTGTTTTTTCATCATCGGATAATTGTGCGCCATATAAACACAAAGCATAGGCGCCTTCAGAATAAGCCTTCTGTGCAAGTAACATGCGACGTACATCGCTATGTTCAATGATGTTAACAGGTGGTGATAATGGGTCCTTGCAAGAGGGTAGGCGTCCTTGAGGTCGTTCTTTGGCATAATCTAATGAGTATTGGAACCCTGTTAAGGCAGTTGTGGCAGCAGCGGTGCCCACCATAATGCGTGCTTCATTCATCATATGAAACATGTAACGCAATCCTTTGTTCTCTTCACCAACCAGGTAACCAACAGCGCCACCGTTTTCGCCAAAATTTAATGCGCAAGAGGTTTGACCGCGGCCTCCCATTTTATGAAAAAGGCCGGTGAGGGTAACGTCGTTACGATCGTCAAGGGATCCATCGTCATTCACTAGGTACTTAGGCACGATAAAAAGAGAGATGCCTTTGGTGCCTTTGGGGGCTCCTTTAATACGGGCAAGCACTAAGTGCACAATATTCTCATTGAGCTCGTGATCACCACCAGAGATAAAAATCTTGTTGCCACTAATGAGGTAGGAGCCATTGTCTTGCTTGATACCGTAAGTAGTTAGATCCGCGAGGCCAGAGCCTGCTTCGGGTTCCGTCATTGCCATGGTGCCTGCGAATCGGCCGTTACGCATGGGCACTACCCACTGCGTAATCTGTTCTGGTGTTCCGTGGGCTTGAATGAGGTTGGCGTTGGCATTGGTTAGTGCTGTATAGCCCAGCGTGGTGCTACCAGCAGCCCCGAGATAGGCGGAGGCTGCACTGGCGACAATCGCAGGTAATTGCATGCCGCCGAGCTCGTAATCTGCCGTAGATGACATAAGGCCTGATTGGATCACTGCGTCCACTGCGGGTTTTATTTCTGGGATCATATGGACTTTTTCACCATCAAACGTGGGTTGATGGGTATCGATCTTTTGGCGTATGGGTAGGAAGTATTTCTCAGCGACTTTTCTTGCGGTGTCTATCGCTGCGTCGAATGTTTCTTTGCTGTGGTCGGTGTAACGTTCGCGGGCTGTGAGGCCTTCTGCATCAAACAGCTCGTAAAGCATAAAATCGATATCACGTTGATTTAGAAGCGGTGCTGGCATGTTTGTTTCCCATGATTTTGAGGTATTGTTATGATGTATTCTCATGATGGTGATCTAGCTGTATTGTCGCGGCTCTACTTGCAGGCTACCATGACTTCATAAGTCCTATTGTGGTTTTTTGAGCTAATAAATGGTGATATGTGTAATGACTACCCTACCGTTTGGGCGTTTGTTGAAATTCTGGCGAGAGGTTCATAAAGTAAGCCAAGAGGAGCTTGCTCAACGACTGGATTCGGCTAGTCGACATATGAGTCGGTTAGAAAATGACCGAGCTCATCCGAGTAAAGCGATGGTGATTAATATCGCTCGAGTACTTAATCTTGGAGAGCGTGATACGAGCCATTTACTCTTTTCTGCTGGTTATACGCCTATCTCCAAACAGATTGATTTTCATGGGCCTGAGTTAAAGTGGCTGCGTAATGCGATGATTCTTACGTTGCGTGCTTTGGATCCGTATCCCACAACATTAACAGATAGTTCTACTAATATATTGATGGTGAACAAAGGCTGGGTTGGGTTGTTTCAAGAGAGCATTCCGCCGGAAGAGCTTAATAATATTAAAAGTCATTTCGACCTACTTTTTCGACAAATGGGAGAATCGCAAGAATTTAAAAATACGCTGTCATTAATATTGATGTCGTTACAGCAAGCGGTGATTCTTTCAAATGATAATGAGCGTGAAGAACGCCTAAAAGAGTTATTGGCCTCTCCGTATGTTCCAGACGACTGGCGACAGCGTGGGGCAAAACTTGAACCGATGACGAGCTTTCGTGTACAAGCTAAATTTAACGGTAAACAAACTCGATTTTTTAGTGTGAGTCAAACTGTGGGAGCATTGGGCCCAAACGCATTTGTTTCGGAGCCTAATTTGACGATAACAACGTTTTATCCAGAGGATGAAAATGTGGATTTGTCATCATTGCTTGTGGCTGATTTGAAACATGACATGTTGTTTTACTGATTGAAAACAGGATTAATAAACTATGCCAGATTCCCCTCGTAAATACATACATACGGCTGAAGATGCTGTTACTCGTTGTTGGTGGGGTAGTGATCATTTGGATTATCGTTGCTACCATGACGATGAGTGGGGCCACCCAGAAACGAATGATTTTCGGCTTTTCGAGAAAATTTGTCTTGAAGGGTTTCAGTCAGGTCTTTCTTGGTTGACGATACTTCGTAAGCGTGAAAACTTTCGTGAGGCATTTGAAGGTTTTGATTTTAGTAAGGTTGCACGTTTTGACGAGGGGGATGTCGATAGGCTTCTGCAAGATGAAGGTATTGTACGCCACCGTGGGAAAATTGAAGCAACAATCAACAATGCCAAGCGTGCACTAGAAATGGTTGAGGAATTTGGCAGTCTTGCTGCTTATATCTGGGAATGGGAGCCTACCTCTCCCGAGCCGCACGTAGGGAAAGGGGGAGGAGATAACCCTCGCCCGAGTATTACAAAAACATCTCAAGCGTTAAGCAAGGATCTAAAGAAAAGAGGTTGGAAATTTTTTGGACCTACGACGGCCTACGCGTTCATGCAGGCTATGGGACTGGTAAATGATCACATGGAAGGATGTGATAGCCGAGAAAGGGTGGATGTCCTGAGGCGAGATATTGTCATTCCAAAAAGGAAGTGCACGTACTGAAGAAACATGGGTCGAAGAAATATCACAGGGTATGTGAAGACCACTTTGATCCCCATTTGGCCAACTCCATCACGATAGGGGTAAGCTCTCTGCCTTTTTGGGTGAGGGAATAGATAGCCCACGCTCCATCCTTTGAGGGTACTTTTTCCAAAACACCCTCATCTATGAGCTTGGTTAGTCGTTTTGTCAGCATGTTCTTGGAAATTTTTAGGCTGCGTTCAAATTCTTTGAAACGGCTATTACCTAGGAGGATATCCCTGATAATGAGGATGCTCCAGGGGTCTCCCACTGTTTCTAGTGTGTAGGCAACAGGGCAATTCAGCTCAAAGGTGTCTTTTTTCATAGGGTTACAAATTCAGAGGGCGTGGGTTGCATTGTAGCATGATTGGTGGTTTTATTAAGAGACCAATTTAGCAAGTGTGAGAATGAGCAATGTCAAACGTACGGGTACCCAAAGTACAGCTATCCAAGGTGCAATTATCTAAGGTGCAACTGCAGGCTGAGGCTGTAAGTGCACAGGCTAGTCAGCTACCTACGGTTTGTGTGTTGTGTTCGCAAAATTGTGGGTTGGTAGTAGACGTCAAAGATAACTGTATTACGAAGATCCAAGCTGATAAAAGTAACCCTATTACGACGGGATATAGTTGTAATAAAGCGTACAGCATTGGGCACTACGTTAATCATCAGCAACGCGTAGAACAGCCATTAAAGCGACAGACTGACGGCAGTTATAAAGCGGTGAGTTGGGATCAGGCAATTTCAGAAATAGCCGAACGTTTTAATAACATACGTCAAAATCAAGGCTCTAAAGCTATCGCCTTAAATGGTATTGGTGGACAGGCGAATCATATGGATGCGCTGTTTGCGACAGGGTTTATGAGTGCGATTGACTCTCCTTGGGTTTATAATTCTTATGCTCAGGAGAAGACTCAACATCATTGGGTGGACACGTTAATGATGAATGCCCCTGTAGCTGATATGTATCACCCTGATGCTTGGAATAGCCAAACAATTTTTATGATGGGGACTAACCCACTAGTCAGTAATCGAAATGAAAAAGCGACTGAAAATTTAAAAAAATTCCTTAAAGATGAGGAAAATACCCTCATTGTTGTTGACCCTCGTGTTTCGGAAACAGCGCGCCGCGCTCATACTCATCTTCAGTTAACACCGGCAGGTGATGCATTTTTGTTGATGGCGATGATTAAAGTTATCCTTGATGAGAAGCTGTTTGATAGTAAAGCATTGCAGCGACAGACGAAGCATTTTAGTCAATTGGAAGCAATGTTTACCACCTTGGATGTAACAACGTTGGCAGGGCAGTGTGGATTAACGGACCTGGAAATTCGAGGTGTTGCTCGACAGTTTGCGAACGCCTCTAGTGCTTGTGTTTTTTATGATTTGGGTATCGAACAAATACAGCACTCCACAATGGTGTCGTGGTTGATTCGGGTGTTGGTC
Source organism: Gammaproteobacteria bacterium 42_54_T18 (assembly GCA_002163245.1). GTDB lineage: Bacteria > Pseudomonadota > Gammaproteobacteria > Pseudomonadales > Ketobacteraceae > 42-54-T18. The sequence goes on along the minus strand of MAAL01000096.1, from coordinate 157,558 downwards.
TTGATTACTGGGAATTTTGCTAAGGAAGGAGGTAATCACCTCGTTTCTGGTTTTTCTCCAGATGGTTCTGCGTTACAACCGAAGCAATTCCCAAAGACTCCAGTGAGTGGTGTTGAAGGTATACCTGCTCTGGCTCCGTATCCTATGTATTCGCCCTATTTATTACCGGAAGAAATTGAGGCCGGTAATATTCATGGACTTATTGTCGAAGGCTCTAATCCACTTCTCTCTTATGGTGATACAACACGGTTTAAGAAGGCGTTGGAATCATTGGATCTTTTGGTTGTCATTGAGCCAGCGATGACTGAAACGGCACGGGTGGCAGATTATGTGTTACCAACGCCGGTGGGTTATGAGAAATGGGAGTGGAGTAGCTTTCCTAAAGGGTTTCCTGGCATTTCAGTTCAGCTGAGACCACCTGTTGTGACTGGACCAACAAACGCGTTACCTGAGGCCGAAATATATTATCGGTTGGCTATGGCGATGGGGGTAATTTCAAAACCACCGTTTGTACTTAAGCAACTTGGGAAAATGGCAAAAGGTAATCGAGCCACCTATGCTCAGGCATTATTAAGTTTGGCGGCAGTGAATGGTCGAGGCAATCCAAATAAAACCATGGCCAACATGGTATTTTGGTCTTACGCAACGTTGGGGCCTTCACTAAAATCGCCGGTATTAAGTAGTGTTTGGTTTTCATCGTTGTTATTTTCGTTGACGCGACGTAAGGACATGTTAAGAGCGTGTGATCGTGCCAGTCGTTGGATTTCACCATTTACCTTGGCTAACGATGCATTTGAAAAAATCATGGATCATCCCGAAGGAGTTGAGATAGCACGATTGGATGAGAAAAATTGCTTTGCTCATGCTGTGCGAACAAAAGATAAAAAAATTGATTTGGTTCCGATACAAATTCATGATTTGTTTCGCGACTCGTTGTTGATTGGTGAGCGGGCTAAAAATGGTGTGAAGGTAGAGGATAAAAATTATCCTCTTATATTGTGCGCTGGAGAACGCACCCCGTGGAATGCGAATACAATTCATCGTTCCCCTAAATGGCGCAAGGGTAGAGGGGCTCATTTTTGGATAAAAATCCACCCTGATACGGCAAAGCAGCATCAATTTAACGACAGTGAGGTTGTTAAGTTAATCACTGCCAACGGTCATTTTCAGGCGCCGGTCAAAATTACAGATTCTGTTATGAAAGGTGTGTTAACGGTGCCGAATGGGTTTGGTATGGAGTACCCCGATGAAGATACCGGGGAGCTGAGAGTTATTGGGCAAAATGTGAACTTGGTGACAAGCCTCGATAGGCGAGACCCGGTAACTGGGATTCCATTTTTAAAACATCAACCTTGTCGCTTAGAAAAAGTCGACGTTAGATCCGGTAAGGTGAGCAAGGAGGTGGCTCTTGAGGCAGCAACAACAACCTGATTTCTAAACAAACTTTAGATGAGCTGCAATGAGCTTTTGATCTTCTTCTAGGCGACTCCAATGATTAAAGCGGGGCGAGAAGAAGCCGAGAATTTCTTTTGTTGCAATGGTTCCTATGCCTGGAGTTCGAACTAGCCAGCTGATAAATTCACGGAGTTCCCCTTTTCTCGGTTCTCTGCTTTGTGCTAATAGCGAGCGCATTAGTTTAACTACAATGCGCCCGAGTAAATTCCCGGTGTTTGTTAAAGTGCGAAAATAAAGAAGGCGGTGCTCCGTGCCCTTTCCATATAGGTGCTTATAAATATCATCACAAACCGATTGGTGTTCCATCTCTTCTAGAGCGTGCCAAATAAAAAGTGCGCGAACAGCCTCGTGTTGCTCGATATGGTGGTGTGATGAAGCCAATAGAGCGCGTGTAAAGGAGTAGATTATATGCTCTCCTGTGACAACTATGGCCAAGTGTTCTTGAAGCGACTTGGTGGCTTCTATCTCTTTTATATCTTGTTCCATTTCATCGAGAGTGGCTTTTACATCCAAACCTATTTCTATTAGACGGTTATTGAATGCTCGATGTTCCCGGGTATGAATGGCTTCTTGTCCAATGAAGGCTTTAGCATCGTTTGCAAGTTCGCTGCCCCCAAGCATGGGTTGTGCTTTGCGAATGGCTCGAATTAGCATGCCTTCCGCTATGAGTAGCTTTGTAGCAATCACTAGGTTGGTGGGGATACGGGATAACGCTGTCGCTTCGGTTTCATTCCCTTTTGATGATAAGCAGTATCAACAGCGTTACTGCAATGAAATGGGGATCAATCATGTTATTTTTGAGAGAGATCTTGGGCTTTTGTTTCGTAGGGATGCTTTGCAGCTTACCTTGCAAGCTGAAGCGGGGAATCCCAAGATTGAGCTAATTAAGGAGGTTCTTCCTGAAATTGCCAATTTGGATTTTGTGACGCAGCTTTATGATGAGGTGCTATCTGCTTTGCCCCATAAGCAAGCCACATTAAAATATATTGCGAGAAAAATGGTGGTATCTGAAAGGACGTTGCAAAGAAGATTGCAAAACTCTGATGATGGACTGAGGGGAGTGGTGAGTCGTATCCGGATGCACTTAGCTCGTCGATATTTACAAGATAAAGGAATGAATTTAGTCGCCGTATCTCTTCTGCTTGGATACTCCGAACAAAGTGCCTTTCAGCTAGCATTTAAGCGATATCATGGTATGTCTCCAGGCAAGTGGCGAAAAGATAATACAGAGTGTTAGTCGTGATGGCGTATTGAGCTGTTAATTTTTTGAACTTGCCCAGCGTTTGGAAAAAGAGTTAATTGGCTCAAAGAGCGTAATTAACTCTTTTCCTTGTGGCGATAAATTGTATCCGCTGTCTTTTGACTTGATAACGAGATTTGCCGAACACAATTCTTTTATCCGTTTGTTAATGGTAGTGGGGGATATGTCTCCACACCGAGCTTGTAGCTCTCTAAAGGTGCAAGACCCTAGGTTGAGTTCCCATAGAATTCTGAGAACCCACTTCCTGCCCAAGAGATCGATAAGTTCGGTGATTGGGCGTTTGTTGACAGTGGTCATTATTATCCTTGAATAAAAAGCTTGCGCTACATTTTATGTAGCGGTACTGTGGCTTTGTTGCTACAGATAGTGTAGCAGGTTTCGGCTGGTTTTGGTGCACCATTACCATCATTTTTATACCATTAATGAGGTTTATCATGACGACACGAATAGCACCGTTAACCCCACCGTATACTGCTGATATTCAAAAGAATTTTGATGTAATTATGCCTCCTGGCATACCGCCTTTGGGAATTTTCAGAACGGTTGCTCATAACCCTCGGGTGCTGAGCAGAATGATTCAGGGAGGCTTGTTGGATAAAGGCAGTATCAGTATTGCGGAGAGAGAACTGGTTATTTTACGTACCTGTGCATTGTGCCAAGCCGAGTATGAATGGGGGGTACATGTTTCAGGATTTTCACAAAAGGCGGGTTTCACGCAGGAGCAAATAAGCGATACTTTGAGTGAAACGCCAACGTCATCTTACTGGTCAGATAAGGATATGTTGTTATTACAATTGGTCGATCAGTTGTATAAGACTAAAACGGTCGATGATGGTTTATGGTCAGAGATTTCAGTGTATTATGCAGACGATCAACTCATTGAGTTAATTATGTTGGCTGGGCTGTATCATGCTGTTAGCTTTATTGTGAATGCATGTGGAGTGCAGCGGGAGGGGTTTGCGGCTGCGTTTCCAGATTTATAAAATATGTTAAGGGGATTTTGTTATTGATCGTTTAATTGTTGGTCTGATTCTCGCCATCAGTATTCATGCGTTTGATGACCTTGCCATTAGCACCATGATGCCTGCTATTGCCGAAGAGTTTAATGGGCAGCACTTTTATGGCGCGGGTTTTTACTCTTATTTGCTGGCTAGTCTGGTCAGCTTAATTTTGGCGGGAGCGTATACGGATCAACGGGGCCCGCAGAAACCATTTTTAGTGGGCATACTGGTTTTTATTGTAGGGCTTATGGTAGCCGCTCAAGCGAATTCTATGCCGATGTTGATTCTAGGCAGGGCGTTACAAGGGTTTGGTGGTGGTGCAATTCAATCTGTGGTTTTTGCTTCAGTGAACATTGCTTATGGTGAGGATCAACGACGGCGCGCGATTTCTTATTTAACAACGGCTTGGGTGCTGCCTTCTCTTATTGCTCCTGCGTTAGCGGGTTATGTGACAAGTCAATGGCATTGGTCTTATGTGTTTTGGGGGCTTACTCTGCCCGCTCTTCTTTCGAGCGTATTTGTTTATAGGCGTCTTGGTGCGCTTAGTATTGACGCTAAAGGAGGGGGGCGAATAGATTTCTCTAATTTGCCAAAAGCACTACGTATTGCGTTTGGTGTTGCTTTTCTTTTGGCTAGCATCAGTTTTGTGAATAGTTACTGGGTGATCCCTCTTTGTCTCTTTTCTCTATTCATCTTTTGGCGGCCATTGCTTTCGTTATTTCCGGTGGATATGTTACGAGCGGGAAAAGGGTTGTCAGCGGCGTTAAGCCTAAAGTTGTTGTTGGTTTTTACGTTTTTTGGTGCGGAAGCATTTATTCCCCTCGTGTTAACAGATCATTATCAGTACACGGCGGCTGCAGCCGGTCTTGTTCTAACATCGGGAGCGTTGTCATGGACGTTGGCTTCTTGGATATATGACAAGGTGGCCGTAAATTTTGGGGATAAAACACTGCTGATTATGGGGTTCTCTTTTCTAGGTTTTGGGGTGCTGTTATTGTGGTTATTTCTTTCGGTCTTTCAATGGGCATTTATGAGTTATTTTGTCTGGAGTATTGCGGCTTTTGGTATGGGGTTGGTGTATCCGATGACGATGAATTTAGCCATGGCGAATACTGAAAGTGGAAAGGAGGGAAAGACATCAACGGCCGCTGGTGTTGTGGATGCGCTGGGTTTTAGTTTGGCTGCGGGCATTGGTGGAGCTATTTTAAATATAGGTGATCGCATGGGGTATAGTGTTTTTGAAGCGATGAACGGTGTTTGGTTGGTTATGGCGTTAGTGAGTATTGTTGCTTTGTATATCAGCATGCGCCGTTATTAGTTTTTTTCGTACATTTTCATGGGATGATTTATGCTCGTCGCAATGATCAAGTGCAAACTGTATTGATCGTTGTACGTTGTTAATTTTAGGCTTTTTCGGCAGTGTCGATAACTGAAGATATTTGTCTAAGGTTTTTGTGCTACAGGTTCCCTTTTTATCGACGTATATTGACCATAGTTTACTTTCGTCCGCGAAATGTAATTTGCTTCTTCCTGTAGTTAATTCCCAATAAGACAGTGCTAATGTCATGGATTCTACAATGTTTTTTCGTGATTTTAGTTCCGGTGTTTTGTTCTCTACGTTTTTTTGACTTATAAGGGTGGTGGCTCGTTGTACTCTGTTGATGAGTATCTCTGGATCGTAAGGTTTTGTTAGGTAGTCAATGGCGCCTTGAGCTAATGCATTAAGAATATCATCGGCGGAATTTTTTGCAGATAAAATAATGACTGCTATTTTATGGAGTAGATTTTTTTCTTGTAGTGTTTTAATAAAGGTTAACCCTGCGTTATCATCTCCAGACATCATAATGTCGACAATGGCTACGCTGGGTAGGTTTTGTTGGATCGATAACAGGGCGTCACCGAGGCATTCGGTTTGTATGACGTCATAACGCTGGGTGTTATTAAGCTCTATGACTATGCCTCGTCGAATATCGGGGTCGTCTTCAAGTACTAATATTTGATGTTTCATTCTTCGTCGTGACCTCCTTAACAGCTAAGGGTAAGGTAAACCAAAAATCGGAACCTTTTCCTTTTTTTGAATTTACGCCAATACTGCCTGCCATTCTCTCTAGTTGTACTTTGCATAGGTTCAGCCCGATACCGATTCCCGTAATATTTTGTGTGGTATTGAATCGCTTAAATGGTGAAAATATTTGAGGGATCTCTTCTTTGCTAAGGCCGGTTCCAGTATCACTGACGGTAACTTTAATCATTTCAGTGTTAGGGCTAGGTTCTGTGTTTGTAATCTTAGTTATTTTTACGGTGACGTTACCAGATGAGGTATATTTTGCGGCATTGGATAATAGATTCTCAATGATGCTGATAAGCATCTGTTTATCGGCCTGAACCCAGAGGGGTGGAGAGTGAGTGAAGTTTAGTTGTACATCTTCGGGGAATAGTCGAGGTAGTTCATCAATAACAGTGTGGATGAGTGCGCTGATGTTGATAGTGCGAATAACCATTTTCTCTTCGTTGGCCTGGTTTTTTGCAAGATCTAATAGTTGTTCCGTTAATTTATTAATGCGTTGGCCATTGGATGCTACAACCTCGAGGTGTTGTAGTTGATCTTTCGAGGGGAGGTCACATTCAATGCCTCGCTGAAGAAAGCTGCTGTATTGCAAGATAGCGGTGGTAGGCGTCCGTATTTCATGGTTAATTCGATTAAAAAATTCTGTTTGAGACCTTTGGTTTTTTTCTAACTGTATTTTGGCAATGGTTAGGTCCTTTGTTCGAATCCATATTTGTCGCTCAAGCTCAATGTTGGCTTGAGTTTTTTCATGTAATGCTTTTTGCTTTATTGTTGTGTTTTGTTGATTGATGAGGCGAATTTTATCGGTAACGGATAGGAACAAAAACAGAATCCCTAATAAACTGCCAAGTTGTAAATCGTATTCTTGCGGTGTAAAGATAGGTGACCAACCCCAAAAGGTTACTGACCTTAGTAGGGCTGTAATGGAAAAGGAAACCCAGCTTAGAAGGTAAAGTTTTGCTGGTCGATACCCTTGTCTGGCAACAATAATACCAATGCCTATCAGTGTGAATGCAAGTGCACTGCTGAAAATAAGACTGAATTTTCCCATCAGAGTATAGTCTAGCGTTAATGAAAATATCACATTCAACATTGCCAGAAATTCCAGTGCTGCAAGTATGTTATCGGCAAAAGGTGCTTGTTCGCGTGTAATCATCACAATACGGCAAAAGCGGAGGCTAAAGACTGTAGTGGTGGCGGCAAAAAATAAAATGGCATGTTGTGACCACCATGTAGCGTTGGGCCAAAAGTATTGATGTGCATAACCTTGTATGGATAAAACATAGAGGCCAAATGACATTAGCGATAGAAAAAACAATAGGTATCCTGATTCTTTTATTGCGATGTAGGTGGTAAGGCTATAAAAGGCAATAATCAACAGAATGCCGATATAAATGCCGTTAATTAATGACTGTTGACTGCTGGATTCTGAAAATAAGTGTTCAGTTTTTAGGGTGAGGGGGATAGATATCGCAGTTTTAGAAAGGATTTTAAGATAGAAAATAGTAGGTTTAGACGTAGTTGAATTAACCTTGGTAGTTGAATTAACCTCGGTAGTTGAATTTATGACAACCGGAAAAACGGGGTATTTAAAATCATAGGTCCTTTGTGAAAAAGGAAACTGATTGCCGATAGAGCGTGTATACCATTGTTGGTTCGTTGTTTTCTCAAATAATGTGACAGAATTGATATTGGCCTTTTCTACAGAGAGTAACCATTTTTGTTGTTGTGCTGTGTTTGTCACTGAGATCTTAACCCAAATGGCATTTTCACTATAACCTATGTTGGGGGTGTTTTCGGTAGACTTAATAAACAATGAATCATCCGTTTTGAGGATATCGTCAAGACGCCAATCTTTGGGTGTCTGTGCTATGGATACAGAGGAACCTAAAACGTAGTGTTCTAGATTGTTATGAAGAAGCAGGCTGTCGTTTTGAGTTGTTTTGGCATGGCTGCTGGTGGTCAATAGACAAAGGCTAAACAGAACAAATAGAAGGTGATAAAATTGAGAATAATGTTTACAGAAGTTTGTTGCTAGACACTTTTTTCTAGACTTTTCTAGCATTTGTTATATCCAGAATATCTCAATACATGATCTCCTTACCTTACGTTAGTTTTAAAGCCAACACTAGGTTACGGAGGAGTAATGATGAGGCCGGAAATAGGATCGGGAAGAAGGGAGACAATTACCAATATTTGTCGGAAGAAAATGGTGCGCGTATTTCTGGTTGCTTTCTCGTTGTTGACCATCAGTACATCAACAACGGTCTTCGCCAAAACAACGATATATACAAATGGCTCAATTATTACCATGGGTACACATAACTCTGTTGTTGAGGCAATGGTGGTGAGGCAAGGGAAAATTCTTGGTGTTGGCAATTCGGATGCGTTATCTCGTCGTTATGGGCGAGGCGCGTCAGTGGTTGATTTAGAAGGGAAAACGATTGTCCCTGGTTTTATTGACGCACATTCTCATTTTCCTGCTTCAGGGGCATTTATCCAGGGACATTTGGCGGATCTTAATAGCCTACCCATAGGTGATGTACAGAATATCGAACAAATATTGGAGAAATTACGTGCTCAAGCTGAACGTAAAAAACCAGGGCAGTGGTTATTGGGAATGGGGTATGACGATACACTGTTGCCTGAAAATCGACACCCAACGAAAGAAGAGTTAGATCAGGTTTCTACCGAGCACCCTATTTGGATTTATCATATCTCCGGCCACCTTGGTGTGGCGAATAGCTTAGGTTTAGCAATGGCGGGTATTGATAAAGATACCCCAAATCCAGGTGGAGGTGTGATTGATCATGACCCGGTGACGGGAGAGCTAACAGGTTTGTTAGAGGAAAACGCCAAGGTGTTCATGGACGGTGTTGTACAAAAAACGGATATATGGACGGCCTATCAAATTGCGATTGCGGCATCAAAACAATATCTTGCTGCTGGTGTGACAACCGCGCAAAGCGGACATCACGATACGTTAAAAACCATGGCAATGATGTTAATGGGTAACCTGAATCTGTTGCCTCTGCGTTTGGTGGTGTGGACCAACAGTGATGTGGGGGATAAGCGTGCTGAGGGACGGTTTAATAATTTCTTTACTCGTATCTTTCGTAAAAGCTGGGTGTCGCTTGGTGCAGTGAAGTTAGTCGCTGATGGTTCGATACAGGGTTTTACAGGGCACTTAACAGAACCTTATGCCAGTGATTTTCATGGAGATTCTGAATGGCGTGGGTATCCGACGTTACCTCGTGACGAATTGGTGGAACAAGTATCCAAATATCATAAGGCTGGGTTGCAGGTTGCAATACATGGCAACGGTGACGCAGCCATTGATGACATTATTTATGCGTATCGTATTGCGCAGAAAAATCATTATCGGGAGGATGCAAGGCCGTTAATTGTTCATTCACAAATGGCTCGTGAAGATCAGTTGGATGCGATGGCGGAGTTAAATATGATGCCGACGTTTTTTGGTCTTCATACCTATTATTGGGGAGATCGACATCGTGATACGTTTATTGGTCCAGAAAGGGCTGAGCGTATTAGCCCGGCGAGATCTGCACAAGAAAGAGGGATACGATTTAGTTTGCACAGTGATACACCGATTGTTCCGATGAATCCGTTGTTGATGGTGTGGAATGCCGTTAATCGTATTACATCAAGTGGTAAAGTTCTGGGTGAAAAACAAACCATCAGTGTTATGGCTGCGCTAAGAGCGGTAACGATTGATGCTGCATGGCAGGTGTTTGAAGCAAAAAGCCGAGGTTCTTTAGAGAAGGGTAAGTTGGCAGATTTTGTGGTGTTATCGGAGAACCCGTTAGAAAACCCTAAGACGATTGATAGGATTCAGGTAATGGAAACGTATATTGGAGGAGTTCGTCGCTTTTAATGTAGGTAATATCGGTAGCACAACTAACGGCATGCAGCGACAGTGACTGTATTCGCTGAATGCCGTTAGATAACGTATGTGGCTTATGCTACATCGCTTTGCTCTGCTGCTTCGGTATCTACTGCAGCAAGTTTCGCTTTTTTCTTGTCGCCCTTATCTTCTTTTTCACTAGACGCTTTTTTAGGTTTGCTTCCTTTAAGGATAAGACCTGCGGCATCTTTGTTGCGAGCGAGGAAGAGAGAAATATCTTCAAGCAAGCCGTCACTCAGTTCAATATCGGACTCTTCAAGCAGTGCTTGAAGGTTTTCAGCGATATCCAGCTCTTTGTCGTAGGCATCGGCGTCTTTTTTGCTAACGAAAGTCATTTTTTCTTCTCCGTTACGCTCAACAATATAGCGGGTAATTACGGCCATGGTGGACTCCTTATGTAGGGTCGGTTTGTCATTCAATTGATAGTTTTATGTACAGCCATGATCTGTATTGTTGATCCGTGCTGTTGAACTGTAATAATATACAGCTTTTTTGTGGGCTGCAAGTTACGTTGCCAAAAACTCGCGCATTAATGCAGAGACTTTTTCCGGTTCGTCTTCTTGTAGGAAGTGCCCGCACCCCTGTAATTTATGCACAACGGCCTGAGGCAGGTCCTGTTTAACACGTTTCATAGTATTTGCAACATCTGGAAGAGCGAAATCTCGAGTGCCGTATATTATTTGGATCGGCTGCTCGAGCTCTTTGAGACCAGCTGCTATCTCTGCTAATTTCTCTGGAGAGACTTTTTGCAATGTTTGTATTAGGGCTAACCGTTCTTGTTTCGTTTGGAACGGCGATTGGTAAACATCGATGGACTCATTTGGCAGCGTTGAGGTTGTACCCAATTGCATGGCGAATTTGATACCCCTTTGGCTCGACATCAAACCACGAATACCCGGTACAAAGCTTAACGCAATAAATAGCTTCACGAACCAGTGTAGCTCGGGGTATATCAGTGTATTTAACAGCACCAGTTTATGTAACTTGCTCTGGTTATGAACTGCCCAATACAATCCCACCGGCCCCCCAAGGTCGTGAACCACCAAATTGACCCCCTTTACACCTAGCTCATCAAGGAATTGCTGGATGATCTGCTCATAGTAACCCAGAGAATACGCTCCTTTTGTGGGTTTATCGGATTGACCAAACCCCGGTAAGTCCAAGGCTAATACTGTCTCATCCTGCGCCAAATGCTTCATAACATTGCGCCATAGGTAGGATGATGTCGGCCACCCGTGAAGCAATAAGGTTACCCTCGGTGTAACCTGTTGAGATGTTGATAAATAATGGAGCTTTGTACTTCCCACATTCACAAATTGACTGATCGGTGCCTGCATGACTTTTCCCTCTGCCGCTGTACGTTAGATATGTTTGTAATACTGAGGCATTATTACAGCAGCACTGGCTGTTTGTGTCGTCCGAGCTTACAAAAACGAACTCTTAGCTGTAGTGGAGCCAGTTGTATCAAATACAGAGGCATTAGCTTGATTCTAATATTGGTGAGTTCGAGCTTAGATAAGTAAAAGCTTCCTCTGCAGGCAGTGGTTGGCTGTAGTAATAACCTTGTACGAAGTCACACTGAAAGTCCTTGATGATGTTAATTTGTTTGGCGTTTTCAACGCCGCTGGCGACAGTAATAATATCAAGGCTGTTTGCGATATCGAAAATGGATTTAAGTAGTTGCATCGTTGATTTGTTTTCTTCCATATCGACGATGAAACTACGATCTATTTTAAGAACGTCAATGGGCAGTTTCTGAAGGTACCTTAAAGAAGAATAACTGGTGCCAAAATCATCTAGTGCAACAGTGATTCCTAAGGAGCGTAGCTTATTAAGAAAGTCGATGGATATGCCCTCGTTATCCAATATGTGGGATTCTGTTACTTCAATTTCCAGGTTCTTGCCTTCAATGTTATATAGCGACATTAGCGTTTTTAACATGTTGTAGGTATCGCCTCTATATATTTGCATTGACGATATATTGATGGATACTCGGATGTCAGGATAACCATTTTCTTTCCAATATTTTATATGTTGACAGGTATTGTCGATGACCCAATAGCCAATTTCACAAATCAACATACTGTCTTCTGCAATTGGAATAAATTGATTGGGTAAGACAAAGCCAAGGTCTGGGCTATTCCAACGAATCAGTGCTTCAAACCCTGCAATGGTTTCATTATTTAGAGTGATACGAGGGTGGAAATATAAAACAAATTCTTGCTTGTCCAGGGCTTTTCGAATGTTACTTTCCATAGAAAGGCGCTGGAAAACAATAGCACTCATTGCTTTGGTGAAGAACTCGACATTATTCTTGCCGCCATTCTTAGCCTCAAACATGGCTAAATCAGCATTTTTTAATAACTCATCTGCATCTACACCATCTTGTGGATAGATAGCGATACCCATACTTGCGCCCATGTGGATTTCATTTTGGTCGAGAATAAAGGGGTGCGATAATCCATCTAAAATCCGTTGAGCAACCTTGGAGGCTGCGTTGGGACCATCTATTTCATTGATGAGCAACGTGAATTCATCCCCTGCTAGGCGGGCCAGCAAACTCTTCCCGGTATCAAGCTCCCCTAGTTCCTCGCGGATAATGTAGTCACTACCGCGCAACTGTTTTTTGATCCTATTGCTGACTTCTATCAATAATAGGTCACCAACTTTATGTCCGAGAGAGTCGTTTACTTCTTTAAAGTTATCCAAGTCCAGAAAAATGACGGCAAAATTTTCATTCTTGCGTTTTGCTGCACTGAGAGACGCTGACAATTCTTGTTGTAGTGATGCGCGGTTTGGCAGTCCGGTTAATTTATCGAAATAGGCAAGTCTTTTCATTGATTTGTGGCTTATCTCAAGCTTTCGCTTCATGGCTTCTAAGGAGTGATAAATCTCACCTATTTCGTCACTTTCTTGGATTATAATGTCTTCTGCACTGCCTTCGTTTTCTCCTATTTCTTGCATAATATCTTTAACTTTATCCATACGTTGCAAAAAAAGTCGATTGACGTATATGCGAACGATGAGCAGTGCGAATAAAATAGCGCAAAAGGTGGTTAACGAAGAAAATAATGCGAAGTCAATTGCGGTTTCTAGTGGGGTGGCGTTAGAAAGCGTGCTATTGGTTTTTTCTGATGTGTAATACCAAAATGTTCCTGCTCCTTGTGCTATAGCACAGCCAATGGAGATGGGCATGGCCGATAGCAATAATTTATCTTGTAGTTTCAATGGTTACGCTCTTTCATAAGCTATCCGGTAGAAGGTATAAATAGGTAAATAGGGGGTGTTAAGGTTCACTAGTAGACTACTAATGATAATAGGCCATATCTGCAATTTAATAAGGCAATGTATGGCAGATGTTAACGTCTGTCTTTTTGTCTAACAATTCGGGCACATTTTTGCTAATGTATTCTGAACCTTTATCATTGAGGCCCGATAATTCATGCAATCACAGGTTAGTGACTACTTACTAGAATGGCAGGGAGCAAGAGACGCTAAAGCTTTGGCGTTTCTTCGTGAAAGCTTCAAATTTGTTAACTATTCACCTATTGATATCGATACCCTGCAAACGTCGTTGAATAGTCTAGAACAAGTTTACTCAACGGTTCAATTTCAGCTAAAAAACCAACCCGTTGTTAGCCAGGGTACGGCTGCCATTGAATGGGAAATGCAGTGCAGCAATGGTGATAGTGGAACATCACTTCCCCCGTCGTTAGTACTCTCCGGGTCAGATTTTATTCGCTTATCTAATGAAACTGTTCAAAGTATCGATTTGTATTTTGACCCAACCCCTTTTGCTCAAATACTGCAGCACATGAATACAAGCTCGACACGTTATCAACGTTCGGGGTTATCCTTTGACTTGAGTCTGCAAATATCACAACACGTTGAAACCTTGATGCAATCGGAGAAGCTCTATTTACTAAGCGACTTAAACCTATCTAAGCTTGCAAAACTTGCTGGTTTACATCCTAACCACGTGTCCCAGGCGATTAACCAGCAATTTAACCTAAGTTTTACGCATTGGGTGTCGAAGTACCGTGTTCAGGCGGCAAAACAGTTGTTAAAAGATCCCTCTCACCTGCAGCGTTCGGTATTGGATATTGCTTTTTCTGTGGGGTTTAATTCTAAGTCGGTTTTCTATTCTTCATTTAAACAATGCTTTGGTATTACGCCCAATCAATTTCGTAAGCACCATTGTTCTTGATGGCTCTATTCCATATTCCTATCTAGTCAGCGTTTCTATAGTTTAGAGGGTCTGACCTTTCACCGTAAATGAGGTTTCTGCCCTGCTGTTTCGCTCGATACATGGCTTGATCCGCTAAATCCAGTGCTTGGTTTGGGGAAATATCTGGGTGAGGGAAAAGAGAAAAAATACCAAAACTTGCGGTGACTCTATGAGGGAGCTCTCTGTTGATATGTGAGATATTTGCGGTTTCGAGAGCAGCTTCCATGCTTTGAACAACTTCCTCTGCGATGCTCGCTTCAATATCAAATAGAACGATGACAAATTCTTCCCCTCCAAATCGAGAAACAATATCTGAGGTGCGTTGTGCGTTATTTTTTAATAGGCTAGCGACTTTAATCAAGCAGTCATCGCCACTCAAATGCCCATAGTGGTCGTTGTATTGTTTAAAGTAATCTATATCCACCATTACAATGGATAGTGGCAATTTTTTGCGACAACTGATTCGCCATAACTTGTCGAAAAGTAAGTTAAATTCTCTTCGATTATAGGCTCCTGTTAAGGAATCGATACTCGAGTGTTGACTTAATTGCAGTAGCTTCCTTGAGTCTATTGCACGGCGTTTTAATTTTGCATGAATAAATGAAAAGTCATCATTCCATGAAAAGCTATCAATGGCGCCGAGGGTGTAAGGGACTGCCAGATCAGGATGTTCGCAAGATTGATTAAAGTAATAAATGACGGGCACATCTTTGAGTGCGGATGAAGGGATCTTCTTTAGTAATTCTATGGTCTGAAAATTCTTAGATTTATCCAATTCAAAATCAAGGATGATCAAATCTGGCCGATTGTTTGCCATGTTTTTTATAAGATCATTTAGGCCGGTAAAAAAATGCAATTCAAAAAAGCTAGGATTGATGATTTTTTCGCTGATGGTTTGAGTGCCATTAAGAATCGCGAGGTGACTTTTTTCCTGTAGTGAGCAAGCGGCACCTAAATTCAAATTAACTTTAGGTGAGTTCGAACAGAATTTATGAATGTTATCGACATGTTGTAAACCTAATAATAGCCGATTCTCTGATGAGGAGATGGCAGGAATACGCTCGTTAAAACCACTACTTCGCCATTGTTGCTGCCATCGATTTTGTAACTCTTCGGCATGATCATGAAAAACCAAATCATTGATATCAAAGTGGCTCAAAATACCGCGTAATACAATGGTGTCAGAAATATCTTTACCCTGTTGCCAATAGGCTTCATATAACTTACTTAAATATGCATATGCAAAATGAGGGTGACTGATTTGAATACTGATAAAGGACAATATGGCAAGACGGGTATTAACACAAAATTCCGGTTTGCTAATTGATATGCCCGGTGCACGTTGCAATACAAGTGAGAATTCCTCATTTAACCTTTGCAGTGCTTGGAGGTCGCGGACATTGCTACTCAAATTAGGCGCATGCTCAATAAAACGCCATTCTATGTCGTTTTCGAGGCCCAATTGCAAAATCCGGGAGTGCTGAACAAAACAAAATGGACAATTGAAATCGGAATATACTCGGAGCATATCAGATACAACAATGTGCTAATTTTGATTGGATATAACTATCCTGGCATATAGGTGAAGATATGTCCATTTGGGTGAAATTATAGGGTGTAATCGTTTAGGTATTGAGGTAGTTGATTTATGTTTTCGCGTTACATTTAGCCGTGAATTGAGCGGGATCGATATTGACTGGGGCTGCAACCTAACCAGCGTTTAAACGCCCTGGAAAAATTACTGGTATCGGAAAAGCCTAACAAGTAGGTGATCTCGCTAATAGACGTGTGTTCAGACTCAATGTACTTCTTGGCGAGTTCTTTGCGTGTTTGATCCAGAATATCTTGGTAGTTGGTGTTTTGTAGATCAAGCTTGCGCTGTAAATTTCGAGGGCTCATGTGCAGATTCGCGGCGACTAATTCTTTACTACAGTTTCCAGAGGGCAGTTGTTGAATGATGTGACTTCGTACGGAGGTGACCAAGTCAGACTTTTCTAATTGCGCCAGATAGTCCATGGCGACTTTATCATTCGCCAACGCCAATTCACTATTACCGCCCGGCAACGGCACATTTACTTCATCTCTATCGTAATATACTGCCCATTCATCCGCATCAAACTCAATTGGGCAGCGAAAATAGCGTTGGTATTTTTCACGTACAGCCAAGGGCAGCTCAGGGCGCGGTAATTTGATGCGTACTGGGTTAAAGCCAGGGCGATAAATAGCGCGGATAAATTTCACCAGGGTGGCTGTCCAACCATCTTGTGTTTCATGAGACAAGTTAGGCACGAGTAATTCGATGCGTAATTTGTATTCGGTTTGGCTCTCTTCAATATGATGTAGGCAGTTGTCGCTAGCGATACGAAAGAAACGAACAAGCCGCTCAAAAAAATCCTCTAGGGTAGAACTAGCAAATAGGGAGTAACCGAGGGCATGGAAGGTCGTGGGGTGAATAAATTCCACCATCGATAGGCCAAATCCAGGGTTCTTTGTGGCCTGAACGCTAAGCTGGAACAACTTGTTCATCTTCGCTGTAGGAACCCGCATATAGGGGTTAACCGCTTGTTTGTACTCAACTCCCGCCTCATGGAACAAAGCTTGGCTATCAACCCCTGCGTGCTCTAGTGTGTGGGCAATAATCACGGCCCAGCTATGCATGGCTGAAGGCTCCTGATTCTGCTGAACTGGCAGGTTTTGAATGGCGGATATGCTGGTCATAATAAGTAGTCTCCTTTGTCTCAAACTATCCCAAACCCCTTGTGCTGTCCTAGTCCACTTGGACGATGGGTCTGGATTATGAGGCGCGCATAATAAATTTTGGCTCTTCCCTCTGCTGAACGTGTAGAGGTCTCTAAAAGCCCTTTGATTATCTCGAATTGACCTGAAATCGACGTGGTTGCTCTGATAATGTCACACAGAAGTTGTACGCGACCGTGTGAATACAGAAATCGATCAACACTATTGATCAACTACAGATCAGCAACACCGATTGAAAATAGCGCTACTTACTAAAATAATCGTCAATAAAAGAAGAGAATTGTTATGAACCTTGAGTTAACCCAAGACCAAATTAATCTACAAACGGCTGTTCGAGAGTGGGCACAAGCAGAATTGGCCCCGTTGGCATATAAACTGGATCAAGAAGCTAAATTCCCTACTGAACTTTATTTAAAAATGAACCGTGACATTGGTGTCGCGTCGATTCCTTTTAAAGAAGAGCATGGCGGTTTAGGTCTTGGTATTCTTGATATGTCATTAGCGATTGAAGAGCTTGCCCGTGCAGATCAAACCTTTGCTGTAACCACCATGGTTGCCGTGGCGACGGGTTTAACCTTGCAGCAGTTTGGTAGCGACATGCACAAAGAAAAATATCTTCCTGATATTGTTGCAGGTAAAGCTGTGGGGTCTATTGCAGGAACAGAACCTCAAGCCGGTTCATGGACTGCAGGTTTTACATCTCGTGCAACGCGTAAGGGTGATAAGTGGTCACTAACCGGCGAGAAAGCATTTATTACCAACAGTGGTACCGATATTACTTCCTATAACTTGGTGGGTGCCATTACTAGCCCGGCCGATGCAGAAAAAACAAAAATGAGTTTGTTTTTAGTACCAGACGGAACACCAGGTATCGAGATTGGAAAGTCTTACGATAAGTTAGGCTGGCGTTCATCGGATACTCACCCTATTTATATGGATGGTGCAGAAGTGGGTGATGAAATGATTGTAGGAAACGAAGGTGATGGGCGTTATATCGTTCATAAAACCTATCAATCAGCGCGTTGTTTTTTATCTGCTTGTGCCTTGGGTTTGTCACAAGGCTGTTTGGATCACTCTATTGCATATGCCAAAGATCGCCAAGCGTTTGGGCGTAGTCTGGGTGGGTTGCAAATGATCCAGAAAATGATTGCGGACATGGCGATTAAAACAGAAACCTCTCGATTGTTAGCACGTCAAGCAGCAGCAAAAGTTGATGCGGGTAATGCAACATTACTTGAATTGGCTATGGCTAAATATCATTGCTGTGAGTCATCTTCTGAAGTTGCTGATCTTGCCGTACAAATTCACGGTGGTTTTGGCTTTATGAATGATTGTCCGGTATCTCGATATCTACGTGATACTCGCATCACGCGTATCGGTGATGGTTCTAGCCAAATTCAAAGCATGATTATTGCGAAAGAATTAGGCCTTGATGTCGACTTTACGTAAAGCTGTCGAATTTACGTTAATAGATACATAGAGAGTTGTGATGAGTCGATTAAATACATTTTTAACGGGTATTAAGGTGGTTGACCTCAGTCGCCACTTGCCCGGTCCCTTAGCATCAATGTCCCTTGCTGAAATGGGGGCAGAGGTTATTAAGGTTGAACCACCTCAAGGGGAAGAAATGCGATTGATTGGGCCAACGGGTCCAAACAACCGTTCTGCTTACTTTGATTCTGTAAACGCTGGAAAAAAAGGCATTCGTCTTAATTTAAAAGAAGAAACTGACCGTCATACACTGCTGGATTTATTAAAAGATGCGGATGTGTTACTGGAGTCATTTCGTCCGGGTGTAATGGCTAAGCTAGGGTTGTCGTTTGATGATTTATTGGATCATGCGCCTCAGTTAGTGATTTGCTCGTTAAATGGATACGGAACCGAAAGCCCTCTGAGCCAAGAAGTCGGACATGACCTGAATTATCTCGCCATGAATGGTTTGTTATCGGGTACGGGAACGGAAGAGGAAACAGTTGCTCCTTGGCCTCCCATCGCTGACAGTGCCGCTTCCTTATATGGATTGAGTACCATTCTAGCAGCGTTGTTTGATCGACACCGAACGGGTAAAGGCTGCCATATCGAAGTGGCATTAGCCGATTCAGTGATGCCACTATTAGCATTCTCTTTAGCAGATTTGAGTTTAAAAGGTGAAGGTACACCACGAGGTGTGGACCTGCTAAACGGTGGCGCAGCACGTTATCGAACCTACCCAACAGCCGATGGAAAAGCCATTGCATTGGGTGCAGTAGAGCCGAAATTCTGGTTAGCATTTTGTACTGCAGCAGGGCGTGATGATTGGGTGTCTCGTATTAACGAACCGTTACCACAGAATGATTTGCAAGCCGAAGTAGCTACATTGATTGCTTCGATGACGTTGGAAGAATGTAACGCCAAATTTGGTGTGATTGATTGTTGTTATAGCGAAGTTTTACCGTTATCAGAAGCCGTTAATACACCACATATTCAAGCACGTAAGTTAGTGGTTAAAGGTGAGTCGGGAGAATATCAGGCGTTGTATCCAGCTTATGTTGATGGTGAAGCGCCGGATGTACGTAAAGAATTTGAAGAACAGTAATCAATAATTATTTACCTTTGATGTTGGGTGATGAGTGTGTCTCGCACCATAAAGGATGACAGAATAAAAAGAGGGTAAGACAATGAACATAAGAGATGCAATGCGCCGCGCAGCCGGTTTTTATAGTGATAGACCCGCCATTATTGCCGGAGACTCACGACTCACCTTTGGTGAAGCATGGGAAAGAGGAACACGTCTAGCGAATGCCTTACTAGCAGCAGGACTAAAGCCGGGAGATACCTGTGGATCACTAGAAGATAATACGGTAGAAGCCGTAGATTTTTTCTTAGGATGTGCGATCGCAGGTGTTATTCGTGTGCCGCTGTATGCACGAAATGCACGGTCATCACACCAATCAATGCTAGATCACACCGACTGTAAAGCCGTTGTGGTAGCAGAGCATTACGCTGATCAAGTGGAGGGTATGGAAAACGAAATTGATACCCTCGAACAAGTGATTGTCCGCAGTGCAGAAAACTATGAAACATGGTTAGCCGAATTTTCAGCAGAAGATCCAAATCCAGAAATTGACGATAACGATCTTTATGTTATTCGTCATACCGGTGGAACAACGGGGCAACCTAAAGGTGTCCCTTTCACTCATAAAGCCTGGTTAGACATCGGTCGTAACTGGTTTTATACCATGCCACCGGTTGAAGAAAATGATGTCTGTATGCATATCGCGCCTATATCTCATGCATCGGGTTATCAGTTTGTACCCGTGTGGTTATCCGGTGGGTGTAACTTAGTTGTTGAAAAATATGCCGCAGCCCCTGTTGTTGATCAGATGATTACCGACAAGGTGAGTTATGTCTTTATGGCACCAACGATGGTTGGTGACGTTATGAATGTACCCGGCGTAGCTGATCAAGACTGGTCAAATATGAAAGTCTTGCTTATTGGAGCCGCCCCCATAACCGTTGCTAATGTAAAAAAAGCCTATTCGATATGGGGCGAATCTATATGTAGTTTATACGGCCAGTCAGAAGGTGTTCCTGTCACCATTTCCATGGCGAAAGAATGGGTCCGAGACGATGTTCCTGGATCTGACCCGATGCGCTCCGTCGGTCGAGTGCATCCATTTTGCGATGTGAGAATTGTGGATTCAGAAACCCATGAATTAATGCCAATGGGTGAAGAAGGGGAAATTTGTTTTAAAAATGATGGCCAGCTTCCTGGTTACTGGAGAAATGAGAAAGCTACCAATAAAACAATTTTTGATGGCTGGGTACACACAGGGGATATTGGTTATCTTGATGTCAACGGATACCTTTATATGTGTGACCGTAAAGATGACATGATTCTTTCTGGCGGTTATAACATTTGGCCAACAGAGCTGGAAAACGTTATTGCTACGCATCCTGGTGTTCAAGAAGTTGTTGTTATCGGTGTTCCTAATGACCGTTTTGGTGAATCTCCTTACGCGCTAATTATGGAAAAAGAAGAAGGTGCTGTTAATAAGCAGGACATCATTGATATGTGTGCGAATGAGTTGGGTTCATATAAGAAACCGACTGATGTAGAGATTGGTTTGAATCCATTGCCACGCACACCGGTAGGAAAAGTTAGTCGGAAAATGATTAGAGCGCCTTATTGGGAAGGGCTCGGTCGTTTGAAATAAATTAAAACTAGCTATTAAGAGAATCTATAAATCTAGCGATAAGTACTTTATTAACAATACGCTTTCAGAAACGTCTGCGGCATGGACGCCGCAGTCGAGCACGCATGGATGCGGTCTTTTGCGGTTTCTGAAAGCGTATTGTTAATAAAGTACGTTCTAGTAGATCCGCGGAATAGCCCAAAACCATTGTATTGTCGAGTTGTTGTATGAGTAAAATCGTCTCGAAAGTTAATAAAAATTCCGAGAGCTATCAAGAAAATTCTGAATATCACTCAGGGTTAATTGATACGCTAAGAGGGCGAATTCATGAAGCGGTTCATGGTGGACGTGATCATATTATTGAACGTCACCGGAAGCGCGGTAAGTTGTTGCCTCGTGAGCGGGTAGATCTACTTGTTGATCCTTGTACGCCATTTTTGGAATTCTCAAGTTTGGCAGCTTATGATCAATATGGTGGTCGAGTTCACAGTGCAGGGATTGTAACGGGTATTGGTGTCATTCATGGTGCTCATTGTGTGATTGTGGCGAATGATTCCACCATTAAAGGTGGCGCTTACTATCCTGAAACTGTTAAGAAGCATATTCGAGCGCAAGAGATTGCTGAGCAGAACCAGCTGCCATGTATTTATTTGGTTGATTGTGGTGGTGCGTATTTGCATGAATGGGATCGTGTGTTTCCAGATCGAGATCACTTCGGAAATATCTTCTTTCGCCAATGTAATATGTCTGCTCAGGGTTTGCCTCAGTTGGCGGCAGTCTTTGGTGTGAGTACTGCAGGAGCGGCTTATATTCCCGCGTTGTCTGATGAAGTCATTATGGTGCGCGGTAACGCTACAGTTCATCTTGGTGGGCCGTCGATTGTTAAGGTTGCTATTAATGAAGATATTGGGCCGGAAGAATTGGGTGGTGCAGAAATGCATACCACCGTTTCGGGTGTATCGGATTATTTGGCGGAAACAGAACAAGAAGCGATTGCAAGAATGCGCGACATCGTTTCAAAACTTAATCGTCCACAAGTAACTCATCAGCGAGTGCTTAAACCGCAGCAGCCACTTTATCCCATGGAAGAGATTAAGGGCATTGTGAGTAAAGACTTCTCGCAGCCATACGATATTCGTGAAGTGATAGCTCGATTAGTTGATGCCAGTGATTTTCAGGAATTCAAATCACAATGGGGCACTAGTCTGATCTGTGGTACGGCGCATATAGAAGGTTATCCGGTTGGGATACTGGGGAATAATGGACCATTGTTCTCTGATGCATCCGTAAAAGGTGCACATTTTATTGAGCTTTGTAATCAACGAAATATACCCTTGTTGTTCTTGCAAAATGTACCTGGATTTATGGTTGGTAAAGCAGCTGAGCAAGGTGGTATTGCGAAACACAGTGCGAAATTAGTGTATGCCATGTCTTGTTCAAAGGTACCTCGGTTTACGGTTGTTGTTGGTGGTTCTTACGGCGCCGGTAACTATGGCATGTGTGGGCGAGGGTTTAGACCCAACATGATGTTTGCATGGCCTAATTCAGTTGTTGCAACCATGAGCCCAGACATTGGCACCAATGTTGTGTTGGAACTAGCACGCTCCAGTATCAGTAAAAAAGCGACACCAGAGTCTCTTGCGCAGTTAGAGAAAGAAACGCGTGAGTTGTATGCAGATAAAAGTGATCCGTATTTTGCGACATCAAGAATTTGGGATGATGGCATTATTGAGCCAGAACAAACCCGTGATGTACTGGCGTTATGTTTGTCTGTTGCTGCGACAAATCCACCGGATGAAGGTAGTTCGTACGTTTATCGCATGTAATGAACGAATGACTACAGTATACGTTTTACCGAGGTAAGTATGAGTTACAACACAATTAACGTGACCATTGATGAGCGTGGTATAGCAACTTTATTATTAAATCGTCCAGAGCGTCATAACGCTATGAATGATGAGCTTATCCGTGAAGTGACGGAAGCAGCAAGAGAGCTTGATAAGAATGTTGAAGTTCGAGCGGTAGTTTTAACTGGGGCTGGTGAATCCTTTTGCGCTGGAGGGGATTTAAAATGGATGGAAAGCATTTTTGATCAAACCCGTGCCGAGCGTGTTGCTGATAGTGCACACCTTGCGACAATGTTACGGACTTTGAACGAATTATCAAAACCGCTTATCGGCAAGATTAACGGTCAAGCCTTTGGGGGTGGAACCGGTATGATTTCAGTATGTGATATTGCTATCACGGTGGAGTCAGCAAAGTTTGCACTTACTGAAGTTCGTCTTGGGTTAACTCCTGCGAATATATCAACGTTTGTGGTTGAAAAAATGGGTCGCGCGAATGCCCGTCGAACATTTCTTAATGCTCGGCCATTGTCAGCTCAAAAAGCCAAAGAGGTTTGCCTTGTTGATGAGGTTGTTGCTGATGACGCGCTGGATGCAGCGGTTGAGAAAGAGCTTAAGTATGTATTGCAATGTGGCCCTGGGGCAATTGCGGCCACTAAGAAATTGATTTTCTATGTTGATAGTCATGATACGGATACTAACTTGCACTACACTGCAAATTTGTTGGCGGATACCTGGGAATCTGAGGAAGGCCAAGAAGGTATTCGTTGTTTCTTTGCGAAAGAAACGCCAAGTTGGAGACAATCATGAGTAGTATTGTCAATGATGGTGCTGTCAAAAATGGTACTGCTATAAAGAGTATTAAGCGTCTATTGGTTGCTAACCGAGGAGAAATTGCCTGTCGAGTGATTGGAACTTGCAAAAAACTCGGTATAGAATCGGTAGCGGTATTTTCTGATGCAGATCGTCATGCCCAGCATGTACAGCAGGCGGATTTAGCGGTATATATTGGCGCTTCTAGTGCTAAGGAAAGTTACCTTAATGCACAGTCCATTATGGATGCAGCGTTAAAAATCAAAGCTGATGCAATACATCCAGGATATGGGTTTTTATCTGAGAGCACAGAGCTGATTACATTGTGCCAATCCAACGGTGTTATTT
Organism: Gammaproteobacteria bacterium 42_54_T18; assembly: GCA_002163245.1. GTDB lineage: Bacteria > Pseudomonadota > Gammaproteobacteria > Pseudomonadales > Ketobacteraceae > 42-54-T18. The sequence continues at coordinate 133,683 of MAAL01000096.1, read as the reverse complement.
TTATTGGTCCATCGGTTGAAAGTATCGCTGATATGGGATCAAAGATTGAAGCCAAAGCGATTGCTCAATCATTGGAAATTCCAACGGTTCCAGGTTATAACGGTGAGAACCAGGATAGCTCAACATTAAAGGCTGAGTCTGAAAAAATTGGCTACCCGCTATTGATAAAAGCCAGTGCTGGTGGTGGCGGTAAGGGAATGCGTATTGTTAATGCTGCATCGGAATTTGATGAGGCGTTAACACTTGCTAAGCAAGAATCACTGAGCTCTTTTGGTGATGATCGAGTGTTGCTAGAAAAGTACCTCGTACGTCCACGGCATATTGAAGTGCAAGTGCTTGGTGATAGTCACGGTAATGTGGTTCATTTGTTTGATCGAGAGTGCTCGATTCAGCGTAACTACCAAAAAGTTATCGAAGAAGCACCCGTAAGCCATCTTGGTGATGAGCTACGTCAGAAACTGTTCGATTGCGCGGTGCGTTTAGGAAAACACTTGAATTACCTGGGTGCTGGAACTATCGAATTTATTGTTGATGCTGATACTCAAGATGCCTATTTTTTAGAGATGAATACGCGTTTACAGGTTGAGCATCCTACAACGGAATTTGTTACCGGAATTGATCTTGTTGAGTGCCAAATAAAGGTTGCTCAAGGGGAGGCTATCACATTCTCTCAAGACCAGGTCACCGTTACCGGTCACGCAATAGAAGCGCGACTTAATGCGGAAGATCCAGCGAATAACTATATGCCAGAAACCGGCATTATTGAATTATACCGCGAGCCAACGGGAGAAGGCTTGAGAGTGGATAGCGGAGTATCGCAAGGTTCTGAGATTAGTCCTTTTTATGACTCCATGGTTGCAAAGGTGATTGCCTACGGCGCGACAAGAGGTTTAGCGGCACAGCGATTATTAAAAGGCTTAAATAACTTCTCTATTGGTGGATTTAAAACCAATCAGGAGTTTTTGATTGCATTGATAACTCGCCCTGCATTTCATCAAGAGTTAACAACGCAATATATTGCAAAACAATTCCCTGAAGGTTGGCAGCCTTGGGGGGAAGAGATGCATATGGCTATTGCCGCTGCAGCCTATGCAGAGCAGAGTCAGCATGATGTGAACAATATGCAGGCAGGAAATCCTTGGCAACGCAAAGGCAGTTGGCGAGTGACAGAGTTGTCCGGAACACCCGCTAGCGCTTGGTTTTGTATTGAGCATGGCGGTGAGCTAATTGAAATGTCAGTGCAAGGTAGAGCTGGAGATTATCGGGTTCGTGTGGGCAGCAGTACCGAGGGCACAATTGCAGAGCAATACAAGGTTATGTTAACGCGACCTAACGCGTCACAAAGCGAAGCGACCTATTGGCAGGTGGAGATAAACAATACCCGAGTATCGCTGGATATTTTGTTCTCTGAAAACCAAAAAGTATCGCTAAGCTCACCAAGGCTAAATCGAAGCTATTCGTTTGTCACGTTAGAAGACAGTTTGTTAGGCCCTGCAGCAGCGTTAAAAGATTCTTCTACGTCTATTCGGGCGGTGATGCCGGGTATTGTTACGGACGTGCTTGTTAAAGCGGGTGACAAAGTTGAAGAGGGAGAGACTCTGTTGGTAATGGAGGCAATGAAACTGATTCACAGCTTGCCCGCACCTTGTTCTGGTGTTGTGACTGATGTCTTGTGTGCAGCGGGCGATAGTGTTGCAGATGGGGCTTTGCTTATTGACATTGATCCGGATGAGACACGCGACTAGTTCGCAATAATAGTCTTTAATGTATTCATTCTAAAAAAATAGTTTTAAAGAATTGTAGGAGAGATAGATGATAAACCCGTATTTTGAAGAAGAGCACCGTTTGTTACGTGATCAAGTAAGAAAGTTTGTTGAAAAAGAAATTGTACCTCATGGTGAAGCGTGGGAAGAACAAGGTTATGTGCCAAGAGAGCTGCTTCTAAAAATGGGTGAATTGGGTTTTTTAGGGCTAACCCATGAAGAAAAATACGGTGGTAGCCAATTGGATGTTCGAGCTGCGGCAGTATTAGCGGAGGAACTTGGGCGTTCGAGCTTTGCCGGTGTCACAATTACAACATTGGTACACACTAATATGGCATCGCCACATTTGGCGTTGGCTGGAAATGATGAGCAAAAACAACAGTATCTTCCTGATATTATTGCGGGTAAAAAAATCACTGCTGTTTGTGTGACTGAACCTGCCGCTGGATCAGATGTAGCGGGTATAAAAGCTCGTGCAGTACGTGATGGTGACGATTGGATTATTAATGGTAGTAAAATGTTTATCACCAATGGTGTTCATGGTGATATCTTTTTTGTTGCTGCAAAGACCGACCCTGATGCAAAAGGCTCTCGCGGTATTTCTATGTTTATCGTAGAAAAAGGTACGCCGGGATTTGAAATTGGCCGTTCACTTAAAAAACACGGATGGCGGAGTTCTGACACAGCTGAATTGTTTTTTGATGATGTTCGTGTACCTGCGAAAAACTTATTAGGTGAAGAGAACAAAGGTTTTTACGCGGTAATGAAGAACTTCCAGCATGAACGTATTATGTTGTCTGCAATGGGCGTTGGTGAAGCACAAAAAGCGTTGGATATTACCATTGAGAATGTAAAGCAACGGCAGGCTTTTGGTGGTGCATTATTTGATAAGGATGTAGTACGAGACAAGTTAGCTCGTGCACAGACTAAAGTATCGCTAGCGCAAAACTATACTTATTATGTGGCGTGGTTAGATGCTCAGGGTGCTGACTGTATTAAAGAAGTTTCCATGCTTAAAGCATATGCCTGTGATATCGCCAATGAAGTGATGTATGACTGTTTGCAGTTACATGGCGGTATGGGGTTCATGTCAGAAAGCCCTATCGAGCGGATGTATCGGGATGCGAGGGTACTGACTATTGGTGGCGGAGCTACTGAAGTGATGTATGGTGAAGTAGCGAAGAGAATGTAGAGTGCGATACCGTTTGAAGAATACCGTTTGATGTATGTGGTGCTGTTTTAGGCGTTTAGTTCAAGATCATTGATGAGGGTTTTATGTTGCTTGAAAATAAAGTGGTAATTATTTCGGGTATCGGCTCTGGTTTGGGAATTGAGCTAGCGCTGGGGGCAGCGAAACAGGGTGCAAAATTGGTTGTTTCTGCCCGCACAGAAAGTAAATTGGATGCCGCAGAGGAAGAGATTCGAGGGTTGCCTAATGGCGAGAATATTGACGTCATAAAGGTACCGACGGATATTTGTGATAAAGACCAGTGTGAACGTTTGGTTGCACGTACCATGGAAAGGTTTGGTCGAATAGACTGTTTGATTAACAGCGCTTACAACCCTGGCGTAATGGCTCTAGCCGACACTGCCAATATGGATGCGTGGCGTGCGGTGATGGATGTCAATGTATTTGGAACAATGAACCTTATTCAGTCTGTTATTCCTCAGATGAAATTACAGCGTAGTGGTTCTATTGTGAATGTAAACACAATGGTTACACGTAAGCCGATGGCAACACAGGCAGGCTATGCAGCGTCAAAAGCAGCATTAAGCAGTGTTACGTCCCATCTTGCTTTGGAGTTGGGGCAATATAATATTCGTGTTAATTCAACCTACATGGGATGGATGTGGGGCGCCCCGGTGGAGTACTATTTTAAACAGCGCAGCAAGTGTGATGACGTTTCCGTTGAGTCACTAAAAAATGATGTTGAGAAAAATATCCCCCTAGGAAGAATTCCCACTAGTGCGGAGTGCGCCAATGCTGTGTTCTTTTTAGCATCGGATCTTGCAAGTGCAATGACGGGTGCTTGTTTGGATGTTAATGGTGGGGAATATCTGCCTCGGTAGTAGAAACAATGCAGGAAAAATGTATGACGTTGAAAAATTCAGTTACCCTTTATCCAGAGAAAGTATTTCCATTTACTACACCACCAGGTGACAATGAAATTGTTGACATCGCTCCTGGTGTAAAGTGGTTGCGATCTCCATTACCTTTATCATTAGATCATATCAATTGTTACCTACTAAAAGATGGTGATGGTTGGTGTGTTGTGGATACAGGTATGAACTCTAAGCCTGCCCGGGATAATTGGTTAGGGATTGTTGAACAGCATTGTGACAACCTTCCCATTAAAAAGGTGCTTGTTACCCACCAGCATCCGGATCATGTGGGTTTGGCAGGGTGGCTATGCGCATCATTTCGAGCGCGATTATTGATGAGCGAGCAAGAGTATTTGTGTTCACGGGTGTATTTAAACTATGGGCAGGCAGATTCTTCTTGGGAGGTTGAGGAGTTTTTTAAACGTACGGCAATGTCATTACATACCCTGGATGGGCTTACGACGAGTAATAATTTTTATGACAGTGTTTCTACACTGCCTGGCAGCTATCACCAATTAAAAGATACGCAATTACTTACCATTGGTGATCATGAATGGGAGGTGATTATTACTCGTGGGCATGCACAAGCACATGTGTCGCTATATTGCCAAACATTGGACTTGTATATCTCAGGAGACCAAGTATTACCAAGGATAACATCCAATGTCAGTGTGATTTCATCTGCACCAGAATCCAGTCCACTAACCGACTGGTATGAGGCTCACGACATTGTCGCACAGCGAGTACCAGATTCAGTATTAGTATTGCCTGCTCATGAACTGCCATTCTATGGTGTTCAGCAGCGATTACGAGATGTCATTGATCATCATGACGAACGATTAGAAAAAATTGTAGCCATTTGTGATACACCAAAAAATGCACAAGTAGTTACCAACCTGTTGTTTGAAAAAGAATTTGATTCATTTCAAAACTACCTGGCGGTTGGAGAGTGTTTAGCGCATATCCATCGTTTAATGGAGCAGGGCAAGATTACCAGAACATTGGAAAGTGATGTTTATCTATATGCCAGTTAAAAGTCAAAACCAAAAGATAAACTAATATATTACGTAGAGAGAGAAAGAATGAGTAAAGTTAACACGTTAGCCAGTGGCATGGAATCCATACTGACAGAGCGACGGTCTGTGCGTGCTTATATGGAAAAACCTATTGCTCAACCTCTTTTAGAAAAGATATTTACCCTGGCACAAAAGTCTCCTTCAAACTGTAATACCCAACCATGGGTTGTACATGTAGCCAGTGGCGAGACGTTGAATGCAATGCGTGAAGCGCTTCCGGCTCAGGCTAAGTCGGGGAAGACTCACTTGGATTTTCCGTACAATATAAAATACCCCGGCGTCTATCAAGATCGACAATACGATGCGGCTAACCAACTATATGCATCTTTGGGTATTAAACGAGAAGAAAAATCTCGTCGCCAAGAAGTGTTTATGCAAAATTATCAGTTTTTTGGTGCCCCTCATGCCGTATTTTTGTTCTTGCCAGCACACTTCGATTTACGAGAAGCCGTTGATGTGGGCATGTATGCACAAACGCTGATGTTAACGCTAGCTGCACATGGATTAGGGAGCTGTCCACAAACCTCTCTGGGTTTTCATGCGGATATTGTGAAAGAAATGTTGGGCGTTGATGACTCACTAAATTTACTGTTCGGAATCTCTTTTGGGTATCCCGATAACGAGAATCCTGTTAACAATGCTCGCGTTGGCCGTGCCAATATAAACGACATTGTAACATTTCACCAGTAAGGCAAAACTTTCGGTTATTAGGTAAATAATAATGAAAAATAATATTCTTAAAAAAGCCATTGCTTGTGTTTCGTTGTCAGTTCTTGCTTTTGGTGTTTCTTTTTCTGCAAAAGCAATGCAGCCATTGACAGATATCGAAGCCTTCAAATCCATTATGATCGATGGGCGTGATATTGCGGCGGCGGTCGGAAAATCGATTGATACGTTGTCACTTGCGGCTATTGTAGATGATGAGCTGGAGCCAATCCCTTACCAGTTTGATGAGTACAATGAAGGTGGTGCAATATTTTTTGAAGGTTGGGATGTTCCTATTATAGGAACCCAGGATGTGCTGGATGACCAAGACAAGTTGTTGTTTTTATACAAGGATGCGGGCGAAAGAAAAACCAGCGAGCAACGTTTTGATGGGACTCCGCTGGCGGAATTGTCCGTAACGGGGCGTGATGGTGTGACCCGTTATGTTTATTTAATGGAAAATTCTCGATTGAGATCCGATGAGCAGTATGTGCGATATAGCTCAGATGAGGCTCTTGTTGAGACGGATTTCTATTCGTTATCTTATAATCAAGATAACCACATTAATTGGAAAGATTTATCCATTGCAGGTTATGAAGGTGAGGATAATCCGATTGATGGTTTGAAGTTTCGTATGGAAACAGATGTTGTTATGAATTTGACGTCCATAAGCTTGAATAATAAACATATTGTGGCGACGCCGGCAGGAGAGAGAGTTGGGCCAATACGCACAACGACACAAATGGAGTTAACGGTTTGGATGTTTGGTTTACCGATGATGTTAATTAGCATGCAGGTGCATCATTATCCTCAATCGGTGATTTATGACGCGCGTGTGATGATGCCAGAAACCCGACGTTCTATGATGGCGAAGTCTTCGGTAGCAATTTCAATCGATGCGAATCAATTATTGGGCGCCACTGTGCGAACAGCATCAGGTCCACTTCAAGCAGGTATTGTTGATGGAGAAGTTGGTGATATTGAAAAAAGTATGATTGAGGCGGGAGTGAATAAAAAAGAAGGTCGTTGGATATGGATATCAACCAATAAAAATTTGGATATACTGACGTTTTTTGATTTTCTTGGTGGAACGAATGAGCCGTTGAGTTTGGTATACGATGACGACAAATTTATCGAGGATTTACCCGAGCGTTTTCCCGGCCAGCTGCCGAATGTGGGTTATAGCATAGATGGGTTCCCTGAAGAGGGGTTCTTTGGGTTTGTGTTTAGCTTTTTCTTTAGTAACGGCTACGATGGAGACCCTCGTTTATTTACTCAGCAGTTGCGGGTGTTACCGGATGTGGTGGTGAATAAGATTTAATGATGAAATAAAGCGAAAAGGTGACCAAACGTAGATGAGTTAAGTTATCTACGTTTGGTCACAGTCGTTGTTTTAGTGGTTACGGGTTAGCTCTTTTTCTTCCTGCTGCAATACGTACTTCGTTAAACATTTGTTTAAGGTAACTTCGTTTTAGCCCAGCGTTAATATTTGGTTCTTGGTGTTCTGCCAATCGGTATATTTGATGAGAAAACCAGGATACCTGTGCCTGTACATTCATCATCGAAATCAATTTATAGGGGCTATTGATTCCTAATCTTCCATTGCCAAACTGCAATGTATTTTCATAGGGGTGAAGGTGTTGAATCTCACCTTGAATTAATTTTTTTGGTAAATCTGGTTCTACACAGAATGGGCGGGCTAAACCGATAATATCCACCTCATTATTCAGTAGGGCTTCTCGCATGGTATCCGCTGAACGAAAGCCTCCGGTGACGGCAAAAGGCGTTTTTACCGCGGCGCGTATGGTTTTTGCATAGTCTAAAAAATAGGCTTCTCTTTTTTTCGTGCTTTCACGTTTTAATTGGTCAGTGTCATTTTTTGCATCAGTGGTACCAAACATATTGGTTTGTTCATAGGTGCCGCCGGATATTTCCAATAGATCAATCTTTTCATTTTCAAGCATTTTAGCGACTTCAACACATTCAGCTAATGTAAAACCACCTTTTTGAAAATCTGCTGAATTAAGTTTTACCGATACAGGAAATTCACTGCCAACGTTGTTACGAATCGTTTTTACAATTTCTAGCAATAAGCGGGCACGATTCTCAAGGCTTCCCCCCCAACGATCGTTACGTTGGTTGACTACTGGGGAAAGGAATTCGCTAATTAAATAACCATGGGCCGCATGTACCTGCACACCGCTAAAACCAGAATTCTTTGCACCTAATGCGGTGACGCCAAAACGATAGATAATGTCTTGAATATCACTTTCCGTTAATGCGCGAGGTTCAGCAAAATATCCCCCCAGTTTTAATTGTACTGGAGATGGCGCTAACGGCTTTTTGGAGACTATTTTGGCAACCTGTCTCCCTGGGTGATTGATTTGCATCCACAACGGATAACCATTACTTTGACTAGCTGTTGCCCAACGCCTAAGGTGGGGTTGGTCATCGCTGCTTTCTACGCAAACGTTTCCTGGTCGCTCTAGATAACGTGAATCTACCATCACATTACCGCTAATAAGTACTCCTGCCTCACCCTCCGACCAGCGCTGATATAACGTAGCATGGCGTGATGTAGCTTGATCGTTCACGTCAGCCATGCCTTCTGTCATGGCTGATTTAAGGATGCGGTTTTTTATCGTGACGCCGCAGGGCAGTGTTATGGTGTTGTCTAGGCGATTGTCATTGTACCTACTACGGTTATCTCTTCTGGCAAAGAAAAGCTGACAAAAGTGTGCCACGTTGGATATAGGGCAACAATAACGCATTCGGGGATAAACTGTTGCTAGAAAAGAAACAATGTATTTGACAATGGCTAGGAGTGTATATATCTAGCTAAGTAAGTTTATGAAATATATGGAGATATGACTATTTTTAATAAATAGGATGGAATGTAATATGGTAGAAGACGTGTAAAACAGAAACGTATTATAATTGCACGTACAAAAATCCTATACAAAATATTTTACGATATCTACATTAATAAGGCAGTGGTTAAAGTAATGGAAAATTTTGATAACGAAGACGAGTATTTGTCTAAACGGTTTAATAATATTGATGTTTCAGGAAGTACCATTACCGATAAAGAATTTGAAGATTGTACTTTTACAGAGTGTGATTTTAGTGATGTATTATTTGATAAGTGTAAATTTATCGATTGTCACTTTGTTAAGTGTAACCTGAGTGTTGTTAAGCTTTCTTACAGCAAATTTTCAGATGTGGTTTTTGACGAGTGTAAAGTTATTGGTGTGGATTGGACAAAAGCAACCTGGCCAAACCTAACTACCTTTGCCCAGGTAAAATTTCATAAATCTATTCTTAACGATTCTTCATTCTATGGCCTAGAGATGGAGGAGCTTGTTTTGGAGGACTGCAAGGTTCACGATGTGGATTTTAGGGAAGGAAACTTTAATGAAGCTGATTTCTCTGGAACAGACTTCTTACATAGTGTGTTTGGAAAGACAAATTTAACATCAGCCAATTTCGCTGAATCAACAAATTACAGCATTGACGTGTACGACAACCGTATTAAAGGGGCAAAATTTTGCCGTTTTGAGGCTGTTAGTTTGCTCGAAAGTCTAGAAATTGAATTGGTTGACTAGATATAGGGCAAAGAGCTATCGACTTGATGTGCACCACGTACACTAACCTATAGTTTTATCGTCCAAGAGGTCGCTTTTTCGCTTGATTCAAAGGTGTCTTCGGCTCGGTTAAAGTCGCTGCTGATGTGCCAATTACCATCGATTTGGTATGTACTTAGGAGAGCAAAGCCATCGCCTGGATAGAATGTTGAGGATACCTTACATTGAAAGGGGTTTTTCCCAACGTTAAAGGTCTCTTTGCTCGCAAAATCATCTGGGTTTGAATTTGCAAAAGGGTACGGTGAATAAAGCGCCGAGCTGTGAATGGAATAGATACGTGTACTGGTAGTTTTTTCCAGAACAATTGATTTAGCGGTTAAATCAATCGTTGTTACGTTGGATACATGCTCATCTCCCGATAGAAATATCAGGTTTTTAACATCATTAAATGCAATATGTTCGAGTAGCTGATCCAGCGTTCTCGGGTAACCATCCCAAGCATCAGAATGAATAGCGCTGTAGGGTGTTGTACTGTGTAACCTGCGGGGTAATAACATGGATGCAGATACGATAAAACGAGGCTTTTCATTATCAGATTTGGTTCTTTCCAGCCAAAGTAAAAGTGCTTGGAATTGATTGTCAGAAATTAACTTCGCCTCCATAAGTGGTTTTATATTGTGGGTGCTGTCACTATTTTTAATGCTACGTCCCTCGCGTTCTGTTCGAGTATCTAGCATAAAAAAATCAAAACCCTGCTGTTCAAACGTATACCAAAGTGGGGTGTTGCTGGTATCTGAGTTCAGCGGTTGCGGTGTTTGATGTAAGTTTCGTTGGAAATTCAGGTAGGCTCGTTTTCCATATTCAAATAGTTTGGCATTGCCAAGTGTTAATTCGGATCGATCCCAATTATCCAGAATTTCATGGTCATCTAACATCATATAACTTGGGAGGCGCCGAAAAACGGATTTAACAGCATGTTGAGATAGCCACTTATGGTAGGGGCGAGTGTATCGGTCATGACTATCGGTTGGATCAAATAAACCTGCGCTGGCATCGGTATAAACTTGATCACCCATAAGTATTATAAATTGAGGCATTAGATTTTTTGGTGTGGAGGTTGTCTTTTTGTCCAAATGTTCTGCCAGTCGATTATAGGATGCATAGGCGAGCGTCTTATCGAGCAGGCCTGCTGGGTATTGGCAGGCAGCGAGGGCAAATTGTGTTTGTTGTTCCTTTTTTTGTTCTTTTTGTTGAGAGTTCGCTTTTTTAGGCCATTGAATAATAGCGGACTCAAGAACGTTTCTGGGTTGTTTAAGGGTGTTTTCTATTGATTGGGTAAACTTATCGCTTAATACGTTCAATTGTAAGTATTGGCGTATTTTTTGGCTTTCAGGTGTGGTTTCGGTATTTGTATCAAGGAAGTCCAGTAAATTATTGGGCAAGTATGACGGGCATGATATTTCATCCCAATTCATGCATTGATCATCTAGAAGTAGTACCAATATGCCATCAGCCTTCTCAAATTGAGCAGGTACGGCTAATTCAGTTTTTATCCAGCTTTGTTGTATGGGTGATGCAAACGTCATGGATAGGCTATGGAACAATGGCATATCGACATTAGCCAACTCTATTTTGTGTTTGTTTATATTAACCGCGAGGAAAACAATGAAATCAGGGTGCTTTCTTTGAGGGTTTATTCCTAAGCTAACAGCGATTTTGTTAGATGTTGAAAGCGTACCTACTACAGGACCTGAATAAGGTGTTTCGCAATGAAAACGATGAGGGTGCTCTGCAGCGTCACATTTTTCTGGGTGCTCTGTATCTAGAAAATTAGATATTTTATGGAAGTTGATTTTAGAATTCTTTCCTATCAGTGAGTCCTGATGCCCAAAACCTTGTAATATTTCTGTATGGTAATCACAACCAGCGGCAGCCATGGTTTGTTGCATTCGGTTGAGCGTTGCTATATCTGCAACTCCGTTATCGCTACCATGAATACTTAATGTTGGAAATTTCCAATATTTCTTTAAATTCTCATTGGTTACGAAATCATTTTCACCATGTTTGTTTGTGACCTGTTCATGGAATGCAAATTGAGTGACGCGTGAAATGGTTTTTAAATTTATGGGGCCAAAGAAATCATCGATATGTTTTAGTGTCTTTTTGGAAATATTTGAAAGCTTAAATGTTTGACCATAAATGCCGTCCAGTCTACGCCGACTACCGGTATGACTTCTTCTGACCCAGGGGCGAGCTGGGTTTTCTAATCGTCGCTCTTTTTCTGGATATGGTAGTACTGAAAGAATACGATCGAATACATTTCCTGTATAGGACGCCGAACTCGAACGTTGGGCGTCGTATGTTATTGATGGCATTGCTTGTCGAAAATAGTCGAGTATATATGCTTTGAACATGTTGTCTGCACTAAATACGACTCTAGGGCCAACCTGTGATAGTACCGCTTTATTGATGCGATTCGGTAATGCCGCTCTTTCTTGGTAATATTTATCTTCAATGTTTGGCGTGGCTAGAATTGCCATACTTAACATTGAAGAACCCATGCAATGAGCAATAACATCCACTTTTTCACATTGAGAAACATGGCATATGTGGTCGATGGCAACGGGTATGTCAGAAAATGCAATGTCCTCAAATGACCAGGGGTGTAATGCGCTGGCTAGGCCGCTGCTAGTACGTAAATCTACAATCCAGACGTCTCTTCCTCTATCCCAAAAATACTGGGCTAAACTGGGTTTTAAAGAATGATGAGTATATGTTGTTCCACTTGCACTATGGCCATGGATCATGACAACCGGTGGGAAATTATCGTGTTTCTCGGTTAACCATGCTTTTCTTGAATAGTGTGTAAGGCGAATGGTTGTTGGCGCTTTGAATGTTTCGGATTCCGAAATACTGTCAATTTTAAGTTCAATTATCGTTGGGGTGGGAATACCTTGAATAAAGTCAGGCAAACGCTTAGCCGTCTGGGTTGGTGACGAATTTTGTGAATGAAAACTTAGTTTATGTATGTTTAGTATAACGCGTAGAAAAAAATGAGATAATGCAGCCATATCAATCAACGCCGATGGTTGATTCTGCTGTTGCACTATTTTTAATAGCGGTTCTTTATTTTGTACTAGAAAACGTGAGTCAAAGCGTAAGAATGCAGGGGATTGGTTTGGTTGATGACGAGCTGGTTGTAATCCTGGAAATGTTTTAAGGTGAATATCTTGAAGTTGTCGTAATGGATTGGCATGTGATTTGTAGGTAATGCGCTTTAGGCCACTGATTTTTATTTCTGAAGCAGCGTGATCAAAGCCACTGAGTTGTTTTGGCCAACCTAATTCTGGTTGTTGAAGTTGTAGTTGATAGTCAAATTTACGAATTTCACCTGCGCGCGAGGTGACTGATTTTATGTTATTTATGGTTTCAATATACCGTGATAGAAAGCTTTTATCGGTTTTTAATACCGAAGGTCTTTTTCGGAATAGCCTTTGAAATATATGTTGCCATAACTCTCTCAGACCCCTATTGCGTAACCAGGGCCAAAGGGCTCTGGCAACACGAATGGAGGGCGTTGATGCTTCTCTTGTTAATATGTCCAAGCTTCCAGATACCGGACTGATTAGCAGTGCATTTTTATCAAGTTCACTTTCGTCTACTCCTTTCTGAGTTAGTTGATACCACGTTTTACGATCAAATATTCGAAGTTGGCTTATTGATGCATTGTTAGATGGATTGTTAGAAGAGAGATTCGGTGGGTTTTTTTTCACAGTAATTCTGCGTTGTTTATTACGCACAAAATTCTGAATAGAAAAATCATTAAAACGTAGTGTAAGGTCTACGGTGCAGTCTAGGGGGTGATTATCGGCATCCGTGAGAGTTACTTGTCCTGTTAGACGCTCCGTGATTTCTATCCGAGTTGGGGTCGTAGGTTTGCTCGTGGAGGTTTTGTCAGTATTTGTATGAGAATATTTAGGTCGGTCGATAGGAAGAGATGTTGGTGTAATTTGAGGTGAAGGTGTTGTTAACTCCCAGATCTTTATGAGTTGTTGTATGGCACGCAAGGATACGGCTGCAATGGTTAAGGCAGGGTTGGCGCCTATAGCAGAGGGAATAATAGCGCCATCAAGTACCACTAAGCCTTCGTAAACGGTTGCATTATTTGAGGAGTTAAATACTTGGCCAATGTGATTTACGACCCCCAGCGATGCATCGTCTGCCATTACGCAGCCGCCAAGGGGGTGAACTGTTAGTAATGTGCCTTTGTTTCTTTGAGGTGCTGATGTTAGCCTCCACATCGGATTGGTAAGTAGCGTTCCCCCGACATTAGATGTTGTTAACAAATCTTTTAGTGTATTGATTTGCTCATGAAAAAGGCGGTGATTTGAGAGGGATGGCCAATGTACTTGGATAGCATCATTCGTGCTATCTTTATCCCATTGTAGTGAACCTCGCGCTCCATCATCCCCCATCAGTACGTAAGCAGCCGTGTGTTTGGTGACATTGCTGTCTACCGATTGAGGATCACTGTGTAGATGGCCTGTGGTGTGTATTTCCGTATCCATTGTTGTCAATTTAGATACGCTATTTAACGTTGTGGTTACATCTTCGAATATTTTCTGCAAAGAACTTGGTACAGTAACTTCTTGTATTAATAGGTGGGGGGGCTTGTCTCTTAGGTCTATCATGCTCGTAATGGTAGGGCCAACGTATCTGTCGTTAGGTTCTTTATTCTCGTTGGCAACCGCGTTAACCACGTTTTTTTGGTCGAATATGGCGCTCAACATATCCCCATTTGCAGAAAAACTTTTGCCAAGTTGATCAGAAAAAATTAGTGATTCTGACTTCGAACGCATAAGTATTTCGGTGGACCCAAGAGTTCCTGCTGCAAGGATAATTTTTTTTGTGGTAATTTTTGTTGGAGAGCCTTCGCGTTTTTGTAGGTGTTTTTTTGTATGTACAGCATTAATGCACCAGCCATCCGCTGTATCGTTAATTGGTTGGATACTACGAACGGTAGCGCCGGTATAAATCTCAACACCTTGTTTGAAGGCTTTGACGAGTAAGTTGGTATCCAAAGAGTTTTTGGCACCCTGATTACAACCCGTGGCGCAGTCCCCGCATAGATTACAAGCCTGAAGTTTAACTCCCGCATTATTAATTTTTTCTGTTTGCGCTATGGTTAGCGGTGTCGAAGAGAAATGCAATGGCGTACTATTTTTCGAATCTTGTACTGCAAGTTGCTTAAGCGCTACGTGTTTTTTTAATGCCTCTTGTTGGTGATATTGGTGGCGCTCAATTGTATTGTCACCGTGCTTATCCTTTGCTTCCAGTAACTGTTTTGTAGATTCATAGTAACCAGAAAAAAGGCTTTTTGGATGAGTGTACTGTAACTCTTTTGGCCAGCGATGGTTAAATACTGAAGGTTTTGCTTCTAGCATAACTCCGGCATTTATAAGAGAGCCTCCACCTAATCCATTGGCTACAAGCGTGTTTAAGCTGGCGCTGGTGTGTAAATCAAATAGTCCAGTTTGTTGATGCTGGAATTTTCTGGAACCAGATACACGGATATGTTTTGGTAGATCTGATGCGTCAGATGGAAACATTCCAGACAAATATTCGTTACCACGCTCTAACACGCAAATACGTAAAGGTTTATCGTGCTTTGTTAAGCCAGCTAGTTCAGATGCAGCGATTGCCCCACCATAACCACTACCAATAATAATGATGTCGTAGTCAAATTCAGTGATTTGGTGCGTTTTATGTTGTGCAATAAAGGCCTCAAAGCCTTGCGATATCCAGGTCGTGGATCGGTCGGACATAGGATATCTCTTTTATAATAACTAAACCTCAAGGCAAGCTTCTTGATGAATGTCTTTGTGTTTAAATAACGTCGCTATTGCCTGTTCCAATTCGTCAACTAATACCGGTTTATGCAACATTTGAATATTTGCTTGCTTGGCTTCGAGAAGTCGCTCGGGAGCTGTGTCACCACTGATTAAAATTGCAGGTAATGCAGGGTACAGTTTATGAATTGAGTGAATGGACAATATTCCATTGTCCTTTCCCCGTAACCTGAAATCAGCAAGTATAATATCGGGGCGTGTGGATCTTACCATATGAATAGCGGATTCTGTACCGTCCGCTAGTAGTACGTGACACCCCAACCCTTCTAACAACACTTTCATACCAAGGCCAACTTCGTGATCGTCATCGATAACAAGGGCTGAGATATTTTCCCATGAAAATTGGCTTGGGGGTAGGATGTTGTTCGGTGTTGGGATCTTGTGGGACTTGGCCAGGGTAAGTGTAAAACAGGTGCCGGTGGAGATACTGGATTCTAAATGTATGTCAATATCTAGAAGGCTTACTAAGCGGTTAACAATCGCTAGACCTAACCCTAAGCCTTGTGTGTTGTCTCTTTCTGGGTTGTCTAGTTGATAGAATTCTTCAAATATCCTTGTCTGCTCACTTTGGGGAATACCTTGACCTGTATCGGATATTCGAATCCGATGGGTGTGTTCTAAATTTTCTATACTTAACTCCACATTACCAGAATGTGTGTATTTAATTGCATTGGCGATTAGGTTGCGAAGGATTCGGTCAAGTAAAAATTCATCTGATTCAACATAAGCATCGTCAACACAGTCAAACCATAACTTTAGATTTTTTTCGCTAGCAGAAGGGATAAATTCACTCTGCAAACGCTCACCCATCAAGCGTAAGTTAAATGGCGTAACATTGGCTTGTACAATGCCCGCGTCAAGTTTAGATATGTCTAATAGTGAATCTAAGTGAGACACTAATGACTGTAGTGCCGTGTCCATATGCTCTGCTATTTCTCGACTTTCTTTATCAAGGGTTCGCCGAGAAAGAGCACCACTGAAAAGTGATAATGCGTGAATAGGTTGGCGTAAGTCGTGGCTTGCGGATGCTAGAAAGCGGGTTTTAGCTCGACTAGCACTTTCCGCTGTTTTTAATGCCTCTTGTAGTTGATGGTTTAGCTCTTCTTGTTGATTACGTATTGAAAAGAAACCCCTGATAAGGCCGAAGCTTTCTTTTGATAGTATTAACATCGTTATATTACTTACACATAGCATGACGGCAACGATGTAACCAATTGGTTCCCCATTGTCTTGTAAGGTGGTAATGACCCACATAGAGGATGAAGAAAGCCCAGCGGGTATGATATAGGCGAGAGATATAGGCAAGAATCCAGCTGTTGTCATGATTGTTACTGCGCCGATACCCATGATAATCATGCTGTGTATTGCACGTTGATAGTCGCTAAACTCAGGAAAGAAAAATATAAATGAGAAAGCATGGAGGCTGCCACTAATAATGCTGCCACAAACAACAATGTTTATGCGAAATCGTTCAGAATATTGTGTCAATTTGGGTAGTTGAATAAGTAGCGCAGCACGGCTAAAGAGAAAGGTACTGGCGACAATTAACCAGGTTGCCCAGTAAATTGGGTGGAAATATTCTGATGCAAAGCTAGCAATGACGGAGAGCAGTAGAACGGTAGGAATAGTCCCCATCCACCCTTGTAGCGCAAGCATACGAAGCAATTCTTGCTCTATGTTAGCGGTAGGAGATTGGTGATGCTTTGAAGATGTCACGTTTCATATTCCTTATGAGCGCGATAAGCGCAAGCTTCAACCCTGAAGCTTTGTCTAGAGGCGGGTGGTATAGGAGCATATTTGGGGAATTATAAAAGAATTTTTGGATTGGTGAAACCTGGGAAATGATAGCCCGTTAGGTCCTCTCGTGTACAATGGCTATTTTTTGAGACGTGTAGTATGACTCAAGCAACATCCAGATTGATTTTTGTTTTGTCGGCCGTTGTTTCTCTAGGGCCGTTATCTATCGATTTATACCTGCCTGCGATGCCATCAATGGTGACGGTGTTCGGTACGAGTGTTGATCGAGTGCAGTTAACACTTTCAAGCTATTTATTAGGTTTCGCATTTTTTCATCTTGTGTGTGGTCCCTTGTCTGACCGTTATGGGCGTAAACCCATATTGCTTGCAGGGCTAAGTGTTTATGTATTGATGAGTGTGCTGTGTGCCTTATCCGATACGATCGAAGAGCTTATTATATTCCGTTTTTTTCAGGCCATGGGTGCTTGCTGTGCACCGACGTTGGGGCGTGCTGTGGTTCGTGATGTATTCCCGCCGGAACAAGCGGTAAAAGCATTAGCCTATGTCTCAAGTTTAATGGCATTGGCACCGGTTGCTGCTCCGAGTATTGGAGGGTTATTGCTATTATACGGCGATTGGTCGTTAATGTTTTGGGCGTTGGCATTGTGTGGCGTTTTTGTGATGGGATTGGTCATTTTTTGTGTGCCAGAGTCGTTGCCTGAAAAACAATCATTGCATCCAAAACAAATAACTCAAAACTATCTGACTTTATTAAAAAGTGCCGATTATATGGGCAATGTGCTTACCGCCGCCTGTATGTATGCCGGTATTTTTGCCTTTCTATCGGGAGCAAGCTTTGTTCTGATTACTTTTATGGAAGTAAAAACAGAGCACTTTGGGTTTTATTTTGTGTGTATTGTTGTGGGTTATATTAGCGGAAACTTATTCACTGCACGCATTGGTTATCGCTGGCAGTCACGGAAAGTGTTTCGGTTGGGCATTTCTATATCATGTGGTGCCTCCTTTTTAATGGTTGTTTTTTGTTTGATGCAATGGTTTTCAGTGTTGTTTGTTGTGGTTCCGGTGGCGTTTGTCGCTATGGCGGTAGGGATCGTTATGCCTAATGCCACGGCAGAAGCGTTACGACCATTTGCTCATATGGCTGCGACGGCCTCTGCGCTGATGGGCTTTATTCAAATGGAGGCTGCGGCAGCCAGCGGGTTGCTGGTTGGGATGTATCTACAAGGCTCGCCTTTACCTATGGCATTGGTGATTTTTGGGACAGGGTGTTGTGCTGTATTGTGCTACTGGTTGATTCTTCCTAGCGGATCACGTAAAGATAACGTCTGATAAAATAGCCGTCAAATTTAAGAATTATCGTAAGAGGGTCAAAATGGGAAATAAAGCAGGTTTTGCGAATAAAACGGTTTGGATAACAGGGGCGAGTTCAGGCATCGGCAAAGAACTTGCTCATCAGTTTGCAGACCAGGGGGCGAGGGTTGTTCTCTCTGCTCGTCGTGGTGATGTATTAGAAACGGTTCGAGCAGCGTTGACTGGTGGTGTTGAGCGTCATTGGGTGGTACCGCTGGATCTTGCGGATGCTGATAGTTTGATGGAAAGTGCAACCAAGGCCTTGTCGGATATTGGCCCTGTTGATATTTTGGTTAATAACGGAGGCATATCACAGCGAGGTCTGTTTTTAGAAACAGACTTCTCTGTCTATCGACGTATTATGGATGTGAACTATTTGGGCACTGTGGCGTTAACCAAGGTGGTATTACCTGGCATGGTGGATCGGGGAACGGGTTCGGTTGTTTGTATCAGTAGTGTCGCCGGTAAGGTGGGGTCAAAATTACGCACAGGGTATTCGGGGTCTAAATTCGCAGTAGTTGGCTTTATGGACTGTTTGCGAGCAGAAGTGAGCTCTCAGGGTGTTCAATGTTTGACTGTCTGTCCTGGTTTTATCAACACCGATATTGCAAAAAATGCATTGGATGCCAATGGTAAAGCTCAGCAGACTAATGAGGCGTCTATTGAGGAAGGGTTAACCGCTGGAGAGTGTTGCCAACAAATTATCTCAGCTATTGAACAAGGCAAGGATGAGATTGTTATTGGTAAGGGGATAAGTGGTTTAGCACCTACGATTAAACGTTTTTTTCCTGGACTGTATAACACTCTAGCGGCTCGGCGGGAGCATCGTTAGTAGGTTGAATTATACTATTTGTACTAAATCATTGCTTAGTTGAATGATGGTAGGTCGTTCTCGTAGGGAGGCTCCTTATCGCCCAATCCGGACGTTCGAGGCAAAGGTTAAAATGACGTCAAATGCCCCAGCTAAGATATTAATAAAATGGTCTAAAAAAAGAATGCCTGTTGCCGGAATAGTCTGCAGTGTTTATAAAGCGGTCTATTGGGGTATCAGTATCAGGGGTGCTTTCTGTCACAGAGGGGACAAAATCATGTATGGAAGAAAACAGGCAAACTTCGAAAAAGCGGACATTAGAAATAGTGCTTTGATCTGCCGCCATAGGCGGTAGTATCATCTTGTTAGATTTTGATTTGTATCTGCTATCTCTCAGAATCTCTTTTCTCATCATGAGATAGTGACCCAGAAAACTCGTGAAATATTTTTGTCGAGACTCCGCCTTTCCACAGTTTGTTCCGTAACTCGATTATGCGGAGCTCAGCATATATAAGTCCCCATACCTCCTATTCTGGGTTAACCCCCAATTGGATGGTTTTGCAATCATAAATGATATGTTATAACATATCTAAAGTGTAGGGAACGCTAGTTCTTAGCCCTAATCAGGCCATTCTCATTATAACAAAACAGCCTGTGACAGTGTTTTATCAATGAAGTGAGTGGTGGCTGAATTTTCTGCACTTTGCGAGAGGATCTGTTATCGGAGGTTACTTGCTGGAGAAAGAAGGAAAATTCGATTACCTAGCAATTGAATCGACAGGTACTTCCGAACGCATAATCATTACAGAAACCTTTGCTTTTGCTGCCAACTTATTGTGGCTTTGTGAAAATATTTCCAACCTGTCTGTAGTAACACTCCAACAGAATAAACGTAAGATCCATTTTAGGTAATCATTATGAATTACATAGACAGTATCATTCAACACGCAGAGCAACATTGCCAAGCTCACGGTACTCGATTAACAGTAAAACGAAAGAAAGTGTTAGCGGGGCTTATTCAATCCTCCAAAGCACTTTCGGCTTATGAGTTGATCGATTTTTGTAAAGAGCAATGCGGAGAAAGCATACCTGCCATGTCGGTCTATCGCATTCTATCGTTTCTAGAAGATGAAAATTTAGTGCATAAGCTGAACCTAGCAAACAAGTATGTCGCGTGCGCGCATATTAGTTGTGACCATACTCACGGAGTTCAACAATTTTTGATTTGTCGAAAATGCAGCAAAGTAAAAGAAATCAGCATCAAGCCAACCACAATGGGCGAGCTTGAGGAAACCGTAAAAGATGCAGGGTTCAAGCTGATACGCCCACAGTTAGAGATGAATTGCCTGTGCAAGGATTGCTTTGCGCAGGCGGCTTAACAAAAGAGGAATAATGTTCTATGAAGACAGTACAAGCGGCAACAGATAAATTGGCCATTAGCCTATCACTGGTCTGCTCCATCCATTGTCTGGCGTTACCCGCTTTATTGGCAATACTACCCAGCATGGCGGCATTGCAACTGGTAAGCGAGGATTTCCATCTATGGATGGTCGTAGCAGTGCTTCCCTGTAGTGTTTATGCCTTAACGTTAGGATGCAAACAACACAAATACTATCGCTTACTTTTTTTGGGCTCCATCGGGTTAGCGCTGCTGGTATTGGCGCTGCTATTAGGAGAAGCGCGAATCGGAGAGGAAGGTGAAAAAATGCTGACTGTTGTCGGGAGCTTTTTTGTTGCTGTTGGACACTGGTTTAATTATCGCCTTTGTCATACGCAAAAACATAATGACTGTTCCTGCCCTAACAATGAGCACACTGGCCCATAGTGAAACGCAACTATTTTATTACTTTGGAGCAACACAGCAATACCACCCCATTGGTGATGTTTATCATCTTACTCAGGAGATACGATATGCGACACAATAATTTACTGGTTCTCAGCCTGTTTGTGCTGGGTGCCAATGCTGCTTTAGCAGATGGCTTTATCGAACACGAAAAACATGTGCATGGGAAAGCACAGCTCAACATTGCTATTGAGAAAAATAAAATTGAAATAGAATTCTCCACGCCTGCTATGAATCTGCTGGGTTTTGAATACAAACCGTCCTCTACTGAGGATAAGCACCAACTAGCACAGGCGCTAACAACACTACGCCAAGGAGGCGAACTGTTCACCCTTGGTACCTGTCAACTAAAGGAAAGCGAGATATCCTCAACATTGCTTGATACAGATCATGACAATAATCACCCTGACGACAAGCAATCAAACCCCTCTCTTGATCATGACTCTGAACATGATCAACACCATCAAAGTAACCACAGCGATTTCGCAGTACATTATCACTTCAGCTGTTCTGAAGGAGTACCTGCTCAAATAAAAACAGGTTTGTTTGTCGCGTTTACCGGTCTGCAGCATATTGCAGTGACCGTGTTAGGTGAGCAGCAGTCTCAATTAACACTAAACAAATCCCAAAACGTTATTAACCTGTTGTAAAAGGAGTGCCCCTTCACGCAAGGGGCGAATATGAGCGATATTATCACTATTCAGAATCTTCGCTTTCGTTGGCCAGGCAACTCAGTGGACACCTTGTCGATCGAAATGCTCAACATCAAGGCGGGGGAAAAAGTGTTTATTCGTGGCGCTTCCGGCGCTGGAAAAACCACCTTACTAAACCTCTTGTCCGGTGTAGCCGAAGCCAACAGTGGCTTGATTAGCGTATTAGGCCACGAAATAAAACGGCTTAGACCGGCTGCGCGCGACCATTTTCGTGCCCAGCATATTGGCTATATCTTCCAGGCATTTAATCTTATTCCTTACCTCACAATGGTACAAAATGTCGCGTTAGCCTGTCATTTCTCCAAGGAGAGAAAACAACGGGTTTTAAAACGCGCTACATCATTAGATGCTGAAATTCACCGATTACTAGATCATTTAGAACTGAACGACGAGCGACTACTACATAAGCCAGTAACAACACTTAGCATTGGTCAGCAACAGCGAGTTGCTGCAGCGCGTGCGCTAATTGGCCAACCAGAACTTATTATTGCCGATGAGCCAACATCTGCACTAGACAGTGATCGGCGCCAGCGATTTCTCGAATTATTATTCCAGGAAGTTGAAAACTGTGGCAGTACCCTGGTATTTGTAAGTCACGATGCATCATTAGAAAAGCTATTTGATCGTAGCGTCAGGTTATCGGAACTGAAACAAGCACGAGAGCTACAGCCATGATCCTCCCAAGACTAGTTTTTGAAAGCCTACTAAATCGTCGCAGTACAATTGTGCTGACGTTAATTACAATCGCATTTAGTGTGGCCTTATTATTGGGTGTAGAAAAGGTTCGCCAAGATACTCGCTATAGTTTTTCCAATACCGTATCCGGTACTGACCTGATTGTGGGGGCGCGATCGGGCAACTTGCCCTTACTTTTATATTCGGTTTTCCATATTGGCAATGCCAGTAATAATATCAGTTGGCAAAGTTACCAACATATCCGCAAAAATAAGAAGGTGGCTTGGAGCATCCCCATTAGCCTTGGTGATAGCCATCGAGGTTTTAGGGTTCTGGGCACAAATTCAGACTATTTCAAATTCTATCGTCATGGGAATAAACAACAGTTGGATTTTGAGCATGGCAAACCCTTTGCTGCATTGTTTGATGTTGTCATAGGTGCAGACGTTGCCAAAAAACTTAATTACACGTTGGGAAAAAAAATCATTCTTTCACACGGTGTAGGTAAGGTGAGCTTTTCAGACCATGATGACAAACCGTTTGCTGTTGTGGGGATTTTGAAAAAAACAGGTACACCGGTTGATCGAACGGTACATGTAAGCTTACAAGCAATAGAGGCTATTCATTTAGATTGGCAAACAGGCTACAAAAATCCCGCCCATGCTGTCAGTGCAAAACAAGCCCTAAAACTTGAGCTAGAGCCCAAAACGATCACCGCTTTTATGTTGGGCCTAACCTCACGGTTAAGCGTTTTTAGTTTACAACGTTCAATCAATCAGTACAGTAAAGAACCGTTACTGGCAGTACTGCCTGGTGCAACGCTGCAAGAATTGTGGAGCCTGTTTGGACTGGCCGAATCAGCACTGCTGATCATTACTGTATTTGTTGTGCTTAGTGGGCTGCTAGGTATGTTAACGGCTATTCTCGCGAGCCTTAACGAGAGGCGCCGGGAACTGGCAATCTTGCGTTCGGTGGGCGCCAGACCTTGGCATATTCTTGTGATGTTATGTGCCGAAGCAGGCCTCCTAACGGCAGGTGGAATATTCGTTGGAGTTGCATTGTACTATCTAATAATAATTGCTGCTGCCCCTGTCGTGGAAACTCGTTACGGTCTCACTCTTACTCTTACAGGACTAAGCATCAATAACGTGTGCATGCTACTTATCACTCAGGTTGCCGGTATCTTAATCGGACTCATTCCCGGTATTCGAGCCTATCGTATGGCGCTGAATAACGGCATCACTATTAGGTTATAATAATGAAAAATCAATTTATCAGTATTGTAATGTTGATGGTGCTTACTGCATGTGAAGAGCCTGTGAATTCGGAGTCTTTACAAGCAACGTGGGAAGACTTGATTCAAGAAGGCTTTACACCAAAAGAACTTATCTTGAAATACCAGATTGATACTTATGAGGCGGATGACCCTAGAAGAATGCAGCTTATCCGGGCAATGGAAGAGGAATGGAACTCTGCACCGGTCAATGAAAACTTGGATAACAAGAAAATCACTCTAACAGGCTTCATTGTTCCACTGGAAATAGAATCCAACGCAGCCTATCCCACAGTCAGTGAATTTTTATTAGTTCCATTTCTAGGTGCCTGCATTCATGTACCTCCGCCACCAGCTAATCAATTGGTATATGTGAAAATGGAATCCCCCATTGCGATGCCTAATGATGGTGAAGCTTTCTCGGTTACAGGCATTATGAAAACTGAATCTGTCAATAATGAGCTTGCCGAGGCAGGCTATAATATGAAAGGGTTATCTTTGGAAACATTTAGTAATGAGTCACTAAATCCAAATACTGAGTGATGTCAACCAGACTCATTTATACGGGTCCACTGGACCAGCACCAGTATGCTCATTGCTGTAAGCAGTTACCTCTGAATATGCGTGGTCAGCGCTTGCAAGCAGTGAATGGCGCTTTGGAAGGCTCCAGTTGCCCCCATCGCTTAAGCATACATCGTATTTTGTAATGTCCGCTTTCAGTGGAAGTTGAAGTTTTTTTCGATTGAACTCACAGGAAAAAGGAACCCCTGTCGTCAGCATCCCAATCGGCCGCTATATAAACACTGCCGACATTTAGGGCTGATTGGATTCTATTATTCGACAATTTACTTAGTGTCGGCTCAAGGGCTATTGGCGTTGCTGATTATGTTTTTATCAACGACCGAACTGTAGGAAAATCTGCCTTCTCGCAGGGGTAGATTGAATAACGCCATTATATGTATCTAGATTCTTATTGAGCTTCTCGAACCAAACGCACACCCGACTGCGTAATATGGTACTCAACATGATCATAGATACCGCTATAAAAACCAACGCTATAGGATCGTCCTGGGAGTAAAGCAACAGTGCTCGTCCAGGTCCAGCCGGTTGTAGAATCAGGCGTTGAATTTGGAAACGCTTCCTCTACTATCGCTGGTTGAGAAGAATTGTCATCACATAAACGACGACCCATACCATATACCTCTGCAGAAGAGCAGTAAATTAGCGTCTGCAATTCATACAACGTTGGCAACCGGAAATCCCCCGGTGCTGTCATGCCGTTTGCAGTTTGCCAATCATAAGTAGCTCGGTCACCTTCGCAATTTTGCTGTATTTGATTCCAAGTCTGTCCGACGCTGCACCGTTGCCACTCGAGTCCTGTTCCATAATCATGAATAACGTCATCATTTAGACCTATCGATAGAAACCTTCCATTGATCGCTTCTTCTGGGGCTTCTACTGGTGTAGCGCTGACCTCAATGCTAGGGGCTGATTCTTCACCTTCAAGATTCACACCGGTAACAACATAGTAGTAGGTTGCGCCGTTGATCAGACCTGCATGAGTATAGATGCCATTTCGCTTTTGAGCGGATTCAGGAATGGGCCCTATCTTTTGGCCTTCGGATGCGGTTCCCTCTAGTGTGGAGAAATAGATATTAAAATGTGAAACATCTTGGTGGGGGCTGCTCCATTTGAGGTGAGTAGCACCATCATCACCTATCGCTAATATGGGATCAATGGGGTTGCTGGCCTTACAGGCGGAAAGTAAAGCAACAGTAAATATCACAAACAGCGCTTTTATTGGTGAAGAGCTCTGCAACCATGTTGCTGATACGTTTTTTTTGGGAAAAAAATCCATTTTATTTATCCTTAATATGGAAATGTTGAGGGGGAGGGGGGTGACAGCCTTTCTCGTGGTATAGCCCCTGCTTTTTGTTATTACTTCATTGTACAGTTTAACCGTCATGATATGACTACATTAATTAACCAATCTAAGCGTGCTTAATACGAGAGCTTGGATATACTGCGCGTTTTTTATACATCTATAAACGGATTGTATGTAGAAAATAATTGCACGCATTAACTACCAATTCAAACATGGAGAGTGTTTGAACGGTTAAGTGCACCTAAAATTTAAAGGGTTATGTCATCATGAAACGAAGATCTTTTCTTAAATCGACAGGCGTCGCTGCGGCTGCCACTGGGTTGCCAGTAGTGAGTAATACAGCATCAGCTCATACACCTGAGGAGAAATACCGAGAGAAGGTTCCCGAGCTCTTTGAGCCGGTTGCTAAGCCGCCTACCTATACGCCAGCATTGGTGATTGGATCCGGTTTCGGCGGTGCAATCTCAGCCTACCGCTTGGCACAAGCAGGTATAGAAACCACGGTTTTGGAACGTGGTTGTCGTTGGCCTCAGGATCCCCGAAGAGATATTCATTCCAATGATTTTGCCCCTGACGGCAGAGCGTATTGGCATCGAACGGATATAACGCAGGTCACTGGGATACCGTTCAATTTTGATAAGTTTGGTGGGATTTTGGATGTCACTGATTACGATCATATATCCGTTTGGCGTGGTGCCTGCGTGGGTGGTGGTTCAAAAGTATTTACCGGCGTACTGATTCAGCCTGAGCGTGAGTACTTTGAAGAAATTTTTCAAGATAATGTCGATTTTGATGAAATGAACAACACGTTTTACCCACGAGTAAGAGAGATGTTACGTGTAAGCCCGTTACCGAGTGATTTATATTGGAAGTCGGCCTGGGGGCATTCTCGAGTTTGGGATAGTCACGCTCGTTCAGCAGGTTATACACCAGAGTCAATTGATGGCATTTGGAATTGGGATGTTGTTCGTGATGAATATCGTTGGTGGCGAGGGAATCGTCGATCAGCGACTGTTGGTGAGAGTAATCATGGTAACGCCAATGGAGCCAAGTTTGATTTAACTCAAAACTATTTAAAATATGCAGAAGATAGTGGTTATACCAGTGTTTATTCTGGTACTCAGGTCAAGGGCGTTAGCCGTGACTCCAGCGGTAATTATCTCGTGCAGGTTGAACAAATTGATCCCATGGGAGAGGTTATTGACGAGTACACATTGTCCTGTGGGAAACTATTTATGGCGGCAGGTTCTATCGGAACGACTGAATTGCTATTGCGGGCTCGAGAGCGAGGTGATTTGCCTGATCTGAATGAGCATGTTGGTGAAGGTTGGGGTACTAATGGCGATGCTGCAGTTGTTCGAACCATGGCTCCATCGTTAGGAGTTACCCAGGCATCACCTTCTGCCAGTAAAATACATGATGCCTCCCTTGATGTGCCAGTAACGTTGGAAAATTGGTATGCGCTACATGTTCCCGTTAATGTGGGCGTCATTGGTAGTTTAGGTATGGGCTTTGATATGAAGAACCGTGCGCGATTCGAATATAATGAGCAAACGGATTCCTGTACATTGCTATGGCCTGAAAATGGCAACAATGATGTCGTAGAATCTGCGCGGGAAATGAATAATAAAATTGCTGCTGCAAGTTGGAGTGTGCCAGGGCTTCCAGGGCTGATTCCCGATGTTAATGCATCGTTTACGGCGCACCCGCTAGGTGGCGTAGTCCTTGGCAAGGCAACCGATGCTTATGGACGCGTTCATGGCTATGATGGCTTATATGTTATGGATGGCGCAATGGTCAACGGTAGTACTGGGGCGGTGAACCCAGCGTTAACTATTTCTGCATTGGCAGAGAGAAACATCGAGAAAATCATCTTAGAAGATTTATAAACCCTTCGGCCGTCATCCAGTATATTGCAACCGCCCCTAATATATAAAGGGGTGGTTGTGGCTGAGACTTGGCTGGATTTTGTAAAAAGTTGCAATTTGTTACTTGTTTTTATCCTCATTAGGCTATTTAATTAATCAACTGATCAAATAAATAGCCTAATGAGGTGTTATGTGAACGCAGGCCGCGGTCGACCATCGGATCCAGAAGAGCAGCAAGAGCGCAAAGCGCGGCTAATTGAGGCTGCTCATAACCTATTGACTGAGAAAAGCTTTAGAAATATTACTATTAGAGAGATCGCAAGTGAGGCTGGCATGCAGTCTGCAATGATCAGTTATTACTTCGGTAGTAAGGAAGGTTTATTCATTGCCTTATTAGAAAACCTATCAACGCAACACTTTTCCTCCTTAGAGCATTTGGCTGAGAGTGGTGAGCCGTTAAAAGGTTTTATTTTTGCAACGTTAGAGCATCTTAAAAATAACCGAATCATGGGGCGCTTTCTGATCGATGATATTGTGGGTCAGCCGGGACCGCTAGGGGAGCGTTTTATTGAATTGTTTCCTAAACGTATGCGTGCATTTTTACCGAAATTGATCGCTCAAGAGCAAGCGCTAGGGCGGATGCGCAAAGATCTAAATCCCCATTGGGCAGCGTTCTCATTAATGAATATGTTGCTGATGCCTTTTTTTGCAGAGCCTATAAGAGAGCGAGCGTGGGATATATCAAAACAGGATGTTAATAGCCCACAGTGGGCGGATCATATTTATCAGATGTTTATTCAAGGTGTTGAGGAAAAATGATGGTGGTATTAACGAAAAAACGAGCTTTTTTGTTGGCACTCATGGTGTTTGTAGCGATTTCCGTTGTGTTAGTGAAGCTACAACCAACTATGGAACATGATGATCTTGCTAAGAAACCGGTTCCGGTCAGTGTGATTACCTTAAAACCGCATATGATTGCGCCAACAATTACCGGTTACGGTGTTGTAGAGCCGAATGTTTTGCTTAATGTGAAACTAGAGGTTAGTAGCATGGTGACTTATGTTCATCCTAAATTACGCAAAGGGGAGTTAATACCCAAAGATACCTTGGTATTAAGGGTTGATGAGCGTGATTACCAATTGGCATTACAGCAAGCGAAGGCTGATGTTGCGGTGACACAGGCAAACCTTCGTGAGTTGGATGCGAACTTAAATGATGTAAAAGTGAATCTTGCATTAGTGCAGCAGAAGCTGACTCTTGCCAACAAAGAATTGGTAAGGAAACAGAAGCTTTTGTCAAAAAAATCAATTGCTCAGTCAACAGTTGATAGTCAAAAAAGTGCTGTTATTCAGCTTAAACAGGAAGTGCAGAGTCTTAAGATTCAGTTGGATACCTTGCCCGCTCAACGTGATGTCTTGGTTGCTAAAATTGTTATTGCTGAGGCGTCGGTAGAAACGCAACAGCGTAATGTGGAACGAACTAAAATAGTGATGCCTTTTGATGGCCGTATTACCGAACTATCGGTAGAAGAAAATCAATTTGTTGCTCAGGGAACTTCCCTGTTTTCTACACAAACCATTGATAAAGTGCTTATTAATGTACAGTTTCCGGTAGAGCGTTTTCACTCTTTGGCGAAGTCGATGAGAGCTCCTGGGGGAGGTGCTGGGGGGCTTTCTTTTGAGAAAGCCGTGTTGATGATAAAAACCAGTGCAATGTTTGAAATGTTAGGTATTGAAGCTGAAGTACGCCTACCAGGAGTTCCTAATATTCGTTGGCCTGCAAAAGTTGAGCGTATCAGTGATAATTTGGACCCTTCTACACGAACGTTAGGCATTATGGTGAGTGTGGATAATCCGTACAAAAATGTTGAACCAGGGGTGCGTCCGCCGCTGATTGCACAAATGTATACGGAAGTGGTGATTCGTTCTCGGCCCCAGAGCTTTTATGTTATTCCTCGAGATGCCTTACATGAAGGTAGCGTATACATGCTTTCTGATGTGGAACTGGTAGAAAATGAGAAAACAATAAAAAAGAAGGTACTGTTTAAAAAGGCGATGAAACCGGACTATCAATTTGGATCTATTGCTTTGTTTAAAAATGGATTGAGTGAAGGGCAGCAGATTATTGTGTCAGATCTATTTCCTGCGGTGAATGGCATGGTGTTGCATGCCTCAACAGATGAGGTTATGGAGCAAAGGATTCAGCAATGGGTGGAAGGCCAATAATATGATTCGATTCTTTGCAAAACACCCAACAGCGGCCAACTTAATGATGGTGATGTTTCTGTTGGCGGGTATGTTAACGCTGCCATCAATAAAACGAGAAACATTTCCTGAAGTTAAA
The DNA here is from genome assembly GCA_002163245.1 of Gammaproteobacteria bacterium 42_54_T18. GTDB lineage: Bacteria > Pseudomonadota > Gammaproteobacteria > Pseudomonadales > Ketobacteraceae > 42-54-T18. Next base: position 104,024 of record MAAL01000096.1, on the reverse strand, counting down.
TCATTTGAGGTCGAAATTCGAGTGCCGTATCCCGGAGCGGCTCCGAAAGATGTAGAGACGGGAATCTGTAAGCCGTTAGAAGATGCATTGGATGGCATTAGTTTTATTGAAGAAAAACGCTGCCAGGCGCGTACATCGCTCGCGATTATGACTGTGAAAATGTTAGAGGCTGGTGATTTTTCTAAGTTTTTGGATGATGTTAAATCTGAGGTAGATGCGGTTGATAACTTCCCTGATGAATCAGAAATTCCGGCGGTAAAAGAGCTGGGAAGAACTCAAGAAGTGATTACTGTGGCATTAACGGCTGACTTAGCGCGTCCTGAGTTAAAGCGTTTGGCGGAAGATGTAAAGCAACGAATGTTACAGTTTTCTGGTATTCCTCTGGTTGAGATACAGGGGTTTTCAAGTCGACAGTTTCAAGTGCAAGTGACGCAGCACAAGTTACGTGAGTTAGGATTAAGTTTACAAGATATTGCTCAGGTGATTTCTAATCAAGATGTGGATCTACCTGTAGGTGATGTTAAAACCGAATTTCGTGATTATCAAATCCGTTTAAGTGATGAGCGCAGATCCATTGCCGAGTTGTCAATGTTGGTGGTATTACGTGGCTCTCAAGGTAACGAGGTTCTATTAGGTGATATTGCGAATATTGTTGATGAATTTGAAACAGAATCTCAGCAGGCAACATTAAACAATCAGCCTGCTGCATTCTTGAAGATCAAGAAAAATACCTTAGATGATAGTTTGCGAGTATTAAACCGTGTTAAACAGTTTGTACAGGAAGAAGAGCGACGATTGCCCGAAGGTGTGTCGTTTTATCTTACCCAGGATTATACCAGTATCGTTAGTGATCGAATTAGCCTGTTAAGCAGCAATGCGCTGCAGGGTTTGATTTTAGTGTTTTTAGTGATGTGGCTGTTTTTTGGTTCTCGTTATGCATTTTGGGTTGTGATGGGATTACCTGTTTCCTTTTTGGCCAGTGCGTTTGTCCTAGGTAATCTGGGTATCAGTATCAATATGTTATCTATGGTTGCCTTGTTGCTTGCCCTGGGGATTTTGATGGACGATGCCATTGTGATTAGTGAAAGCATTGCTAGTCAATTGCGTCATGGTAAAAGCCCCATGGAGGCGGCGATTGACGGAACAAAAAAAGTTGCCAACGGTGTGTTCTCATCATTTCTTACTACGGTATCAATATTTGTAGGGCTTCTTTTTATTCAGGGTGATATTGGACAGGTATTACGTGTCATTCCTATTGTGTTAATTTCCGTTATTGTTGTGTCTTTAGTTGAAGCTTTCTTTATTCTTCCTCATCACCTTTACCATTCGTTAGAACACCAAAAAAATACGAAGATGCCTGTTCTAAGGCAGAAGTTTGAAGATTGGTTTGAAAACCTTCGTCTTAAAATGGATGTGACGGTATCGCGCCTTATTGGATATCGTTATTTGTTTGTTGGTTCGGTCATTGGTGTCTTTGTTTTGTCAGTGAGTCTGTTGGTTTCTGGTGTTGTAAAGTTTGCTGCGTTCCCTGATTTAGAGGGGGACTTAGTGCAGGCTAGAGTGCTGATGCCTGCGGGTACTTCATTGCATAAAACCCAGTCGGTTGTTGATCACTTGGTGACGTCGGTAAAACAAGTAGAGGATGTATTGCGTCAACAATATCCGATGCTTGAAACACAACCGTTGATTAAATCAATTACGGTGAATTTTAATGAGAATGCAGATGCATTTGAAACGGGGCCGCATTTAGCAACTATCAGTATTGATTTGTTAGGTGCAGAGCAGCGACCGGTGCGACTCAATGAATTTATGTCATTGTGGCGAGAAAAAAATGGCGTTGTCTCTAGTGCCCAAAATATATCTATCAAGGAGCCTGCTATCGGTCCTGCAGGTCGTGCTATTTATATTCGATTGTTTGGTGATGATCTTGAAGAGCTTTCTGAGGCGTCTTATGCATTGCAGAATTGGTTTTCTGGGTACCCTGGCGTTAATAATGTGATGGATGACTTGCGTCCAGGAAAACCTGAATTTACATTGCAGCTAAAACCCGGGGCGTTTGCATTAGGGTTAGATTCAAAAATCATAGCCTCTCAATTACGAGCGGCCTATCAAGGTAGCAAGGTGTTGGAGAGTAATGTGGGGTTGGAAAATATTGAAGTCAACGTGATTTTGGCTCGCGAGTCTCGTGATAGTTTGGCTGATTTTGATCACTTTCCGGTAATACACCCAAGTACAGGGAAAGTGATTCCGTTATCAACGGTGGCGGATATTTCTATGACACGAAGTGTGTCAAGGATTCATCGGGTGAATAACCAGCGAACGGTGACAATATACGGTGATGTAGATAAAGAATTGAATAATACAAATGCCATTCTTGTGGATTATCAAAAACAGTACCTACCAACATTTGAAAAGCAATTTCCAAATGTTCGGGTTGAGATGCAAGGGGAGGCAAAGAACGCGAAAGTGACTCAGGATTCTATGATGAGAGCGTTTATTATGGGGTTATTTGTTATCTTCATTTTACTGAGTGTGCAGTTTCATTCTTATATTGAGCCGATGATTGTTATGGTAAATATTCCTTTGGCGCTTATAGGTGTGATTTGGGGGCATTGGTTAATGGGGTTGGATATTACGATGCCCTCTATGCTGGGGTTTGTATCGTTGGCAGGTATTGTGGTGAACGACTCAATATTGTTGGTGATTTTTGCTAAAAATCGGGTCGCTGAAGGGTTTAGTGTGCATGATGCGGCGGCGAAGGCGAGTCATGATCGTTTTCGAGCCGTGGTTTTGACGTCTTTAACCACGATTGCGGGTATGGCTCCTTTGCTTTTTGAAACCAGTCTGCAAGCTCAAATACTGATACCGTTAACGACTAGCATAGTGTTCGGCATTGCTACCTCTACCGTTTTGGTATTGTTTGTTGTGCCTTGTTTGTATGCCATTTTGGAAGACTTCGGTGTGGTATCAACGCATCATTTGGAAGAAGAGGATTAGGGCTTGAGTGCTGTCTATGCGCTACAATATAGCGCATAGACATAGCATATTAGCTGCCTCCTGGTGCGCCTTTTTATCAGTTATTGATCTTGGTCTGTAGAAAGTGGTTGTCAATGTCCAAATGAGGCAGGGTGTCGATTTTAAAAGTCTTCAAATCTTGACTAAGCTATGGGAATGTCACAAAAAAAGAGTAGAATCCGGCCTAATAAAACATGTGAATAGATGAAGAGTGTAGGAATACCCATGGGAAATAAGATTAATGTTGAGAAGCCTCTAGTCCTGTTACACGGAGACGAGATGGCCCAAGTCGCTTTTGAAAGAGTTGTTGAGCAGTTTGTTTCTAATCGGTTGAATATCGATCTCATCGAAATTGACCTTTCTGCGGAAAACAGATTGCTGACCAACGGCAAGGTGGTATTGGAATCCATTGAAGCGTTAAAGGCGCACGGTGTAGGTATTAAGAATGCGGGTATGACTGTGAACCGCGACCAGCTAGAAGGGTTGCTCGTCAAGCACCCATCAATAGATAAAGATACCCTAGACCCACTGTCAACTAAATCCCCGAATGGTGCTATCCGTAAAGGTATCGGTGGCAACATTACCCGTGAAGATATTCCTTTTGTAAATATTAAACGTTTGACTCCTGAGTGGATTGGTCGCGATATTACCGTTTCCACGATGGCTGATGGTGGAAACAAGCACAGTCACAATGAGCTGTCTAAAGTGACGGGTGTGATTAAAGTGATGTTTGTTGGTGCCAGTGGTGCTCCGATAGAGTTGCATCGTCGAAAAATTAAAAAGGGCGATCCATGGTTGTTGGCGTCAAATGATACAGAGAAAGTAAAAGCGTGGGCTCACGGCTTTTTCAAGCAAGCAATAGACGAAAAGCGTGATGTGTATCTTGGTTTGAAAGATACCGTAATCCCCGGTTACGATGGTGTGATGCGTGAAACCATTGAAGGTATTTTTGATGCGGAGTATAAGACTGAATTTGAAGGTTTAGGGCTAAAATATCATTACGAACTTATTGATGCTCAAGCCGCCCGTGTTATTTCAAATCCGCCAGAGCGAGCATTATGGGGTGTGCCAGAAAACACCTCAGGTCGAAAGTTATTTAAGTTGGTGAATACCCTTAAGAAATACGGGATTCCTGATCGTAAGTTCAGCGTGTCTATTTCTCGAATGAGTGCTGGCGGTGGCGATCAGTACGGAAGTTTTAATATGCCGTTAGATGAAGACGGTATTATTAAAGTGACGTTAGATGGCGAAGAAAAGTACGCTCGGGAAGTTAAAAAAGGCGATCCGGTTTTATTTATGGCCAACGATCGAGAAGCCATTAAAGATTGGGTGAGCCAAGTATTTAGAGATGCTGCACGTAACGATAAAGAAATTTATTTTGGCCTTAAGCGTGAATACATGGAATATGATGATGTATTCAGTACTGTGATTAATGAGATTAGACAAGAGTTGGTGGCAGATAATATTCGACCACCTTCCTTCATGATCATGCGCCCATCAAGTCAGCTTAAGAAGATGATCACAGATCCTCCACGCAAGGGTATTTACCCGGCGTTAAACTTGGATGGTGATATCTTCTCTGATATCTCTGCTGCTCTGGGTGGTAGTTTGGCAACAGCAAGTTCCATTATTGAAAGTAAAGATGGCACTATGTTGTACGAAGCACCTCACGGCACAGCGCATGATTTGTACCTGATGTATTTGGAAAGTGACGGCAAGACGAAATTGTTTAACTCGTCGGCATTAATTTTTGCCGTTGCCAATGCGTTAGAGACCTTAGGTCAACGAGAAGATAATCAGCCATTGATTGATTATTCGGATCAGCTTAAATGCGCATTGATCGATACGGTTGCGCAGGGTTATGTTACGGGTGATCTGAAAGGCAAAACAACAGATCCAAGTAAAGAAAGCATTGTTGATATGCAGGGCTTCCTTGATGCAGTAGATAAAAATCTAGGTAATTGATATCGGTTGTAGAGTGAGAATGCAGCATTGAGCCTTGTTTGGCGACGGCTATTCTGATACAAAAGATACAATGCAGATTAAAGAATTGGGAAAGCGAAAGCTTTCCCTTTTTTTTGGTCGATTCGCTTTTGGATACCTGCATTTAGCTAGGGTAAAGCTCGTCATGCGTGTTATAGGCTTATAAGGGATTTTATGAATATACTTGTCATCAACAGCGGCTCTTCAAGTGTGAAGTACCAACTAATCGATCCAACAACCAATGCTGTACTATTGGCCGGGAAAAAAGAGCGTTTGCAACAAGGAGGGCATCAGCAAGCGATTGAGCAGCTATTAGAAGACGCTAAGCAGTTTGATATTACAGCGGTAGGGCATCGCGTTGTGCATGGAGGGGATAGCTTTCACGACGCCACGCTGATTGATGATGCCGTACTTGCCTCAATTGAGGACTGGGTGCCTTTGGCCCCTTTGCATAATCCTCATAATCTGGCCGGTATCCGTGCGGCAATGGCAGCGTTACCTGACGTACCTCAGGTAGCCGTTTTTGATACCGCATTTCATGCGCGTATGCCCCGACGTGCACATACTTATGCCATTGATACAGAGGTCGCTGCAAAACACCGCATTCGTCGTTATGGTTTTCATGGTACATCCCATCAATATGTTGCAAATAAAGCGGCACAGTTTCTACAGCGTCCATTGGATGAGTTAAGAATCATCTCTTTGCATTTGGGTAATGGAGCAAGTGCTTGCGCTATTGAGTTAGGGCATTCAACTGATACGAGTATGGGTATGACCCCGTTAGAAGGTTTGGTGATGGGAACGCGGGCAGGTGATGTGGATGCAGGTGTGTTGTTGCACCTGTTGCGTCAGGAGGGTTTTGATAGTGAAACCCTAGATCAGCTGTTAAATAAGCAAAGTGGCTTGAAGGGCTTGTCAGGGTTAACCAATGACCTTCGTGAAATTGAAAAGCACGCAGGTGAAGGTAACGATCATGCACGATTAGCTATTAATGTATTTGTACACCGTGTGCGTAAATACATTGGTGCCTATGCGGCGGTTATGGGAGGTGTTGACGCTATTGTGATTACGGGAGGTGTTGGTGAAAATAGTGCCTCTATGCGTAGAAGAATCCTCCAGCGCTTTGGATTCTTGGGTGTGTTATTTGATGAAGATCGAAACCATGATGCGACGTTAAGTGTCGATACGCCGGTGGTGCGTATTAGTAGTGACTCATCGCGTGTGCAGGTGCTTGCGGTTCAAACCAATGAAGAGCTAATGATCGCAAAACAAACCGCTGACATTGCTGGAAAGCGGGTGGATGTTATTCGTGTGAAATCGATCCCCATCGCGGTGAGTGCTCGCCATCTTCATCTGGATAAGGAGACCTTTGCTGCTCTCTTTGGTGAGGAGGCGGAGCCGACGCGATACAAAGATTTGTCCCAGCCTGGGCAGTACGCCTGTGAAGAAAAGGTCAGTCTTATTGGTCCTAGAAATCGTATTGATGGTGTGCGATTGTTAGGCCCGTTACGTTCAAAAAACCAAGTGGAAGTCTCTCGTACCGACGAATATTTTTTGGGTGTTGATGCGCCCGTTAGAAACTCTGGGCAGGTAAAAGATTCAGCTCCTATTGTTCTAGAGGGGCCCAAAGGCCAGGTGCAACTAACAGAAGGGTTGATATGTGCACATCGCCATATCCATATGCATCCTGATGATGCAAAGGCATTTGGTGTGAAAAATAAGGATGAAGTGGAGGTGGCTATTACCGGGGGCCCTAGAGACCTTGTGTTTGGTGATGTGTTGGTAAGGGTGAGCCCTGGTTATCGATTAGAAATGCATATAGATACGGATGAGGCTAATGCTGCAGAGCTAAGCCGGGGGGCGGATGGCGATTTAGTCTATGTGGGGGTGAATGATGCGTTTGCGAATTTACAGCAAAAACATACGGTTTTTGACTAAGCGCAATGTTTTTTAGATAGACTGCTTGACGAAGGCCTTTCTAGCCTTCGTTTTCAGCATCCTGCATTCGCTCTTGGCGCTCTTGTTCTTCTTCAATGGCGGCTTTGATTTCTAGTAATACGGAGTCGACGTCAGCCGCCTCATTATCGTCTTCGAATTCGCCTGTTAACACACTGTTAGTGGTAAGGTCACCCGCCTCGTATAGCGCCCACATTTCCTGCGCATAACGAGTCTCTAACAAATCAGGTGCGTATATGCCGTAATATTCGGTCATGTTTTTCACATCACGCTCAAGCATCCATTGAGCATGATTGTTTGCTGAAGCATCAACCGCTTGAGGCAAATCGATAATGACGGGGCCGTAATCATCCACTAGCACATTAAATTCGGATAAATCACCGTGTACAAGGCCGCTGCATAGCATCAACATAACGTACTTCATGACCAACTCATGATCTTCTCGTGCTTGTTCTGCAGACATGGATACATCGTTAAGCCGAGGGGCTACTTGGCCATGATCATCGGTAACAAGTTCCATGAGCAGTACACCATCAAAGCACCCGTAGGGCTTTGGGACTCGTACGCCGGCATCTGCAAGGCGATAAAGCGCATCCACTTCAGCGTTATGCCAGGCATCTTCTTGCTCTTTGCGGCCAAATTTCGAGCCCTTTTCCATTGCACGTTGGCGACGGCTATTGCGTACTTTACGGCCTTCCTGGTACTGAACTGCCTGTTTGAAGCTACGTTTGGTGGCTTCTTTGTAAACTTTTGCGCAGCGGATCTCGGTGCCACAGCGTACAACATACACGGCGGCTTCTTTGCCGTTCATTAATGGGCGTAGCACTTCGTCTACAAGACCATCTTCAACTAAGGGTATGATTCGTTTTGGTGTTTTCATAGCGACCTTATACCGTACTTGGGCGCGGGATGGAATACTGTTGAGTACTTCTCTGTAAAAATAGGCAACAAGATTGCAAGCTTTCCTTATGGTGGGCCTTTCCAGTGCGAAAAGAGAGGCGATAATCTGTTATTATGACGCATTGATTTTAGTGACGCCTGTATTTGGCGTCAATACCCTTATCCCTTATATAGGATGCATTCCGTTGTCAGATACCAACTTCGCAAGTCTGAAACTAGCTTCTGAGCTGTTAGAAAACCTATCTACCCTAGGTTATCACGAAATGACAGCAATACAGGCTCAAAGCCTCCCCCTAATATTAGCTGGCAAAGATGTCATTGGGCAGGGGAAAACAGGGTCAGGTAAAACCGCGGCGTTTGGCCTAGGGTTACTGAATAAACTCGATGTGAAGCGTTTTCGAGTGCAGACACTGGTGTTGTGCCCTACAAGGGAGCTGGCCGATCAAGTTGCAAAAGAAATTCGGCGTTTGGCTCGTGCTACCCATAACGTTAAAGTATTAACCCTGTGTGGTGGCATGCCTTTTGGCCCACAAATTGGTTCTTTGGAGCATGGGGCTCACATTATTGTTGGTACACCTGGCCGAGTAGAGGAGCATTTGCGTAAGGAGTATCTATCATTGGCCGATTTGACCACCTTTGTATTGGACGAAGCGGATCGTATGTTGGATATGGGCTTTCAGGATGCATTGGATGACATCATTGAGTTTATGCCTAACAAGCGTCAAACCATGCTTTTTAGTGCGACTTTCCCCAAAAGGATACAGTCCATTGCTAATCGTGTGATGATTCAGCCAGAAATGGTAAAAGTGGAGTCTACTCATGATGATAGCACCATAAAACAGCATTTTTTTAAGGTAGATGGCAACGAACAGCGCCCGTTGGCTGTGCAGTTGTTGTTATTACGCTACTTACCTGAGTCTACCGTTGTATTTTGTAATACCAAGCGTGAGACAGATGAGCTTGCGGAGTATTTGCGCGATAACGGGTTTAGTGCCTTGTCATTACACGGAGACCTTGAGCAAAGAGAGCGTGACCAGGCACTGGTGCGTTTTTCCAATAAAAGTGTGTCTGTGATGGTCGCAACGGATGTTGCTGCTCGAGGGTTGGACATCGATGCGCTAGATGCGGTGATTAACTACCATATTGCTAGAGATACAGAGGTTCACGTACATCGCATAGGCAGAACGGGTCGAGCGGGTAGTAAGGGGTTAGCGTTATCTTTGTATAGTGATAAAGAGCATTACAAGGTTACGCAGTTAGAAGAGTATTTAGGGCAACGCGTTGTTCCTGATGCACTTCCACCTGAAAAACTGTTGAACCAGGAGGCTTATGAGCCCGCAATGGCAACTTTGCAAATTGATGGTGGTAAAAAACAGAAAGTAAGACCTGGGGATATTTTAGGTGCTTTGACCGGTGAAGATGGCATTGAAGGCAAGCAGGTGGGCAAAATTCAGATGTTTGATAACTGGGCTTATGTTGCGGTGAATCGAGATGTTGCTAATGTCGCACTGACGAAGATCGCGAGAGGTAAGTTAAAAGGACGATCTTTTCGAGTGCGCCGATTAAGGGATTAAACAAAGCGATAGCTTGTGTGGCTCTTGAGGTTGAATAGCATAGAAGTGCTCTAGGTTAATTATAATGATCAAGAAAATGAGGTTTCAATGGATTGTCCAAAATGTAAAACCGTACCACTAAGAGCAACAAAACTTGAGCAAGGTTTGTCTGCTATGGGATGTGCTAGTTGTAATGGGGCAGTGATTTCACTGCTTTATTATCGGGATTGGCTGGAGCGTTCATCCCCTATAGCGGAAAGTGATGTGAATAAAACTAAAGCAGTGGAAGAAGTAGAGGATTCCCATGCGGCCTTGGTTTGTCCGAAATGCAAAAAACTGATGACAAAATACAAAGTATCAGGCTGCTCAAATAGCCGTCTTGATCTGTGTGCTAGTTGTGATGAAGTGTGGCTAGATGGGGGTGAGTGGGAGTTACTTAAATCATTAGAGTTAAGTAGAAAAATGCCGGTGGTGTTTACAGAAGAATGGCAGCGTAAACTAAAGAAAAAAGCGTTAGAAGATGTTCGTGAACAGCGGTTGCTAAAAGTTATTGATGAAACTGAAATAGAAGAAGTTAAAAGAATCAGGGAATGGCTAAAAAAACACCCCAATAAAAATGAAATTATGTTCTTTTTAAATCATGAGTAATTGGCAGTGCTAATAGAAGTTAACAATTAAATTAGGGAGAGGTTATGAAAATACGCAATTTGTTTTTCTTGTTAATCCTTTTGCCGTTTCAAGCGGGAGCCGAGGTTATCTCGGAAGGGTTATTCGAAACGATAAATGAACGTCTAAGTTATATGGAAGATGTTGCTTTATTTAAGGCAGAAAATCATCGGCCAATTGAAGACGTCGAGAGAGAGAAAGTCGTAATAGAGAAAGCTAAAGTCTCAGCGCATGATAGAGGGCTTGATCCTGATTCGGTCGAATATTTTTTTAAAGCACAAATTTCTGTTGCTAAAGCGATACAGTTTCGACATCGCGCAGACTTCCTTTCCCAACCACTTCAGCATAAGCCCAAAGACCTTCAGCAGGAGGTGCGCCCCTCTTTGATACGCTTAGGCGATGAGATCATCGAGCAAATGGTCATGTATATTAAGACTCATGGTTCGTTTAAATCCATACGGTTTGCTGAGTTTGATGCGGTTATTAATGTAAAGCATGTTGCTTTTTTGGATAAGCAGCTTTTATTTAAAGCTTTGCAGAAGGTTAAAGAAATACCCGTTAACTAATAACCCTCGGCTTCGCACCGAGGGATGCCATAGCTAATAGTATTTCAATTCGGTCGCCTTCCCCCAAAACACCCGATACGAAAGTGCGGTGTAGCAAAGGATTATTGGCACCACAATAACGGTGCCGATAAAGATAAATTCTAATGACTCGGTAGCACTAGCAGCTTCCATCATGGTTAATTTTCCTGGAACTACATAAGGGTAAAAGCTATAGGCGAGTCCCTGGAAACAGATGAAAAATATACCAACAACCCCAAGAAAAGGTATCCAGCATCCGAAATCTTTTTCCAAAGGAATGCGTTTTAAAATTTGATCGTTGGTAATAAATAAAGCCAGGCTGATGAGAGGGATGTGAAAGAGTAACAGTGCGGTAGGAAAGTTAAACCACTTCTCAAAAACGCTAGGGTTGATGATGGGGTTAACGATACAAACGCTCACCACTCCCAGAAATGTCACCCAGCCACAACGGCGAGCCCAGGACGCGGCTTGCTTTTGTAAATCCCCTTCTGTTTTCATTACTAACCAGGTAGCGCCGATATAGCTGTAAGCAGCAGCAACACAGATGGCGCTGAGTATAGAAAAACCTTGGCTTGCCCCGCTGGAGTCGAATCCAACCACATATTGCCCCAGCATATAACCTTGTGCGAGAGAAGAGACGAGGGAGCCTGCTTTGAATATGTTGTCCCACATATTTTTGTTATCTAGTGATACCTTGGCGCGAAAATCAAAGGCAACACCACGCATAATGAGACCGATAAGTAGGATGGTTGCCGGTAGGTATAACTCTTTTAACACCAAATTATAAGCATCTGGAAAAGCAATGAGTAGGATGCCAACGGCTAATACTAACCAGGTTTCGTTAGCATCCCAAAAAGGGCCTATGGAAGCAATCATCTGGTCTCTCTGTTGAACGTCGTGCCGTGGCATTAAAATTCCAACCCCAAGGTCATAACCATCTAAGATGGCGTATATCAAAATCGCTAGTGCCATTAGGCCACCAAAAAACATGTGTAACCAAGTAGTGTCTGTCATGAGGTTGGCTCCTTTACGAGAAGGGGAGAACGGTGCATCGGGGAGGAATGCAACGGAAAGGTTGGTGTTAAATCATTCTGCTCTTGTGGCGAGATCTCTTCTATTTCAACGGCGCGGCGAGCCATTAGAAATAACGTATGGAGATATGCAATTAATAGTCCGACGTATACCAGTAAATACAGAGTTAGAGATAACCCGACATTTGAGGCGGGCACAGTGGTAACGGCATCGCTAGTCCTGAGGATGCCACTCACAAGATAGGGTTGGCGGCCAATTTCGGTAACATACCAGCCAGCCAATGTTGCTATCCAGCCTGAAAATGTCATGACTAGAAAGGCTCTTAAGGTTAACGTGTTTACCGTTTTATGGCGAATGAGTTGCCATACTCCTACCCAGGCAAGTAATAACATCAACATGCCGATGCCGACCATAATACGAAATCCAAAAAATAATGGAGCCACAGGTGGGTGTTCATTTTTAAATTCATTTAAACCTTTAATTTCCCCCTCGCTGTCGTGGGTTAATATCAGGCTGGCTAATTTAGGTACAGGGATTTCAAAATGATTGCTGCGTGTTTCTTCATCTGGTAGCGCAAATAACAATAAGGGGGCGCCTTTTTGTGTCTCCCAAACCCCTTCCATTGCCGCGATTTTTTGTGGTTGATGTTTAAGGGTGTTTAATCCATGGAGATCGCCCACAAAGACCTGTAAGGGGGTAAGTATTGCCGCCACGCAGATGGCGGTTTTCAGTGTTAATTTGGGGGCGCGTTTGTTATCGCCTTTTAATATTCGATACGCGGATAAGCCACATATTAAGAAGCTAGCGGTAAGTCCAGATGCAATCAATGTGTGTGCCAATCGATAGGGCAGTGATGGGTTAAATATGATCTCCATCCAATCGACCGGGAATGCAACACCGTCTCGCATTTCAAACCCAGTAGGTGTTTGCATCCAAGAGTTTAATGCGAGTATCCAAAAGGCGGATGTTGTGGTGCCTAAGGCGACAATTACGGTAGAGAAAGTGTGTAATCTTGGTGACAATCGGTCCATACCAAATAACATGATGCCCAGAAATGTCGCTTCTAAAAAGAATGCGGTTAACACTTCATAACCTAATAATGGGCCTGCGATATTACCCACGGTTTCCATATAGCCTGGCCAATTGGTGCCAAATTGAAATGACATGGTAATACCGCTAACAACACCAATGGCGAATGTTAGTGCAAACACCTTTACCCAGAAACGGTAGGCTCGCATCCATACTGGATCTCCGGAGGTGTGTAGGCGAATTTTGAAATAAACCAAGAACCAACACATGGCAATGGTGATCATTGGGAAGAGTATGTGAAAACTAATGTTAGCGGCGAACTGGATGCGAGAGAGCATCAAGGTGTCAATCATAGTAGACCCCGTGAATGATATGTTTAATTAAAAGTGATTGGGCTTGGTGGCGGTTAAATTAATGTTCCTCACTACCCTTGTCGTTACTCTTGTCATTGGTTTTGTCATTGCTCTTATCGCTTCCTCTATTGCTACGAAATTTGTCGGCAAATTCAAGTAATCTACCAACGCCTGCCCCTAGTTTGATAAGGGTTTGAAGGCTCTCGATACTCAGTGACTGGATTTCATCAGATAACAGGGAGGCTGATTCTAGTAGGTCGTGAATCTCGTGCATTTTGGTCTGAGCATGAGCTTCGCCTTCGTTGGAGGGGGTTTCTAATATGATGTCACGCAGTAGTGTTAACGTTGGGTCAACTTCCCGACGCTTACGTTCAATCATTACCCGTCGGGCCATCTCCAAAATACTGCCTGCGGTCGAGAAGTAGTCCTTACGGTCCCCTGGGACGTGATGTACACGAACAAGTTGCCAAGACTGCAACTCCTTAAGGCCCATGCTGACATTACCCCGTGAAATACTCAGGGCAGATGAGATATCATTGGCACTGAGGGGGGCTTCACTCAGTACAATTAGCCCGTACATTTGGCCGACTGTTCGATTAAACCCCCAGCGGCTCCCCATTTCGCCAAAATGCAGGACGAAGGATTCAATCATGGGTGTCATTTGCATTGCGCTTCTCATGTTTTAAAGTTTCAGAAATTACTGAAACTTTAAAACAAAAATGGATATATATCAAGAATGAGAGGTTGTTAGCAACAGATTGGGGCTTGTACCCATGTAAAGAAAGGGGGGTGTTGTGGAGTCATTTTCATCGTTATTAACAAGAGTTCGAGCCTGTACTATTTGCGCGGAAAACTTAGCAGAAGGCCCTCGACCTGTTCTTCAGTTGCACCCTAACGCAAGGATTTTAATTGCAGGGCAAGCACCCGGTAGAAAGGTTCATCAATCGGGAGTGCCGTTTGATGACGCGAGTGGGAATCGGCTGCGAGAGTGGTTGGGTGTGACACGTGAAGAATTCTATGACCCAGAAAAGATTGCTATTTTACCTATGGGTTTCTGCTTTCCTGGGTCAGGTAAATCTGGTGATTTACCTCCTCGTAGTGAATGTGCGGACGCTTGGCGAGAGCAGCTTCTGGAGCAGCTTTGTAACGTGGAGGTGACGGTGGTGTTAGGACAATATGCACAGGCTTATCACTTTGGAAAGGCGGCTAGCTCTGTGACGGCGCTGGTAAAATCTTGGCGTACCTATTGGCCACAAATGGTACCTCTTCCGCATCCAAGTCCTAGAAATAATCGATGGTTACGTCAAAACCCATGGTTTGAGGTGGAAGTATTGCCTGCACTTCAAAAACGAGTGTCAGAAGTGCTTTCTTAATGACTAAATTTTTATATTCCTGACCCAATAAAGTATAGCGGTTCAGTATTTACTTTGGGATATTACCCGTTTATATTGCGCGCAACCACGAGGTGGGCAGGGGGGATTACTTATTTTATTCGTATGATAAAGGAGTGTTAATATGCGGTTTATGTTGTTGTCTGGGAGTTTTCACAAACGTAGTGTTAGCCAAGGTATAATTAGAGAGGTTGTGCAGTATCTGCAAGGTCATGAATGTACTGTGCCGCGTCTAGATGAGCTGTCTTTTTATTCCGAAGATCTTGAGGCAGAGAATAAGCCGGAAAATGTTGCCAGGTTCATAGAAGACGTTTCTTTATGTGATGGCATAATTTTCTGCACGCCCGAATATAACCATAGTATTCCAGCGGTTCTGAAGAATGCTATCGATTGGGCTTCTAGGCCTGCCTTTCGCTCCCCCTTGAAAGGCAAACCCGTAGCGATTATCACTCAGGCTGTAAGTGAGGTTGGAGGGGCGAGAGCTCAAGCTCACCTTAAATTGGTTTTAGACTCTACTATATCCAAAATCCAACCTATTCATGAAATGATGATTTCGGATGTGAACAATAAGTTCAACGAAAACCAGAGTATTATTGATAATAAAACACTGGAGCGTCTACATCGTCATGTGAACGACTTTGTTTCTTTTGCTAGCCGCCCATAATCGTTTTTCTACTATTCTAAACCATACTCACGTCGCTTATCCAAAATCCACCCAGCTTGCTCAATTTGCCATGCGTTAAATTGTTTAATGATGTTTGGGTGTTTAATGCTTGAAAGGTGGTAGTTGCTGGTTGTATGAGGCAATGATTCATCAAAAACCAATACGTTGGGTTTTTTAAGTTGATGTTCAAGGAAATATTTTGCGACGGAGACATTAAAATAGGCACCATCAACTCGGTTGTTAAGTGCTTGTTTTACCACTGCGTTTAGGGAGTTTCCTTCGTTGACGGTGATACTCCCTGACTTTATTAACGACATGTAAGTCCAGGGAGTGAAACCACGAACAGTTCCAAGCTTTTTAAATCCATCAATACCTTTGCCTTTTCTTTCTGGTATTACCAAAACGCCATCAGTGTATTCCATTACAGGGTCACTATAAACGACGGTATGGCCAAGTTTTGCGTCTTTTGCCCAGTACTCGTTATCAGGGAATTTGAAGTCTACCGCCTTCTCGACAAAGTACTTTGTAAGGCGCAGTACTGGGAATGGTTTGTACTCGAACGTGTGCCCTTTGTCTTTGCCAAATTGATCTAGCATTGTTTGGGCGAGTCCTTTGTATTGTCCATCTTTGTATTCGTACAGTGGATAGTACTCGAGGTTTTCTACGCCAACGATAAACGTGTCACAATAAGCGGTGGTTGGAATTCCAGTGATTAAAAGTAGTGTTGCTAACGCCTTTTTGATTTTAGATAGATTCATAACAGAGTCTCGTTTGATGTTGAGTACTATGAGTGCATCTATTCAGACTAGTCTATTTGCTGTGTTGTACAGAGAAATATAGATTATGGGCGCAGGGGGGAGTGCTTATAGAATATTAAGCTTCAGGATAAGCCATTGCTTTCATGGGTTCGATAATCTTTTCTAAGCCGTTGATGCGGATTTCCAGGGCAAGCTCGAGTAGCATTCCAAGCTTGCCTTGAGGGAATCCTTTATTGGCGAGCCACAGTAAATATTCTTCAGGTATATCTATTAAAACCTGCCCTTTGTATTTCCCAAAGGGCATTTTCATATGAGCCAGTTGTAACAGATCACGTTTGTCGAACATCTAAGGCTTTCTCTTAATGCGTTACAGTATGGCAAGTGTGCTTTCAGACAAAAAGAAAGGTTCTAAGCGACGGCGGAATATGTCAGCTAGAATCCCTTTTTCTTTTAGCATCTCTAGGATTGGGGGTGCAAAACGCATAGCATCGTCGGACAACATTGATTTTTCGATGCTCACTTCTTCAAGGATTAGTGTTAGTGGAGAATCACCGTATTTGTTGAAGAAAAAGTCTACGCCAGAATCAACTAGGGAGGCGTAATAGGCTGTTTTTCGAAAAGCGATCCAATAGTCGTAACCCATGACTAGAAAATCTTGTAAATCATCGGCAGTGAGGGCTTTTCGAAAGGATGATAATTTTTGTAGTTTTGCTTTGTCCCAAATATCGAGAGAAATTTCGCTAATTTTTTCGTTATTTAAGGTTTTTGTTAGGAATTTTTCACTTTGTTTTAATGTTGCGCTGGCATTTTTCTCGATAAATCGTTTAACGTTATCTTCAATTGCTTTTTCAAGTTTTGGCGCTGCTTTGTTCATCATGTTTTTTCCTAGCTTCATCATTGATGATGCGCCAGGAATGTTTTTAGTCACAGCATTATCCGTTGCGTAATCTTTAATGCCGTTGTAAAGCAAATCGGACACTAAAGCCGCGTATATTGGGTTGGCTATCGCCTGTTTGATTGCGCGTTCCCGAAGGTCGTCCATTTCGAGCGTTTTTTCTAGAATGTCTTTGAACTGTTGATCGGTAACAATATCATTGACGAGCGTATTTTCGTGGGCAGGATGATCATAAACGTGCTGTGCTATCTCCCCGAGTAATTCAGGCACGGCGCCGTGTATTTCAAGTTCTTGAGAGTATTTCTGGGTGGTTTGTTTAATTTGATCAGGATTAACGACATCATTTAACGTTAACGTATCAATGATGGAGTAGAAATAGTCTATTTCGTCTTTGACTAATTGTTCAAAGCCATCACTGGTGACTTGCTCAATAAAGAACGCAATTTGTGCTTCAAGGAGTTGGTTGGCAATGTTCTTTTTGCTATCTGGCATGGTCTACTCTCATTTAGCAGTGGTTCTAGGGCCGCTTAATTGCAACCAGGTGATTACGATCTGGCCCTATACTATCAGTGCTTTGCTCTTGAGTGAACGGCTGTGCTCTATTTTTTTGTGGATGGCTGTCTACTGCGTCTTTTTTGCGTTTGTGCCTTGGTAGAAGGGCGTTGGCCATCTCGGTGCCCTGTTTTGGGCTTTTTAGGTTTCTTCGAGTTCTTGGGGCTGTTTAAACGTGATTCCGGTAAGCTGTGAATGGGCTCAAAACCGGCAACGATTTCCCGAGGTAATAGCGTTTGGATAAGGCGTTCGATGTCAGACAATAATTTGAATTCATCAGCACTCACCAATGACACAGCCTGACCTGTCGCTCCTGCTCGACCGGTACGGCCAATACGGTGAACGTAATCCTCCGACACGTTAGGCAAGTCGAAGTTAACAACTTGCGGTAACTGGTCGATGTCGATACCACGCGCTGCAATGTCTGTAGCAACGAGTACTCTTACTGAGCCATCTTTAAATGCTGCCAGTGCTTTAGTGCGCGCCCCTTGGCTTTTATTACCGTGGATCGCAGCAGCGTTAATGCCGGCGTCTTCAAGCTTGCTGGTGATCTTGTTAGCACCATGTTTAGTTTTGGAGAAAACTAACACCTGCTTCCATTGATGATCTTTAATAAGTTTGATTAACAGCGACGTTTTTTGTTTTTTGTCGACAGGGTAAATCCATTGCTTAACCGTGGTTGCAGTGGAGTTACGAGGTGTGACGGAAATTTCAACCGGGTTGTTGACGATGGTTTTTGCAAGCTTGCGTATATCGTCTGAAAAGGTGGCCGAGAACATCAGGTTTTGACGTTGCTTTGGTAGTGTGGCAATAATTTTACGGATGTCGTGGATGAACCCCATATCAAGCATACGGTCAGCTTCATCGAGTATAAGGACCTCTAAATTCTTGAACCTGACAGCTTTTTGATTGTATAGATCCAGCAATCGTCCGGGTGTTGCAACCAATACATCAACACCTTTACGCAATTTCATCATTTGCGGGTTAATCTTTACACCACCAAATACAACGGCAGAGCGAAGTGGCAAGTGTGCCCCATAAGTTGCAACACTTTCACCAACTTGGGCTGCCAGCTCGCGGGTAGGGGTAAGTACTAATACCCGAACTTGGTTGGCCTGGGCTCGCTCACCCTCGATTAACCGTTCTAATATAGGTAACGTGAAGCCAGCTGTTTTCCCGGTGCCCGTTTGGGCAGCCGCCATAACATCTTGTCCTGCAAGAATGGCAGGGATAGATTGGGCTTGAATCGGAGAGGGGGTTTCGTACCCTTTCTCTGAGATAGCTTTTAAAATGGGGGCAGAAAGGCCTAAGGAATCAAAGCTCATGGAGGTATCTCTTGGTTAACAGCGGGCACGTCTAGTCGGCGGGGCGTGCAGCTTACAGGATAACGTGGTTAAGAACCATACTGAATACGAGCTCATAATAGTTGATTCACTGCATAATTCGTTGTATTTGGTCTGTAAACCTGTGGTTTAGATATTGTTGCCACCTATTAAAAAGGTGTGGAAAAATTAATCAGCGAAAGTATTGGTCGAGCTTTTCGTTTTCGGAAATGTTTATAACGTATTGTTTTAACAGTGTTTTTTGTAATATTTTTTTGGCATGTAATTGACATTGACTACAAGTTAAACCGGTATATAATTCAATTAGCTTGAAAGTACGTCTTATATTTATGTTTACCGTTTCGATGTCAGTATAGTCCTCGTTCTGTTTTCTATAAGTAATGGCAGCACTTCCAGCCAAAAAAATGGCCTTAAAAAGGCTTCTATTACTCTTAAAAAATAGGTAAGCATAATGTCTACTACTACTGGTACAGTAAAGTGGTTCAACGAATCTAAAGGTTTTGGTTTTATCGAGCAAGAATCTGGTCCTGATGTGTTTGCACACTTCAGCGCTATCAGCGGTTCTGGCTTCAAAACTTTGGTTGAAGGTCAGAAGGTTGAATTCACTGTTACTCAGGGTCAGAAAGGTCCTCAGGCAGAGAACATCGTTGTTGTCTAATTAGCTTTGCTGATTTAGATACAATGCAGTGCTTATGACTTATCGTTGATGAATTATAAGCGCTGAAAAAAGGGTGGAGTCGTCAGACTCCACCCTTTTTTATTGTTTGTTGTTTATCGATAAACCCTTTCTTGGTAGCCGTTATAGCGTAGAAGCTAAACTGGTTAGCACCAACGATACAAGCATTGATTGCTGCGTAACCCCCATCTTTACAAACATGGATCGTAAATGGGCTCTTACGGTATTCTTTTTAATGTTTAATTCATCGGCAACTTCATCTGTGGTGTGACCTTCTGCTAGTAAAATAGCAATAGTGGCCTCAGACATGGTGAGTTGGTACAGGTTCATTAAGGTTCGTACCGATATTTCTAAGTTGCGTTCAGGGTCTTGAATTAACACGGTTAAATAAGGCGTGACGTCTGACTCATCATGGCTGTCAACAGAGATGGGTTTTATCATAATTTGATAGTCTGCTTTGCCGCTGTCACGAGGAACTGCCAAAGCGTTGATTGGCCCACGCTGTTTACTGTTTATCGTTGCTAAGGCCTCAGTGATAAATTTGTTAAGCTTGTCATTGAGAGCGCTATTGTTAATCTTAATTTGGTTCTTAGCCTGTAACAGGCCATCAGAGTCATGCAGGTATTTATCCGCAGTGGTATTTGATTGTAGGATACTGCCGTTTTTATCCAGGGTGATGATACCGATGGATCGTTTTGATATAGAATCTGCGTAAATTTGACGCTCTGAGTCCAATTGCCGTAATTGAATACCTAGAGTAACCGATTGTTCAAAGTGTGGGATGAGAAGGCGGAAAAAGTCCTTCTCATCCTTGGTGAAGTCCCCTTGTGCCTCTTCACGAGTAAAGCGTACAGAGATGCGCGAGTTTTTTTCATATAGCCAATCAATTCCTGCAACATAATCAATGTTATAGGGCTTGAGGAAGAGGTGGTAATAGTCACTTTTTAACAGCTGGATTCGGGGAGTTTGGTCGCTAAGCGTTACCAGCTCACCGGGGGGTAAATTCACTAAAGGATCTTGCGCATACAGGCTAGCGTAACCGCCAGCTTCAGTATCCATAATGGCTATATCAGCCTCATCGCCACTGGTGTAAATTAAACCAGGATCTGTTGCCGTAGGTTGACGTACGATCATTGTGGCGTGCTGAAGGTTCATTAGGTGACGAATTTGAGTTAAGAATTGTCTGCTGGTAGATGCTGCAGTAGTTGCCGATCCATACAGAGCGTATAACAAATTGGATAACGCCTGGTTATCGATTGATAGTGACATCGACGAGTTTCACCTAAAGTCAGTCAGAAAAGGGCGTGCTTATAATGAAAACTAATACCTTAAAACGAGTATGCTAAAAATAGTACTCTAAAATCAGCTTGTTATGAAGAGCTAACCATATTTTCGTATCGAAGGGAGGGGTAAATGGTAGGTATTGGAGATCTTGATTGTGACTTTGTTGTTTATATAGGCAATAGGCCACCGTTGGTGGAATATATTGAAAGGCTAGAATTGATACCTGCAATAAAGGGTGAATTGTCAAGTATTGGGAGTGAGACAGGGAATCACTGGCGTAAAATAATCAATATTTATGCCAAATTGGGGTATATGTTGGACTCTAAGGGGTTTGCATCATGGCAGTTATATCGAGAGAATTATTTGTTAACGAAAGGGTCACATCAGGCATTGCTGTTCGATGACTGCATTGAGCCAGCTGAAAGTGAGATAGTTCGGCTTATATGTGGGAAAACACATGCTGCAACGTTGCTTGTTGATAACGCAGTGGATAGCTCGGTGCGGTGGGTTGATGCGGATTTCGCAATTGACCCATCGAGGCGACTTATCGTAACGCCTTATTTTGACTACCGGCAGTTATCGAATGCTAAGTTGGAAACATTGGTTTCGATAATCAACAGTCTCTGATTGAATAGAGCGTTGATTTACTGCCAATCTTTTAGCCCATATTTACCCAAGACTTCTTTCAGTTTCCCTGTTGCGTTTATGCTTTAAACAAAACGGTTTGTTATATCAAGACTGCTTGTTTGGGAGTGTGTAGGAATACTCTCGTTTAATATCAACGATTTGAATGTTGTAAGACGTGTACCAGGAGTTTTTTGCTTTCTCTTGAATTTGGCGGTGTTCTGTATTGTTTTTCCATTGAAGAATGTCGTCTTCGTTTTTCCAGTAAGAAATAGCAATTCTTCTTGACCCATCCATCATGGAGTAAAACTCTAGGCATTTATATTGTTCAAATGCCAGTGTTTTCATGCGCTTTAATGCCTCAGAATATTCTTCGTTTAGATCGCCAACGGTAGTTCTTAAAATAACGGCATACAAGGTAAATGCTCCAGAAAAAAAGGACGCCATTGGCGTCCTATATAGATTTCTTTAAAATGAGATGTGGATGGAGTTACTTTTTCGCCTTTGCCATTTCCATTGCAACGTGTTCGATCAGGTCTTCTTGGCCGCCAACGGCTTTTAGTCGTGCCATTTCCAGTAAAATATCCTGAGATGGAACGCCATACTTTGCACTAGCACGTTGAGCAAACAACAAAAATGAAGAATACACACCGGCATAACCCAGGGTTAATGAGTCTCGGTCAACACGTACAATATTATCCATTAGCGGTACGATTTTTTCTTCTGCCACTGCCATTAACTTAAAGATATTGACGCCAGTTTCTACTTCCATTCTATCTAGAACTGTTGCTAATACTTCTAATGGTGTATTTCCTGCTCCGGCACCAAGGCCTGCTGCGGAACCGTCAATTCGATTTGCACCAGCTTCTATTGCTGCGAGGGAGTTGGCGACACCAAGGGCCATATTGTGATGGCCGTGGAAACCAAGTTCAGTCTCTGGTTTTAGCTTGCTACGAAGTAAGGCGATGCGCTCTGTTACTTGATGAGGCAGCATGTAACCTGCGGAGTCTGTACAGTAAATACAGTTAGCACCGTAAGATTCCATTAGCAATGCTTGTTCAAGCAATGCCTCAGCAGAAATCATATGAGCCATCATTAAGAAACCGACAGTATCTAAACCCATTTCGCTGGCGAGGCCAATATGTTGTTCAGAAAAATCTGCTTCGGTGCAGTGGGTCGCAACACGAATGGTTGTAACTCCAATGCCGGCAGCCATTTTTAAATGATCAACGGTACCGATGCCTGGCAGTAATAAAGCAGATATTTTAGCATTTTTCATTTTTGGAATAACGGCGTCTAAATATGCCTCATCACTTGCCGCGGGAAAACCATAGTTAACCGATGCCCCGCCAAGTCCGTCACCGTGAGTGACTTCAATGAGTGGTACGCCTGATTCGTCGAGAGCCACTGCGATATCAATCATTTCATCGATCGAAATCTGGTGCTGCTTAGGGTGCATACCGTCGCGCAGACACATGTCGTGTAGGGTGATTTTTTTGCCTTTGAGATCCATAGCCGGTCTCCTTATAAATGAATGTGTTTGCGGTAATTAAGCCGTTGCGGTGCTTGAGATGTCGCCATTGGCCATAGCCTCAGCATACATTTCTGCGGTGCGTAGTCCTGCAGCAGTCATTATGTCTAAGTTGCCAGAATAAGTAGGTAGGAAATCCCCTAAACCTTCAACTTCTACAAAAACGGTTACGCGTTTGCCATCAAAAATAGGGCCGTTAATAAGGCGATAACCCGGCACGTATTTTTGTACCTCTTTTACCATCCTGTGAACGGATTCGGTGATGGCATCTTGATTAGGCTCGTCTTTGGTGAGGCAGTGAATAGTGTCACGCATCATTAGTGGTGGCTCAGCAGGATTACATACAATAATTGCTTTGCCCTTTGCTGCGCCGCCAACCTGTTCAATTGCGCCGGCTGTGGTGCGAGTGAATTCGTCGATATTTTTGCGTGTGCCCGGACCGATTGACTTGGAAGCAACGGTGGCAACGATTTCGCCGTATTCAACTTCTTGCACTTGGCTAACCGCAGCAACCATGGGGATAGTGGCTTGTCCGCCACAGGTCACCATGTTGACGTTGTCTTTGCGGCCTTCTTTGAGTAGTTCCTCAAGATTTACTGGAGGAACACAAAATGGTCCAATCGCAGCAGGGGTTAAATCAATCATGATAGCCCCTTGCTCTACAACCTTACGTGAATTTTCTGCATGAACGTAGGCGGATGTTGCATCAAATACGATTTGTATATTATCTTCTTTCATTGAAGGTACTAGACCGTCAACGCCGTTGGTAGATACTTTCATGCCAAAGTCACGGGCACGTTTAATCCCTTCAGACTCTTCTATACCAACCATCCATACGGGTTCGATCCAGTCACTGCGCATGGCTTTCATGAGTAGGTCGGTTCCGATATTGCCTGGGCCAATGATGGCGGCGCGTAATTTTTTAGACATTACTGTTGTCCTTTTATGAACTTGTATACTTAATTGTTTATTTACGCAAAGGAAATGGTTGCGCTACCCAGACCATCACATTCCATGTGCATCTCGTCCCCTGCCACAACAGGTTCTAAGGGCACAAGAGAGCCGGAAAGAATTACTTCGCCAGACTTAAATGGAATGCCAAATTCACCTAAGGTGTTCGCAAGCCAGGCAACGGCAGTTAGTGGGTTGCCTTGAACTGCAGAGCCTTTTCCTGAGCTAATCACTTTACCGTTCTTAAACACCGTTACGCTTAAGTTTGGCAGGTCAACATCAGTAGGGTTGACCCGTTCATCACCTAATACATAAACCCCGCAAGAGGCGTTGTCAGCAACGGTGTCTTGAATTTTTATTTTCCAATCATCGATACGTGAATCGACAATTTCAAAGCAAGGAATGATACATTCGGTGGCTTCTAATACGTCCTGCTCAGTAATCCCGGGGCCTTGTAAATCTGCTTTTAGCAAAAAGGCAATTTCCGCTTCAGCACGAGGCTGGATAAGATTGCCCTTGATGGGTACAGATGCTTTGTTTTCAACATGCATTGCAGAGGTTAGAAAGCCAAAGTCAGGTTGGTAAACCCCGAGCATATCCTGTACAGCAGCAGAGGTGACGCCAATTTTCTTACCCACTACCTTTTCACCGGTAGCGTCTAAGCGGCATTTCAACATGGCTTGAGAAATATGGTAAGCATCGTCTATTTCAATGCCTTCGCAGCGCTCTGTTAGTGGAGCAAGCGTCTTGCAGTCACGTAATGCGTGGTACAACTCTTCCCCGAGTGCTTGTCGTTGATCTTCTGGTAAACTCATGATGCTATCTCTATTTGTTCTTCAAAAAATCGGTGCAGCGTTGATTAAATAACTCGGCATATTCAATCATTACCCAGTGACCACATTGACTCAGGGTGATCATCTCTGCATTAGGGCATTGTTCTACCAATGTTCGAGCGCCACTGATCGGACAGAAACGATCCTGTGCTCCCCAAAAACCCAAAATCGGTGTATTGATCTCTTTTAGACGATCAGTGATGTTGGGAATGGACATGCGAGTGAATACTGCAGGGTTTTGTGTTTTCAAAATACGGAAACGTTCTTCGATTAACTCATCCGTAATGTGCTCAGGGTTAAATACAATAAGTTTCAGTACTTCTTTCAAATAAGCGGGGGTAAATTCCGGCGAACCAAGAGGTATCTTGGTCATCGCTTGAATACCTTCCATTTGCTGAAAGTACACTTCGATATTTTCCAAGCCACCACAGCCCATTAATATTAAATGGCTAATACGATCAGGGTTTGCAAGGGACATGCCTAGGCTAACCGCGCCACCTAATGAATTTCCAACCAAGGCAAATTTCTCTAGATCTAGCTGGTTTGCGAAATCCATCATGGACTCAGCGAAGAAATTCAATGTGTAATCAAGATCAGGTTTATCACTGTCACCAAAGCCAGGAAGGTCAGGGATAATTACTTGATAACCTTGATCCACAAAATGTTGCACATTATAGCGAAAGTTTAACCAGCCACTTGCACCAGGGCCGCTTCCTTGTAAAAAGAGTACAGGATAACCGCTGCCATAGGTTGTGTAGCTGATATTGACATCATTTTTTAGCATGATGTTTTGGCTTTCTGCTTTAGTTGGCGTTCCCATTTATGTTCCTTTTTGAGAGGTTTGCGTTATTCAACAACCGCTGGATTAAATTGAATTGGACCACCTAACATATCACGATGTGAATGTGGTTGTGTGCCGTCAATATCCGTGACTTGGTAATTAAGTCCAAGCTCCGCGCCAATAAATGCTTGGCCGGATTTCTCCATGATACTTTCATCACGTTGCAATGCATCGATCACCTTACCAGTAAATTCCGGAGTTTCTGCCGATTCAAAAAATGCACCGTACTTTTCAGGATCAGCTTCCATTACCATTTGCAAACGTTCGGTTTTTAATACGCCCATCCAAATGGCAACAGTTGCAACATTAAATGGACGTAAATCGTGGGCCATATCCCACACCATTTTGTCCCCACCCGCTTTCTGGGCGCCGTAGGCTGGGCCATGCATGTAGCAAGCCGCACCGGGTGATGACGTATTAACAATCAAACCACTTTTTTGCAAAGCCATGATTTTTGCAGCGTGAAAGGCCGCGATATAACTAGAGCGTAAACCAACATCCAGTAAATTCACTAGATCAATAGACTTTTCCCAAAAAGGGCCGGGCATAACAAGATCATCATGCAAATTGATGGCATTGTTAACCAAAACATCTAAGCGACCTTGTTCTTTCTCAATCTGTGCGAATAAAGCTTCAACTTGTTGGTCATCACCGTGATCACATATAACCGCGATACCTGTGCCACCACGCTTATTGATCTCTTCTACAGTCGCGTAAACCGTTCCTGGTAATGGCGCATCACCCTCCACTTTACTTCTACCAGTAACGTAAACAATATCCCCCATGCCACCAAAGGCAAGGGCAATACCTTTACCCGCACCACGGCTAGCGCCGGTAACAAGAACAACTCTTGGTGTAGATTGATTCATAGAAAAATTATCCCTAGCGATGGTCTTAGATTTTTTTCGCTACACAGTACAATTTAAACGATTACAATAAGTCGTTTTATCATAATTACTGTTCAGAAACGTCTGAGGCAAGGACGCCGAAGTCGAGCACGCATGGATGCGGTCTTTTGCGATTTCTGAACAGTAATTATGATAAAACGGCGCTCTCATAGATCCGCTAATATATAACCGGTCGAAACAACTAACTTTACCTATAGGAAAATATCCGCATTTTCCAAACCAAGCTGAACACCACCATAGTTATGGCCAAACTGATAAGGGTTGTTAGCAACATGCGCACGACCCGCCAAAATATCTAAAGTAAATCGCTGTAACGGACTGTTCGTAAAGATTGCACGACCACCGCACATTTTTTGCAACTCCAACACTTCCTGCAAACACTGCTCAGGAACCTGTGCAGATTCAAAACGATACTGAATACGAGTGTTTATGTCTGTAGCTTCACCTTTACGAGCATCACTCATTAGTTGAGCGAAGTTATTTTTAAGCGTGAGCTTCAAACTATCAACCAACGCCTGGGCACGAGCCACAGCCATTTGAGCATGTGGATCTTCTGCAGTTTTAGAACCGGAGTTACTACCAATGCGCTTAGAGGCAACCTTGCGGTAGGCATTAATTGCACCCTGTGTAGCGCCAATTGTAGATCCAGATACAGCACGAGGGAATAACTGACCAAATGGGATTTGATATAAAGGAACCGTTTTAGAATCAATGCCTGGGTTAGTACCTTGGAAACCATCCAATGAACTATGAGTACGATAGTCAGGAACAAAAGCATCCTCAACAACGATGTCATTACTGCCTGTGCCTTTAAGACCAAAGGTGTGCCAAGTATCAACAATTTTAAGGTCGCTACGTGGAACTAAAAAAGTACGGTAATCTGGGTTTGGATTGGATTCTGTTGGTGGAACAACACCACCCAAGAACAACCATTCGCAATGATCACAGCCACTTGAAAATGCCCAACGGCCACTGAATTTAAATCCGCCTTCTACAGGTACAACTTTACCCACAGGCATATACGATGAAGCGATTAATACGCTGCTATCATCTTTCCAAATGTCTTCTTGTGCTTTTAAATCGAATAAAGCGATTTGCCAGTTGTGAACAGCGATAACCCCATAAATCCATGCGGTAGACATACAGCCTTCTGCAAGAGCCATCTGCACATCAAAAAACACTTGAGGGTCCATTTCGTATCCACCCCAACGTTTAGGTTGAAGTACGCGGAAAAAACCGGCCTCATGCATTTTTGCAATAGTCGCTTCAGGTACTTTGCGCTCGGCCTCTGCTTGTGCTGCCGTTTCTGCTAAATAAGGCACCATGTCGCGAGCGCGCTGGAGGAGGACTTCATGAGTGACTTCTTGTTGAAGAGAAGGTTCTTGGGCTGTCATAGTCGTAGCTCTCATTAAATTGGGTAGTTTGACGTAAGTAGTTAGACGTGAATGGTTTTAAACATTAGACCGCTACGGGTAAATCAAGATCCGCGTACTGACCGGCATGAAAAATTAACGGTGGCTGGCATTTATTATCAAAATCAATAACGCGTCCGACCATAATGATATGGTCTCCACCTTCGTGGCGTGCTTCAATTTCACATTGGAAGACAGCGCTATAATCTTCCAATATAGGTATGCCTCCATGACCCTTAGTTAACGCAATATTTTCAAAACGATCACCGCCGCGTGATGCAAATTGATTGGATATGGCTTGTTGGTCTGCATTCAGTACATGGATCGCAAAGCGCTCCGTTACATTAAATGCGTCAAATGTTTTTGCGGTTTTGGCAAGGCTCCATAAAACCAACATAGGCTCTAGGGATACAGAGCTAAAGCTGTTTACGGTCATGCCTGCTTTGTTACCATCTTTATCTAAAGTGGTGATAACGGTTACACCGGTGGCAAATTGCCCTAGTGCGTTACGAAATTCTTTAGAATCCATTTGAGGTGTGGTCATGGGTGTTCCCTCTACTTACTACGCTGATTAGCATTACTTTTGTATGATTCTAATAGTGTCAAATAGGGCAGTGGTATGTCATACCTCAAATGGCCTATGGGGTTAGCTTGTGCTCCCCCCATAGGTAAGAGGTCGTAATCTTTGGTTCAATTTGAGAGCTTTACTCCATACCAACGCTAAAGTCGTGACCCCAGAAGCTGTTTACGGTGCTTTGAAATGCTGAGTACTTATCCCAATCTTCGACGGTGCGGCCTTCTGCGCCGTATTCGATCATGAATCCAGAGGGCGATAACATGTAGAAGCTCACCATGTGGTCGTTTGCGTGACGACCTAATGTGCCTGTTAACTTAACGCCCGCAGCTTTCATTCGGTCCATAGCTCGGCCCACTTCGTCGACGCTGTCTACTTCGACCATGACGTGTACACAGCCTGCAGGCATGGGGCTTTCGAAGACCGCTAAGCTGTGGTGACGTTCGTTACAGTGCATAAAGTGCAGGCGTTTTTCTGGTTCTGCTGGGTCTGGGGTGAAGCGAACTTTCATTAGATCGGATAATTCAAAACCCATTACGTCTTGGTAGAACGTTGATGATGCATCGAAACTTGGTGTTGGTAATACCGTGTGGCCGAAACCTTGGGAGCCGGTTATGAAGCTTTTGATTCCGACGGGAGATGCGAATTGTCCGAAGTCGGATATAGGGCCCCAGTAAACTTCGTGGCGGTTGCCTTCTGGATCTGCAAAGCTGACAAGGTCTTGTACCTGACGGGCGGCGATGAGTTCGGCGCTGGCACGTTCGAAATTGACGCCGTGCTTTTCTAAGCTTTGGATAGCGTCGTTAAAGTCTTTAGGACCAGTGACTTCCCAGCCGCTTAGTGCATAGCCATCTTGGTCGGATTTTTCGACAACAATGCGGTAAGGGCGATCGTCCATTTTTAGGTAGATGTTGTCGCTGCCGTCGGCGTTGAGGGATGAAGATACATCCATCATGCCTAATACATTGGTGCCGAAGTCGGCCCATTTACTTGGATCGGTACTGTTTACGCCAATATAACCTAGGCTATGTATGTTCATGATGTATCCCTCTCTCTCTGGGGTTAGTTTTTAGATCTTGTGTTCGTTATGTTGACTTACATATTGCTAAACAAGTTTTCGTAATTCTGCTTTGAGCACTTTTCCTGATGCATTAAGGGGTAACGCATCAACAAAACGAATTTTTCTAGGCACTTTGTAGTTGGCCATATTGTTTCGACACCAGCTAACCAGTTCTGAATCCGTTAGTGTTACGCCGGGTTTAAGTACAACAAATGCCATGGCAATTTCGCCTTGGCGCTCACAAGGGATTCCAATCACGGCACTCATAGTGATCGCATCATTGGCGGCCATGATTTTTTCAATTTCTGCCGGATAGCAGTTGAAGCCTCCCGTGATAAACATATCTTTTAGGCGGTCGGTGATTTTGAGGTTGCCTTGTTCATCTAAGATGCCAATGTCTTCGGTATGCAACCAGCCTTCGTCATCTATGGCTGCTTCGGTGGCGGCCTCGTTTTCGAAATAGCCTTTCATCACGTTAAAACCTCGGAAGACAATTTCACCGGCTTCTCCTGGGGCAACGGGTTGGTTGTTACTATCAACGCAGCGTAATTCGATGTCGGGAATAGCGCGCCCTGATGTGGTGGCGATGGTTTCTGAGCTGTCATCGGCGCGACATGCCGTGACAAGGCCGCAGCTTTCTGTAAGGCCGTAGGCGGTAATAACTACGTCAAATCCTAGGCGTGATTTCATTTGTTCGATCATTTCCACAGGAATAACAGCTGCGCCAGTGGTGGCGCGCTTTAGCGTGGAAATGTCGTATTGGTCTAGCTCAGGGTGGGCTAGTAAGGATTGAAATAGTGTTGGGGGTCCTGGTAATACGGAGACTTTGTCGGTTGAGATACGTTGTAGGATTTCGGTGGTATCAAATACGGCGTGAGGTAGTAGGGTTGTGCCGGTGAGTAAGCAGGCGAGAATGCCCGCTTTATAACCGAAGCTATGAAAGAAGGGATTGATGACGAGATAACGGTCGCCGGGGGTTAGGCCAACAATGTTACTAAAGTGGCTAAAAGCCCGAAGGTTTTGTTCGTGGCAGGTCATGACACCCTTGGGGTTTCCCGTGGTGCCGGAGGTAAAGAGGATGTCAGAGACGTCATCTCCCGTGATGGTTGAGATTCGAGCGTTTACTTCGGACGGCGCTGTTGCTGAAGCTTGCTCTAAAAAGTCCTGCCATGAGGAGCGTGCAAGTTTGCTGAGAGCAGGGGCATCATCTGCTTCTCTAAACACCACGATATCTCGAAGTTCGGGTAGATCTTCGTTATCAAGCATGGATGGATAGTCGGTTTCTAAGAAATTCCCTATAGAAAACAACAGCTTGCTGTGGCTTGCGCGTAAGATATAAGCGGCTTCGTTGCCTTTGTAGCGGGTATTTAGCGTTACTAAGGTTGCGCCAGCGCATTGTGCGCCAAGGGCAGCAATAACCCATTCACTGATATTGGGAGCCCATACACCAATACAGTCCCCCCGCTGGATGCCTTTTGCTATAAGGGCTGCGGCGACTTGTTTTGCCTGTTCGGCAAAGTCGCTAAAGCTAATACGTGTTACGCCTTCTTCTAAGAAGTTTTGGTCGCCATATAATTTGGCTGCGCTTTCAATCAGTTGGGGGATAGTTGACGCCGTGTTGGGCTGGTCTTGCATAGTGGTTCCACTCATTTAACGGGTTGATTGCCTTCAGGCGAAAGGCCGATCCTATGCTAAATAAGGTATCTAAATCACCATCTTGTGTCCTAGTCCATTTCGACGATGGGTGTTGTGGGCAAAGCACGCATAATAAATCATCGCTTTAAAGGCCGAGTTTTCAGACTACGTTTTAAGGTATGGAATAACGCTCGTGTTGTGTAAACAATTGAACAGGTGGAGAAGTCTCTTATGAATAAAGTGCAAACCGCACAAGAAGCCGTCGCTCAAATCAAAGACGGTATGACAATTGGTATTGGTGGTTGGGGGCCTCGTCGTAAGCCCATGGCATTGATTCGTGAGCTACTTCGTTCGGATGTAAAGGATTTAACCGTAGTTGCCTACGGTGGTGCCGATGTTGGTATGTTGTGCGCTGCAGGAAAAGTAAAGAAAGTTATTTTTGCTTTTGTATCGTTAGATTTTATTCCTCTAGAGCCTTACTTTCGCCAAGCGCGTCAGACCGGATCTATTGAAGTGATGGAAATAGATGAAGGTATGATGTTGTTAGGCCTTCGTGCGGCGGCGTGGAATATTCCTTATATACCCACGGCGTTGGGATTAGGTACTGATGTGATTAAACATAGTCCTGATTTGAAAGTGATTGATAGCCCTTATGACGACAAAGAGTGGGTTGCGATGCCTGCGCTTAAATTGGATGTATCACTTGTGCATGTTAATCGTGCAGATTCTCGCGGAGTTTGCCAGATCACAGGGCCTGATCATTATATGGATGATTGGTTTGCTCGTGCTGCGGATATCTCTATTGTTAGTTGTGAAGAGTTAGTGGATACCGAATTCTTTGCGCAAGGTGACGAAGCACGTTCGGTTTATTGGGAACGTAGCCAGACAACAACCGTGGTTGAAATTGCTGGTGGTGCATACCCTAGCTCTTGTTCACCAGCTTACGGTTTTGATGTGGCTCATTTTAAAGAATATAACGCGTCAGCTAAGGCCGGTGGTTTTGCCACTTACGCCGATAAATATATTACGGGTAAAACAGAAGAAGATTTTCAGCAGAGTGTTGGCGGTTTGGATGCGATCCAAAAAACACCATTACCTGTTTATTAATCTAGCTTTTTAGACGTTTGTCGTGACTCTAGTAAGAAAGGGCAGCGTAAGAGGAATTGAAAAAATGAGTGCTACACAAGATACCGTTTCAGCAAAAGACTATAGCCTAGCAGAATTAATGATTGTTGCAGGCGCAGAAGCATTTAGAAATGATGGTGAAGTTTTGGCAACGGGTATTGGCATGATTCCCCGTTTGGCAGCAAGCTTAGCAATGAAAAGTTTTAACCCCGATTTAATGATGACGGACTCAGAAGCATTTGTATTGTCTGAGCCAAACCCTGTTAGCGGTCGAAGCTCACATGAAGGACAGAAGCAGGAAACTTGGATGGGGTTTTCTCGTATCTTTGATAACGTGTGGAGTGGTAAACGTCATGCGATGGTTGGGCCAACACAGATAGATAAATACGGTCAAACTAACATTTCTGCTTTGGGTGGTACTTATGATCAGCCTAAAGTTCAAATGCTAGGGGCGCGTGGTTTTCCTGGTAACTCTATTTGCCATGCGAATTCGTTCTTTGTTCCTTCTCATAACACACGAGTGTTTATGGATGGTGAGTGCGATATGGTGTGTTCTATTGGTTATAACCCTGAGCGTTTACCAAAAGGTTATACGTTTGATGACATTGATATTCGTTTGGTGATAACTGATCTATGTGTGATGGATTGGAATGGCCCTCAGAACATGTTACGTGTTGTGAGTTTGCATCCAGGAATTAGCTTGGATCAAGTGTTGGAAAATACTGGGTTTGAAATACATGCTGAAGCGGACCTTCCAACTACCCCTGCACCAACAGAAGAACAGCTAGAGATACTTCGTCAGTTAGATCCTAAAGATTGGCGATCGAAGCAGATAAAAGATAACCCTAAGGGGGACCGCTCTTAGGTAGTTTCTATTGTAATAGAAGATAAAAAACAATCGGCGGTGACGACACGAGTGAAATAACTAACGCGGCAGCTGATTGGGTAAGGTTAATTACCAATTAACGGAAGGGGGATTGACCCCTTTCGCCGCATTACTAATACATGTTATTTGAGACATGTTTAGTCCTCCTCGTGTTGTCCTGACTTTAAATCTAAGAATTCCAACGCCAGCGTTAGGAGAAACACAATGACTGCAAAGAAAAAAGAACCCGCCATTGAAGGTTGGTTCACCATGGATAGCGACAAACCCCATTTGTTGGGTTCAAAATGTTGCGACTGTGGAACGTTCTATTTCCCAAAGCAAAAAAACTTCTGCAAAAATCCATCTTGTAATGGTGAAGAGTTTGAAGAAGTCAAACTAAGCCGAACGGGAAAAGTGTGGTCATTTACCAATTCATGTTACAAGCCACCAGAGCCATTTGTCGCTGCTGAACCGTTTGTTCCTTACACCATCGCAGCCGTAGAACTAGAGCATGAAAAAATGACAGTACTTGGCCAAGTGGTTGAAGGTGTCAATGTGTCTGATTTGAAAGCAGGTATGGAAATGGAACTGGTTCTTGATACCTTGTATGAAGATGATGAGTCAGAAAAAATCACTTGGAAATGGAAGCCTGTTTCGGCTTAAGGGGAGTAAAACATGTCAAACGATATTGCGATTATTGGCGTTGGAATGCATCCCTGGGGAAAATGGGGAAAGAACTTTGTTGAGTATGGTGTAAAAGCTGCACGTGATGCTATTAAAGATGCAGGCATCGATTGGAAAGACGTTCAGTTTGTATCGGGCGCAGCCACTATGCGTTGTGGCTATCCTGGTTATGTTGCTGGTGCAACTTTCGCGCAAGCGTTGGGGTGGCAAGGTGCTGAAGTGAACACCAGCTATGCTGCCTGTGCTTCCGGCTCTCAAGCGTTAGCTGCAGCAAGAGCAAAAATATTATCAGGTGAGTGTGAAGTTGCTTTGGTCATTGGCGCGGACACCACCCCAAAAGGTTTTCTAGCGCCACAAAAAGGCCGCCGTCCTGATGACCCAGATTGGGTGCGTTTTCACTTAGGAATTACCAATCCTACTTACTTCGCGTTATATGCTCGTCGACGTATGGAGATGTACGGTGATACGCAAAATGATTTTGCGATGGTGAAAGTAAAAAATGCAGAGCATGGTTTTAGTAACCCTTACGCTCGCTACAAGAAAAAGTTTACCGCAGAAGATGTTGCTGCATCAGCCATGGTTGCCGATCCGTTACGTTTAATGGATATCTGTGCAACCTCCGATGGCGGGGCAGCTCTGATTGTTTGTAGTATGGAGTATGCGAAAAAAATCGGTAGAGCCGATGCTGTGAAAGTGGCAGCAATTTCAACGGTTACCCCGACTTATGCTTCATCTGTGATTGAAATGCCTGATATCGCAACGGATTCCGGTGCAGTTGTTGATGCACAAAGTTTCCGCGCAGCGCTTCCTGTTAAAGCTTATGAAGAAGCAGGCATTGGCCCAGAAGATATTAGCTTGGCGGAAGTCTACGATTTGTCCACTGCGTTAGAATTGGATTGGATTGAAGATTTACAGTTGTGTGAGCGTGGTCACGCTGCACAATTGGTACGTGAAGGTGCGACTAAAATTGGTGGTCGATTACCGATTAATACATCCGGTGGTTTAGCGTGTTTTGGTGAGGCGGTTCCTGCTCAGGCGATTTCTCAAATTTGTGAGCTTACTTGGCAGTTAAGAGGCCAAGCGGGTGATCGACAGGTTGAGAATGCGAATGTGGGGATTACTGCAAACCAAGGTTTGTTTGGTCACGGTTCGTCGGTGATTGTTAAGAAATGATTTAGATATTGTGTGTACGCAGAACTTGAGAAAGAACTATGACTACTAATACGCAAGGTACAAAGCTTCTTAACACTAGATTATGTGAATTATTAGGATGTGAATACCCCATAATCCAAACCGCTATGGGGTGGATCGCTGATCCAACCCTTGTTGCGTCTACCTGTAATGCTGGTGCATTTGGTTTTCTTGCGGGAGCAGTAATGACTCCCGCAGAAGTTGATGAAGGCATTAAGCAAATCAAAGCCAAAACTGACAAGCCATTTGGTGTGAACTTTCACATGTACACACCGGGTGCGATGGAAATTATCGATATTTGCATCAAACATAAAGTCAGAGCGGTTAGTTACAGTCGATCACCTGCCAAAAGCATGATCCAAAAATTAAAAGATGCCAACATCGTCTGCATACCAACGGTTGGAGCGTTAAAGCACGCGGTAAAAGCCGTAGAAATGGGTGCTGATGCAGTCGTAGTGCAGGGCGGTGAAGGCGGAGGCCACACAGGGGCTGTCGCCAGTAATATTTTATTACCTCAAGTCGTTGACGCATTGGATGTACCAGTAATTGCAGCCGGTGGTTTTAAAGATGGTCGTGGTCTTATCTCTGCGCTGTCTTTCGGTGCAGAAGGTATAGCAATGGGAACACGCTTTTTAATGACACAAGAAAGCCCGGTACCCTCAACAACCAAAGAAAAATACATCGCAACCTCAACAGAACAGGTTATCGTCAGTACCAAATTAGACGGCATGCCTCAGCGTATGATCAACAATCCTTACCTACAACAACTCCAAACCAAGTCACCACTGGGTATGTTAATCCTTGCCATTAAAAATGGTTTGGAATTCAGTAAAGGCGCTCTTATCCCTATGTTGATTTCTGCTTGGAAAATGAAAAAAGCCAACGGCATGACGCTCGGCGAAACCATGATGGCGGGTAACGCACCCATGATGATTCAAGAAGCTATGGTAAAAGGGCATCCTGATCAGGGGATATTGCCGAGCGGACAAATTGCCGGAGCGATTAAAGATTTACCGAAAGGTTCAGAGTTGATTGCATCTATTGTTTCAGAAGCGAGTGAAACGCTAACGCGGTTATCCCGTTTGTCGGGGGCTGAAGCTAAAAGTGGAAATAAAGTGGGTTCAGAAGGAATTACCGTTGTTACGTAATCGCCAAATTGTAGTTACGTGACATCTAGTATCGAAGTTAAATAAGAACTATATGATTACGAAAATTTACGGGGCTCGCTATGAGTGGAGTCTTGCCAATACCATTTCAGAAATATCTGAGGCATGGACGCCGAAGAAAGCGTGCATGGATGCATTTATAGCGTTTTCTGAAATGGTATTGGCAAGACTCCGCGGGCTACAAAAATGCGAAGAACCAAAGAATTAATAAGTCGCAAGACGCAGGAGAACACCAAATGGCTTTCGAAACATCAATTAACAACGGCATCGCCGAAATGGTTTTTTGTAAACCACCCGTCAACGCCTTCAACAGCACAGAATGGGCAGCCATAGCTACACATATCAATGAGCTAGGCCAAGACGATAGCGTACACGTTATCGTCATCCGTGCCGACGGAAAAGGCTTCTGCGCCGGCGTTGACATCAAAGAGCTTGCCGCCGACAGCACCAAAATTGTCGCCGTCAACAAAGGTAACTACGACACCTTCGAAGCCATACACCGTAACCCCAAACCTGTCATCGTTGCACTTCACGGTTTTGTTCTCGGTGGCGGAATCGGAATCTCGGGTGCAGCAGACATCATCGTCGCATCAGACTGTGCCCGATTCGGCGTACCTGAAGTCGATCGTGGAGCTATGGGCGGCGGAGCGCATCTACAGCGCATGTTCCCCGTGCAAAAAGTTCGCTACATGTACTTCACAGGTGAATTTATCGACGCACAAGAAGCTTACCGCTTAGGTGCTGTCGAAAAGGTAGTACCAAAAGAAGAGCTGCGTGATTTAGCACTTTCTATTGCCGCAAAAATTGCAGAAAAAAGTTCCCCAATGATTCAGCTAGCCAAAGAAGCGCTAACCGGAATCGAAGATGGAAACTTAGAAGAGAAATACCGCTGGGAACAGGGTTTCACCCTGCAAGCCTACACCGAAGGTGATTCACAAGAAGCTAGAGACGCGTTTATCGAAAAACGTGATGCTAGTTTTTCTGAATAGAGGATACTTCTGATGGATTTAAGTTACACACCAGAACAAATTGCATTTCGAAAAGAAGTGCGCACATGGCTAGAAGATAATATCCCAGCCGAACCACTACAATCCTTCGATACAGAAGAAGGGTTTAACCAGCATCGCGAATGGGAAAAAACATTAGCCAAAGGCAACTGGGGCATGGTGACATGGCCAAAAGAATACGGCGGCCGAGGCTGTGATCTTGTTGAATGGCTAATCTTTGAAGAAGAATATTACAAAGCCAAAGCGCCATTACGTGTTAACCAAAATGGCATCTTTCTATTAGGGCCAACCTTAATGGAATACGGCACACCAGAGCAAAAAGAACGTTTTATCACCCAGATGGCCAGTGGTGAAGAAATGTGGGCTCAGGGCTGGTCAGAGCCAGGCGCCGGAAGTGATATGGCAGCGATTCGCTCAAAAGCGATTCGTGATGGTGATGAGTACGTTATTAATGGCCAAAAAGTCTGGTCAACCCGAGCGGTATTTGCAGACTGGGTATTTTGTATTTTCAGAACAGACCCTGATTCAGAGCGTCATAAGGGGCTGTCGTTTGTCTTTGTTCCTCTTGACGCTCCTGGTGTCACCGTTCGACCAATCCCACAGTTAGATGGATTACCTGGTTTCGCCGAAATATTTTTTGATGATGTTCGTGTGCCGGTATCCAATCGTTTAGGTGGTGAAGGTGAAGGTTGGAGTATCGCCATGGCTACAGCAGGTTTTGAACGTGGACTGATGTTACGTAGCCCAGCACGTTTCCAAGAAACGGCTAAACGTTTGGTGTCTCTGTATCGAGAGCATGCCAATGACATTATGGATTTGAGCATCGAAAACGCAGTAGTAAAATGTTTTATGGATGCAGAAGCTTATGCGCTGTCTACTTACCAAACGGCATCACGTTTGATTAAAGGTGGAACGATTGGTTCTGAGTCATCGGTGAATAAAATATTTTGGTCTGAGTTAGATCAGCTGATGCATGAAACGGCTATGAGTATTTTGGCTTCACGTGCTGAGTTATTGCCATCTTCGCCTGCGGCTGGAGATGTTGGTGATTGGTTGGACGGTTTCATGTTTGCTCAGTCCGGTCCCATTTATGCGGGTACCAATGAAATTCAACGCAACATCATTGCTGAGCGTTTGCTTGGCATGCCGCGAAAGTAGGGGCGAAGATTATGGATTTTACATTTACTGAAGATCAGTTGTTATTTTGCGAAAGTGTGAAAGATTTTTTGCAAGGTGAAGTTACCGCTGAATCGATCCGAAAGTCGTGGGATACCGATACAGGTCGTAGCTCTGCACTATGGGCGCAAATGGTTGAGTTAGGA
The DNA here is from genome assembly GCA_002163245.1 of Gammaproteobacteria bacterium 42_54_T18. Taxonomy (GTDB): domain Bacteria; phylum Pseudomonadota; class Gammaproteobacteria; order Pseudomonadales; family Ketobacteraceae; genus 42-54-T18. Next base: position 65,661 of record MAAL01000096.1, on the reverse strand, counting down.
TTAACGTCAATGTTAGTGCCAGAGGCTCAAGGTGGCCTTGGTATGAATGAATTGGATTTTGTTCTGCTTGCGCAAGAGTGTGGCCGATATGCATTACCTGAACCGTTAGTTGAAACAGTTTTGGTTGCGACGCCGTTACTTGCAAGCCTTGCAGATAACGATCCACGTTGTGCCTCGTTATTGGAAAAAATTGCTGCGGGTGAGGTCATGATTGCTGTAGGTCATGCAGCGAACAATCTTGTTTGTGATGCGCATGTTGCAGATTATTTGTTGCTACCAAAAGGTGATCAGGTTCATTTGGTTGCTAAAGACCAGGTAGTTTTGGTTGCACAGCAGAGTGTTGATCCTTCCCGACGGTTATTTTCCGTTGAGTGGCAGGGTAATGATGAGACGTGTTTGGCCAGTGGTGCTGAGGGCGTTTCATTATTGGCAGCGACGTTAAACCGTGGTGCTTTGGGTGCTGCTGCTCAGATGGTAGGTTTAGCTGAGCAGATGGTGGCAATGTCGGTGCAATACACGACTGATCGTTTGCAGTTTGGCAAGCCGATAGGTGTTAACCAGGCGTTAAAACATCATATGGCAAATTGTGCGGTGAAAACGGAGTTTGCTAAGGCGCCGTTGTATCGTGCTGCGTATACGGTGACTCAGGACCCTGCTCGTGCGGATTTTGCAGTTTCTCATGCAAAAGTGGTTGCGGGTGAGGCGGCGTTGCTTGCTGCGAAGAATAGTATTCAGTCGTTTGGTGCGATGGGGTATACCTGGGAGTGTGACCTTCATATTTGGATGAAGCGTTCTTGGGCGTTGGATAAGTTTTGGGGACACGCGGGGTTCCATAAGAATCGTTTGCACCAGTGGTTGTTGAATCCGAATGCGAAGATTGGTGCGGAAATGACATTTGGTGAGCAGGTGTAAATTTTCCGGATCTAATAGATCGTACAAAATTCGAGTATTTACTGTGTAGGCAGTAGTTGGTTTCCACAAAATAACGATAGAAAAAATAGAGAAAATTATCATGGCAGAAGCATATATCGTAGACGCAATAAGAACACCAACAGGCCGTCGTAAAGGTGGGTTGGCTCATGTACATGGTGCAGATTTGGGTGCTCATGTTCTTAAACAGATCGTTGAACGTAATGGGATTCCTGATAATGAATTCGACGATGTGATTTTTGGTTGTGTGGATACTATTGGGCCTTTGGCGGGTGATATTGCTCGTACGTGTTGGTTAAGCGCTGGCTTGAGTGATGAAGTGCCGGGCACCACGATTGATCGTCAGTGTGGGTCTTCTCAGCAGGCGGTTCATTTTGCAGCGCAGGCGATTATGTCTGGCACCATGGATGTGATTGTTGCCGGTGGTGTGCAAACCATGACACAGATTCCAATTTCTTCTGCAATGATGTGTGCTGAGCCTCTAGGTTTTACTGACCCATTCACAGGCTCTAAAGGGTGGGTTGAGCGTTATGGAGATAAGCCACCAACACAGTTTAACTCTGCGCAAATGATTGCGGATAAATGGGAGCTTAGCCGAAAGGATTTGGAAGAGTTTTCTTTGGAGTCCCATAACCGAGCTTTCCGTGCAATAGAAGAAGGCCGTTTTGACCGTGAGATCGTACCTCTGGAAGGTGTGACTACTGACGAGACGCCTCGTAAGTCTTCATTAGAGAAAATGGCCGAGTTAGATGGGTTGTTTGGCTGCGATAAAGTGACTGCTGGTGTGTCTTCTCAAACCTGTGACGCGGCTTCGGCGATGTTAATTGTGTCCGAAGATGCTTTAAAACGTTACAACCTAAAACCTCGCGCACGTATACATCATATGTCTGTTCGTGCCGCTGACCCTATCTGGATGTTAACAGCACCGATAAATGCAACAGAATATGCGTTAAAAAAGGCCGGAATGACGTTAAAAGACATCGATCTAGTCGAAATTAACGAGGCATTCGCATCGGTAGCTATGGCATGGTTAAAGGAGACGGGTTATGACCATGCAAAAACCAATGTGAATGGTGGGGCTATTGCTCTGGGACATCCATTGGGGGCGACGGGTACTAAGCTAATGACAACCTTATTACATGAGTTAGAACGTACCGGTGGACGGTATGGTTTACAAACCATGTGTGAAGGTGGCGGTCAGGCTAATGTAACCATTATTGAACGATTGTCGTAGGTAACCTGAACACCAAAAGAATCCAAAGGAAATGTCATGTCAGCAATTTGTAAAGATCGAGTCGTTATTATCACTGGAGCAGGCGGCGGATTAGGAGCCTCCTACGCGAAAGCATTTGCTGCAGAAGGTGCAAAAGTTGTTGTTAATGACATCAACGAAGCAGCAGCACAAAGTACTGTTGACGCCATTAAGGCCTCAGGCGGTGAAGCTATCGTTAACACCTCTGACATCACTAACTATGCTGATTCTGAAAGTGCTGTAAAACAAGCTATTGAAGCTTACGGTACGCTTCATGTTGTTGTTAATAATGCCGGTGTTTGTCGTGACCGTATGTTTGCTTCTATGACCGAAGCTGAGTGGGATACGGTTATCGCGGTTCACCTTAAAGGTCACTTCTGTATCGCAAGTCATGCGGTACATTACTGGAGAGATCAAAGTAAGCAAGGTAATAAAATTGCTGCGCGTATCATTAACACATCATCTGGCGCTGGTTTAAACGGATCTGTTGGACAATCCAACTATGCCGCAGCAAAAGGCGGTATCGCATCGCTAACCTTAAACCAATCAGCAGAGCTTGGTCGATACGGTATTACTGCCAACGGGCTTGCACCAGCAGGTCGAACGGGTATGACGGAAGATGTTTTTGCCGACATGATGAAAAAACCAGAAGATGGTTCTTTTGATTATTATGATCCCGCGAATGTGGCACCTTTAGTGGTATGGCTTGGAAGTGAAGAGTCCTCTGGTATAACTGGGCGTATATTTGAAGCTGAAGGTGGAAAAATATCTATTGCTGATGGCTGGAAGAGTACTAAAGGCGTTGATAAAGGCGATAAGTGGAAGGCTGCTGAAATTGCTGGAGCAATGGATGAATTGCTAGCGAATGAAGTGCCTGCACAAAAAGTTTACGGGGCTTAATTAGCGTTAAAGTAAACCGTCAAATAAATAGAAAAGTTTTGGAAACTCGTGATACCTCACTTTCGCGGGTTTCCATTTTTAATATGCGAGCTAGAGGTGTTTATGGAATTTGCATTCACTGAAGAACAGCAAATGATTCGCGATACCGCTGAATCATTTCTACAAGAAGTCTCAACAAGTGAAGCAATTCGCACAGCGATGGCCACTGATATGGGTTATGACCCAGAATTGTGGGAATCTATTTGCACGGATTTATATTGGCAGGCGATTCATATACCTGAAGAATTTGGTGGAATGGGCTTAGGTTACGTTGAGTTGGTTGCCATGATGGAACAAATGGGGCGGTATTTATTATGTTCCCCGTTTTTTTCAACAGTATGTCTTGCTGCCAATGCTTTAATTATTGCCGGAACAGAAGAACAGAAAGCACGTTACCTTCCTCAAATTTGCGAAGGCAAAACGGCAACGGTTGCTTATACCGGGGTTAGTGCGGCGCATCAATCTGGGCAGTGGGGCGCGGATACCGTTAATGTTATTGCAGAAAAAACGGGAGATCAGTTTGTATTGAACGGAGCCGTTCGTTATGTGGCTGATGGTGCAACGTCTGATATTTTAGTGGTTGCTGCTCGTTCAGAAGGGAGTCAAGGTGAAGAGGGGGTTAGCCTTTTTGTATTGCCCGCTGATACTGCGGGTGTTGAGCGCATAATGCTGCCAACGATGGATCAAACCCGAAAACAGGCGGAGATCGTATTTAACGATGTGTCTATTCCCTGTGACGCCCTAATGGGCTCAGAAGGTAACGCTTGGTCAGTGCTCTCTACGGTTATTGATTTAGCGACTGTTGCTCTCGCTGCAGAGCAAATGGGGGGTGCTCAACAGGTGATGGACTTAACGGTTGAATACACTAAAGAGCGAAAGCAATTTAATCGCCCTATTGCTGGATTTCAGGCGATTAAACATAAAGCAGCCGATATGATGACCCGAGTCGAAGTAGCACGGTCAGGCGTTTATTATGCTGCCTGTGTTGCCCAAGATGCATTTGCAACAGCCGCTATCGGAAACCGAGTCGGGGACTTCTCCGAAGAATTACCGGAGGCTGCAAGTATTGCAAAATCTTACTGCTCTGACGCTTACTTCAAAAATGCCGGTGATGCGATTCAAATGCATGGCGGTGTTGGTTTTACCTGGGAATATGACATACACCTTTATTTTAAGAGAGCAAAAGCCTCAGAGCACTTCTTAGGGAACGGAAGTTATCACCGTGAACGACTTGCAAGCATGTTATTAGATTAATTCGCAGCTGAAAGAAAAGGGTAAGAGGACAGTATTATGAAACTAAATTTCAGCGCCGAAGACGAATTGTTTCGCAATGAAGTAGCTACATGGTTAGAAGAAAACCTCACTGGAGAATTTGAGCAGCTACGGTTTCGTGGTGGACCCGGTGATGAACACATGTTCCCGGAAGAGCGTAAAAAATGGGAACAAAAACTTGCCGAAGGTGGTTGGACTTGTGTTGGCTGGCCAAAAGAACACGGTGGTCGAGGCTGCTCTATTGAACAGCAGGTTATCTTTAATGAAGAGTACGCGCGAGCCGGAGCCCCGGGGCACGTTGGACATATTGGTGAAGGTCTTGCTGGGCCAACGATTATTGCGTTTGGAACTGAAGAGCAAAAGAAGAAATACCTACCTGGCATTGTTGCGGGTAAAGAATTATGGTGCCAAGGTTATTCAGAGCCTAGCGCAGGATCTGATTTAGCTAACGTTAAAACCAAAGCACGGTTGAATGAAGAAACCGGCAAGTGGATTATTAACGGCCAGAAGGTCTGGACATCATTGGCACAAGAAGCGGACTATTGTTTTGTGATTGCTAGAACAGACCCAGGCTCTGTTGCTCATAAAGGTTTGGGTTTCTTTTTGATAAAAATGGATCAACCAGGTGTTGACGTTCGACCTATCCAACAAATTACTGGCACCAGTGAATTTAATGAAGTGTTCTTTGATGATGCTGAATGTGAAGCCGATGATATTGTCGGAGCACCAGGAGAAGGCTGGAAGGTTGCCATGGGGTTGCTTGGGTTTGAGCGAGGTGTTTCTACCCTTGGTCAGCAAATGCAATTTCAAAATGAATTGAATGAAATTATTCGCATTGCAAAAGACAATGGTGCGAATAAAGATCCAATTATCCGCCAACGTATTGCGAAGGCGCACACTGAACTCAAGATCATGCGTTACAACTCGATGCGTATGTTGTCAGCTCAGGGTGGTAGTGATGGCGGATTACAAAAAGAAGCATTGATATACAAATTGTTCTGGGCAACCTGGCATCGTGATATGGGTGAATTAGCCATGGACGTGATGGGGCCTGAGAGTCAGATTTTGGACAATGGTGACTATGCGTTAACACGTTTACAGTCGATGTATTTGTTTGTTCGCTCCGATACGATTTATGGTGGTACGAATGAGATCCAGCGAAATATTATTGCTGAGCGTGGGTTGGGAATGCCGAAAGAACCAAAGGTAAAAGCATAAATAATACTTAGTTAAAAGTTAGCAGTTGTTTGGAAACGTGCGATGTTCGAAACCCCCTTTCAGAAATCGCAAAAGATCGCATCCATGCGTGCTCGACTGCGGCGTCCGTGCCGCAGACGTTTCTGAAAGGGGATTTCGAACATCGCACTCATAGCAAGATTTTAAGTGCAATGTAATTGTTAGATGTTTACGCTATTTTAAGAGAGAGAAACATGGATATTCATAACCCTACATATGTTGGTGGACACGGATTGCTAAAAGACCGTTCGGTACTGATTACCGCAGCAGCAGGAGCGGGCATTGGTTTTTCAGCGGCAACACGCGCAGTGGAAGAAGGCTGTCGTGGTATCGTGATTAGTGATATTCATGAAGGGCGTTTAGATGCATCTGTTGCAAAGTTAAAAGAAGAAACAGGTTTGGAAAATGTATTCGGTAAAATATGTAACGTCGCTGTTGAAGAAGACGTTCGTGCTTTAGTGGATTTTGCTGAAGACAAGTTGGGCGGTGTGGATGTTCTTATCAACAACGCAGGACTTGGAACATCAAAACATCTTATCGACATGGAAGACGACGAATGGATGAAAGTCATCGACGTCACGCTTAACGGCACCATGCGAATGACACGCTACATGATGCGTGTCATGAAAGCCCGTGGTAATGGCGGCGTTATTGTAAACAACGCATCGGTACTTGGATGGCGTGCACAGAAAGAGCAATCCCACTATGCCGCAGCAAAAGCCGGTGTTATGGCATTAACCCGCTGCGCCGCATTGGAAGCCGCAGAGTTTGGTGTGCGCATCAATGCCGTATCCCCATCACTTGCCGTTCACCCCATGTTGAAAAAATCTTGTCCTGCAGAATTACTTGCAGAGCTTGAAGGCAAAGAAGCCTACGGACGTGGAGCAGAAGTATGGGAAGTTGCCAATATCATGGTATTCCTAGCGTCTGACTACTCCAGTTATCTTACGGGTGAAACTATTTCTTGCTCAAGCCAGCGCGGCTAATCGAAAGAAAACGGGAAAACGATTATGACAACAATATTTAAAACCCCTCTCGACCTAGAAGCTGCGGTAGGAACTCGTCTCGGCGAAAGCGAATGGCTAACCATCGATCAAGATCGAATTAATTTATTCGCAGATGCAACGGGAGATCATCAATGGATACACGTTGATCCTGTAAAAGCCAAAGAAGGCTCCTTCGGAACAACCATCGCACACGGATACTTAACACTATCTCTAGTGAATATGTTTTTACCTGAAATAGTCGACGTACAAGGTATTAGCATGGGTGTTAACTACGGCTGTGAAAAAATACGTTTCCCATCTGCCGTAAAAGTTAACTCACGGGTACGTGGTGTTGGTGAACTCACTCAAGTTGAACATGTAAAAGGTGGCGTACAAGCAACAATCCGTGTCACCGTAGAAATTGAAGGTAGTGATAGACCTGGGTGTGTTGTTGATACGATCTCTCGTTATTATCCAGAATAAAACGTTTCAAGTAACACATAATCGAATATAAGAACACAAAAATAGAGGACTGCACCATGCGTGAAGCCGTAATAGTATCAACAGCAAGAACCGCCCTAGGTAAATCATTCCGAGGCGCATTCAATGACACCGAAGCCCCTGCACTGGGCGGCCACGTTGTAAAATCAGTTATCGAAAAAGCCGGAATAGACCCAGCACTAGTCGATGATTGTATCTTTGGTGCCGCAGCTCAACAAGGCACTCAAGCCTACAACCTCGGTCGCCTATGCGGCATCGCCGGTGGCCTACCTGAAACAACAGCAGGCATGGCCATTGAGCGTCAATGTTCATCAGGTCTAATGAGTATCGCCACCGCTGCCAAAAGTATCATGTGTAATGAATACGACGTCGCAGTTGCTGGCGGAGTAGAGTCCATATCTCTCGTACAAAACAAACATAAAAACACTTATCGCTCGGTATCCAAAGCCGTACGTGCAATCGATCCGGATGCCTACATCCCAATGATCGAAACTGCAGAAATAGTATCAGAGCGATACAATATCTCACGACAAGCACAAGACGAATACTCACTACAAAGTCAAATGCGAACCGCCGCAGCACAAGAAGCCGGAATCTTTAACGATGAGATTGTTGCGATGACAACAACAAAAGCGATCTTTAATAAAGAAACCAAAGAAACAACGTATCAAGAAGTTACCATCGATACAGATGAGTGTAATCGACCAACGACAACGATCGAAAGCCTTAATGGTCTTAATCCTGTATGGAAAGATGGCCACTGGGTAAAAGAAGGGAAGTTCATTACCGCAGGGAACGCCTCGCAACTTTCTGATGGCGCATCGGCATCTTTGCTGATGGATAGCCAAATGGCAAAAGATCTTGGGTTAACGCCATTAGGAGCTTACCGAGGCGTTGCTGTTGCAGGATGTAAAGCGGATGAAATGGGGATTGGTCCCGTATTTGCCATACCAAAATTGTTAAAGCGTCACGGATTAACAATCAATGATATTGGTGTCTGGGAACTAAACGAAGCCTTTGCATCACAAGTGATTTATTGTCGAGATACGCTGGGAATAGATAACGAACGCCTAAATGTAAATGGCGGTGCAATCTCTATTGGTCACCCTTTTGGAATGAGTGGAGCGCGAATGGTGGGCCATGCATTGTTAGAAGGAAAGCGACGTGGTGAAAAGTATGTTGTTGTTACCATGTGTATTGGTGGTGGAATGGGCGCAGCTGGATTATTTGAAGTTTACTAGTTAAGAACGATGTAGCCTAAATTACGCAATGAGTGCAGTGTTTGTAGAACTCCTTTCAGAAACATCTGTGGCATGAAAGCCGCAGTCGAGCACGCAGGGATGCGATCTTTTGCGATATCTGAAAGACGTTCTACAAACACAGCGCGTACTTTGATATTTCAAAATGCCTACAGAATTTTTTTGAAGTCCTTTCTCAATCATTGCCTTTATTTTATATGCAATTTAGATCTCACTGGTTGGATTGCTATAACCGGAAGTTTTTTTAAGGATGCATATTCGAAAGTATTTGATGACTTAATGAAAGCATTGGTGTCACTGTTGGAATACAACCGCTGGCTAGAGAGGGAGCTAAGTATATTCGTAATGAAGAAGGTCGTGGATACTTTGGATTGAACAAACGTAAAAGTACGGAATTAACTAATTTGTATTGAAAATGGGCACCTTGTACTGTTAGGCTGGTTGACAGGCGTAGTTTGGGCTTTAATAGAGTAACCTTTCTCGTTTATGTCTATTTATATATTAAGAGTAATAATTTTTTACTATGAAAGTACTTGTCGTTGAAGATAATAAATCGGCTAGCATGATTGTTTGTCGAATCATTACTAGCATGGGGCATGACACGGTTCATGCGGAAAGTGGTGAAGAGGCCGTCAGCTTATTTAATGAGGGGCAGTATGACCTGATTCTGATGGATGTTGAGATGCCTGGTATTAACGGATTTGAAGCGACACAATTAATTCGAAAAGCATCACCAGACTTATGGGTACCCATTATTTTCTTAAGTGCAAATACCGCCGATACCTATTTGACGATTGGTATAGAGGCCGGTGGTGACGATTATCTTTCTAAGCCTGTAAAGCCGGCAGTGTTAAAAGCTAAGATTCAAGCGATGTCACGCATTGCTCAGATGCAAGAGCAGTTAGCAGAGAGTAATAAAAACTTGGCTAGAGCCAATGAAGAGTTGCAATTGCTCAGCTGTATGGACGGTTTGACCTCCGTGGTGAATCGTAGAGGTTTTGATAGTCAATTTGAAGTGGAATGGCGTCGTACACTGAGAGAAATGACACCATTAAGTGTCTTGATGATTGACGTTGATGAGTTTAAAGGCTTTAACGATCACTATGGGCATTTGGCGGGAGATGATTGTCTGCGTGTGGTTGCTCAAGCGCTAAAAGGCCAGTTGTTGCGTCCTGGTGATATGGTGGCGCGTTATGGTGGTGAGGAGTTTGTTATATTGTTGCCGAACACCAATATTGAAGGTGCGGTTAATGTCGCAAAGAATATTCAAAAAGACCTTTATAGTGCCAATGTCGATTATCCGCACAGTTCGGTTTCGGATCGGGTGACGATTTGTATGGGGATTTATTGCACCAATCAATTGGATGCAAATTTTGATCGTTCGGATAACACTGTATTGTTGGCGCGAGCTGATAAGGCTTTGTATAAAGCCAAAAAATCTGGCCGAAATCAATATGTTGTTTTTGAAAGCGATGCTACAGAAGGTGAAGTTGGCATGAATAAGGTTGAAGTAAACGGGGTGGTGGTGCCTTTTAAATGATTTTTTTGGTGATGCTTGTCATGTAAAGTGGCAAGCATCACCTGGGCGACATCACATATTAAGGCATGCTGAATAAAACTTTGACACCTGATACATCGGCTTCCCCGCTCACATAACCAACTAGATTTGGGTTGTCGGTAATAAGCTCTAGTACTTCATCGTCATCTAAGACACGTTTGGGAGGTAATCCTTGGCCGGTAAAAATAAGGCGTGACCAATACGACTTTAGTTGAGCCGAGTTTTTGTTTACCACTTTGGTGTAAAATTCATCCCGAATATCTTCACCAGGCTCTTGATCAATAACGATTGCTTTTTTTCCGCTAGGGAACTTATCTTGTTTGCCCAAATATAACTTGGTGACTGTTTCTTGATTGAGGTTTTTCTCCTTTATGCTGTTGTGGCCAATCACTTTCACTTCTGCCAATGTTGACAATGTAAAGAACGCAACACCAACAGTTAACATGTGTGTAATAGTAGATGTTTTCATGGGTTGTTCCTCTTAAAATACAGCGTCAACGACAATGGAATAGACATTGGTGTCATCTAGGTCGGTGTCACCGGCGCCTATAGCGCTAGCATTAAATCCCCCTGATCCTTGCATGTCATAAAAATGATTCCATTCAACAGTAACTGCAGTACTATCGTTTAAGCTATAACGAAGACCAAAGGATCGTGATTTACGTTTGGTTTGTGGTCCAACAGCTGAGGCTTCTGATTTTGAGCGACCCATTGTAGCGTAGGGAGTCCAAGAAGCCACTCGATAAGCGGCGGTAAAAGAGTTGGATCGATCGTCCCCGAAGACGGTGTCTTCGCTGATTTTTAGGACAGCACCTTCATAGAGCAATAATAAATTGCCGTCATCGTATTGCAGTGCAGCAGAGTGGTAGTGGATGGTGTCTAGGATATCAAAACCCAGACCCCATTGGCTGCATGTCGACTGGGTCGGGTCAAGGATGTATGGTGTGATGCAATTGACGGAAGAGGCGCCGGTTGCTGCAGCAATAGCGGGTAAATTCGCAAAAGGTATTATATCTGTAAACTCAAGTGTTTGGGTCCCCTCAAGCTTTATTTTTGTTGTTGCTAGACGGGCAGTAATTGCATTCCAGTTAGACGTGATATTAATTCCGTAAGAGTCATAAATGTCGATCTGCTGTAAGTTGCCATTGTCAGCCCCTCTCTGCGCAGCCGCCCATATCTGCATGCGGTGATTAATAGGCCCAGTGTTGGCTTTAAATACAAAATCGATACCATCAAATGAAGTGATCAATGTGGTGTATAAATCAATAGGGGGTCTTACCCAGGGGTATGATAGCCCGACATCCAGGCTTTCAGAATAAAGATAAAATGGAATTCTTAATCGCCCCACTCGAGTGGAGGCCCAGTCGGTAATATCGTGGCTTATATAAGCCCACTCAGCATCAACTCTCCAAGTATCTTCACTTCTTGAGCGAGCAACCAATTGTACCGTAGCGCTGGTAGTCTCGCTGAGTTTGTAATCAAATTGCATACCAAGTTTAGAGTCCCCTCTGAAGTTGATACGATCATTAAAGATATAACCTGTACCCAGCTCGTCATCAGCTTTGGCAGCACCTACGGTCATAAATCCATTTATTTGAACGCGTTCTTTTTCTGCTGACAGTGCATCGGCCATACGTGACACTTTTTTCTTATTACGTTTGACCTGTTTTTTTAATTTTTTATCGACGACGCCAGATTTTATCTTTTTTTCTAGTGCTTGGATTTTTTCCTCATAGTACTGAAAGCGTTTTTCAATTTCGGCGTCGCTGTATGCCATGATGGAAGTTGAAGAAATTGCGATGGTAATGCCCAGAAGATAACAGATTTTTTTATTCATTAGTGTTGATTCCTATCCAATAAATGGCGCAATGCATTTATAAAAATGACGGGATTGACGCTAATAATTATAGGTAGGCAGATTGACTACTTCAAGTTTGGAGGGCTTTATCGTTAGATAGTTTGGCTATTAATTAATTCCTATTTCTTATTTTGCTCTAGTTGAGATTGCTGCAGTTCTTGCAATGTGCTCTTTAGGTTTACCAGTGCACCTTCAATATTAAATTTTTGATACAGGGCCGCTAATTCTTTTCCTTTGGCATCAATCCATTCTTGATTGGTGTTATGAACTTTGCTGAGACTGTCCAACGATATTGTCGTCTGATTATTGTTACCCGAAATACTGTTGGTTAATCCGCTGGATATGTCTCGTACTACATTCATAAATTGATCGAATTGTTGTTGGTTTGCAGGTGTTTGGTTGAGTTGAGAACTGTTGTATTTCTTTGCAAGTTGCTCGCCGACTTGATTAAGGCCTTGTAATGATTGGGTGTCTGAAAATGGGTCATTAGTGAAGCGCTGGAGCCAGCTTTGTAGTTCTGCAGGGACTTTTGCGTCAGGGTATTGTTGTTGCAAAGCTTGTTGGGAGTTCATGACATCACGATATAGTGACTGTAATTTTTCTGGCCAAAGGTCAGCGTTACCTATCTTATCTTGGGAATAGCTAGTGCTGGAAAACCCTAACAGACTGAATAGTATAAGGTAAATTGTTAAGGTGAACCTGATATTTGATTTCATTGTTGTCCTTTATAACGGATGAATCTACAGAATTGATGGTAGCTTGAGGGGACGATGCTTGGCTAGTGTAATCTTGGTCTCTTTTTTATTAAGCGCTATGCTTATAGTTTAGTGTGAGCGGTTAAACAGTGTAGGTTAAAGGAATCTATGGGTAATTGTTTGGTTATGGTGTGGGATGTGTTGCGGAGCCTGTTGCAGGTGACGCTCGTACTGCTTGTCATAACGTTGTTGATATCCTCAGTTTACGCAGATCCAGTGAGGGTTTCTGTGGATGAGGCATATCCCCCTTATATGTATGACAGCAATGACGTAGCAATGGGGTTGTATCCTGATGTTGTTGCCGCCATTTTTACCAGGATTGGTCGCGATACCTCGATTAGCGCATTACCCTGGAAGCGAGCGTTGCGATTTGGAGAATCTGGGCTGGGAGGTGTCGCGGGGATTTATAAGAATCAAGAACGGCTAACTATCTATGATTACTCCGATCCGTTGTATGAAGAGAGGCTGGTATTGTATGTAAAAAAAGGCCGCAGCTTTGATTTTTCCAATATAACTGATTTGAAAGGGAAAAAGGTTGGGTTGAATTTTGGCTGGAGCTACGGGGATGTCATTGATTCTGCGAGAAAGGCAGAATTGTTTGAGGCGGATGATTCGGTTAAAAATAATCTCGCCAATTTTCGAAAGTTAATTGGTGAGCGAACGGATTGTTTTATTGTGGATGAGCTTGCTGCGCGGAGAATTATCGCTCAACAGGGGTTTGATGGCTTGGTTGAGCAGTTAGATATACCTGTCAGCGTTAATGCAGGGTACTTGGTCTTTTCGAAAACTTTACGGCAAAAAGGGTTGATTGACGAGTTTAATAAGGCAATGGAGGAGCTTCGGCTCGAAGGGGCCTATGAGGTGATAGTTGAATCAGTTATTCAGAAACCTTAGGTAAACCTACCAAGAGTATTTTCTGTTTTTTATATATTTGAGTATACGTCGTATACTTATGGATTTATTTGCTATACATTGTATACGTATAGTCCATTTTGATCATGCGCCGGAGTATTGTTCTCTTTAGAATGACCATATTCGTCGCATAACCAACATAAAAATAGCCAACAAAATATAGGTAAGCGCCTCATGGAACGACTTTCAGGGTTAGATGCGTCCTTTTTATATTTAGAAACCGATACCATGTTAATGCATGTTGCTTTTATAGCGGTGTGTGACGCGAAAGATATGCCAGGTGGGTATTCGTTTCGGCGAATATATGACCTCATTGATTCTCGTACGCAGATAGAGCCAGCGTTTCGGCGTCGGTTGGTGGAGATACCGTTTAACCTTCATCATCCGTTATGGGTGGATGATCCGGCGTTTAATATCACGGATCATGTTCATCAGTTTACCTTGCCGGAAAATGCTTCTCGTAGGGATTTGGGACGTAAGATTGGTCGGATTATGAGTCGTCCCCTAGACCGTTCGCGCCCTTTGTGGGAATTGTGGGTGTTAGAAGGTTTGGAAGATGGACAGTTTGCCTTGTTGATGAAAATCCATCATTCCGTGGTAGATGGGGTGTCAGGAACTGACTTGATGGGAACTTTGTTTGATAAGAATGCAGTAACGTCCATCACCCCGGTTAACTTACGGGCGAAAGGTGAGTCGATACCTGAACGTAAGGCGTTGTTATCAGAAGCATTGCGTTCGCGCCTTGGAGGTCCTGGGCGGCTATTGAAGTTGTGTGGCGAGACATTTGAAGGTGGGGCTGCGTTGGTCAGGCGACGGTTAAAAGACGTCGCTCCTGATAGGTCCGGACCGCTGAATGCGCCGCGAACCCACTTTAATAAAACTATTGGTTCAAATCGCGATGTGGCGTTTGCCGAAGTGTCTTTAGCAGATATCAAGGCTGTAAAGAATGCGACGGGTTCAACGGTGAATGATGTTGTGTTGGGTATCTGTGGAGGGGCGTTACGAGAGTATCTTCTAGCCAATGATGATTTGCCTGAAAAATCATTGGTTTCTATGGTGCCGATTTCGGTTCGAAAAGACAGTAAAAAAACAGAAACTAATAACCAGGTTTCTGGAATGTGGGCAACGTTAGCGACTCATGTGGCTGATCCCTTAGAGCGATTGGCGTTGATCCAAAAAGAAACCAAAGGTGCAAAAGAGGCGCATGATGCGGTAGGGGCAGATCTGCTGCAAAATTGGGCTGAAGTGAATGCTCCAGCGGCATTTAATTTAGCGGTACGTATGTATTCGTCTTCTGGTTTGGCTGACGTATTGGCCCCCGTGCATAATACGATTATTTCTAATGTGCCTGGGCCAAGAGAAGCGTTGTATTTTGGTGGAGCAAAAATCAATACGTTATATCCACTCGGTCCTATTATGGAAGCGGTGGGGTTAAATATATCGTTAGCGAGTTATCAAGATTGTGTTGGTTTTGCGTTTCATGTGGATAGTGATTTGGTGAAGGATGTAGGGCAGTTCACGGAGTTAGTAAAACGTGCGTTACATGAGTTGCAAGTTGCAGCGGGTGTTGCGCCAGGTACGGTGTCGAAAGGGAAAGTTTCTAGAGCGAGTTGATCGCTTATTTATAAGGGCCTGGTTGCGTTCATTGGGTAGCTTCCAGGCCCTTTTTTTTGTCTGTTTATTGAGTATGTAATATTTGAGGGTTGATGTGTCTCGACGCGAGGGGGCCGTTTTAGCTGGTTTGTTTTTTTGCAGTGATTTGGGCATCTAAGCTATCTAATACAAGATCTAGCTCGCTTGAAAACGCTGCCCGGCTATCGTTCATATCTTCCATCATTGCTTGTCCGCACATTAATAACCAAGGGTATTCAACCATAGGGATATTATCACCGAGGTCTTCTAAGTTGGGTGTGCGACCTTCAGAAAGGTCTTTCCAGATGGTCGGGAAGACTTTTTGAACCCCTTGCTTTCTAATGGGTACTAAAATAGTGCTGCCTGTTGCTAGTTCTGACATTGCCGCGTGGGCGGTGAGTGCTTGTTTTGGGGTTAGGCCTGTTGTAATTAGCACCTTAAGCACTTCATTTTGCCAGTCTAATACTGCGGGGCCAAAGCTGGTGGCGTTACTCATGTATTGAATCATGCCGGGGGCACTGTCGTATGCGTCCCACATGCGTAAAAAGGAAGCTTTAACCCATTCACGCCAATTTTCGTCAGCATCAATACCCGTCGGGATAAGGTTGCTTTTTTTCAAGTGTGTATCAATGACGGCAGCGGTTAGCTCGTTTTTGTCATCAAAATATTTGTAAATCGCCATGGGTGTAACTTTAAGCTTTGTGGCGATTTTTCGCATACTTAGGGCATTGATGGGGTCTTTCTTTGCCAATTGATACGCGGCTTTGATGATGCGTTCTTTTGATAATGCGGTTGTTTTAGCTGTGCTTGCCATGAGTCAAACTTATAAAATGAAAAGGGATGGTGTTGATAATGGCCGCTATATTAGCACACCTTATCAGCACATCTTAATAATCGGTTTTAGGGTCGAGTCGATTGTTAAGATGTGTAGTGTATTTTATTGATCAGATTTAGTTTCCGGTGAGCCGGGTTGGCAAGAGATGCCAGTAATTGCGTAATGAATAACTGCCTTAAAATTAAGGTCTCTATCCAGGTCTCGCTGGCTAAGGTTAACGCTGCGAAGGGTTGGAAGACGGTCTGGGTGAGCATCAAGGTTTTGGAAGAGACGAGCGTAGTATGGGGTGTAACCGGTGCTGGTTTCCTCTAGTGTTTGTAGCTCTTGATGTACGTAGCCTGTGATGGTGGTGATGAGAAAGCTGTGGGCAAGCAATGCGGCTCGGGGTTCAAATCCAAAAGACACAAGAATGCTGGCTTCTTGCTCAAGGGTTTCAAAGTCAGGGTCAAGGGCTGCTTGAACAAAATCAAGTAAGTCAGGGTGTTGGATCAGAGCGCTACGATAGTATTCACTTACTACTCGCAACCAAGATTGCCAAGTATGGCCTTCAGCAGAGGGCAGTATTTCCAGGTCATTGCGTGATAAAGACGCGCGAATTCGACGTAAACCATCAATACCGCCAATATGGCGATATAACGTTGTGACGTTAACTCCCAAAAAGTCAGCCACTTCTTTCATTGATAAATCTGCTTGATTACCGCCGATTTCACGTACTGCATTCTCGATTTTAGCCATGTCAATCGAAGGGTTGCGGCCTCTGCGTGATTTGCTGCGAGAGCCTGCTTGTACGCTTTTTGTGGTTTTGGTGATGGTCATTGTTAATCCTGTTGATGACTTCTGCTTGAGAAGCGGACGTTTTGTTATGAAATGTTTCTAGAGCCTAAATAGCGAAGCGATTGGCTTAGCTGCTACTGCGAATGTGTTATGATCACCGCGTATTTACCCCGTAGAGTCTCCGCTACCGCGATCATTTCTCGATCGCCTGTCTATTGTTACCTGCTTTTTACTCTCAATATGAATTTTGCGCCAACTTCCCCATATATGCAATAATTTTGCAATATATGTTGCATTTAAGCGTGGTTAAAATAAACATCCTAATAATGTTAAGGAAGCGGGGAAAATACGGTAAGTTGGTGTTTGAGGTTTAAGGTGAATCAGGCCGTATTGTTAGGTGGTTGAGAGGTATTTGTGAGGTGTGCGTGGCAGTAAACATACAGTGGCAATGGTCAAGAATAGAGGCTCTTTCAACAAAACAATGGCATCATATTGTGAGTTTACGACAGGCTGTTTTTGTCGTAGAGCAAAATTGCCCTTACTTGGATGCCGATGAGCTAGATTTAAAGGCTTGGCATTTGATTGGATGGGTGGAAGGTCAGGATAGCGATGATGCTGTTGGCAAGAAAGGTGGGCTTGTTGCTGTCGCATACTTGCGGGTTGTTGATCCGGGGTGTAAATATTCGGAACCTTCCATTGGGCGGGTGTTAACTCAGATAAGCCATCGTAGGTGTGGGCTTGGCAAGGCCATAATGGTACAGGCGATGGAAAAAATCAGTGAACAATTTTACCAACAGGCAGTACGGATTTCTGCGCAAGCGCATTTGCGAAAGTTCTATAGCGAATTTGGTTTTACCCAAGTGGGTGAGGGATATGATGAAGACGGAATCCCACATATCGAAATGTTAACGAGTATTGATTAGGCTTTATTAGGCAGTTTTATACTTATATTTACAGCATGGTTTTATAATAAGGTTAAACAGGTATGTTAGGTTTTTTTGAGCGGCTTATTAAAGCATTTCCGGCGGAAGCGCCTGAGCAACCCCCTTCGTCTTTATTTGCATTTTGTCGGCATTATACGCGGGGTATGGAAATTCCCTTGTTACTTATGTCTGTGTTAACCGCATCGTTGGCAATTCTGGAGGTTTCTTTATTTGGTTTTATGGGGCAGTTAGTAGACTGGCTGATAACAAAAAATAAGGATACATTTTTAGCGGATGAATTTGGAACGTTGCTATGGATGGGGTGTTTGTTGCTGGTGGTTATGCCTGTACTAACATTGTTGCATGCGGCGATTATTCATCAGGCATTATTAGGTAATTTCCCGATGTCGATTCGCTGGTCGGCACATCGTTATCTATTGCGACAAAGTATGGCATTTTATCAAGATGACTTTGCTGGCCGTATTGCGACTAAGGTGATGCAAACGTCATTAGCAGTACGAGAAACAGTGATTAAGCTACTGGATGTGATGGTGTTTGTTGTTGTTTATTTCGGCGCCATGTTATTTGTTGTCGCTACTGCAGATGCACGATTAATGTTTCCATTAGGGGTATGGCTTGTGTTGTATATTTTGATACAGCTGTATTTTATTCCTAAGTTAAAACGTATCGCCTCAAAACAAGCGGATGCTCGATCAGAAATGACGGGAAGAATTGTTGACAGTTACACCAATATTGCCACGGTGAAATTGTTTTCACATAGCCAGCGTGAATCGGATTATGCAAAAGAGGGCATGAGTGGTTTTTTAGATACGGTTTATCAACAGATGCGTTTGGCTACAGGGTTGAATTTATCGGTACATATGATTAATTATGCCATTGTTTTCTGTGTGGCTGCATTGTCGATCAGTTTGTGGATGGGCGATGCAATTACCGTTGGTGCCATTGCAATTGCGGTAAGTTTGGCGCTACGACTGAACGGGATGTCCCAATGGATTATGTGGGAAGTCAGCGCTTTGTTTGAAAATATGGGTACAGTGGTTGATGGTATGAGTACTTTATCAAAGCCACTGGATGTTGTTGATGATAGCAATGCAAAGCAGCTTAAGGTTACTTCGGGTGCAATTCATTTTAACCATATAGGGTTCCATTATGGAAAACCCAGTGGTGTGATTGATGATCTTGATTTACAGATAGCGCCAGGTGAAAAAATTGGTTTGGTGGGTCGTTCAGGTGCAGGGAAATCAACGCTGGTAAATTTATTGATGCGTTTTTATGACTTGGCGGATGGAAAGATTGAGATAGATGGTCAAGATATTCGTCATGTTAGTCAGGATAGTTTGCGCGCACAAATAGGTATGGTAACGCAAGATACTGCGTTGTTGCATCGTACCGTTCGGGAGAATGTGTTGTACGGACATCCTGATGCTACAGAAGAGCAGTTAATCGAAGCTTGTGAACAGGCTCAAGCAAACACCTTTATTCATGGGCTCACTGATTTACAGGGTAATGTTGGTTATAACGCAAAAGTGGGGGAGCGAGGTGTTAAGCTGTCTGGCGGGCAACGTCAGCGTATTGCTGTGGCGCGAGTACTGTTAAAGAATGCACCAATCTTATTGCTAGATGAGGCAACTTCCGCATTGGATTCAGAAGTTGAAGCGGCGATCCAAGAAAACTTATCGCACTTAATGAAAGATAAAACGGTGATTGCCATAGCACACCGGTTATCAACAATTGCTGCAATGGATCGGCTTATTGTGCTTGATGAGGGGCAGATTGTAGAGCAAGGAACTCATGAAGAGTTGGTTGCGTCGGGCGGCATATATGCGCAATTATGGGCACATCAGACGGGTGGCTTTTTAGCAGAAGGTTGATTGTACTCCCAATAACAAAAGATGAATGAATTCACCAAGGATTATCATGTCAAAGACAGTTGTGAAGTTTGAAATAGAAAAAGAAACGAAAAATAGCGTACGCTATAAAGAAGTTCCAGGAGAGGGAAAGCCACCTATTGTTGGCTCGCTATATGTACAAAAATGGTTTGCAGGTAGTACGAAGACGCTTGAAATTACGATTGATAAAAAGGATTAGCAGAATATTGTAATATTATTTGATAGCCGTTATTTTGGATTTTTCCGATGTTGATGTGAATGCAACAATACAGTCTCTTCCCGAACGTTTAGCTTGGTATAGCGCCTTGTCAGCACTTGCGAGTTGATCGTCTATTCGTGTGCCTGGTAGAGGGTCGAATTTGACATAACCAATACTGATGGTAATGGTTGGGTTGTTATTATTGCTGCTAGGAGCGTGACGAATAGCAAGAGATTTAACGGCGTTACTACACCGCTCAGATATACATTTAATATCTAACGTGGTGCCTGATACCAATATGGCAAACTCTTCGCCCCCAACTCTAGCAACAATATCATTCGAACGGTTTACTGCGTTTTTGAGTGCAGATGCAATAGATGTTAAACAGGTATCCCCTTGAGGGTGGCCATAATGGTCATTGAACGCTTTGAAATTATCGACGTCAATCATCAATATTCCTAACTCATGCTTTTCTCGGTAGGCATGAGCTCGTTCTTTTTCTGCATAATCGAAAAACATACGCCTATTGGCAAGACCTGTTAGTGGGTCATGATATGAAAGGTAGTGAGCGTTTAAAAAAACCTTTTTGGTGAAATGGTAAAACGAATAAGCGGTAATAAGAAAAACAGCGAGAAATAATCCAGCGTATAGCCATAAGAAATCGATTAAGGCATGTATGTCATGAGTAATATCATCTACGCTATTTTTTTCGAATGATATTTTTCCGAAGGTTTCACCCTGTAGTGTTATGTCTTTGCTTATGCGTACAATGTTAAGTTGTCCATCTCGTGCCTCCTGAACTGCTTGAGCGAGAATGACGCCCTTTTCATTGTAGATTTTTAGCGAATGAATGCTATCTATTCCATTTAGTAATTCCATAATAGAGAATTCAAGCCCGATATTATCCTCTATGATCAATTGGTCCAAAATCTGAGACCGAATAACTTGGAAGGTCACTCGATCACGTTCAGAGTTGATGCGGGCATCATAATAGCTATGCATTTTTTGTAGAGAGAAAAAAGTCAAAAGCATGATGGTAAATATGCAGGAGAGTATGATCCCGAAGAATCTCCCCCATATTCTTCGGAGGATGAAACGATCTTCTTGCTCTGAAAAAGTTGGGGTCATTTGCTAAAAAAATCTGCACTATGAGCAATAGCGTCGCCAATAACGTTAAATTGATCTTTCTTTGGCATGAGGAACCCCGACTTCTTTAAGATACGCAGAGCATCTTTATTGTTAAATGATAAAAGGGATGTTTGAAGGGCATCGGCAGTATCTTTGTCTAAACCCTCGCGTATTATCCAGGGTTTTGTGGGTACATCGAAATAATAAATGGCTTTAAGTTTATAGCCTTTTTGAATTAATGATTGATAGGTGCTAAATTTTAATGCGCCAGCGTCGTACAGGCCTTTGCTGACCGCAATACCTACCTTGTCGTGGCGGGACAAGTAATCAAAACTACTGAGATTGCTGGCGTATATATTATTTTTTAACAGTATATGTTGGCTTAAATATCTGCCAACGGTTGAGCTTTTACCACCAAAAGCAAATGAATGTCCACGAATATTGGCTAGTGTATTAAAACTATCAGGTTGCGTGCATATAACCCCTTTAAAATGACGGTTACCATTATTGCTTTCTACCGCAATGATTTGTATTTTTGGCTCAATGTCTTTGGCTTTTATATAAGAGGCTGGGCCAAACCGAGCGAAATCAACTAGACCGCTGGTTAAGCGATTAATACCTTGTTCATAGCTAGGAGCAATGTCTGTTTCAATGGATATCTCTCTGCCCATTATGTGGGTCAGGTCCACCTCTAATTGTTGGAGAATAGGACGGAATTTTTTGATGATGGTTGAAGGTTTTTCATTGGCATATAAACCAAATACCAATGTCTCACTTGCATAAATAGGATTTGTTGAAGAGAAAAACAGCATTAACACCGAGACTATAAAATAACGTTGCATGTTAAGAGCCTGAAACTACTTAGGGAGAGAGGTTGGGTGTAATAGGTTCAGTATAGAGTCTATATGTTGATGGTGCGTGCTTTTAAATAGAATGATTAAAAGGGGCTGTTTACAGAGGTAGTTTAAATATATATGCCAATATTCTTGAGATAAAGGAGAAAAGAAAGCGCTTTATTCAGCGCTTTCAACCAGGTTTAAACCAATTTTTTGCGTCCACCAAGCAGCACCAATAAGCAACTGCCGTTTGTCATCAACAAAAGAGGGTTTTTTCCCTTCGAATAAATGTCCGGCAAATTGAAAACCCCAACCCACACCAAATAAAGGAATTGCTAAAGGTAAACCCACTACCGTTGCACCAAGCGGTAAGGATGCCGCGATCATAGGGATGCCAATACTATGACAAAGCTGATTACGGCTGTCTTGATGATCATCTTTATATTGTTCGAGTAATTCAGACCATTCTTCGTTTAACGTAATTTTCATAACATCGCTCGCGCTGTTGTTGGAGGTGTTTCAATGAGTTCAGAGTAGCAATCTCAAGCACGTCCAGGCAATGACCATAGAGGGCGGATTTTGGACGGATGTCCTATTCTGTATGCCCGTGTACTTTTCGTTAATGCTTAATGAGAAGCCTGAGCGTCTTGTAATTTTTGGTCAATATTGCCCGTTAAGAAATCTTTCAACATTACCCAGTCGCCCATAAGGCTATAGAAAGGATATTGAAATGTTGCGGGCTTATTGTGCTCGAAACCAAAGTGTCCCACCCAGGCGAACCCATAACCAATAATAGGGAGTGTAATTAGTAAGCTCCAAATTCCAGTTACGACTGCCCAGAATAGTACGCTTAATACCAATAGTGAACCTATGTAATGAAGAGTGCGACAGGTGGCATCACTGTGTTCGTTAAGGTAATAAGGGTAAAACTCACTGAAAGACTGGAAGCGTTTCTCGGTCATGATGATGTCCTGCTTGGGGTCCGTTGATGACTCAATTTTGAAAATGTGTACGTGCGTACATAAGGCATGGTAGCGCGTTTGGCAGCTGAATACATGCTTAATGGGAATCAAAGATTGGAGAGAATTTCCAAAGTGCATTTGGTTTTTGTTATAAGTCTATAAAGTGCTTCAATTACAATAGGTTAATGGTTTTTGGTGACGCTTTATGTTGCTGATTGTGTGTAAAACACTGCGGTATAAATAAACAACTCTTGTTTTTCTTATGAATGCTATTCTATTATGAGGAATATTCAGTTTTAAAAATAAGAACAAGAGAGGCTTGGTATGCGATATGTTAGCAGGCGTGTTATTTTCAATGTTTTACGCGATATAGTATTACTTTCTTTCGGTCTGTTCTTTAGTCAGCAGGTGTCTGCAGAGCTGGCACAAAACCTTTCTATAGGGAATCCTAAGGCGCTTGCATTAGGTAACGCAGTAACCGCAGACCCTCCTGGCATTGATTCGATTCACTTTAACCCTGCTGGCCTTACGCGACTAAAGGGGCGTCTTCAGGAAACAAAGTTGCTTATTGCAGATGTCAGTATTATTGGAGAGTTTCGATCCAACGAAGAATTTGACGCGTTCCAGGAGCAAACGGGCATTTACGACCCTGTTGCAAATACTGAAAGCGAACTATCAAGTGCTGCTGCCTATTTACCGTTTTATGGTTTTACGGAGCTACCAGTAGCAGGAGGGGTTTTAGGCGGTGCCTCGGTAAGTTCGAAGGATTCCAATATGACGTTTGCAACGGCTGTGTATATGCCATTTGCGATGGGAATGGTTCGTGAAGATGATGACCCAGGACGTCATGCAGGTCGAAAAATGGCGGCAACACGTTTAACGTATTTTTCGCCTTCTATGGGGCTTAAAGTAACAGAAAATTTCTCCGTTGGGGTGTCTGTTGGTTTTTCTTATGTGGGTATTGCATTAGATTTGGATTTTCGACTTGCGAACACTGCGATAACCAGCCTTGCTTCTGGACTTAATGATATTTGTGCGACAAATGGTGATACGTTCGGGGAAGTCTGTGGTGAAAAGTTTAATACGTATTCCACACTCATTCGTATGGAGGGTGAATTTGAAAAGCCGTTATCTTTAACAATGAATGTAGGTTTCCTGTGGGATGTAACGCCATGGTTCACCTGGGGACTAGTTTGGCAAAGCTCTGCTTCAGATGAATTAGAAGGTGATTTGCGACTTACATTTAGTGATGAGGTTTGGAATGTAGTGCAGTCGCTTGGTGAGTTTGGCGTGGGTATGGATTCCCGTACGCTTGAGTACAAAGCTTCACAGGAGATGCTGCTAGCGCAGCATATATCTACCGGTATTAGTGTTCGAGTACTTCCCGATTTGAAAGTGAATTTTGACGTGAAATGGACAGAAACGTCGATCATAGAAACGAATACGGTGACGATGGAGGAAGACGATGAAATGCTTGCATTACTCGGAACTTTTATTGAAGGTATTAGCGCGAATGAAATCGTTTTTCCCGCAGGGTATGAAGATACCTGGAATTGGGGGCTCGGTGTTGAATACGATTATTCTGATACATTAGCGCTGCGGTTTGGCTATGAGCCAAGACGATCTGGGATTCCAGAGGATAAGCGAGATTTCATGACACCCTTTGGTGATATGACATTATATAGCGTTGGTTTCAGTTATAAAATGGATGTCACATCGGTTTTTGACGTCGCTCTTGGATATGGGAAAAGTGTGCAGGATATACCGACGGGAAGTAGTACCAATGGTAACGATAATCGCCAGGACAATATTATCTACAATCCGTATGCAGGTTTAGATGTGCATACGGAATTGACGATGGTTATGTTAGAAATGAGTTATCGTAGCGAGTTTTAAGGGTGACCTTAACCTGAAGAGAGTTAGCCTGAAAAGACGGGCTAGTTAGATTTGGTTAGCCCTTAAATCAAATAGCGATAAGGGTAATTGAGTGAGCGATATTTCTCTGTAATTTTTGTTAGTAATGATTTTTGCTTCTTCCTCATCAATCCCAAGCAGAGTAAGAATCTTTGCCGTCGCTATAGTGATGGCGCTTTTAGGTAACATGCCAAAATAGACATCGCCAGAGATTGCGAGGGAAAAACCAGTAAACATACTGATGACAATTTCAGGCTCATCGGTGGTAAAACGTTTCGACTCCAACCCGTTACGGATATCTCGCATGCCTCGAATACGCATATTAAATGCGTAACTATCAATGGGAACACCAGACTCAAAAATAAACTTCCCCCAATCTGAACCATCCGCTGCTTTGCTTAATGTGTAGATGATAGATGCGGCCATTATTTCTGCAGGATCTTCTAAACCTTCAGTAATATCATCAACGTCTTGGTGGTAGCGGGCAAGAAGTAGCTCTGCTGTAGCATCTATTAGTGCCTCTTTGGAATCAAAATAATTGTAAAAAGTACCAAGGCCGACATCGGCTTGTTCGGTAATGTCGTTGATTGAGATGTTACCTAGTCCTCGCTCTAATACTAGAATTTGTATAGCTTTCAATAGCTTATCTTTTGTTTGTTGTTTCTTTCTTGACGTTCTGTTGGGTTTTTTTACTGCTTCAGCACTGTTCACGGGGAGCTCCTATTGATGCCCTTATAACCTTTTAACTAAGAATAGCTCAATAAAGAAGCACATTCCATCTATGAATGTTCTTCTATTATGAATAATATTCAGTTATGCTATTTTACATCAACTGCATCATTCAATATAGAGGTGGCTCAAATGACAGTAGCGATGACGGAACTACAAATAGAAAAGCAACATCATGACCTTAAAAATCAATGCCAGGTAAGGGAGCGATCAACCAGCCCACTTATTAAGATAGAGGGATTGGCGTATATGGTGTTGTTTCGACCGGATATTGAAAAGGCGGCGAAATTTTTTGTTGATTATGGATTGCTATTAGATAAGCGAGAGGAAGAGACGATATATTTGCGTGGTCTTACGACAGAGCATCACCTCATCATTATTAGGAAAGGCCCGCAAGAAGTCGCGACTATTGGGTTAAAAGCTAGTGAAACTCATGTAGAAACCTTAGCGCAAGAATATGGTCAGCCGATTAAGACACACCCAGAACCAATGGGAGGAAAATACGTAACGTTGATTGATCCCAATGGATTAACCGTAGAAGTAAATTGTAATTTAACTCCTCTTATTGATGTAAAAAAAGAAGATATAGGGGCTCAGTGGAATAACGCGGGAGAAAAACTTCGTGTTAATGAGCCGATGCGAAACCCAATTTCACCATTAACCGTGCAAAAATTGGGGCACAGTTTATACAGTGTGGCTAACTTCAAAAAGACGGTGCATTGGTATCAAGATACGTTTGGCATGATTGTGTCAGATTTTCAGATGTTACCGGGCGACGATATGCCGATTGTTGCTTTTATGCGTTGTGATAAAGGTGATGTCCCAAGTGATCACCATACCTTAGGTTTTGCTGTTGCTCCAGAGCTTGGCCACTCACATTCTGCGTTTGAAATGGATACGTTTGAAGAAGTTGCTATTGCTAAGGAATGGATGAGTCATCGGGATTCAGATTTAAAGTACAAGCATGGATGGGGAATTGGTCGTCATGTGCTGGGTAGTCAAGTGTTTGATTATTGGCGCGACCCTTTTGGTGACATGTTTGAGCATTATGCGGATAGTGATTTGTTTTCGGACACTAAACAAGCTGGATATCACTTGTTCAGCGGAACTGCCCAGCATCAGTGGGGTCCTGAAATGACAAACGAATTTAAAGGATTAAATCGACGTTGGGAAACTGTCAAAAATGTTTTTAAGCGTTTGCCGACAAAGGATGATCTCACCTTAAGCAAATTACTAAAAATGATGAAAGCGATTTAGACGCGTATTTGACTGATATAAATAAATTTTCTGGAGTAGATATTATGGTTTGTAATGTTGTTCGATTTAAGAAAACTGAAAGTGACACGATTGCATGGGGTGTATTGGATAATAATGTCATCTACCCTCTAACAGGTTCATACGCAACGACTAAGGAATTTCTTAACAAAGGTAAGGAAGAGGCATTTACTTTATTGAATACGAAAGACAAAAAATCTGATATCTATTTTGATGATGTCACCATTTTATCCCCTGTTACCAAACCGTGTTTAGTGTTGTGTCAAGGTGCAAATTATCGTGAACATATGATTGATTCAGGAATGAACCCAGATCATAAAAATTTCAACATGATTTTTAATAAATCCGATGCATCAATAACGGGAGCGAAGAATAATATTGTTAAGCCGGATCATGTGAATTTGCTGGACTATGAAGTCGAGCTAGGGTTGATTATTGGTACGGAAATTTCTAAATCTGAAACCATTACGGACAACATGTTATCAAAATATGTTGCAGGTATCGTCATTGGAAATGATGTTTCCGCTAGAGACGTACAGGTTCCTCAGATGCAGTTTTTTAAAGGCAAGAGCTATCGAACATTTTGCCCAGTTGGCCCAGTATTGTGTTTGTTATCTGAAGAAGAGATCGGGTATATCCATAACTTAGAGCTAACACTGACGGTTAATGATGAAGTTCGTCAGCAAGATAACACCAAAAATTTGGTATTTAAGCCGGCGGAAACGTTAACAGAGTTATCACAGATAACAGATATGCATGTGGGCGATTTAATCATGACCGGAACACCATCTGGTTGTGCGATGAGAATTCCATCACAACTGGTTCAAAAGATCGGTGCATTATTGCCAGACCCCGTAAAGTGGAAAATGTTTAATAAGACTCAAAGTCGAAGAAGAGAATATCTCAACGCAGGTGACGTTGTGCGAACCACAATCCGTAGCTTGGACGGCGTTATTGATCTTGGTACACAAGAAAATCGCGTTGTTTAAATAGATAAAGGGTGGGTGGAAGCAATGAGTCACGATGAAAAAAATACTTATGATGTACTAATTGTTGGAGCGGGCCCTGCGGGGGCATTATCTGCAAATTTGCTTGGAAAAGCAGGAGTACGTGTTCTTTTAGTAGACAAAGAACATGAGATAGTAGAGATGCCGCGTGCGGCTGGATTGTGCAACGAAGGATCCAGAATCCTTAATTCTGCTGGCCTGATGAAAGATTTTGAAAAAAACCTGATGGAGGTGCAAGAAGTCCAGTTTAGATCAGAGGAAATGACGCCATTTTTTGGGGTTGATTGCAGTGAAAAATTGAATGGATACAACATTATTAGAACGTTGTATCAACCAGATTTGGAACGCTGTATGCGGGAAGGTTTGAGTCGATACGAAAATGTTGATTTCTGGAGCGGAACTGAATGTTTGCAGATTGAAGATCTCGGGAATTCTGTGCAGTGTCGTTTGGTAACGAACGGTGACCAATATCGAAATGTTACCTGTCGGTATGTGATGGGGTGTGATGGGGGGCGTAGTAATATACGAAAGATGATGGGTGTTGAATTCTCCGGTCAGACCTACGCGCAAGATTGGTTCATTATTGATGTTAAAAATGATCCCGACGTTCACACGTTTAATGAAAATATCCCGGGGCGAACCAACGACCGTGGCATTATTTATTTTATGTGTGACCCTGATAGACCAGGAGTAACGCTGCCAACGCCAAACGGAACAAGGCGTTGGGAGTTTGTGGTTAAAAAAGGTGAATCACATGAGTCAATTTCATCAGATCAGTCAATTAAGAAATTGTTAGCCCCTTGGGGGGATGCTAGTGAGATGAACGTCGTCAGAAAAGCAATTTATACCTTTCACTCAAGAATTGCGAAAAAGTTTAGGGTCGGTAATGTTTTCTTATTAGGGGATGCTGCACATTTAACACCTCCATTTGCGGGGCAAGGGTTAATGGCAGGTCTTAGGGATTCCTATAACTTGAGTTGGAAAATTGCGAGTGTTCTTCGTGGGGAGTTGAATGATGAATTTCTAGATACTTATCATGATGAACGGCATCCTCAAGCGGTTATTATTGTAAACGTCGCAAAGGCGTTAGGGTTTCTTATTCATCCACAAAAGAAATGGGTCTCTGGTATGAGGGATGCGTTGTTTCGTGGGTATAACAAGATTTCTCGAACGGATACTAAAAAATCACTTAGGAAAACGCCAAACAGTACACTGGGTTTTTTGTCGTTAATGCGTGGTGTGAGTGATATTACAACATTAATGCTAGGGTTTGAAATATTACAAACCCCTGTATACAAAGAAAAACCAGGCCCTAATGTTGAACCTGTTTTGATCGATGATTGTTTGCCGGATAAATTTGTATTATTGAACTACGGAGAAAGTTGCCTGGGTGATTTGTCGAAGGATGTTCTTGATGATTATTGTATCTTCTCGGGAGAGTCCCTAGTAATTAAAAATACCTCTTTTAATAGTGGTCGGCAGCATGATTCTTTGTCAAGTGGACATGGTTCGTCTAATGAACAGGTTATTTACGATATCGATAATTACTATAAGTCTCTTTTTGATGATGGTAAAAAGGTCATATTAATACGACCCGACAAAATGATTGTTGTGTGTGAAGATCGTAAGAAAGTGAGCGAAGCGTTACGAAAGTACATGGCGTCGCTTAATTTTATTCGACAAAAAGAATCCAGTGCAGCGTAATGGCGACAATAAATAATAGGTGTAGAAAATGAAAAACGAAATAATTCTGTATGATTATGAATCTTCACCATGTGCTCGCCGAGTAAAGATTTGTTTGATGGAAAAGGGTATTCCTTATAAAACACAAACTATTTATCTTTCGAAAATGGAGCAAAAGAACCCGGAATATTTGCGTATTAATCCTAATGGTTTGGTTCCTGCGATTAATCATAATGGTAGGGTGATCTTTGAGTCGTCAGTGATTATTGCGTATTTGGAAGATAATTTTCCTAAAGTTAAATTGACACCAAAGACAAGTGAAGGTGTTATTGCGGCCAAGCAATGGGAAAGCTATGAGTTGGCGATGGCAAATACGTATCGTCCATTGATGTATGCAAGCACTATGGGACCGTTACAACATATTGCTTGTACGCGTGACGAGTTTTTATCTATTTCTGCGAAAGCAACGGATAACCCTGCACACCTTGCCTGGCAAGGCAAGGTGTGGGGCTTAAAAGTACTTGATGAAACGCAGAAGAAACAACACCGAAAAACGTTAGTACAATTTATTGATTTGGTTGAACGTAGTTTAGAGAATAAAAAGTATTTGGTCGATAATGAATTCACATTGGCCGATATTTCCGTGTATCCAAGAATAACAATGCTACCTTTGGTGGGAGTGGATATTAATCATTATGCGTATCCCAATGTGTGTACTTGGATAGAACGAGTGGGTAAACGTCGGTCTATCCGAACGACCTATTCCAGTACGGAAAAAAGCATGGTGAAGCTAAACGATATTGGACTTACCTCGTTAATTAATCGTATTGTCTATAAAAAATCACCGGCAACAATACTGGATAAATTGGTCGTTAAGATGTTGCGACCTATTTTGAGGAAAAAACTAGGGATTGATGAAGCTTTATTAACACCAAGAAACTCTAATGTTCGCCTTATTACACCAGATATTAGTGATGCATTTGTTACCGCAAAATCACAATCTGTTGGTATTCCTGAATTTCTTAAAAATGAACCCCTAATGTTTTAGGATATACGGGATCACCGGTAAGTGATCGTATTGTGTTGGTATGTAAGTTATTAGGTGTTGAGTATACCCATATTGAGATTGATATGGCGGCTATGGAACATAAAAAGAAGCCATTTCAAGAGCTAAACCCTGCCGGTGAATTACCGTTGTTACTGCATGGTGATACCGTAATTAATGATTCGTTGTTTATGGCGGAATACCTCAGTGCAAATAATTCATCATTGTTGTTTTCAAGTGACAGTTATGAACAAGCTGAAATTCGCATGTGGCACGCATTTGATATGGGGATGAGAAAGGAGTATCGACCATTGTTTTTCTCGGCTATAAATAAAACACCTGTTGTTGATGATGATAAACAACGTTGTCTTGATGTTTGTTCAGAGAAAATTTCACATTTGGAAAATGCATTAACAGATAAAGATTATCTTGTTGGAAACCGCTTTACCTATGCTGATATTGTTCTTTATACACGGTTATCGACGTTTTCTCTGCTAGGTATTGATAGTTGCTTTAAGGATTGTCCATCAATTCGTCAATGGTTAAGTAATGTGGAAGCTAAACTAAGCCTAGTTACATCATCTTCTGATTCTAAAAAAATTTATGGTGATAAGCGAAAATCTAAAGCCGCTATAAAAACTAAGAGAGCAAATAAAAAAGAAAAAACACAGGTTGTATCTGGCGAAATATAGAATAATTATGTCAGCACCCTTTGCTAATACCTTTTATCAATAGATTTCTTACTCAAACGCTTAGTTAAACTTTTTATTAATCTCTCTTTTAAATTTTTTACTAAGGAACAGGAGGCATCAATGTTTAAAACTATATCTTCTCGTGGTCAAATACGAATAAAAAATGAGATCAAAAATGGATTGCATATTTTTCATTTTGATTTTAGTAATTGCTCGCAACGAGTTCGAATTTGTTTGATTGAGAAAGGAATGGATTGTAATAGTCATCCCGTTAATCTATTACTTAATGATCATTCTACGGATTGGTTTCAATCTATAAACCCAAAAGGGCTTGTTCCTGTATTGGTTCATGATGGTAGTGTTGTAACGGAATCAGTGGATATTATTCGGTATATCGATCGTTTATATCCTTCGCCCGGACTGCAGCCAGAAGGTAATGGCAATAATAGAGCGATGGATGAAATTATAAAGCTTGCGGACTCGGTACAGTCTCAAATTAAGTTGTTAACACACTATTTTATGGCAAAAACACAACGATTATTAGTGAAAAGATCATTAAAAAAGTTTTCTGATAATCACAATAATAGTGATCTTGTTGCTTTCAAAAAACGGTTTGCAAACAATGAATTTACCGTTGATGAGGTGAGGGGGGCTGTTGATGAAATGCATAAAGTATTACGAATAATTGATACCTACCTTATCAAGCAAACCTGGTTCTTGGGAGATGATTTTTCCTTGGCGGATATTGCATGGATGGTAAACATACATCGATTGGATCTTATGTGTTTTCCGCTGTCACGATATAATAATCTAGGGTTGTGGTATCAGCAATGTAAACAGCGTGAGAGCTTTCAGCAGGGGTTGGTTGATTATGAACCTGCTCTTATTATGTTTCTGTTCAAAATCAATAAGTTTATTAATCTTTCAAAACATAAAAAAATGTTTGGATTTGAATAATTTTCTTATCAATGCTCTCTGATTTTCTACAAAGGTAATTTATGATGGATAACTACGAAGTTTTTGTAACTGTTGCTGAATGTGGCAGTTTTTCATCTGCAGCTAAACGTCTTGGTTTTACCTCTTCTGCAGTAAGTAAACAAATTGGTCGTTTAGAAAAGAAATTGGGTGTTCAGCTTTTTGCTCGAACGACTCGCTCTTTAGCGCTAACAGAATCGGGAGAATATTGTTTTGCTAAGGCCAATACAATGATTCAACAGCGGCGAGAAATCGAGTCTGAAATTACTAAATTTCAACATACGCCAACAGGCACACTTAAAATTACATCAACTCCAGCCTTTGGTGAAAGGCAGCTGATAGATATAATTTCTGGTTTCCAAAAAAAATATCCAGATATTATTATTGATCTAAGCCTAAGTGGTGTGACAGAAGATATTGTAAAAAGAGGCTTTGATATTGCTATTCGAGAAGGGAATCTTAAAGACAGTAGCCTTCTTGCTCGCCGTTTAACGGGGTATCGTACCGTTATGTGTGCAGCTCCAAGTTTTTGTAAAGAAAAAGGTGTAAAAGACATGGATACGGCCTTAACTTCAGGTCTTGTGTTGTTAAATGATGCGAATGTAGTGCGGGCGTTCTCCCGCTCTGCCGGTTTGCAGGATCGAAAACTAGATGGGGTGGTGTTAAAACTCAATAACCTTTCTGCGATTCGCAACGCGTTGTTAGCCGGTGTCGGTTCCAGTTTTTTGCCTGATTATATGGTAATGGAAGATATACAATGTGGACGCCTCGTCGAAATACCATCAGGCATAGATTTTCCTTTGCGAGATGTCTATGCGGTATATTCATCAAATCAAGGCGCTCCCGGAAAAGTTCGCGCCTTTATTGATTATTGTGTTTCCTATTTTCACCGTCAATCTATCACACCTTTACGGGGGCTAAAGGCATCACATGCTAGTACGGGTTCTGCTAATCAACAATGCGAGGATACCGGTGGGGAAGCGCTTCGATATCAAGTGTGCTCCTAACCAACGAGGACTTGGATCTAACTGGTGATTCACATCGGCAAGTTTCACCAGTTGTTTTCCGTCATTTTTTCCATCTAACATTCTAAAAAATGCCTCTGGTGTTTTATCAATCCCATGAAGAATATCTTCTTTAATTTTGAGATCACCTTGTTTTATCCATTTAGCAATCTGAATAACAGCACCCATTATTTTTGATTGATAGTCTAACAATACAAAGCCCTGCTTCTTTATACGTTTTGAGAGAATAACGTTATTGTCTCGACGACCTGTGTCTAGTCGTGTATCAGGAAGATGGCTAATTCCTAATCGACCGACAACAACAATACGAGCATTTTCGTTGTATAGATCCAGCAATGCTTCTGAAATATCGCCACTGGTATTGTCATAATAGATATCGACACCTCGCGGGCAGGCTAAAGCGAGTTGTTTTTCTGGTTCTTCAGTACTTTTTCCGCGATAACAGACTGCAGCATCGTACCCCCAGTCTGCGATGACTTGTTTCGCTTTTTCTTCAGTACTGACAATAGCAACGGTTCTACAGCCGACTTTTTTTGCCATTTGAGCAACAGTACTTCCGACAGAGCTCCCGCCTGCAGAAATAACGATAGTCTCACCACGTTTGGGTTGACCAATGTCAAATAAGCTAAAATATGCCGTCGCACCGGTGATGCCAACAAGACTTAAATACCAGCTCGGATCGGCTAATCCAAGATTGATTGCTTTGGTGTTTTCTATATCGTCGGATATTGCATATTCCTGCATATCAAATCGACCGAACCGTACTTCACCAACTTTCACTTTTTTGTTATTGGATTGAATAACTTGGCCAATAGCGTAAGCGTGCATTACGTCGCCAGGTTCGACAGATTCAGCATAATTGTCTTCTTTCCGCATTCGCCCGACTAATGCAGGGTCCATTGAAAGATAGAGGTTTTTAACCAGAAATTCATTGTTACGTAAAGGCCTTACCATTTCTGAGTCAAATGCAAATGTCTCTGCAGTAGGCCTTCTCTTTGGTCGATCGGTAAAGCGTATAACGTTATTTGTTAAGTTCATAATAGTTACTCGTTTTATAAGAAGCAGTTACGCAACATAATTACAATATAGCAGCACAATAAGTCGATTTACTAGGTTAACTTTCACTTGATGACATTCAGAATATCAACATTTATTGCTTTGTAATAGTAGTGTTGGTTCTCGACACTAGTGCCCCATTTTCCATAATACTAGTGATAATATGTTGATACTGAAAAAGGTAAATCAACCCCCATGATCATATGTTTACCAGGAGACGAAGGATGCGAAAAATATACGGCCATCAACTTATTATCAATAGACCTGTAGAAGATATTTTTTTCTATCTTGGTCATACCTTTGAAAATGCTTCTGTATGGATGGACGGGTGTCGTCGAGTTGTTGCACAGCCTGGTTACGAGGCATATGGAACGTGGTTGGGTAAGAAGTATTTTCGTACTATGGCAATGCCTTTTCGTCTTTTTAATCTTAAAAAACCGGAAAAGTGTGTCGCTTTTGAGAATAATAAGCGATTTGTGATGACAACAGAGATATTGAACGTACAGCCTCATTGGAATTATGAAATGCGCTCTATCGGGGGTAACAAAACGGAATTCAATTACAGTGTGACTGTCGGGAATAATGGTTTTTTTCCCGTTTGTTTATTCAGCCACTATTCCTTTGGACGATAAAAGGTCGACTGGAAAAGTCTCATCACTATATGAAGACGTTGTTTGATGATGGACTTGTTTTGTCAAAGTCAGAAGGCGCTGCGTAGTTTCATGATCGGCGACTCTATTTACGGGTGAATTCGAAGAGAAGGGGGATTGATATGGCTAATAAAGTATTTTTAGTTACAGGTTGTTCTAGCGGGATCGGTCGATCGTTAGCGGTTAAACTTGCAAAACAAGGGCATCGTGTTTATGCCGGTGCAAGAAATTGTCCATGAAAATATCGTTCCCGTAGCTATGGACGTTAACGACAAACAGCAAGTGGCTGGTGTGATCGAAAAAATAACCAATGAAGATGGTAGGCTGGATTGCCTTATTAATAATGCCGGTTATGGTGAAATGGGACCGTTGTTAGAAATTTCATCGGATAAGGTAGAGAGTCAGTTTAAGACAAACGTATTTTCGCCTTTATATTTAGTACAAATGGAAACACCTTTGTTAATGAAAAGTTATCAAGCAAGTATTGTTAATATTGGCAGTGCAGCGGGTGTATTCAGTACACCTTTTTCTGGGGTGTATTGTGCGTCAAAAGCGGCGTTTCATAGTTTGTCAGAAGTAATGCGAATGGAGTTAGCACCTTTAGGTATTCATGTGATGACCGTTTATCCAGGAGCAGTATCTTCTTCTTTTGGCGATAATGCATCAAAACAATTGATGGGAGTATTAGCACCAAACTCATTGTATGCCGATGTAGCTGAGGCTATTGAAAAGCGTGCAACGGTGTCAAAAAAATCTCCTACCACTCCCGATATATTTGCGGAAAAGCTTATTGAGCAGATTGAGAACCCTAAATCACCAAAGGAAATTGGCATTGGGCATGGTAGTCGGTTTATGCGCTTATCAAAACGTGTGATGCCAATAGCCGTGCGAGAATGGTTGTTGAGTAAGAAATTCCAATTGCATCATATTAATGTTCGAACGTCTTAATCGTAATACAATCTAATTTTCATGCATTTTAGTAACAGTAATGCCCAGTGGAATGCATTTTTGCTTAAAGGCTTCCAGCTGATCTATCGGAAAATGAATGTGCATAATAACATTGTTCTGATATTCCACATTGATATGGTCAGTCAATTTTTTTGTTAACCAGTGCCGAACGGTTTGTTCTTGACTAAAGTCGCATTTCACGGTGATGGGCACCGTGGCGACTTCTTTTTTTGTTGTTAGGTTTTCAATTGCCTGTTGTGCTGCATTTGAATAGGCTCTTACCAATCCTCCCGCTCCAAGTTTAATGCCACCAAAATATCGAATCACCACAATCATGATGTCGCCGATATCTTTGTGTTGTATGACGTTGAGAATCGGTTTTCCTGCAGTGCCACTGGGCTCCCCATCATCAGACATTGCCGCGCTATGTGGCGAGTGGGGTGGGCCGAATTGATATGCCCAACAATGATGACGTGCATCGGGGTAGTCTCGTTTGGCTTGTTCTAGAAAGGTTTTAGCGTTTTCTTTGTTTGAGATATTGGCAACACGAGTAATAAAGCGACTTTTTTTAATTTCGTAAATAACCTCATCACTTTGTTCTGGAATGTTGTAGGTTATTTTTGTAGCTTGACGCTGGATTGTGGTAGAAGGTTTTTTGGATGCCATGTTAGTTAACCTTGGGCGGATTGGTTTTCTTCCGCTGGGTACAGGCATTCGTTATCGATATGTTCTTCCCCCCATTTTACTAATTCTAATAATACTGGAATTAGACATTTACCTTTATGGGTTAGCCCGTAGGTGTAGCGCTTGGGGCGCTCTTGATACAGAGTTTTCTCAACAATGGAAAAGGTTGTGAGCTTTTTGAGGCGGTTGGCTAAGATATTGGTGGTTATTTTTTC
Organism: Gammaproteobacteria bacterium 42_54_T18; assembly: GCA_002163245.1. Lineage (GTDB taxonomy): Bacteria > Pseudomonadota > Gammaproteobacteria > Pseudomonadales > Ketobacteraceae > 42-54-T18. Next base: position 29,106 of record MAAL01000096.1, on the reverse strand, counting down.
TGGGTTATTTTCTAATTCGCTATAGGTTTTGGCACCTAGGGCAAGATCCCTAATTATAATCAATGACCATCGATCACCAATGGCTTCCAATGTCTTTGCAAGAGGGCAGTCAGAACGGTATTCAAATACGTTGATCATACAAAGCGGCCTTTGATGGGGAAATTTTGTACTTAGTGTCTCATTGTGACTTGCAAAAGGCAAGTTACTACTGTGGTTTGTAACTTGTGAAATGAAAGTTACTAATAAAACCCTGTAAAACATCTACAAAACAACAGCAAATACACGAGGAATGCCTTATGAATATTACTTTTATTATCGGATTACTTATCGTTACTGCAATTGTTGGTGAACTTAGGCATCAGCAACCTACTCAGGAGCTATAGGTTTTATTTGGATGGCCTTTCCCTGGTGTTACAGGTGATGGTGACTGTCGTGCTCTTAGTTGTTGTTAGATAACGTAATAGACAGCCATGTAGGCGATTTGTTGCTAGAATAGGGACTTTCTAGTTAATGGCGACTCATTAAATGGCTACACGCTCCGAACAGCGCGAGAAAACGCGACAGTCTATTCTTCACGCAGCATTAACGCTGAGTACGACGAAAGGCTTGCATGCGCTGAGTTTGCGAGAGGTGACACGAGAAGCTGGAGTTGCCCCGGCAACGTTTTATCGCTATTTCAGAGACATGGACGAGTTGGGGTTAACGTTAGTTGATCAAGTGGGAATGAAGCTTCGTCATATGATGCGCCAAGCCCGTTCTCGTGTGCGAATGGAAGGTAGTATGGTTGCTACATCCATTGAGACTTTTATGTTGTTTCTTGACCAAAATCCAGAGTTATTTCAATTGTTAATGGGTGACCTTACCGGTGGTCCTAAAGCATTCCGAGCTGCAATTTTTGAGGAAAAACAACGTTTTGTCGATGATCTTGCAATGGATCTGACCAGCGATGTACAAACTGTGGCGTTACCAGAACATTACCCCGTTATTGCTGAGATGATGATTAACTTGGTATTTCAGGGAGGCATTGAAGCGTTACACCTGCCCAAAAAAGATAAAAAGCAGTTTGAGCAGAAACTGGCTCTTCAACTTAACCTTATTTTGGCCGGTAGCTCGGTGTTTGCTAGTAAACAAGGCGTCTAATTTAGTTAGCGTATTTTTTGTTTATTTCTCGACTTTTCCTACGGACCCTCTTTTTCCCTGAATTCTAGTCTGTATGGACTAGTCAATTCACTTTATGGCTTTGTCAAATCAAACGACTGTTTTATATTGAGGTCCGAAATGATTACCGCGACCTGTATTAAGCCGTTAAGCCTTGATACTACGGACAGTAGGTCGAGCCTTAATAAGAAAATGCCTGAAAATAATGTGATATATAGGCATAAATCAGCAAAGGGATAATAATGATAAGCCTATTAAGATGGATGATAATTGTTGCTGGGCTAATGTTGTCGATAACCTCATATGGGCAGCTTGCCCAGAATCTAACGATAGGTAACGCCAAAGCGCTTGCGCTGGCTAATGCGGTAACTGCTGATCCTCCTGGTATTGATGCCATTCATTTTAACCCTGCGGGGTTGACGCGTTTAAAAGGGCGGAAGGTAAATCTTAAAGTGGTGGCTGGGCAATTTACGATAAGTAGTGAGTTAACACGATCACAAAAGTTGAATGAGGATATTGCTCGCTTAGGTCTTCAAGATACAGTCGAGAATGGTGAAGCGGTAGCTGAAACAGTATCGGTGATGTTACCGTTTTTTGGGTTAACAGAGTTGCCTGTTTTACTCGCACCTTTGGGTGGTTTTTCAATATCAACACCAGATAATACGTTTACCTTTGCTGATGCTGTGTATGCACCAATGATTGTGGGTTTTACTCGAGAGGAGGGTAGTAATGCGCGTTTTGAAGGCAATGCATTAGGTTTTACTCATTTGGCATACTTCACTCCTTCTATCGGAGTAAGGGTAACGGATACTTTTTCTGTTGGTGCAGGGCTGATCTTTAGCTATACCGGTGTTGGTATGGATTTGGATATGCGATTACCCCATATATTATTAACTGGAATAGAGACTCTGGCCGGAAGTTGCGGAGAAGGTAGCACGCTTGCAGATAACATTATTGTGAATTTGTGTGATGGGGGGATTGGTCCATTTGATACGATTGGGAATTTGTACCTTGAAGTTGAAGAGGGCTTTAACCCTTCGGTCAATATCGGTTTTCTATGGGAGCCTGTTAGCTGGTTTTCTTGGGGGGGCTGTATATCAAAGTGAAGCGAAGGCTCAGCTTACGGGTGAGTTTGAATTTACCTACGAACAGAAATGGATTGATTTTTTTCAAGGTTTAAATGATCCGTCAACATTAGTGGGTAATTTAGGTTTGCCTATACCTGAAGGGGTTGCTTCAGATGAAGGTAAAGCGACTTTGGAATTTACCATACCGGCACATTTCTCTACGGGTATTAGCGTGCAATTAACGCCGCGTTTCAAAACCAATGTCGATATTAAGTGGACGGATACGGCAGCGTGGGAAGAGTTCAAAATAGAGTTTGATTCTGACGTCGATTTTTTGGAGATACTAAGTTATATCGCGCCAGAAAATGTATCCGCTCGCAGTATCACTTTTCCTCGAGGATATGAAAGTACATGGAGTTGGGCTGTTGGGTTTGAATATCAATGGAATGATCGTCTGGCGTTACGTGCTGGTTATGAAGATCGACCAAGCGCTATACCTGAAGATAAAGCTGACTTGTTAGCACCTTTTGGTGCCGCCTTTTTGGTAGGCATGGGTTTTTCTTACCAATTGGATAAAGATACTGTTATTGATGCTGGTATGGGAATGTTGCAATCTAAAGTGGATATTCCAAGTGGCAGTAGTAGTAACTTAAATAGTACGGACCCTAAAGATATTATTTATACCCCTTATAGCGGATACGATGCGGAAACTAATATTACGGCATTCTTATTTGAGTTTAGTTATCTGACGGTTTTTTGATCAGTGATGGGGCGGGTAATTCGATAAGCAGAGTATCATATGCTTGTTGTAATTGTTGCTGAGTGTCTTTGATTTCTGACTGGTTTTTTTCATGTGTGAATTTTTCAAGTTTTTTACACAAATCCAGCAATTGATGAGCACTGATATTGCCGGCAGCCCCTTTGAGAGAGTGGATTGCATTTGATAGTTGTAGGTAATCAATGGGATTATTACAAGACATTATTGATTCTACATCTTTACGGGATTCTAATTTAAATATGGCAATGACTTTATTGAGTCGTTCTTCATTTTTTCGAAACCGTTGAAGAGCATCCTGTTTGTTCCAGATGTACTTATCAGTGCTATTGACTGAGGCGTTGCAGTCATTTTTACTTTCACACCCATGTGCATCGTTCGAATGTGTGTCTATATACTGGTTGTTTGTTATTTTATCTTGCCAGTATTTTATTTTTTCTTCTAGGTCATCAATAGCAACAGGTTTTGACAAATAGTCGTCCATACCGGCCTCAAGGCATTTTTCTTTGTCTCCTTGCATTGCATTTGCGGTCATTGCAATAATCGGGATGTTTTTGTTGATGCCTGGTATATCTCCTTTTCGTATTTTTCTGCTAGCGCTGTACCCATCGAGTATTGGCATTTGGCAATCCATCAGTACTATCTGATAGGGTGCATCGCTTGGCGCATTGCGAAGTGCCGTTATCGCTTCTTCCCCATTGTTTGCTGTATCTGCGTTGTAGCCAGCGTCCTCAAGTATACCAAGGGCAACTTCCAGGTTAACTCTATTGTCATCGACAAGTAGAATTCTTGTTTGTGATGTTTCCGTTTTTTTAAGGTCTTTGAGGTAGTGTTGTGTTACCAATGGTTTTGCATGCTGGAGGGCTGAACCATTGTCGAGAGAAATCATTAATGCATCGCGCAAGTCCTTTGGTGTTGCTGGTTTGGGAAAGTAGGCATCAAAACCTAATTGGGAGAAATGTTTTGCATCACCTCTTTCGCTTACCGACGTCATCATAATAAGATGAATATGGTCGTTCTCTGAATTTTGACGAATGAGTTTTCCTAATTCAGCGCCATTTATTTTAGGCATGTGCATATCGATAATAGCGATAGAGAAAAGGCTTGGATCCCTTGTCAATATATCGATGGCCTCATGCGCACAGGTTGCCTCTGTTACAGACGCTCCCCAAAGTTGAAGTTGTCCGTGCAACACCTCACGGTTTATTGCATTATCGTCAACTATTAATATGGGGGCATTCACTAAACTGACTTTTGGAATGTTTGATTGTGGGATATTGCTCTTTTCTAGTTTAATTGAAAATGTGAAATTGCTTCCCTTGCCGAATGTACTGGTAGCTGATATTTCACCGTCCATTAGCTCACATAGCTGTTTGGTGATGGCTAAGCCCAGCCCCGTTCCACCATATTCTCTTGTGGTTGAAGTATCTGCTTGGGTGAATGATTCAAAAAGGGACGTGATTTTATCTTCTGGGATACCAATGCCTGAATCGATTACTGAAACAGTTAAAGTGAGGTCGCTGCGGTTTTCGATTATTGAAGCTTTGATAATGATATCACCCTCGTTGGTGAATTTTATGGCATTGCCAACGAGATTGTTTAAAATTTGCCGTATTCTTCCTGGGTCCCCTCTAACCGTAGTGATGGCGATTTGATTAGAATCTAGGATAAGCTCTACATTTTTTTCTTGAGCAGTATAGGCATTAATGGTTACGAATTCAGATAGCTGGTTTAGAATATTGAAATCCAAAATCTCTAAGTCTAATTTTCCGGCTTCAATCTTAGAGAAATCCAATATGTCGTTGATCACCGTTAACAATGCCTCTGCACTAGACTTTGCCATGTTGGTGTAGTTGTTTTGCTTCTCTGTGAGTGAGGTTCTTGCGAGTAAGCCAAGCATGCCCATCACGCCGTTCATTGGTGTGCGTATTTCATGGCTCATGCTGGCTAGGAAATCTCCTTTTGCAAGGCTAGCCTGTTGAGCTTCAGTCGTGAGCTTCTCTAAGCGGCTATTCATTTTTTGTGTTTTTTCTAATAATTCTGATGTTTGTGTGTTCTTTTCGCGAAATACATTGGCTGATATGGCAAGATTTCCAACCTCATCCTTTCTGTTGATGCCTGGTATTTCCTCAATTGTTTCGCCTTTTGCCAGCTTTGTAAATATGTCTGTTATTTTTCGGATGGGAATGATTATTCTATAGATCAATATTATTGCACAAAAAGTTATGAGTGATAGGCTCAGTAATGATACTGTATTGCTTTGTATCTGGTTTTTTTTAGCCGATTTAATGATACTTTCATCTGTTATAGTTTTCTTTTTATCAATTATTTTTGATATTTCTTGGGTTAGGTAGAGGATTTCATTGGCAGACCCTGTCATGACAACATTTATTAGAAAGACATAGCCACGGGTTTGTTGTGTAAGTTTGTAGAAATCTTTTTTAATGGATCGTATTTTTTTTCCAGTCTCTTTAAGTGAAGGATCCTGGGTTGTGATTTTGAGGGCACTTGATATATTCGTGTTGAATTTTTCTATGTGTTCATAATGCGGAGATATGGAATACTGTAATAAACTAACTTTTGACGATTTTATTAGAGAGTCGACTTGTTCTGTTGTGATGTTGTCAATTTTAGATTGTGAGATCGGGCTGATTTTTTTTTGAGATAACGTGTCTTTAAATGAATTCTCGATTAATTTTTTGAATATAGTATTTCTTACTTCTTTTCCTTTGATGACGCTTTGGAAGTTGCTGTTGTAATCATTGAGGTGAACTTTCATTCTTTCAATAATATTGATGTAGCTTAAGGTATCTTTATCTTTATCTTGATCGCTGAAGGAGCTAAGTTCATTTAATTTTTCATTAATGCTAATTATGATTTTTTTGAAATGATCGGCGGAGGAGCTGGTTTCGGTATTTTTGTAGATAAGTACATGCCGTTGTAAATCGATGACATCTCGTTCAAGCTTATTGATAAGCTCCAATTCTGAGGCCGAATCTTGAGTTAATTTCTGACTGTTTGCGAGTAATTCTTGGTGTGAGTAAGATAAAAATATTTGAAAAACCAAAATTAGAATAAGGCATGAAAGAACTATTATAATTTGGGCTTGCAACGTGCGAAACATAAGTGACCTTACTCAGTATTATGCGCTGATGAATTCATACCACTTTTGTAAGCTGTAATCATAGGTATTCATCACGGTGTTCCATACTGCAACGTTACTTAGGCGTGTGGTATAGCTACCACCTCGTCGTATGTCGCCTGGTTGAACAGATATGTTGCCATCTGTACCTTTGAGCGCTTTTTGTGCGGGTTTTCCTTGATACCAATAATCCCATTCATGACTATCGAGATATTTTTCTGATCGTTGAGGGTTGGATATATAATAGCCTTGGCGAGCAATGAACGCTCCAGGCCATCCAGACAACCACCAATTCATATAATCATAAGCAGCATCTTTCTCTTTTCCCTGGGTTTCTGATGAAAGGCACATAACCCCGTGCCATCCGCGATAGCCTTCTTTCGGTGCTGCATAGACAACAGGTATATTTTGGCCATTAAGTGCTGACACTGCTGGTGAGAACATACTTTCAATGATCACGCGGTTTGACGCCATAAAGTCGACGGATTCAGGAACCGATGTCCAAAATCCGCTAAAGTGACCGCTTTTTTTCAAATCAATAAGAATGTTGAACAGGGCGTCTAATTCTTGCTTAGTCAGCTGCCCAATATTATTGAAGGAGGTAAGTCCATTGGCCTGGGCAGCAAGCGCGAGATCAAACAGACCAATGGTTGGTGCGTTGACAATAGCGACTTTCCCTGCATACTCCTTGTTGAGGAGCCAGCCCCAACTTTCTGTTTCATAAGGTTTACCTTTTGGGATTACTTTTGTGTTGTATCCAAAAGAATCGACGTTATGAACATAGGGTAAAAAGCTGACTGTATCGGAGTGAGTCTCTCCTAATTGCCCGTCGTCTTGAATGTGAAGTAATTTGTATGGGGCATCTCCTGCTCCAATCTTTGCGTTTGGTGTAAGTTGACCCGTCTTGGTTAGAGAGTTAATTTCATCCCAGTGATGTATGCGTTTTTTCTCGATGGGTTGAATAGCCCCTGATCCCCACAAAACCCTCATGCTATTTGACCATTGCTCGTATAAGTCAAAGGAACCTGGCTGCATTGAGGCTTTTTGTAAAACGGCAGCGCTTCCTTTGGCTTCGTATTCTATTTCGATACCTAGGTCTTCCATCGCCCGTTCACGTAATTCCTCTTGTAGCGTTACGTGGGTTCCCAATACGCGCAATTTTGTTTTTGTGCGAGCAAAAACATACGGTGCTTTTATAGATAAACCAGCACCAGCTCCTAGGGTTGCTATGCCCCCTAAGGTTTTGCGTTTGTGTAAATCGACTGTGTTTGGGCTGTCTGAGGTAGGCTGTTTTTTCATGAATTTGCCAATCAATTGAATTAATTGCGAGTATTATCTGAGTGTAGACGGCAGTCTGTTTGTTGTCTTATTCCAGTTGGGCATAAAAAAGCCCAAGTAACGTCTATTACTTGGGCTTTTTTTGGTATCTATACTGTGTTTGGAATTATGTTAAAAACTACGAGTATTTTTTAACTAGGCCAACTAAGGATTGAATGGTATTGAAGGGCACGTCGATGGAAAACTTGTTGGATATCATGGCGGGGATGTTGCCGCCAGGATCGATGTGGGCACTATAAATAATATCAACTTTGCCATTATCTGCGGGGTTAAATTGCCAAGAGCCCTTAACTGCTCCAACTCGCTCACAGCCTTTTTTTGTCGGTGCTAGATCATTGTCTGAATAAAACTCAATAGTGGCGGAGTTGTCTTCGTTACGTGAAATGCAGTTTCGAACAGCAGAATCACGGTTTTTTACCGGCCAGGGAGCATTTGCCACGGTATGGGTGTAATAATTATCAGCGTCCTCTTTGATCAGTTCTGCTGTCTTTACGCTATCAATCCACTTTGGATGGTTCTTAACGTCTCGCTGCATAGCGATTAGCGCATCTACAGTGGTTTCGACAGAGGCTTCAACTTTAAATTCGCGAAAGTTTGAACCGGCAACTTCACGGGTATAAGCCGTAACTCCTTTGCCTTCTTTTTCTAATTTCCAGTTACCAGAACTCATAACAATACTCTTCTTAAGGCTACTAAACATCAATTTATAATTAGCACGAATTATAGAGTGTTATGGTTCTGGATACATGGTTCAAAAGGACTATTTTTGTGGGGGTATGGAATAGGTACAAGTGGCGTGAGCAACGGGACGTGGGTCATCATTGCAGGTAATGGTAACTTCACCAACGGCAAGTTGTTTACCCAGTTTGAGTAGGTTAGCTTTGGCTTTTAATGCACCGGGTTCTGGCTTTCGTAAGAAGTTGATGTTGAGGTTGGTGGTCACAGCTAATGCCACGATACCAATGTGGCCTAATATGACCGCGTACATGGCAGTGTCAACCAAGGCCATCATGGTAGGGCCAGAAATGGTGCCGCCGGGGCGAATATCATGAGGTTTTGTTATTTGTTCCATTGTTAAATAACCAGGGCCTATTTCTAAAATTCTAGAGGGTATTTTGGGAAAAACGGATTCAAGAAATGTTTGTAGTTCAGCAGTGTTAACAGTGGGAGTCATAATTAATTCCAACTAAATAAAGAGCATCAAATGTGTACATTACGTGGGTGCATTTTACGAACGTGTCAGGAATACTGTTATGTGGTGACATGTCTTAATACGGCCATGTAACTGCTGGCAATCTCGGTGTTTTGGTAAGCGCCTTTGTTACGTAAATGATCGTGAAATGCTTTTAGATGATAAATCGGTACAGACGCCAAGATATGATGTTCTAGATGAAAGTTGACACGATTTGGAGCAAATAATAAGCGTTCAATGACATTTGCGTAGGTTGTGCGTGTATTTAAGCGAGGGTCGCTATCAAACAGATCGGGTACAGCGGCATGTTCACCGATTTGGCGAATGCGAAGGAATAACATGTAAAAGGTTAAGTAGGCAACAACCCATAATAGGTATAACCAAGGAGCACCAAAAAGGGTTAATACAAGGAGCAATGTAGCATTGACGATGAGCCCGTCTTGCATTGTGGTATTGGCTCTTGATACGACGGTATCTGCTGCACGATCTGGAGAGTTCATCACGTTACCTTTATTTTTACGGGCGGCGGTGATTAATCGAAGAGCGGTTTGTCCTGTGATATCACGCCAGAACTTTCGTTGTAAACTAGCGCGAGGAATGGGGTAGTTCTGATAATTTCCGAGATCAGGGTCTTCTTTAGTCCCCGCTTTTCGATGGTGAACTAAATGCCCTTTTGCGTAACTGTTCATATCTAAAAAAAGTGGGGCAGAGGTTAACCAGCGACCTATTTTTTCATTGAGTGTTTTATCTTTGAATAAACAACGGTGTCCACATTCGTGCATTAAAATGCTTAAGCCGAGCTGTCTTCCTGCTAATAACAATACACTAATAAATATCGTTACTGGTGAGGGCCATATGCCTGCGATGGCGAATGCCGCAGCAATTAACAACCAGTTAAAGGCAACAATTCGGAAACCAGTAAGGTCACTTTTTTTAGTAAAAAAAGCGATTTCATCGGAAGTGAGTAGATCTTTTATATCCATCTTGCTGCCTCTTTTAATCTCTTTGCTCTTTAGGGTAGTGCTTCGGGTAGTGCTTAGGATTGTGCTGTGAAATAGTATTTCTTGTGTTGGCGTTATTGTTGAAATAAGCCTTCTATATGTTGTTGCCATATTGATCTACCGACATTGTCGTATTCCAGCATGGTGCTGCAGAGTAATGCACGATTTTTTGGATCACAGAGTTGATCCGGTAATAGCGGGTCTTTAGTGAGCATGTGAATAGCACTACTACCTAATCGAAAACTTTCAGTCATGGCATCTTTTGTTGGCATCTTGGTTAGCTGTTGCTGGCTTACGGTTAATGCCTCTATCATGGCGGGGAAGTGTTGGTTATAGGCGAGATTATTCTCTGGCTCGTTCCATAGCACTAGCCACTGCTGGCTTAACGTAGTGTTTAATTTGTGGGAAGCAATCAATGCTGCCTGATCTTCGAGGCCGAGTTGTTGTAGGTGTTTTTCCAGGCAATGAAAGTTGTCGCTTAAGTTGTCTGGGCGGACCCAGAGGTTGTCAGGCCCAGGCCTAAAACCTCTTAAATGTAGTGCTTTGATGGATCGCATACGTATAGAACGGTCTGGGCTTTTAGGGAGATGGCAAAGTAACCACTGGTCACTTTGCCAGGGTTTGATGCGATCTTCTGCGTTGCGCCAGTTGCCAACAAACTCACTGATAGGGTCAGATGAGGTACTTAATCGATAATGGGAGGTTTCTTTGGTTTGGCCTGTTGAGGGAGGTGACCCTGAAACAGGGTTATTTGGCGTTGTGTCAGGGTCACCTTTTTGCAATATGCCACGGTTCATTAGCCGGTTAATGGCCACACGCATTGCATTGCTACTAAAACCGAATAATCCGCCAATCTCCAGCAATATCTGGTTGGGTAGTGGTGTTGTCCCTGCGATACGTAAAATATCGATAGTAACGTTCTTAGGGCTTAATTGGCGGCATTCTATAGACATAGTGATCTACTAAGGTCTCTACAGCAGTGGTGAGTTATATCTTTATAATTACACTTATTTGCATGTTATGCAAATAAGTGTAATTATTGGAATTTTGTACAGCGCGGTTAATCAGAGTAAGAGTCAGTTGATAGGTATCGAGTTATACTTTCTATAACCCCTACTTTCTATTAGTCCCCTTTAATGGAGTGATTATCGATGGAGTCAGCATTGTCGAAAGTATCAAAACAAGAGCTCGCATTATCATCGCCTATTTTGCCTAGTTCATTGCACAAGGCATTCTTGGAACTGGAGTGTTTGTACACTGCGAGTGATTGTTTGATTGCTTATAACGTGTTGATTAATAAATGGGGAAATGATTCTAGTGCCGATGTACCGGTATTCTGGTTGCATTCTAAAGCAGCATTAATGGCATCGTTCACCATGAATTGGTGCAAACTATTTGGTTCAGATAGTACTGATCGATTCTGGAAGCAGGTGACGTTAGAACAGAAAGCATTTCGAGAGTTAGTGTATACAGTGACGGAGTTTAATTATCAGGGGTGGGCTGATTATCGTAAGATGATGACTGCATTTAGAAACAAGGTAGTGTCTCACCCGACGCCGTACTTTGATTGTAACGACGTTCCTGATTTTTCTGCCGCATTTGACGTGCTTAAAGTGACACATAAATGGTTGCGACAAGTGGCGGAATATATAGATGAGCCTGTTGTTGGTAATCTTTCCAATAGAGAATATTTTGAAAATATAGCAATTGAAATCGACCGCTCTGTGTCGTCTTGTTGATCTCTTTATGGATTAAGCCGTTTCTCTAAACGACTGCTGTTGCTCACATGTCACTTCCGTTGTGCGATTTCTACCGCTGTTTTTGGAGTGGTAAAGCGCTTCGTCGACCGTGTTAATCAGTTGATTGATGGTGTTTTCTGGCCGAGGTATAACACGGCAATAACCAGCTGATAAGGTCACGAGTGGGTCGGTATCTGAGGCTTTATGGGGTATTGCTATAGTAGCAATAGCATCATGTACGTAGCGAGATAAATTACTTTCCTCTTCTGGGGTTGAGTCAAACCACACCATTAAAAATTCTTCACCACCCATTCTGGCTGCGAAATCGAGGGGACGTTTACAGCAACTGTTTAGGGCTCCCCCAATACTCCCTAAACAATCATCACCCTTTAGATGACCGTAGTGATCATTGTATAGTTTAAAATGATCAACATCAGCAAGCAGCAGAGATATAGGTTTTTGTTCACGTCTTGCATATTCCAATAGAAAACCGAGTTTTTTAATCGCTTCTGATCGATTAAATAGGCCTGTTAACCCATCTTTAATCGCCATATGTTGCACGATAGCGTGTTGGATAAAGCTGTTTCTAAATTGGTATTCAATGGTATACGCCCCAACCATGCCGCAGAATGAAATGGCCGTTACATAAAATACTTTGAGTGATGTATGGCGAGAATCCGGTAAAAAATAAATGCTGGCAATCCACATGGCGAACATTGTCACCAAAGGGCCAATACAGGCAATTTGAAAACGTAACCCAGCCATAAATAGACTGATCATTATGACAATAAACACACCTTCATAAGCAAAATTAAAACCGGCATTGTTACTCGCAATGTCTAGAGCAATATTGCCTAAAGCAATCCACAAGATAACCATTACAGAGGTTGGCTGGATAAAGCGGGTCATGGCAGGGATAAAGTGAAAGCTGAAAACCAACAATAGCAACGGGATCGACATGCCGACACGAACGAAATAATACAAACTTTTAATTTCATTTGGCATTCCCTGTATATCCATGGGAATTAGCAACACAATTGTGACCATTCCTATAGCGATAGACGCCCATTGGCGAACCTTGTTATTGGCTCGATGCAAATCGCGATACTCTTCCTCCAATGCAGGGGAAAACCGTAATAAACGAAACCCTGCGTTAAGTTGCTGTTGGTATGCGCTGATGTCGTGAGAGTAGGTAGTCATTGGCTAAAGTATAATCGTCATTAATTTTTTATCTTGTGAATTTTTCACATTGTTAGGTAATACTAGGGTTTGCGATGTTGCGTCGCTATAATCTGCGAACAGGCCTAAAAGGCTTCCACTGAAAGAATGGTTTTTTTGAGTTCATGTTTAAAAAATACCTGCATCATCACACTGCTGTCGCCACACACAGTCGTGCCGAAATACGTAACCCGATGTTAAGAGTGGTTTTATCGTTGTTACTTACCGCAGTGGGTGGGTACGTAGAGTTTCGTGTTATTGATAGAATTTGGTTGAACCCAGTTAGCATTGACCGTAATGGCCAGTCTTTTGATGCTTATGGATTGTTTTTGTTATCCCCCTTGTGGATCGGGGCTATCTATTTGATATATATGGCCTATTTGTTATTGTTTGCATCCTCCCGAAGAGCCCGTAAAGGTTTTTTACGGCCCATTGCGTTAAAAGTTTCCGGTGTATTGATTGTTACGTTGGGTGTTTATGTGCTCATTAAGGGTAACGTTTATGGCGCTTTTGTCGTCGCAGTAGGTGGCGCTTGTTTTGGTTTGGCTCGGGATCGAAAGGACTTCATTGTTAGTGATAAAGAATGGCTTTGATTTTGTGACTTGGTGGTCATTTTTTTGTAGGATACGTGAATCACTTTAAAGGGTAAAGCATGCGCAGCTTGGCCTATGAATTTAGGCCTATCAAAATTAGGCTATGTTGCTTAGGGCTAATTTCTTGAGTTTTGTCTAGTGGCCTAACAGAACCCTTCTCTTTGCTGGTACATTCGTGCCATATTTGGCGTTCGCAGTAAACATACGTGGCTTACATGTTTATTGTGGCCAAGAAGTGCGCTGACCTAAGATTTCAGGGAGGGTTATATATTGGGTAAGCAGTAGGGCAGTTCAGGGGTGGCATTCTCATAAAAATAAAAATGCAGGAGTTTGCATCATGTTTGATCCTTTGTTTAATGTAACATTTAAACCCGCACTTAAATCAGTGTCAGCGGGGCTTGTGATCCTATCGCTCGTTGGTTGTGGCGGCGACAAAATTTCCATTTCTTCACCCGATGACAATGCAGTTTATAGTACGTCTACTTCCGATACGCAGGTAACGATTACCTATAAAGATATTGTTACTACTGATCTTGTATTAATGTTGAATAATACGGACGTCACCAGCTATTTTACCGTTACAGATACGGAAGCTGTAGCAACGTTAGGTGATCTCAGTGCACTATTGGTAGATGGTGGTAATGATATTGCTGTGACCGCACCGGAGGAACACAGTGTAGATTTTATCTGGGATATTAGCGGTCCGATTATTCATATCACCTCAGTAGAAACTTGTGCAGGGTGTGGGCCTTCAGTTGTCAGTTACAGCGGTTATGTGGAAGATTATTCTGCGGTGACTGAAGTGACATTAAATGCAACCGAAGTGATACCGGTTGCGGAAGATGGAACTTTTTCTTGGGGGTCAAATGCCAATACTTCAAACTTTTCTGAGACAGGCCAGTTAACATTTACTGCTCAAGATTCCTTTGGTTTTAGTTCAACAACCCCTTATGAAGTGAGTGATGATATTAATGATGTGGTGCTTGGGGATGATAACTCGTTAAAATCACCTATTGGTGCCCGTATTAATGATAGCGGCATTAGTTTTATCGAAAGCGAAGTGCTGGAGCTGGTAAAAAATATCGATCTTGAATCAGAGTTACTAGCACAAAATCCGCTGGTATATGAAAGCAAGGAACTCAAAGAATGTGTATGGGGGATTTGTGTTAGTTTGGGTTCTGTGTGGGTTAGGGTGAATGCAGAATGGTTGTCACTGGGAACTATTGATTTGGATATCACGCCTCAAAATAACTCAAATGTTGTGGCAGTAACGGCGACGTTAAACTCTATTAGCATGGGACTAGACCCTGATGCTCATACCCCGGGAATAGATTACGGTTTGTTTGATGTAACGGTAACGGCGAATGATGTGGTTGCGGTTGCAAACCTTGCGTTAAGCAAAGCGAATGATGGTGGAGTGGCTGCAAGTTTACAGTCAATGAATATTAACCTGGATGTGGATTTAGGAGCATTAGAAAGTGCGTTAAGTACTATTGATACGGTGCTAGACGTGATTGGGTTAGGAGGCCTCACTAATACGGTTAAAGGTGCTATTAATGGCGTTGTTGAAAGTGAACTGGAAAGCCAGTTGGGTGGAATGTTACCGGACTTATTAGCGCAATACACTCAACTTGTGCCAACTAGTGCAGCAGTACCTATTTTGGGTAAAAATATAGTTGTAGAAGGTGAAGTTGATAGTTTCAGTGGTAACAATGGAGCGCTAACGGCAGTGATTAATATGGGCGCTCATGCTGAAACTGTGACACATGCTGGGTTGGGATCGCTTTATGATGATTCAGCCATGCCGGCACTTACCTTTAGCAGCACACCTGGCGGCAATAGTTTTCATGTTGGTGCCGTTGTATCAAAGAACGTGTTAAATCGGTCTTTACTTGCTGCTTTTGAAGCGGGTATCACGGATATCGAAGCACTGGTCTATAGCGGTACTGAGCTTGGCGAAGTACTCGGTGATGCGGTGGCAGGAGATGATCAAATTTCAATAGCGGTTACACCTGCGTCGGCACCTTCCGTAGCATTAACCGATAGCGGCGAGCTGGTAAGTTTAGATGTTCAAGACCTTAAGTTGGTTGTGAATTTAACACCTGCTGGTGGTGATACGTCTTCTGTTTTGTTTGAGACAAATATAAACGCATCAGTGCCAGTAAGTGTTGGTGTTAGCGGTGATAGCAAATTAGATGTAGCGATTGAAAGCTTGCCAAGCTTTAATGTGCTGAGCATGAATGTGCTGGGGTTGAATTTAACGTCTGCACAGGCTGAAAGTTTGGTTGATTGGTTGTTGCCGAATATTATGCCGACGTTGGCAGAAGGTATTGCTTCTATCGCAATTCCAACAATTGAAGGTTATACCTTTGCGCCAGTGGAGTTATGGCAGGCAAACTCAGGTTATCTAGGTTTGGCGGGCAATATGGTATCAGGCGCACAGAAGTCTGCGATGGTTTCAGCTTCAGCAGAGCTCGCTTCGGGTGGTGATGTTGTGACAGCGATGCGTGTAGCATTAGGTGATGGCAGCGTTTCATCCGGTGAGCAGGTTAGCTTTAGTGTTGCAGGTAGTGGTGACGAAAATGAAGCCACTCAAACCCGTTATCGTTTAGATGATGGTGTTTGGTCGACGTGGAAGCTACGTGACACAGTGACGTTATACCGTGTTACAGCAGGGGGGCATCAATTAGAAGTCTGTGCTCGAACGGATGCATTAGTTGAAAGCAGTGATTGTGCTGTAAAGGCGTTCTCCGTCGGGGGGTAACCTTTATACTTACGTAACATCTGCTATCAGCAGGGTTTATTTATAGCCCTGTTGATAACAGATTTGTGATTGAGTTTATCAGTCATTCTTATCGGCTTTTACATCATTTGTTTCATCATTTGTGCTGTCGTCGACAGTGTCTTCAGTCCCATCAAAGTAGATGACTTGATTCCGTCCATTATCTTTCGCCTTGTAGAGGGCGGTGTCGGCCATCTCGAGTAGGCCTTCAGGTTCTGCGTCGGCTAGAGGTGTCATGGATACAACGCCGATACTAATGGTGATGCAAACAGGTTTGTCATCAACAACAAAGTAGATGCTCTCGACACTTTTTCGAACTTGTTCAGCAATATGTAAACTGCCTTCTCGGTCAGTGTTGGGTAGTAAAAAACAAAACTCTTCGCCGCCGTAACGGGCTACCACATCATTGTCTCGGTGGGTTTGTTGTCGAATCGTTGAGGCAACTTGCCGCAAGCAATCATCACCAATAAGGTGGCCGTATTCATCGTTAAAATTCTTAAAGTGATCGATATCGATAAGTAATACACCCAGCGGCTCTTTCTCTCGGTGTGCTCGGCTGAATTCACTGGATAGTGCTTTGTTGAGGTAACGTCGATTGCGGATGCCGGTTAAACCATCGGTTAGTGATAAATTCTCTAGTTTTTTGTTAACCTGTTCTAGTTCGTTGGTACGTTCTTTTACTCGACGCTCTAAGGTTTCATTGGCCCTGCGTTGAATGCCCAGTGCGCTTGCTTGAGCTTCTCTTGCTTCACGTTCATGTTCGAGTGCTTTGTCTTGGGCTTGGCGAGCGTTACGTTCTTGCGTTAACGCTTCTGATTGGGCTACACGTGCCACTTTTTCTAATTCCAATGAATTCGCTTGCGCCTCAAAGCGTTTTTTCTTTTCGACATTAAGCCGGTCAGCGAGCGCAAATGACAGTAAAATAACCTCTAGAGCTGAACCGATTTGTGTGGCATTTTCGGTAATAAAGTTACGAGGTAATAAGTTTAATTTGTTAAACGCCAGGATAATCCCTCCGATCATGAGAGAGAACCAGGCGACGGTGTAATATTTGGCGGATGAATCGCCTTCTGCCCAGCGCATTGTTCCTGCAGCAATTGCCGCGCAAATAGCGGCTATTGATAATGCTATTGAAATGATAATCATTGTTGAATAAGGTAAGAATGCTGTGAGAATAATACAAGCAAGGGCTAAGATACAAAGTAGATTGGTAAACTTTTCAAGATGAGGTTTTGTGACCTTTAATTGCAAAAAGTCTCGGGTGAAAAGGGATCCAAACAATAGGATGCCAAGTAAAAATACGATAATAGCTTGGTCGTTCCAGCTGGTAGCATTAGGCCATAAATATTGAAAGCTGATGCCATTTAAACTGGCTAGGAAGAGTGCCGATGATGCAACAAAGCAAACGTAATATAAATAGTTGCTTTCGCGAACAGATAAAAACACAAATAGATTATATAACACCATAACAAACATGGTGCCGTAGTAAATGCCTAGGCCAAGTAACTCTCGTTGTGTACCTTCTATAAAACTTTTGGTTTTCCATAACGTTAAGGGGACCTGCATGGAGCTACTGGTTTTAATTTGCAGGTAAAAACTAACGGTTTGATTGGGCTGCCATTTTATGGGGACAATAAAATTACGATGATCTAAAGGTCGGCTATGGAAGGGGAGCTTATCACCAAGGGCGATTTTTTCGGGAGCGGCATCATCCACTAATAAATAGAGGTTGATGTGATCCAATACGGCATAAGCAATTTCCAGGTATCGCTCGTCATGGGTATTATTGGGATTGGTAACATTAAAACGAATCCAATAGGTTGATGACGTGTAGCCAAAATTTATGGTCTCACTGGATTCTGTGTTGCTTTGCCATAGTTGGCTGGATTGAGGTGACAGTAGGTCATGCAAATCAAGATGATTAGAGGGGTCTTCCAAGTATTCAGTGTAAGGGGTAAGAAGGTATTCACCCTGATTCGGTGATAGCGGTAATGTGCCGATGGCGAAGCTGGAGTTACAAAGCACTAGGCATAATGGCAATGTAAGCAGGAATACGAAACTCTTGCCTAGGCGGTGTAGGCTATATGGTCCAAGTGGGCTCTCTGGCGTGTATTTTATAGTCGGTAGCCTGCTCAAGGAGGTTGACTGAAGTTGGCTTTGTTTGGTTTGAGTATAGTGTGAATTCAGCGGCTTGCGTACTTTTGCTAATGGGGTCTCTAAGAGGGTGGGGGTTAAGGGGTGAGCTCTTCTTCTGGAAAGGTATAGCATAGAATGCGGTTACGACCGCGGTTTTTAGATTCGTACAGAATATCATCTGCTTTTTGAATAAATATAGATGAAGTAAGTGTTTCTGAAGGGGTGCCGGTGACCATACCGCCAGACAGCGTAATGTAATCAGAAACCTTGGATCTTTCGTGAAGGATATTCAGTTGTTGAATATTGCTTGCTATCAGGTCGCTTAAACGGGCCATCTCTTCTGGCTTTGTATCAAACCAAACCAATATAAATTCTTCCCCGCCATAACGACCTGCAAAATCCAGAGAACGTCGGCAACCTTTGGATAGCGCTTTGGCGACATCAACTAAGCAAGCATCCCCTTGAACATGGCCATAGGTGTCGTTATAACGCTTAAAGTAATCCACATCTAGCAGCACCATGGTGACAAATTTTTGTTCGCGAAAAGCGTGATCCATGATGATTTCAAGTTGATAGTTAATCGCCCCCCTATTGAGTAAATTGGTTAAAGGGTCAATTTTAGCCGCAGAGCGTAACGCTCCTTTTTGGAGAAAACCTAATCTGGATTGGTATTCCAGTGTGTAAGCCGCAGCCCCCCCCACTAAACAGCTACCAAAGATAAAAATTAACTCGTGCATCAACATTACATGTGGAGGCATGTAGAAGACAGCGAGTAAACAATAGCTGAGAAATAGTAGGCAAGCACAGGTTAGGGACAGTCGAAATCCCATGCCGGCAAGTAAGAAACCCATAAAGATGATAAGAATGAGGCCTTCGTAGGGAAGTTGTTGGCCAAGTTTATTGGCGTAAGCAACACATAAATTAGTTGATAAACCAACAAACAAAACCATACCAAATGCGAAGGTTTGAAAGCGCCTTTGAAAGAGAGGGACGTAGGTGCAAGCGTAGGACACACCCAATAAAGGCAGCGTAAAACCAATGCGTAATAAGCTATAAAAATCTAGGGGTCTTCCTGATAACACACTGAAATCAAAGGGGATAAGCAGAAGCATTAACACGGCAGATACCCACAGCGCGGTTCTCTGTTTAGCGATGTTTCGCTCTAGGTACTGGGAGGTGTATTCTGCCTCCATGTCGGTGGGAAAGGAAAGGTTTCTAAAGCCTGCATCCATTTGCCGCCGATACTTCTGTAGGTCCTGCTCAAAGTCGGCCATAAAAATACGTTAATAATCAATCGAAAAGTGAGGATTGGATGAGCGAAATTATAGTCGCTATAGAAAAATTATAGTCGCTTCGTTGGTAATTTTTTGTATATTTCAGAGAGTTACTGTTAGAGCTCCTTTAAGAGTTACTTATCTACCCAACTCTATTGGGCACTGTTTGGATTATTATTGGTGACACCTATAGTTACCCTGCTTTGAATGCTGTTTGTAATAAGACGTTGAGTTAATTCTTGACTGATCGGTTAGATATAATTAATATCAAACCGATCATTCAGAAATAAATAGAGACCCTAATGAATAAATTAAAAGCGACTTATGTAAGCGTGTTTTTAACCGTGTTAACCCTAATAACCGGGTATGCAATCTATGATTTTAGGGCAAACCCTATTGCTTGGGGCGGGGTATTGTTAACAACACTACCGTTGCTATTAATGCTGACGCGAGCCTTTCTATTCTCTAATCTGGCGCGGACGTCAGAGAAATTGCCGGTGTTTACCGGGTTGGGTGTTGTTGGAATTGTAGTAGCGGGTTATGGCGGTATGAAAGAGTCTATGCCTATTCCTGTGATTGTGGCTGTAGTGGCTTTTATCGGGTTTCAGCTTTATAACCGTTGGTATTCCAATCTGGATAGAACTGAGAGCGTATTGTTAAAAGAAGGGCAGCAACTGCCTGAATTTACCGTATATCGTACAGATGGACGTGAGTTCTCTTCGAGCGAATTTAACGGTAGCCCTGCATTAATTTTATTTTATCGTGGTAATTGGTGTCCACTTTGTATGGCTCAAATTAGGGAGATTGCTGCACAATATAAGGAAATGGCAGACAAAGGTATAAAAATTGCGCTTGTTAGCCCTCAGCCAGAAAGTCATTCTAAAAAACTGTCGGATAAATTCGACGTGCCGTTTTTGTTTTTAGTGGATAAAAACAATGCGGCTGCTGAAAAACTAAATATTGCTATGAAAGATGGGTTGCCATTGGGTATGGAAGTGCTGGGTTATGATGGCGACACGGTGTTACCTACTGCGTTGTTTATCGATGCAGAAGGGAAAATTGTGTATTCGGATCAAACCAGTAATTACCGTGTGCGTCCAGAGCCGGAAGAGTACTTACGTGTCGCTGAGGCTAATGGGCTGTAATTTGGCTTAATTTTTCAGCATATTTTCTAAACATTTGTGCTGTTGCTGTCTTTATAGGATCTTTACGTTCTTAAAGGCAGCGACATCCATATGTCTCACACCAAGACTCAACCCGTACCTCAAGTAATGTCTCAACTTGAGCCAGAACTAGCCGCCTGGTTACTGGAAGATATACCTAATAATCATTGGGTACATGTTTGCTACCAACTTCCAGATGTTATTGGAGCAGCAGATGATGTTTCTGCGGTGCCTCTGGCAGATGTCAGTTATCGTATTGTTAGCCTTCAGGATGAAAATATTACCGTTAGCGGAAAGCTAGATTCTCTGGGGCAGGCTTACCATGAGGGTTTTGTTCCAGGTCCGGTTGCGGTGTACCTCGCTACAGAAGATACGGTGGCTGTAGAAATGGAGGCTGATAACCTTCGACAAAATCTCCAGCAGAGCTTTGATAGTTTGTCGGTGCTGTTGTCGTCTCAAAAAATGCCTCTTGATAATAACCTGCAACAGAAAGGGTTTGTGCCTTATCAGTGTTCTCCCGCTATTGTTGACGCCGCGGTGGATAAAAAACCTACTGAAGTTATTCAACTACTCAGTATCGAAGTGAGTGCTCAAGGTCAATTGGCAGACGCGCATAAAATATCGATATTTCTATTGTTATCGGATGATACTTTTACGTCAACGCTGAGGCAGTTTATTGAAAAGCTTTGGCAGGAAACAGACGGTTGTGTGTGTGTTCGGGGTTTTGTATTAGACCTATTGAATGGATTACTGATTGAGGCCTTGTTAGGTGAAGGTATGTTCTTCGTTAATGGCACGCTGTCGTTACTGGATTGTTGTAAACAGCATTTTCCTCCAGCGGCATTGTTGTTAGATGAAATCGTGCTGCAGTTGCAAGGGATAATACCTTTGTTTCAACAAAGTAAAATAAGTACAACATTGCAGGGAAGAACCAATACAGAGATTGTTGTGCAGTGGCGTGAGCCCCCAAACCCACAGCGGTGTGATAGACACTATTCCAACGTTGCTCTGATGCCGACGAATGAGAATGGAGAGGTGTTATTGGCCCATACAGATTTTGAATTGAATGGGCCTGTCCCGTTACGGTGGACACGACACTATAGCTCTTCATATACCGGTGGGTGGAGTTGTGTCGCTAATGAAGCCATTCATGTGTCTAAGGGGTGGGTAAATTATTGTCGGGAAGACGGCGTTATTGTTTCTTTTGAGTTACCCCCGATTGGAAAATATTCCACCAATATTACGTGTGGTCTTATCTTGCAGCGGGTCTTTTACAGTGTCTTTGTTGTTAAGGGGGAAGGAGGTGTTCGGCGAATATTTAGTGGTTTGTATTCAACTACTTTACCTCCGGGGGAAACTCTAGCAGGGAGAGGCAAAGGCACTTATGTTGCAGAAAGTGCTATTGAAGAAATTATTCCTCTAACACAACTTGAAAATCATCACTCTGAGCATTGGCAATTTTATTATAAGCGGCTGGACTGTGACCGTCACCAGTTAGTGAGGGTGAAAAGCAGCTGGGGGCATGAGTTTGCTATCGAATGGAATTCATCAGGTTATATCACACGTGTTGTTAATAAAAACGACGGTAAAGTGTTAGCCCAATACGACTGGGGTAGCAATGGTTTATTGCGTGCTTCCACGGATATAAAGAGGCACTGGCAATATACGTATATGCCGGAGGATCCCAGGTTAATTTCTACTATGACAGACCTCGGTGGGACGCATATTCATTGGGGGTACGATGCACAGGGGCGGGTACTAATCAGTGCATCGGGAAAAAACGCGTTGCAACGAATTGAATTGTCACACTCCAGGTTGAGATCTAGGTCCAAATTCAGGTCCGAATACGGGTCAAAATATAGCTACGATAAAAATCACTTACTCACTGTTTATACTGACGTTGACGAGAATGTATCGCAATATCGATATAACGTCGAAGGTATGCTCTCTGCGTTTATTGATCCCGCTGGCGGTGGATTCAGTTTATCGTATGATGACCAAGGTCAGGTGCAAGAAGTTACCAATGCTTTAGGGGAGAGTTGGGGGTGTGAATATAACAAACAGGGTGTTGTTGAAGCAATTGTTGATCCTGAGGGAGTAGCGTATCGAATAAACTGCGTTGCCGGGCGTCCAGTGTCGATGTCCGTGGACATAGATGTCGAAGCGAATCCTTTATCTGTTCAGCGTTACTGGCAATGGGATACTTGTGCCAACCTTATTATGGATAGCGCTAATGGGCCTTTAAATCAAGCAACCTATGACACCTATGGGAAGTTAACGCAGCTTGCAGATCGTGGGCAGGAGGTGTTGTCGTTTGACTACAACCCACATAATCAGTTACGCACAGTTAGTGCTAATGGCGCCGTACAATTGGCTCTAATGTATCATGGCTCGGGAATGGTTTCTCAAATAGCAAAGGCTTCGGGGCAGAATATTGATTTGCAGTTTGATGATTGTGGGCGTCTGTTAGGTTGGACAGAAAGTGTCGTATCGGAAAAATACACACATTCATTGTCAATTCAATATGATGCAGAGGGTCGGGTGTCGCGATTAGATTGCCATGGGAAAAATACCGAAAGTTTACAATTTCAGTATGAGATTGGGCCATTGCCGAGTACTTGCATTGACGCATCTGGGGGTGAGTTCCAACTGGCATTTAGCGAGAAAGGGTTGTTGCTTAAATGCGAAGAGCGGAAGCTAACATGGCAATATGATGCTTGTGGTCGGCAGGTTTATCGCTCGAACACCAAACAGGAAGTTAAAACTCAGTATGATGTTTTGGGTAGAGTTGTAGAGCACGCAGAAGGCAAGGACGTCGTTCAATGTGTGTATCAATCAAGGGGGCAGTTGGCTCAATATCTGTCACCGCTCGGAAAAATTGAACATACTTATAATTTGTTAGGGTTTCGAGTGAGTACAACCCACTCAAAAGGTTATGCTGTGGTATACCAATATGGTGCTCCAGGTATGTTGGAGCGTATTGAGATTAATGGCAATGTTGTATTGGAATACATTCGTGATACTGCAGGTGTTGAGTTATACCGAAAGCAAGGTGCTTATCGTTGTGAGGGAGACACGTCTGCTGCGCATTGGGTTGATACCTGTTTTGATAGTAAAACCGAAGAAGTAATAGAAGAGCTTCGATTGTGGCCTGGTAATAAACATCAATTGGGGGTGATAGAACATTTGATGATTGTATTGCAATTGGAAGTGTTGAATCTTCCACCCTTGTTACAACGGAAGGTGAGGGGATTACAAGATAATAATAATCCCATGAGGGGTGTTTCAAAAATATCAGAATCAAGTCAAATAGAAAATGGCATTGTTGTTCACCACCCAGTCAATGGTGAACCGTTATTGATTATTTATCAAAACCAAGTGTATTTTTATGAAAGTAATCGAGAACCAAAATGGCGGGATTGGAATGGAAATGATGTCGCATTAAATGGTATTCATGTGGCTAGAGAATACTTACCCATTAATCCTCTGGGTGATGTAGATATAAAGGGCGTTATGAAAGAACCCCCTAGTGGTATGTTATGGGATTTTGTTACCAAAGGTGTTGCTACAACGGTTTTGAATGCAGTGTCACTGACTTATAAGTCAAATGCTCTTTGATTGTGATAAATTACATTACAGCAATAGACCTGTAGTGAATGTAATAACAATAAGAGAGAATAATCATGACAGAGGACCTTCAACAGCAGCTATATAAACTGCTGGCAAAACAGTCAATAACTGAACTTATTCATGGGTATTGTAATGCGGCAGATCGTCGTGATTATGACAAAATGCGCAGTTATTACCATGATGATGCTTTGGATGATCATGGTGGTTTTTTTAAAGGTTTGGCGATGGCGTTTATTGATCAGTTGCCAGAGATTCAAGCTCCTATGGAAATATTGCATCACAATGTCACCACCGTAAATATCAAGCTTGACCCCGATAATGCCAATAAAGCGGAAGGTGAAGTGTATGTATTAGCATTTCATACTATGAGAACTCCAGACGGTGGAACAATGGACTTGTTGATTGGAGGTCGTTATTTTGACAAGTATGAACAACGAAACGGGCTTTGGAAATTCTCACATAGAGCGGTGGTTGCCGATTGGGTGAATGTGCATAATCCCTCAATGGTTGATTTGAAACATCCGATTATTGAAGGGTCTCTCATCGGAAAACCTGGATCAGAGGACCCTTCTTATGCATTCTTTTCTTTATTTAAGCGGGGGGAAAGGTGATGCGAGTGTTAAATTTATATTCAGCCCTTCCGTTTTATGTCTTTGTGCTCAGCGTTAACCTGTAAAGAACTGAATAAATAAAATTGCCTGACATATAAAGCCCACCAAAAATGCCAATGTTCTAAACACTGGTATACCCATAGCGTAGGTAACTGCGTGTGTAAGTCGAGCATAGAAAAATATCATCGCTGCCGTTGCTGTCATTTCATTATTAGCTTGGCTGAGTTGAACCGCCAATACCAGCGTGGTAAAAACCACCAAATTATCGACCGCATTGCTGTGGGCACGCATCATTCTGTGTGCCCAATTGGCTTGTGGTGGTTTATCTAGATTTGGTGTTTTGAGGGTGGCCCATACTCCCTGTTCGAGTATGCGATTTACTATATAAGCCATCCATAATGTGCCAGTTAAGCCTGCGGTTAGAACTAGATAAAACAATTCAGGTGAAATAGCGCTGTTCATAATGTATTTCCGGTAATGTGAATAATGGATTGTGTATTAGAAAAAACAGGTGTCCCATCGATAATATTTTATGGAAAAATGTTATCGACGAATCGCATTTGCTTTATCCTATGATCATTTTTATCATTTCTTTTTCACGTTCAAGGCACTTGGCAATTAAGGGATGAGAACGTACACGTCCTACATAAGCCGCTAGGGTTGGCCAACGATTAGGGTCAACACTAAAGCCGCCATAACTAGCAGTAATAAACATTGAAATAATGCTAATGTCGGCAATGGTAATGTGCTCACCAAATAAGTAATCATTACCTGGTGTTTGGGCTTCTAGATAATCTAGAACTGGAGGGAACTTCTCTTTTACTGTTTCGTCCACAGCCTTTTGGTTTGTTGGTTGTTTAAAGTAGCTTGGATTTACAAAAAACTCGCGAAACATAGTCCCGCAACATGGGAATAGCGCTGCGCCAGCATACTCTGCTAACCAACGGCATTTGGCTCGTTCTTCAGGGCTTGATGGTAGAAGAGGGGGCTCCGGGTATTTTTCATCAAGATATTGAAGAATAACATTAGAGTCTCCGATGATTAGACCCTCATCTTCAAGCGCTGGAATTTGTCCCAGTGGATTAATCTTAAGGAATTCAGGTTCTTTAAGTACAGGACCAGGGATAATCATGTTTGATTCAAAATCAATGCCTTTAACCATGCAGGCAATGACAACTTTACGGACATTGGGTGAAATTATTGCGCCATGAAGTTTCATATGTGTAGCTCCTAAATAGGGGAATGAATATCGATTTTTTTTCTATCTCCAGTGCTAGTTCCAGCAGTTAAAGCAATTATCTACCATGATTTGTGGTTTAATAAGCGCTAAAGTAGACAGAAGAGGTCCTATCAGGACATCGTTCGGGAAGTTATTTAAATGAAGAAAGTTGCTATTCTTGCTGCTGAGAACTCAGTGCTCTCGACCATTGCCTCTCCAATGGATATGTTCCTGCAAGCCGGAGTACTGTGGAATGTCACCATGGGGGAGATACCTGTTCCGCTTTTTGATGTGAAAATAGTCACTGCTGATGGGGAGCCCATCAGCGCTATCAATAACATTCCGGTGATTCCTGCTTGCTCCATGTATGAAATTGAAGATGTTGACTTAATTATCCTTCCTTCCCAGGGTTTCTTTTTTAATCCTCAGGATAAGGGGCATATGGATAGAATTGAGTGGCTCAAAGATTGGTATGAAAAGGGAGCTGATCTCGCCAGTGTTTGCGGTGGGGCATTCACTTTGGCGTCAACAGGGCTGCTTGATGGTAAAACTGCAACAACGCATTGGGGATTAACAAAACAGTTTAAGAAACGTTTTCCAGATGTAAACCTAAGAACGGACCTTTTGGTTACTGATGAAGGGCGGCTGTTTTGTGGTGGTGGTATTTCTGCAGATTTAAATTTGTCTTTGTATCTTATTGAAAAATACTGTGGGCGAGAAATAGCATTACAAAGTTCCCGATGTACGATGGTTGATCTAGATTGTACTTCCCAATCTCCATTCACCATGTTTACTCCAGAAAAGAACCATGGTGATAGTAAGATCCTTGAAGCTCAAGAGTGGATGGAGAATAACCTACGAAATAAAATCAGTATTGACGATATGGCAAGTGAAGCGGGAGTCAGTATTCGTCAACTCAATAGGCGCTTTAAGTCAGCAACCGGTGAAACAGTTAACAGCTACCTACAGTTAATAAGAGTAGATGCATCAAAGGTTAGCCTGCTCAACACAGACCAACCTATTGAAGAGATATCTTTGAATATAGGATACGAGAACATAAGTTTCTTTCGAAGGCTGTTTAAAAAGCAAACCAGCCTTACGCCCTCAGAATATAGGAAGAGATTTCGTTAACTAAAAAAATATGCCTGGTGCAGGGGCGGATAAGTGAGTGCTGGGTGATTATGAGCAAGCATCTACACTTAAGGTTCTAGCAGCGCCAGAGGTTCTTTTTTAGTTTGTTTTTGATTTGCCAAATACTTATCTAAGATAGGCTCTAGGTGCAAGGGGTTAAAGCTGTAGGGGCCTTTGCCGGGATTATAAATAATACGTCCATCAGCACCAATAAAATAAAGCCTAGCAGGGCGCCCAACCCAGCGGTTGTTGACGGCATTGTCCATGCTATCAACCAGCAGTGGAATAGCGTGGTTTAAGAGGTTGTTCTTAAGGCGATCTGCAGCCCATAACCGGTCGGGAAAGTTGGTGTGTTGAGCAATGTCGATGGCAACAGGGTGGTTAAAAAATGTTTTGCTGGTTTCAACAAGTTGTGTGCGAGCCAGTGGCCACTCATCCGTTGCGTGAGGTTCGCTAACATAAACACCCACAAAATTGACTGAACTTTTATATTTCTCATGCAACCGATTGATGTCTGCTAAACCTGCGCTAAATACAGGACAGCTGTTCGCGCCAAGAAATAGGACAACAGGTTTTTCTCCTAAAAAGTCTGATAGATGAGATGTTGTTTTTCCATCGGACTGTAGCAGTGAAAACTCAACGGCTTGTTGGCCTGCTTTAGGGGCATTGATGTCGAACTCATTTTGCCAATTTTGCTCAAGGGGGCGGTATGTCATAACGTCTTGAGCTATGTATCGCATTGCTTGTAAAGGAGAGCTGTGTTCGTAAGTAGCAAAGGTTGTGGCAACAATGGCAAAAACAACCACGGCGTAACGAGATAATGTACCAGAGGTTTGTGAGCGTGAAAGCGTTTGGCGATGGTAGATAATGTACACGATGGCGACGGAGATAAAGGTCAACAGTGATACTAAAAACGGTACATCGACAATCAAGGGCAAGCAAAGGAGCGAAGCGATAATTAGCTGTAGAGTGCCAAAGTGGCGCTTGTGCTCATTGCTCAGGTTATTGGTAAATCCTAGATGACTTAGCCATGAGGCGCCGTCTTTGTGTAATAGGTTGATGACAGAAGAGAAAAACATTGCTAACCCTAAGCCAAGCTGAATACCCGCCAGAATGCCATGTGTGCTGTATGCGAGAACAAATGGTAGAACCGATTCTATAGACATGATTTGTTCATACTGTTCCATGATTTTCTCCAGAGGTGATGCATATTTGAACTTGTATTTTATCTAAAAATGATTGATAGTCAATTGTGAATATTGTTCAGTTTTGTGAATTTACGTTAATGTTTTGCATACCGGAGATTGTTTGATGACAAATAAAAAGGCACCAATTGAGGAGAATAAGGCTGCAGAGTTACCTGCGAGCCCGCTAATCACGTTGTATACATTTACTATGAGCCCTTATGCTCAAAAGGTGCACTGTTATTTGCAGTTCAAAGGCCTGCCGTTTCGATGCTTTTACATTAACCCCTTACGTTTGAAAAAAGACTTGCCGGTAGGCACACAGGTCCCAGCCTTGACGGTAGGAGATCAAAGCAAAACGGACTCTTCTGCAATTGGTTTGTGGTTGGATGAATTGTTTCCCAGTCATGCGCGGTTGCTACCGGAAGACCCTGTACATAAAGAGACAGTATTAAAGATTGATCAATGGGTTACCCATCGATTGATCCCTGGTAATTTTAGACATTATCCGGGGGTAGGGTTTACGCCACGCAGGGTGCTAAATGGCTGGCGGTTAGGACAAATATTACATAAGACCTCTCATGGAGGGATTCCATTAACGCTTCAGGCCATGTGGCCGTTGATACTCAGCCAATTGCGTATTTCGGCCCATCGTGACCGACCATTTCGCTCTACCGTGACCGCTAATTACGGACGATCGTGAACGGTCATTTCGGTTGATCGTGACCAATTTTACGCCCTTCAGCGTAATCG
>MAAL01000082.1:1629-108061 GCA_002163245.1 Gammaproteobacteria bacterium 42_54_T18 | reverse complement strand
AGGCCTAATTTTCCTTTTGTATTACGTTGTTTGTTCGCACTTGCATTGTAACACTTATCGAGAATTAGGCCTTTTTTATGTCAAACTGTGGGACAGCAGTGATAAAATATATAACTTATATCTCTTACCGTTAAGTAGATAAAAAAATTATAAAAAATTAGTACGAACATACTTCCATAAAAATATCCGTAAAAAAACTCCTCAATAGCGACCTTTTGGACAAAAAATGTAGGTTTCCACAGTGTTACTGGCAGGTACAATGACATAAGAGGAGCTCTAACTTTAAAATATAACGTTGTCTGCTCACCAGGACTAATCGTTACAGGAAAAACACTGTTCACGTGATAAACTGCACGCTCACTAAAGGGTGCCCTTGTGTCAGCCGCTTGTACCTCGTATCCCCCTTCGAATCAGGCACATAGAGCTCCGCCACATCCAGCAATGCTCTCCCTATTTCCAGATACCACTCATCAGCAAAGTCCTTCTCCTTACCTCTTTCAAACGCTTCTATGTTAATTTCCAACCAGTAGGTATATGGGGTTATCCCTAAATTGGCTATTCCCGACGAATTGCTAACAAATCGTTTATCCTTGATGCGACTAACCTGATCAATGGTCAACTCCCCTGCTTTATCTTCTAAAATACGTAAATTAGTCCCAAGTTCATAACGTCCACTTTCTAAAGATCGAACAAGACTATCTCGCTCATCTGCAATAACGGCCGAACATGCAACAACGAACCAACATAGAATAAATACTCTAGGTAACATCACCACGACCCTAAATATTCGTTAAGCACTTTAATCAATGCTTTTCTATCGAGAGGTTTCTTTAAAAACCCCTGACACCCTGCCTTTAGCATGCGATCAATCTCCTCTCGGTCAGTCTCAGCAGTTAACGCATATATCGGCATATCGTACCCTCTCCCCCTTAGATACTCTGTAGCTTCTACCCCTCCCCTATTTGGCATATTAATATCCATTAACACAAAATCAGATAACGTCTTATCGCAATAATCACACACATCCACGCCATCATTTGCAATCACCACAGTAACGCCTGCTTTCTTTAACACCCGATCAATAAGTTTTTGATTCACCACATTGTCTTCCGCTAACAATACTGTTCCGTTAAGCGAGCGAGCGGGAGATGATTTCCCTTTCTTATTTTTATGCTTCTCCTTATCTAGTGGTTTTTTATTCATCCAATCAACATCATCTGGCAAACTGCTCCCAAGTACTAGTGTAAACACGCTACCTTTTCCAACCTTGCTTTCAACAGTAATATCCCCCCCATCAACAAGGCTAATTTCTTAGAAAGAACCAACCCCAGGTCCGCGTCAGAATATTTATCATCACAATGGGAAAACACATCAAATAAAGATCGCAGCTTAACTCTTGTAATCCCTCCCCCTGTGTCTATAACGGAAAACTTTATCCGTTCAATGCTATCATCCCAATCAAGGCTCAAAATAACCTCACCCTCACAGGTAGATTTAATCGCATTCTCACATAAATTATTTAGCACCTGAACAACACGTGCCGGATCACCAATGATTTTACTGGGTATCGGTGTCTGATAACGGATATCAAAGGCCAACCCTAAAACCATTGCTTTTTTGGAAAACTCGCTATTTAAACCAGAAACAATATTTCCAACATCCATATCAATTTTTTCTATATCCATTTTTTCAGCATCAATTTTTGAACAATCTAAAATGTCATTGATAAGTTTTAACAACGAATGGCTATTGCTCTCAACAATTCCAACCCACTCACGCCTCTTAGAAACCCCACCACCATCTTTTAATAACTCCCCATAACCGATAATCGCCGTCAGCGGCGTCCGTATATGATGGCTCATCATGGTTAAAAATTTATTGGTACTTTCCATTAATCGCTGAGCAACTTCTTTCTTTACCCTCTCCTTTTCCCTTTCTGAAATTGCCTTCGATCTTCTATGTGACTCCGTATTATCAACGACACCTCCTTCTATATGCGAAGGAAAACCACTATCATCAAATACTATTTTTGCAGAATATGTTACAAACAAATTACCTTCATCTTCCATAGGAACAATCACACTATTCTCTATGGATTGATCGTTCTGCATAACCTTATAATCTGGCACCCCATCAGAAAACATTAACTTTACAACCTGCCTCTCTCCATCCGATCCTCTGGCTTGCTTTGACTCACCGAATATTTTTATAAACGCCAAGTTTGCAGAAACCACTCGACCCTCCATCGTCATTCGATATAGTCCTTGTAAAGAATTTTCAAATATAGAACGATATTTATGAAGATTTCTTTCCTTTTCCACACTCGAAGATAAAACTAGATCCTGACTTAATTTTATTCTATTAGCTAAAGCAAAAGACAAAATAACCGCCTCACAAATAATACTCACAGGTGTCACAAATTCAACTATCTTAATCATTGACGCCAGCATCCCCGTAAGAACAAAACTATTAAATACTGCGCCAACGATTACTGGGAGCCATGAAAAAAAATAAAATTTTCCATTCCCATTCCCTTGTTGCCAACTATACAACCCCACCCAAACAACAATTGGCGTCAAAAACAACGGCGAAAATCCTGCAAACTGAACGGCAACTGTTCCCGAAAAATAGTAAGTCAGCGGTATATTAATAATAAAAATCAACAAAAAAACATTCAAACATGAATTGATTCTAGGGTGATATTTCTTTACTTCTAGAAACGACTGCATAAACAATAAAACAAAAACATATACTCCCCATAAAACTGCGGCCAAAGCGCTCACCGTAACAACATTATAAAGCGGCAATACATGTAACACACCGTGACCTGACTGGAGTAATTGATACTCCATGATCATCAGCAAGTACCCTACATAGTAGATATAACTACGCTCTCTGACCGTAAAGTATATAAACACATTGTAAAGCACCAATACTAAGACGCTGCCATAAAACAACCCGTACAAGAATTCCTCTACCGCCACCTTCTGAACAAATGCCTCAGGCTTCCATAATACAACCGGCAGGTATAATGGTGATCTAGGCTGTTTTACTTTTAGATAGAGTGTCTTTTTCTCGCCAGGAAAAATGCTTACGAGAAACAGACTATTAACATGATAAATTTGACGCTCACTAAATGGCATCCGAGCGTCCGCGGAATACATCTCGAAATCACCGCGACCGTTGGGCACATAAAGCTCTGCCACATTCAACAGTGCTCTTCCTATTTCCAAATACCAATTCGTTGTTACACTGCTTTCTTCCAGAATTTCCGCGCCAATTAAATTGATTTCCAACCAGTATGTATAGGGTGTAAAACCAAAATTCAGAACGCCCTCAGAACTCTCCAATAATTTATTAATCTCGGGGGATCTCAGCTGCTGAATGGTTAACTTTCCCGTTTTATCTTCCAGAAATTTAACGTATGGTACGAGATCATAACGACCACCGTCTTGCAACTGAAAAATGCTATCGTGCTCATCGGCGAACCCCGCTGAACACGCAAAAACAAACCACCATAAGATAAAAAAACGAGACAACATTAGATGGAATTGAACAACGTAAACATATAGGCGGCCAATAAGCTAAAAAACTTTCAGAAACTGTTCCTATCAGTGTAGCCCACACTTCAATCTAGCACTCACAATCAACCGGTTAAACGCCTTCGCATATGCCTTTTTGACCTAAACAGAAAGATAATACAACTAAGAAAAACACCACAACCCTTATGAAAAAACCTTAAACCCTATTCCCTATCCTCAACTAAACCCACCAGTACCAAAAAACACGTGGCAGAAATACCTGCGGCACCAAACACCATACACATCACCATAATTTGATATCTTGCGGCGATTAGTGGGGACACATCCGATAAAATTTGCCCTGTCATCATTCCAGGTATAGACACCAGACCCACAGCTAACAAAGAATTCACAACGGGAATCAATGCTGCTTGTAAGGCGATCTTTTTTGCCTCCGGATACAATACACCTCGCTCCATTTCCGCATAAAGCCTTTCCGCAGCCAGACTCACACTGTTCATAGAGCTGGCAAAAATCATTCCCGCTAAAGGCACGATGTACTGAGGCGAATACCAAGGAGTAAGGTGTAACACTCCCTGAGTTACAAACAAAAGAGAAACCAAGCCCCCTAAGGCAATTGAACATAAAGCACGGACATACAGTTTTTTGCGCTGCACCGTCACCGTTCCCAGTGCAATCCAGCTGGATGAAAAAACCATAATCACTAAGATAGCAATGATAACAAGAGAACTATCGGTTTCGAAGATCGCGGTGAGAAAGTATCCAACCAACAATAGCTGCCCAAGCATCCTTGCGATGGCATATATTGTGTATTTGGTATTCAAGGACCAGGCAAAAATAACCCCAATGACCGCCAACACAGGAACAAAGGCAATCATCAGGCTGGTCAGCGGTATTATTTGGACAGAATCATTCATTACCCCAGCCTTTTACAACCGCACTCGAATTTCGCTCTTAGCTGGGCTGATTCACTGATTGCCCCGTCTTCTTAAGCAACTCCTGATAATCCTTCCAGTCGGCATCACTCTCAATCACCATTTCAATTGGGTACTGCTCATGACCAAATAACGCCTTATTGATTTGCTCTTGTAACAAGCCAATATCAGAGCAGTAAGCCGACCATTCCTTTACGCCATTATGTAGGAATATCTTATAAAAAATACACAGCGCATCTTTCTCTAATACGGAAAAGATGGCTTCTTCAAACGTAGCCATACTTTTAATAATGTCTCGCTCTGGCATTCCACTATTTTCATCGGGCACATAGTCCCATGTAATACGCAAAATATTAGGGTGACTTTTCACACCCACCAGATGGCCCAAATGTCCCCGCCCACGAATAAGTACCGGAAAACCATCATCTTTGCCTTCTGCGGCAAACCAGCGATCATCAATCTCAATCATTTACTACTACCTTCTATTCAAAACTTAACCGGTACCCCACGGCGTACCATACCTCTTGCTCTGCCGTGAGTTCACCTTTGTCCAATGGATGCTCTTTTAGCCATTCCTCAGGGAATTTCAATGCCAATGCATCGTCTTTCGCATGAATCAAAAAACTGGGAAGGTGCTTCTCTCGGCGAGAACGGTGCAATATAACAGACAAACGTAACAATAGCGTTAATCGTAACGCGGGCTTCACCCAGTTATTCGTCAATTCGGAGAACTGCACCATACGAATTTTACGGCGATGATTACCCACAACAGTGGCAATTAACTGCTTATCTTGCTGAGAAAACCCCGGCATATCCGCATTTGTTAATATGTAGGCACTGTGCTTATGGAAACTTGAGTGGGAAATCATTAACCCTACCTCATGAGTACAAGCCGCCCAATGCAAAATTTCTCGATCATCATTACACAATCCCCAGGATTTTCTTGCCTGATCAAAGGCTTGCAATGCCGTCTGCTCAACTCGCTGCGACTGATCCTTATCAACACCATAACGCTCGGTTAATGAATCAATGGTGCGATCACAAACATTCTCATTATCCTGGCGACCCAGCATGTCATACAACACACCTTCTCTAAGAGCTCCGCTGGAATAGCGCAATTCCTCAATACCTAATTGCTCAAATATCCCCATCATGATCGCCAAACCACTTGGAAAAACCGAGCCTCTATTGGGCTTAACACCCGCAATAGAAATATCATCCAACGTATCAAATGTTAAAACAAGATCCGCCAGCTTCCGAAGCGCCTTTAGAGTGACAACCTCATCTCCAAAATTATTCTCAATGACCGCATTGCGAATGGCTTTAACCGTGCCTGATGAACCCACCGCCGACTCCCAGCCAGCCTCTGTATAAGCGTATTCAATTGCCATCACCTCTCGACGGGCCGCCAATACCGCTCGACGAAAGCCCCTAGCAGTTATTTTCCGCTCAGGAAAAAAGCGCTCTCGATAAGACACACAACCCATATGCAAACTTTCGGTCAAAATCGGCTCAAATCCTTCTCCGATGATAAATTCCGTCGAACCGCCACCAATATCAAACACCAATCGATGACCATCATGGCTCCGTAACGAATGCGCTACCCCTAAGTAAATGAGGCGAGCCTCTTCCCTGCCATCAACAACATCAACAGGACAGCCAAGAATTTTTTGCGCTTGGCTTAAAAATAACGGACCGTTTTTCGCGTGGCGCAACGTATTAGTGCCGATACAGCGAATGTTTTTAGTCTGAATATTTTCCGTACGTTGAGAAAACTTACGTAAACACTGCAATCCCCTGCCAATGGCACCACTGGTAAGCTCCCCTTGATCATTAAGACCAGATGCCAGCATGACTTTCTCTGCAAACTTGTCAATTGGCCTGACCTCTCCCGACTCGACTTTCGCTACAACCATATGAAAGCTATTGGAACCCATATCAATGGCCGCCATAACGGTATCAGTTTGATTTTTTGATGCGCTATCGTCCAAAGCAATTTCCTTACTTAAGCACTTGTTTATCAATGAATATAGAAGGTTGGTAGAATAATATCATCTACAGGGGACTTGAAAAGTGAAAATGTATCACCATATTTCGTTGCAGATCCCAAACGGAACAGTACAATGATTTCCGTTAACGTTTTAAGACATAATCTTCTAGCAAGTTTAGAACAAATAACCTGCATAGTTTATGCCGACCTAAGTCATTATTGACCCAATACAACCAAATACCCCCCGGAGATAAATATGAGCGTAATTGTGAGCGTCACTGACAGTACTTTTGAAGCTGAAGTACTTCAATCCGATTGCCCTGTGTTGGTAGATTACTGGGCAGAATGGTGTGGCCCGTGCAAAATGATCGCCCCTATTCTTGATGAAATCATTGTCGAATATGGCGACAAGCTTAAGATCGCTAAGCTCAACATCGATGATAACGAGCAAACACCACCTAAATATGGTATTCGTGGTATCCCAACATTAATGCTGTTCAAGAACGGCAATGTTGAAGCCACCAAGGTAGGTGCCCTTTCTAAGTCTCAACTAACAGCATTCTTGGATAGCAATCTATAAACCAGCGCGTCCATACAAATACGGCCGTTACCTACAGCTGTATAAATTAAGGCCAGCTTTGTTCTGGCCTTAATTTTATTATTGACCCCCACGAAAAAAATGTTACTATGCGGCTGGACGCTCCTACCAGGGAGTGCTAGATTGTAAAGCAGTATTATATTCTTCGTCCCATCACGGTCTGCCTTTCTTGTATAAATCCAGACAAACATTCGACGATAAACTCTTCCAGATTGTGAGCAACGCTACTATTTCTCAACAGCAGCAACAAGCACGCCGACCCTTTTGGCTCGCCGCCCACACATCTCATCATTGACCTCTAACTAAACCCCCACGCGTATGAATCTCTCCGAACTAAAAAAACTAGCTATTGGCGATTTACTTCAATTAGCCAACGATATGGGGTTAAGCAACCTCGCCA
This sequence comes from Gammaproteobacteria bacterium 42_54_T18, assembly GCA_002163245.1. GTDB lineage: Bacteria > Pseudomonadota > Gammaproteobacteria > Pseudomonadales > Ketobacteraceae > 42-54-T18. The sequence goes on along the minus strand of MAAL01000082.1, from coordinate 100,596 downwards.
GAACTCGCAAACAAGACATTATCTTCGCTATATTAAAATGCCACGCAAAAAGCGGTGAAGATATATACGGCGAAGGGGTACTAGAAATTTTGCAAGATGGCTTTGGCTTCTTGCGCTCTGCAGAAGGTTCATACCTTGCTGGCCCAGATGACATTTATGTATCTCCCAGCCAAATCCGTCGCTTCAACTTACGTAAAGGTGACAGCGTTTCCGGAAAGATCCGCCCTCCTAAAGATGGCGAGCGTTATTTTGCCCTACTCAAAGTTAACCAAATCAACTTTGATCTTCCTGAAAACGCTAAAAACAAAATTCTTTTTGAAAACTTAACGCCTTTATTCCCCAACGAACGCTTGTTGATGGAACTTGGAAATGGCAGCACCGAAGATATTACTGCACGTATTATCGACTTAGTGGCCCCTTTCGGAAAAGGCCAGCGTGGTTTGATTGTTTCACCTCCAAAAGCAGGTAAAACATTGATGTTGCAGAACATCGCTCAATCTATCACCCGTAACAATCCTGACTGTCACCTCATTGTTTTACTTATTGATGAACGTCCGGAAGAAGTAACCGAGATGAGCCGTACGGTTCGTGGCGAAGTGGTTGCCAGTACCTTTGATGAGCCACCCGCACGCCACGTTCAAGTCGCTGAAATGGTTATCGAAAAGGCCAAACGCCTGGTTGAGCACAAACAAGATGTGGTTATTTTACTTGATTCCATCACCCGTCTAGCCCGTGCTTATAACACTGTCATCCCATCATCCGGCAAAGTACTGACCGGTGGTGTTGACGCCCACGCATTAGAAAAGCCAAAACGCTTTTTTGGTGCTGCACGTAATATCGAAGAAGGCGGCAGTTTAACTATCATGGCAACAGCCTTGGTAGACACTGGATCTAAAATGGACGAAGTTATCTTCGAAGAATTTAAAGGTACCGGTAACCAAGAATTGCATCTTGATCGTCGCATAGCAGAGAAGCGTGTATTCCCTGCCATTCACATCAACCGATCAGGTACTCGTCGTGAAGACTTGCTTACCAGTGAAGAAGAACTTAAGAAGATGTGGATTTTACGCAAGATTCTTCATCCAATGGATGAAACGGCTGCCGTTGAATTCCTAATTGATAAGATGAAAGAGACTAAAACAAACGATGAGTTCTTTGGCTCTATGAAACGTAAATAGACCCATTTCATCAACGAAGAAGAAGCCCTGACACACCGTGTTGGGGCTTCTTTGTTTAGTACTTGGTATAATGCTTTGCATAGTGCCTCGCCTAATACCCAGCTAAATGCCCTACACTTCAGTTATGGCCTACCGTGTAAAGATCCTACCTCGACATATCACCCTTAGCGTTGAAGATCATGAAACAATCTTAGAAGCCGCATTGGCTCAAGGGTTTCGCTTCCCCTACGGATGTGATGCAGGTAGCTGTTATGTTTGCGCTGGCAGCCTGAAATCAGGCACACTGAACATTACAACAGACAATGAACAGATTCATGCCGGTGATGATAAAGCAGATGACATACTATTCTGCCTAGCAAAACCACTATCCGATTGTTCCATCTTTATAGAAGGGGTACTGGCCCCTGGAGAGCACCCAATGATAAACGCCTCATGCCAAGTCACCAATATCACGCCAATGGGCAACGATACCATTGAAGTTGTATTACGCTTACCTGCAGGCAAAAAAATCGATTTTCATCCTGGCCAATATTTACAAGTTGTCCTTGATGAAGAGACAGAGTGTGCATTCTCCATTGGCAGCATTCCCAACAAAGAACGAACACTTCAACTGTACGTCGGATTTTCCGATAAAGACGAACGCTCTCGTCGACTTAGAGCCGCATTTACTGTTGGCAATGTTGTTAACATATCGCTACCCCACGGCAACTGCTATCTAAAAAAACTTATAAATACAGCCCCTTTGTTTCTTGTCGCCGGCAGCACAGGCATATCACAAATCAAAAGCATCGCAGAACAATTCGTTGGCGGGCAAAACCATCGTCAAATCCACATTTACTGGGGAACACGCACTGCCAGTGAATTATTTCTTAATGATATTTTTCTTAACATGGCAAAGAACAATAGCAATATCCATTATACCTCCGTTGTCTCTGAACCAAGCACTACATGGCAAGGCCGAACGGGCTTTGTCCACAAAGCGATGCTAGATGACCACAACATTTCCGATGATGCAGAAATCATATTATGCGGTTCACCAGGCATGGCCTATGCAGTGTTAGATGACCTTTTAGCAACAGGCATAAAAGAACAGCAAGTACAGTCTGACGTTTTTGATTACGCACCCCGGAATAACTAACAAACACGATTTACTTGGCAGAGTGCAATATTTGTCATTCGCACAATAAGCTGACATTATGAATACTAGAAAAACAAAGGTGCACAAAACACACTACTAGAACGTAGCATTAAATCAGCGACTGACCGCATGCCCTATGACCTCCAGCGATTATAACAATAACAACCAATGGCTCGTATCAGCAGATATATTCCTCACGCTTTCTGAATTTCTGTCGCAAAAAAACATTTCATTCCCTGATTCACTGACTCAACAATTTGATCTTATCAACAATAACAGCTCCGGCCACTGTTTTATCCCTACATCACTTTTAGGTGAAGCCTTTCAATTTGCAGAGAATGAAACAAACGACACCCTGATAGCCCTTCGCTGCGGTGGGTTTTCGGTCACCAAACACTGGGGTTTTTTAGGTTACTTAATTCAAACCTGCCAAACTACCGGCAAAGCGCTCGCTACTCTCGATAAATATTCAAAATTAATTTCCAATCAATACATTTTAAGTGTTCATCAAAAAAATGAAAAAGCGTGGATAGAGGGTGGAACAACACAAGGTAATTTTGACCAATATAGCCGACATTTTATAGAATATATTATTTCTAGTATTCTAGGTTTTATTAATCGCTGGACAGCCATAGAAGGGCCCTGTGAAAGCTTTCATTTCCCTTGGAAAAATGAAGCGCCCGCAGAAGAGTACGCAACGCTATTAGGGGCGCCCTGCCATTTCAGATCCGAAAAGCTCTACATCCCCTTAGAAAAAGACACACTACATTACAAGTTACAACATCATGATCCTCGCCTGCATCAATTAATGCTGGAAAAAACCGTTGAACTTTATCGCAATGCAGTGATGCAAGATGACTGGCTTATACAGTTGCGTACTTACATTATCAATAACCTTTCTCATGGCACCCCATCCCTCGCCCTCGTAAGCACACATCTAAGCATGGGGGAACGCACATTACGCCGAAAATTGGACAAGAAAGGATTAACCTACCAAGGTCTAATTGATGATGTAAGAAAAGAAATTGCCGTATCATTAGTACAAGAAGCCAAATTATCATTAATGGAAATTAGCTTACTGCTTGGATTTGCTGAACAAAGCTCTTTTCACCGCGCATTTAAGCGCTGGACGGGAAAAACACCGCTGCAATATTAGCGCAAAAAAAAGGCCAGGCTCTCACCCGACCTAAAGTCTTCCCGCATTAATCATCGCTCTTAATTAGTTACAGTCTCAGTTACGCAGCTTTACGCCAATCCAATATTTTTCGGCTTGCAAGCTCAGTCACTTTTTTCCCGGTAGAATATAGGTCAAACAACTCCTTTTCGATTGCCTGCATATCTTCTCCCATCACCGTATCGGCCTCAACAAAACGTCTTGGTGTATGTCCTGGTCGAGAGTAACTCGCGTACAGGTTAAAAGCATCATTGACCAATTCTTTTAATACTGATGATGGTATAAACGTATTAAACCCAACACGATCCTTCATATGCGCAATCTTTCGCAACATTGCCCCCCCAAACTCCAATGAATCCACGCCTAAAATAGCCATATCTTTTTCTAACGAAGCCATCATAGGCACCGCAGGTAACACCATCATTAAACGACGAAACTGAGCCAAGGGGCTATTTTTTTCCCACCACGTCATGGGCATTTCATCAAAATAATTATAAGGAAGAGCGGTATGCCGAGACTCATCAAGATGGAACATTTTTAGAATTTCTAAACCGGGAAGCTCTCCAAACATGCCAAAAATACCCATAGCTACATTTTCAACCACCACATTCATACCGAAGAATTTTTCCATACCGGTGGATTTTAACGTACGCTCCAACACAACATATTCCCAAACCGTAAACCGAGGAATCTCACAATCCCACGCCAACATTAACTCTCGTAACACCACAAAATGTTTAGCTTCCTCCAACACCTGCATGGTTAACGCTGCGCGACCTCCAGTACTTTTACAATCGGTAAGCACCTCTGCCGCTACCATCCATGCGTACGCTTCACCGTGACCAATTATCGATAGTATATTAATAATTGCCTGCTTTTGCTCTTGCGTATACTCTCGATTAATTAGTGCCTTATATTCATCACTAGAAAAACGTTCGATCTGAATCTTTTCTTTTTTATTGAGCGTTTGCTTAGCTTGAGACATAAAGGTTTTTTCGCCTTTCGTCAGGTCCCTAAAGTTAGCCTGAGGTAAGTGCTCTTCGGCCTTCCAAAGCAATCGCAAACTTTTGTCATAATGCTTCATGCGTAAACTATCTTTAGCCCCACCAACAAATTCAAAATTTCTGTCATCATAAGGCCCCTTTCTACCTCCCCCTACCAGTGATGCCAGCTTTTCATAACCTCGAACGGCAGCATGAACGGCGCTCTCTACACGCTGTACATTATTGGCGACTTTTTCATTGATCGGCAACGCATTAAATTCCATAACAAAACCCTCGTAGATTCATCTTATTAACGCCCTTAAGACTTCTTTATTTCAGGCCTATGCCCTACAAGCCTACGACGCTTATCTCTAAAGTAATCAATAACATTACGAAAAGTATTGACATCAAATGCCCCCCGATTGACCGAAATGGACAATCTATCAACAAAATCTGACCGATTGACCACTTTTATCAAGCATTTTGTATTTTCATGTCCTATTCTGCTCCCAAAATAGGAATTACTCTGATAGACCACAAAATATGCTTGAGCATGTTATTACCGACCAAGTGAGCGGAGTACGCCATGAGCCACGGCCAAAAGCACTACCCAAACCTGTTTTCCCCATTGGATTTAGGATTCACTCAACTCAAAAACCGCGCCTTAATGGGCTCTATGCACACCATGCTCGAGGAAGCTCACGATGGCTTTAACAAGCTAGCCGCCTACTTTGTAGAACGTGCCGAGGGTGGCGTTGGTATGATTATGACCGGAGGCATCGCTCCCAATACCGAAGGCTCCCCCTTTTCCGGCAGCGCAATGATGGTCAACAGTGATGATGTGGCAAACCACCAAATCATCACTAATGCAGTACATCAAGCTGCCCCCGACTGTAAAATCTGCATGCAAATCCTCCACAATGGTCGCTATGCGTTTCATCCTGACGGTGTTGCGCCCTCTGCAATCAAAGCCCGTATCACCCCATTTGCCCCCAAAGAGATGACCGCTGATGATATAGAGCGCACTATTAGCGAGTTTGCCCAATGCGCCGCCCTTGCGAAGGAGGCCGGTTATGATGGCATCGAGATTATTGGTTCTGCCGGTTACCTGGTCAGCGAGTTTCTCCTAGAAATGACAAATCAACGCACCGATGAATGGGGAGGCAGTTACGAAAACCGCATGCGTTTCCCCGTAGAAGTTGTAAAACGTATTCGCGCAGCCGTTGGTACAGACTTTATTGTTGTATACCGCATCGCTACCATGGAGCTGCTACCCGAAGGAAGTTCTTGGCAAGAGGTTGTCCAACTTGGAAAAGCCATTGAACAGGCAGGCGCAACAATTATCAGCACCCACTTCACTTGGCATGAAGCCCGCGTACCAACGTTGGCAACCATGGTTCCTAGAGCTGCATTTACTCAGGTCACCGGCAAAATAAGCAAAGAGTTATCGATCCCACTCATTACCAGCAACCGCATCAATATGCCGGATGTTGCTGAGCAAGTACTTGCCGATGGGGATGCTGACATCGTATCCATGGCTCGCCCTATGCTTGCAGACCCTGAGCTTATTCTTAAAGCAGATCAAGGCCGTGAAGACGAGATCAATACCTGTATCGCTTGTAATCAAGCCTGCATGGATCACGCACTTACTGGCCAACTTGTTAGCTGCCTGGTAAACCCGCGAGCGTGCCACGAAACAGAGCTTAATTATTTACCCACAAAAACAGCAAAGCGTGTCGCCGTTATTGGTGCAGGGCCAGCAGGATTAGCTTACGCAACCATTGCTGCACAACGCGGCCATGATGTAACCCTGTATGAAAGTAACGACAAAATTGGTGGCCAATTTAATATTGCAAAACGTATTCCCGGTAAAGAAGAGTTTACCGAAACCCTTCGCTATTACGGAAAACAACTGGAACTCACAGGCGTCACCGTAAAACTAAATCACAAAGCTACTCAAAAGGAATTAGTAGAAGAAAATTTCGAGAAAATCATTCTCGCCACTGGCATCGAACCACGAACACCAGATATTGAAGGTATCAACCATCCTAAAGTCATCAGTTATCTTGATGCGATACAAGATAAAAAACCTATCGGTAAAAAGGTGGCGATTATTGGTGCCGGTGGAATAGGTTTTGATACCGCAGAATACTTATCTCATGCAGGTATTTCAAGTGGTTTAAGTAAAGAGGTATTTGCCAAAGAGTGGGGTATCGATTTTGAAAACCACCCCCGCGGTGGAGTTGCGGGTATAGAACCCTCGGTTGAAACAAACGACCGAGAGATTCAATTACTGCAACGAAAAACTACGGCGGTAGGAAAAAACTTAGGCCGCACCACCGGCTGGACCCATCGTATTATGTTGCAACGCCGTAATGTTAAAATGATTAATGGCTGTGACTATAAAAAAATCGATGATGCGGGTTTACATGTCATTATTAATGGTGAAGAAACGGTATTAGATGTAGATAGTATTGTTATCTGTGCAGGCCAACAGCCTTTTCGAGAGTTATACGAAGGATTGCAAAATCAAAAGTGTAATGTTGAATTAGTGGGTGGTGCTGATGTTGCGTCAGAGCTTGACGCTAAGCGAGCGATTGATCAAGCGAGTAAACTTGCTGCTTTGCTGTAAAACATAAACTCAAATATTTTTACAACCAGCAACTGACCTCACAGCCCTAAGAATGGTGCTACCGAGGTCAGACTACAATTACAGCCTCATATAACCAAGGGTCATCTAATCCCAAATATTCTCTTAAGAGCTTACAATCGATTGGAGAGATCCACCTCAAACTCACCGGTATAAGCCCCTCCATCTTGCCCTAAAAAAGAGAACGTTGCAGACATAAAATCTTCCGATGATATTGAAAAATCAATAATCACATTTTCCGGGGTCAATGTATTTGAACCTGTTTGATCCCAAAATTCTTCAACAGATGAGCTTACATCGATCTTAACTGGCCCTGCATCCCAGAAATCACTGTATTGATATTCCCCTTCTGCTATATCGCCTATAAGTGAAATATTTAACAATATACTGTCATTTTCATAAGGTGCAATTACCTCTATTGTTCGGATCACACCAATATTTGAATATACTTGCCATGCACAAACGTTATCGCGTTCATCTACTGTCACAGGGCCAGATAACACAAAAACCCCGTCATCAATCTCTACTCCTTCCGATATTTTAGAGAGAGTTGAAATAGATTGAAAATCAAACCCCGGTTGAAATTCATCCTCATAATTTGAAATCTGTCGTAAAGTATCATTACTCACAAGAACATAACCTTCATCAGAAGGATCCATATAAAAACGTTCACTCGTCTTGATACCGTAAGGAGAATAAACACCTCCATACTCCCAACACCGATCGAATTTCACGCCATCATCTGTATCTTCTAATACAAACTTAAATTCTACAAACTCGCTCGACAGATATTCACCGGTATTAGCTTTGCTTTTTCTTATTTCATTTACAACTACCCAAGTTCCACTTAAATCAACTTGCGCCAAATCAACTGCTACCGGTGCATTATCATTTGAACCACCTGATCCTCCACACCCCCATAACACGAACATTGATAATATTAAAACCGAATTCTTCATGACTTCCCTAATCGAGTTTCTTATAGCATTAATTTTCTTAAAACAAAGCACTATACTATAGAAATCCTTAAAACACATATGTTGTAGATTTGTTAAATAAATGTATCGCCCTCATTTATTTAACAAACATCTTCCCCCCCCCCGACTGCGCATCCAATCAGTGCCAGCTCTTAGCGTTTTTCACTCCCCGCGAACAACAACCGTTCCCGCAAGTTTGTCATGAAACCCTTGCTTCTTACTATCGAACGCAATCCAAATAAAACCTAAGCAAAGCGGAATTACCGATACAAAGTATCCAACATACCGCACAACTAAACGTCCAGTCGAAACTGGCTGGTAGGTTTTTGCATCAAGAATTTTGGCTTTAAACATCATTTTTCCTGGTGTTGAGGAATAACGCCGCCACAACCACATAATTAGAACAAAAGGAACAAAGACTTGCAGCAGCATACCTTCAAGATTCATTTCCTCCATATCTAATTCCATCAGCCCTAAGCTTGAAAATATGGAAATCAAAACAATCATTAAAATTCCCATCCAAATATTATCAACAATAGATGCTACGACACGCAACCAAAATCCAATGTATTCATGCTCAACAACTGCTTCTTCACCCATGTCCGAGTCTGGGCTTTTATATAATTCATTCATGCCAAAAAATCCTCATTTTCTACGCCAAACTTAGCGTTAATACTTGAGCTAAAACCAACAAGCCTTGCTCATATTCTATGTTATAAGAGAGTCGGTAGATGTAGTTATAAAGACATAACGTCATCTGAACCAAAAATTGACCGATTTATAGTAATCAATCGTATCACGCAATCCAAGCGATGTTATTTATATTAGAGCGCTTGTATTGAATTACCTGTATTAGATAGCGCCGATCTCATTACTTACTTTTAGTTCGCTGTTCGTGGAACCACCCTTGAGGTAGCAGGCTTAGCGATAACGCCCTCAGTCGTAACATCAGGCTTCACCGGTACAGTCACCTGCTTGGGTTCATCAAGCCCTAATAACGGATCACCATTTATACCCCTGATCCGAACAAGATTCTCAATCCTAAATACCAAATCCCCTGAGTATTCTTTATCCCTGTACTCATGCACAAGATCATCATCTCCCCAATAACGAACCTTCTCCAACAACATAAAACCTCGCTTTATCTTGTTGCTGCTGATTTTTTCGTACAATTCTTTCGAAATATTGCCATAGTAATAATACGATCCAATCTCACCCCCCTCCTCTGGCACATTAAATTGCATAAAAGCCTACACCCTAGGCCCGTCAATTTCGGCTTCCACTGCACACAATTCTTCTACAAGATCACAGCCACTTAGCAAAACAGCCAGAACAATAACCATTATTTTTAATTTCATGAAAAACCTACTTTTTTGTTATGATCATTACCTACCACACCAACAGTCGAACACCAGGAATCTCACGTGCCAACCAACCAAACACCATACCAAGCAATACAGCCTACAGATCCTCAATCTTTAAACTTAATAAATGACCTATCCATTGAATGGCAAATCCTGCATAGCGACTATGAAAAGTATGAACAATACGCCTTGCTCATTAAACTTTTCAGCGTTGGACTATGCCTGCTGTGTATCGCACTATCAATAGACAGTTACCTATCACTGATGCTTATCCTCACCTTATGGTTTCAGGAGGGCATATGGAAAACCTATCAAGCGCGATCAGGTGAAAGGCTGCTTACCATTGAAGCTGCGCTTAAGAACCCTCCAAAGGACGCTATTGGCACCCCCACAATTCCGTTCTCATTCTACAGCACCTGGGAAACGCAAAAACCAGGAACCGTTGGGTTGATCATTGAATATATCAGTAATGCCCTGCGACCCACGGTGATGTATCCTTACGTAATTCTGATAGCTATCTATTTATTGCATTCACTTTTTTAAATTTCGGCTTCCTGTGCCATACAATCCCAAACGATGACGCTCTAGATATTTATAACTCTAAATAACTGGCCACTTCAAACATATCTGGGCGTCCTTCTTCAAAACCGAAATAACACACATCTTCCATAGCACCTTCACCCAGCGCATCGCCATCAAACTTTCCTACCACAAAATCACACTGATGCTCTTTGGCAAGAGAATACAAAAACTTTAGCGGCTTGTTTAACTGGTTTTTTGACTCAATTGTGATGTTCACACCTAGCCGCTCTTCTTCTTGCTGATTGACCAATTGCTTTCTGTCGTTGGCGTCACCAACCCATTGAGTTAATACTTTTGATATCGGCTCAACCAACTCATCCACGTTATCACTAGCGACATAGATATATAACTGCATAAAACGTTTCCAAAAAATGTTTTTATTAAGTTCGCTACAAAGATTCTGAAGATGAAGAAGAATCAGTTTTCGTTTCAACCACATCTACCGGCGAATCAACTGGCTTGGATGCAGGCTCAGGCATAAGCTCTGGCATAGGTAAATCAGGCAACCTGTCAGAAATCATTGCCAGGCCTTTTTGAAAATATTCATTACTGCTTTTGTGCTCACCCATGTGACTTAACAACCGACCTAATTCGGCAAATGCCGCAGCACTTTGTCGACTTTTCAGGCTTGTTTCAAAGTAGAACTGGGCTTTATCCCATTGCTTATTCAACAAACTCAAACGCCCCAGTGTTAATAACAACATGGCATTATTCGGCCGTTCTTTTAACCAGATCTCTGCAAACAATAATTGTTGGGCAACGTCTGCCCCTGTCACTGTGCCGTACATCGCCACAAGACTATCATCCCAATTTTTTTGCAAATAACTTAAAATGGTTTTTTCGGCATCTACGTCTGCATTTAGAGCAACCAAACACCCACAATATTCTTTTAACAAAGACGGTGTCTTCTGTAGTTTTTTAGGGATCCGCACCCATGCTTGGCGTAATTGATTTAACTCTGCCGCTTGCTCAAGACCGCGTACCGCACGTTTTAACAATCCCTGATAACCTTGTAACGATATTGCTAAAAACTCATCTTTTGAATACACTTTGCTTTTTTTAAGATCAACTAGCAGCTCAACAAGATGTTCCCAATCACTTAATGCTACATATACTTCCGCCATCATCTTAATAACGTAACCATAACTTGGAGACGTTTCGTTATCCTTTAACATCATCAATGTTGCTAAACATTGCTCCCATTGTCGACTTTCGAATTGCAATCTGGCTTTTGTTAAACCAATAGCAATATCAACGCCTTTTGTTGACTCATGGGCTTGTCGCAGGTACTCGTCCCGACGATCACCTTCACCTTGTTCATGCGCGGCCTGGGCTGCGGATATATAATTAACCAGTGGTGTTTCATTTTTCTTGGCTGATTTTTTTAACAATTTTTCTGCGTTTAACCAATTACCTTCAGCCAAGGCAACTAAGCCTTTAGTGGTTTTTTTACCCGCCCGCCGCTGACTACCCTTTCCATCAAATACCCAGGCAATAGTGCGATAACAAACAAACAACACACCAACAAATAGTGTTAACGATACGATGGCGACAATAACACTACTTTCTACAGTAATATTTGCAAAATGTAATAATAAATACCCTGGGTCTTCCCCTAAAATACTGAAGGCCCACATAACAAGTGCCACCCCCAGTATCAGAAAAATAACCGTTGAAGGTCTCAATAAAATAAAGCGCATCAATGCCGCCATTTCTGACCTCCTTTACCTGTCGCTGTTAGTTTTTATTGAAGGAGACACAAACTCTTCCAATTGATTTTTTTGCAATTGTCGCTCTACTTTTTCTTGCTGCCAATAATCACGAAAAACCTGCAAGGCAGTAACTGACCTTTCTATACTTGGCACCACAGTTACCATTGGGGTATCCGCTAACGCCCTCAACTCTTCAAGTACAAATTTTGCTTCTGGCGTATCCGTTCGTAAATATTGCTCTATACGTTTATCTGCTTGCTTTAGGCTAACTTTAAACCCTACATAATCCGTTCGTAGCAACGACAACTGAGCCTGCTCTAATAATACAAAAATGTTCTGCTGTAAATATTCTTGTTGATCCGCAAGCAACATAGGCTTGATAGTTGTTTCATCGTTCACTCGAACCCTTACCAAAGATTCAACAAAACCAACCAAACGTCCAACAAAACGACTCCAACCACCATTCTCTTCGATTGTTGCTATTTCCACACGCTCATCAGCAACCAAGGCTTCTTCATCAGCCTTAAATATTAACGCTGCCTTTTCCAACCCCTCTATTTTACTCATTAACAATTCTATTCGAGTAAAAATACCTTCGCTATCCACATGTTTTGATGACGCTTCACGTAACGCCATCAAATCTTTGGTTAGTGCCTCACGTAACGTTCGTGTTGCGGGTTCCTGCATATCTTTTACTAAGTTGTCGGCTTCCGTTAATAATGCAAGAGACCCGTTAATATCACTCAGCAGACTTAAACGTCGCTCAGCCACTATCACAAAATGCTCCGCTTCTTTTAACATCCAATCAACACGATGAGCACCGGTTAACTCTGTCATTTGGCTCTCTACAGAAGCCAGTCGCCCTTGCAACATCGCAGTAGATTTTTTAACAACGCCCAGCAAATTTTGACGTTTTATATCACCCGCGCTTAACTGCGTTAACTGAGTAGTTAAGCCGGTGATTTGTCGGCGTTGTTCTTTTAACGTATTTTCAATATTTTGTTGTGCAAGCTGCTGTTGCAGCTGTTGTTGCTGGTCAGTAACCCACAACCAAGCAACACCACCACCAGCCCCCAGGGCACACAATAACGATAAGGTAACAACCAATTTGCTAAAAGTACTCATACCTTTCCTTTGTAAAATCGGCGCTGAAGCAATTTGACTAACAGGGGACACCCTTTCCGGCACATCGGAGCCTATATGTTGCTTTTCCAAATCTTCAGTTTCCATTATTTACAGTTCATCTTTATCTACGTTCTATTATTATTGATACATAATGCAATGGCATCATCTGATGCGCCATTCGCTACCCGTACGCTAGCAAACCCTTGTTGTTTCGCAAAATCAGCTAATCGCTGACTTACCACAACTAAAGAGGTCGCAAAAAGCTCTCGCTCTTGGCCCACGGCCATTGTTATTAAGTTCTTTAGGCCATCGCCGCTGGTGACTACAATGACTTTTTTGGCATCGGAGTACAACCATTCAGGTAATTTATTTGGTAACCCTAACCGGGTGATTTCTGGCACTTTTCGCTCATAAAGCTCCAAGTAATCCACCCCAGCGCCCCTTTGACGCAAGGTATCAGCCAATAGCTCTCGACCACTAACACCGCGTAGTATCAACACTTTCTTATCATCTAGATTTTCTAGATCATCCAATGCCAACACACCTTCTGAATGGCTTGCTCCGACGGGTAAAAGAACCTCCCCCAACCCCCAGCCTTGCATCGCAGCATAGGTAGCAGGGCCTACTGCAATCCACTGCTGCTCTACAGGCCATTGGGGCCAATAGTCTGCCAACAATTCCACCCCCATTTTGGCGGCATTGGCAGACACACAAATCACATGACTGTAACGATATAAACATTCAACAGATTGTTGCTCAGTTGGCGTTAACGCTTTGGGTTGGATCGCTAATGTTGGAAACAACAATACGTCCAAACCGCCCGCTTGCAGTTTGTCTGCTAACGCTTGCCCTTGCCCTTCTGGGCGAGTTACTAATACCGATAATTTCGCCAACACAACCACCTAAGGCTGATCGGCATAAAGCCGTTCAAGGATTGATTTTGCCCCTTGTTTTAGTAATTTGTCCCCGAGTTGCTTTCCTAGCTCAACAGCATCCTCTCTGGGTCCATTCACCTCGTCTCTCACGATCTGGGTTCCATCCGGTTCACCCACTAACCCTCTGAGCCAGATTTGACCATCTTTTAACTCGGCATACCCTGCAATCGGTACCTGACAACCACCTTCTAGGCGGTTATTCATTGCACGCTCTGCCTGAACCCTAGTCCAGGTGTCGGCATCATTAAGCCCAGCGATTAATGCCTGCGTTTCGGTATCATCATTACGGCACTCGATACCTAATGCACCCTGACCCACCGCGGGCAAACTAATTTCTGGTTCAATTTCTAAAGTAATACGATGTTGCATATCCAGGCGTTTTAAACCTGAGGCGGCCAAAATAATGGCATCAAACTGCCCATCATCTAACTTTGCTAACCGTGAATTTACGTTACCTCGCAATTCAAGAATCGCCAAATCAGGGCGTTTTTCTTTAATCTGGCACTGTCGGCGCAATGAGCAGGTTCCCACTCGCGCGCCTTCTGGCAACTCCGCTAGACTCTTGTAGTGGTTAGAAACAAAGGCATCTCGTGGATCTTCACGCTCACAAATCGCGTGTAGCCCCAAATTATCTGGAAATTCGACAGGCACATCTTTCATGGAGTGTACGGCCAAATCAGCACGCCCCTCTAACATCGCCACTTCCAACTCTTTCACAAAGAGGCCTTTACCCCCCACCTTAGCCAAAGGCGTATCAAGAATCTTGTCACCACGAGTCGTCATACCTAAAATTTCAACCACCAAACCTTCATGCATTGCCTCTAAGCGCGCTTGAATATGCAACGCCTGCCACATGGCAAGGGGGCTTTTACGGGTGGCAATACGAAGAGTTTTTTGAGCAGAGGTCTGAGTCATAGAGGGCAATTCCAACGAGGTCGTAAATAGTGTCGTATGCAGTGTGCTAGCAGTACGCTGTCAGCACCATGCTAGTGTATTTGTATGTATTTGTAATAGTCGGCTAACCTACCATAGGAGCAGCAGATTCGCTAATGAGGTACATCAATCTGGCTTACATTGATTGCAGGCGTTTCTTTAAGGTCGGCACATGACGGCGACTAATTACCACACGTTCATCAATGCCTTTTAGGCGAACCTGAAACCCTCCTTCAACATTTTCAACGGCCTCAAGATGTGCCAAAGACACCAGCGCATTACGATGCACACGAACAAACCGCCCTGCTAACTCGTCTTCCAGCTCTTTTAGGGTTTCATCCACCAACACTTCTCCCCCACTGTAACGTACAGTGACGTACTTCTGATCGGCTTTAAAATAACGAATATCCGTAATAGGAATTAGCTCCAGCCCTCGATGGCTTTTAACACTGATACATTGGCGTGCAGAGACCGGTTCATCAACCTCCTCGCTCCCTAACTCCTTACGCACAGACACCAACTGGGCCCTGTTTACTTTGCTCGCCTTTTCTATCACAGCTTGCAGATCTTCTTGGCGAATAGGCTTTAACAAATAACCAATAGCATTCACCTCAAACGCTTTTATTGCGTACTCGTCATATGCCGTACAAAACACCACCGCAGGCGGTTCATCCAATATCGCCATATGCGCAGCAGCTTCCAGACCATCCATAGTGGGCATACGGATATCCGTTAACACCAAGTCGGGATTACATTGCGGGATAGCATCCAACAACTCTCGGCCGTTACTCGCGTCACCTACCAGAGTAATTCCATCAATACGAGATAACATTCGCGCCAAACGCTCTATAGCAAGGGGTTCATCATCACAAATCATCACTTTCATTTAGCTGCTCTCACAAAATCAAAACTCATCAACATCAAAGCTCATAAGGATATGAAAAAATCGTGATATAGCGACCATTTTCCTGATAAGAGGTCAACTTGGCCCGATCACCGTACAAAACACTGAGCCGATTGCGGGTATTTTCCAATGCCATCTGGTTACCTTTTGTTTGCGCCTCAGTTTCTTGCTCCACCCATGGATTCGATACCTGCAACTCAAACAAACCATAGTGATAAATTGCGTTTACCCGAATAACTCCACCATCAGGCAACGGTTGAATGCCATGCAAAATGGCATTTTCCAATAATGGTTGTAGAGTCAATAGCGGAATCTGAACCCCATCTGGTATATCCGGCATATCCCACTCTACATGTAACCTCTCTCCGAAGCGCAGCGACTCTATTCCTAAGTAACGTTTGCACAGCTGTACTTCTTGCTGAAAAGGTACCTGATTGCCCACTTCATTAAGGCTGGCGCGAAACAATTCCGACAGATCTAATACCGCCTCTTCCGCCTTCTCAGGATCAGAACCAATCAGACTCACAATGCTATTCATGCTATTAAAAAGAAAATGCGGGCGGATACGGGACTGTAACGCTTGGATCTTGTGTATTAGCTCTGATTGCCGACGCGCTAAAAGTTGGGCTTGAAGATAAAAATACCGAATTACCAATCCTCCCATAATGGCGGCAATCACTACATTAGTAAGGATATCAGGGGAGAAAAATGAGATTTCATCTGTCGCAGATCTCGCTAACACCCACTGGCTCAGAAAACTAAATACCCAAGCATCAACAGGGATAACCAAATAGGACAACACCACTGCACGATTGGCGGGCATCTTCGCTAAATAGGGGCGGAGCTTACATAAAATAGCGGCACTGCTCAGCGCCACCCATTGCACAAACAACGACACTAACGCCAAACCATTCCAGTCAAACGCAGCAAGAGAGCTAAATGCCAAAATTAACACCAACGAGAACAGCTCTGACACAACAACAAGGAAAAATACGGCTTCTTTTTCACACAAGTCCGGTAAGAAAAAACCGGCATCAACCGCATCAACCGTACCCGCACCATCTGCTTTATTGAGTGCCGTAGAATGTCTTGTATGTTTGACGTGTTTGAGCTTGTTCATCGTTGCTATCTCGTAAGGCTATCTCGCGGTGCTATATCAGCGCCATCAATGGTATAATCTTCGCCTTTGTGCCTAACCAGTTTTGCTTGTTGTGCAAATTATAGCGAGAAATACCCTGGCACCCTTAATAATATTAGCAGCCAACATCACAGAATCAGGAATATTATGGCAGACCAATCACAAGACAAACCTTGGGGTGGACGTTTTAGCGAAGCCACTGATGCCTTCGTAGAAGCCTTTACCGCCTCCGTTACCTTCGACCAAAAAATGGCCGACCAGGACATTAATGGTTCAATCGCCCACGCAACAATGTTGGCTGAAGTTGGTGTACTCACACATGATGAGAAACAACAAATCATTGATGGGCTCGAAGAAATTCGCCAGGACATTAAAGATGGTAACTTCGAGTGGTCTGTTAGTTTAGAAGATGTTCACATGAACATCGAAGCTCGCCTCACGGACAAAATCGGCATTACCGGCAAGAAGCTACACACCGGACGCTCTCGTAACGACCAAGTGGCCACGGATATTCGTTTGTATCTACGGGAAGCCATTGACAGTATCTTGGGTGAAATCACGCGTTTGCAAACCGGCCTTGTTGGCTTAGCAGAACGTGAAGCGGAAGCCATCATGCCCGGCTTCACTCACCTACAGACAGCACAACCTGTTACTTTCGGCCATCACATGATGGCGTGGTACGAAATGCTAACACGTGATTATGAGCGTCTAGTGGATTGTCGAAAACGTGTTAACCGTATGCCATTGGGCTCTGCTGCCCTTGCAGGTACGACTTACCCCATCGATCGTGAAATCACCGCCAAGTTATTGGGTTTTGAGGGCATCTCGGAGAATTCTCTTGATGGCGTTAGTGATCGTGACTTTGCCATCGAGTTTATCTCTGCTAGTAGCTTGATCATGACCCACTTATCTCGTTTCTCGGAAGAGTTAGTACTATGGACATCGGCACAGTTTAATTTTATCGATCTACCAGATCGTTTTTGTACCGGTTCATCAATAATGCCGCAGAAGAAAAACCCAGATGTTCCTGAGTTAGTTCGTGGTAAAACCGGTCGTGTTAACGGTCACCTTATTTGTCTTCTGACCTTAATGAAAGGTCAGCCTCTTGCCTATAACAAGGACAACCAAGAAGACAAAGAACCACTGTTTGATACCATTGAAACCGTCTTCAACTGCTTGCGTGCATATGCCGATATGGTTCCAGCAATTGAGATTAAACATGACAGCATGCGTGAAGCCGCACGACGTGGCTTCTCTACTGCAACCGATCTGGCAGACTATCTTGTTAAGAAAGGCGTGGCTTTTAGAGACTCTCATGAAGTTGTGGGTAAAGCGGTACGTTATGGTTTAGATACCAACAAAGACCTATCTGAAATGACATTAAAAGAGCTACAAGTATTTAGCGATGTGATTGATGACAGTGTATTTGATGTGTTGACCTTGGAAGGTTCAGTAAATGCCCGTGATCATCTCGGCGGCACCGCACCTGCACAGGTGAAAGCTGCTACAGCACGAGCTCGCATAGCATTAGAAGGGCGTGATTTATAACCTTGTTTTAATAAGACGGTTTAATATGTCGTTTTAAATAAAAAAGGCCTGCTGTTTCAGCGGGCCTTTTTTATTACATACATTGAATCAGCTCCCCCAACAACATCAATGCGTCTTTATGCTCAGTCGTCAAAGGGTGTGCAAAGCTTAAACGTAAGAAATTTTGATAACGATCCTGCCCGCTAAACAAACTGCCTGGCGTCACGACAATGCCCTCACCCCTCGCTCTAGCATAAAGTTCCAAGGTATTCACCGATTCCGGTAGTTCTAACCATAACACTAACCCACCTTCAGGTTGGCTCGCACTGACAGCCATAGGCAAATACTGAGGTAATACACTTTGTAATTGCGCACACTGACGTTGGTACTGTTGCCGCTTATGTCGTAAATGACGATCTAGTCCCCCCTCTTCAAGGAACTGACTGACACCTTGTTGCAGCGTCACACTGGTCGCTAACGAAGTCACTATTTTTAGACGTTTCACACGCTCCAGATATCGACCCGGTGCTATCCAGCCGATACGTAAATCCCGAGATAGAGACTTAGAAAAGGACGAACATAATAATACTGAGCCGGTATTATCATATGAATAAAGGGTGCGGGGTCGCTGCAAACCAAAATGCAAATCACCGTAGATATCATCTTCAATCACTGCAATACCACGAGCCTGCGTCAAAGCCAAGATTCGTTGCTTGTTTGATTCAGGCATACAGGCTCCCGTTGGCGTGGCAAAGTTTGGCGACACCATCAGCACTTTCACATCCCAGTGCTGCAATGCCAACTCCAGTGCATTTGGGCTAACGCCGCTTTCTGCAGAACTGGGTAATTCCAACGCTTGCAGCCCTAGGGCTTCCAATAATTGAAACGCCCCATAAAACCCAGGGGACTCCACTGCCACCACATCGCCAGGTTCCGTTGTCGCCATCAACGCTAACAACAGAGCATGCTGACAACCGGCCGTAATCAACAATTCTTTGGCATCAACTTTTCGCCCGCCCTGCACCAATCTAGATGCTAATTGCCTTCTTAGCGGTAACACCCCCATAGGTTCATCGTAATAAAGCTGCTGCTCGCTAGACTGCCGGCGTACCGCTCGCGACAAGCAGCGACGCAACTGTTCGTTTCCAGGTGCCCATTCAACCGAGGGCAACAGATCAAACGCAGCTCCCTTTTCCATAATATCAACCAACACCTGAGCTGCAGACACCGGAGCAGGTGCCAAATGAGGCTCACTAGGCTCAGGGGTTTTCAGCCTATTATGTGGGGTTACGTTGCTGGCACAAACAAAATATCCAGAACGAGGCCGCGCCTCAATCAACCCGTCAGCTTCTAACCGACGGTAGGCGGTCAGCACTGTCGATTTTGACAGTTTTCTATCCACGCAGAGTTGACGTACCGAAGGCAATCGATCACCCGCAGAACGCTGACCCATTCGAATGTCTTCGCGAAAGGTCTGCTCAAGATGGTGATAGAGATACTCCGTCATAGGTGCCCTTTCATAAATCACAGGCCATAGAGTTCTTGTCGCCGGTATTCTTGCCACCGGTACAGTTGCTTCAAAAACGTAGTGCACAGATCGAAATCCAAGCCACTGTGCACTACTATATAGTTTTTTTGGATCTGTACCCATTGCCGCATCAGAAATACACTCTCCTTACTGAATTACCGCTAATACAACAGGTAATAGTGCTACCTATGCCTGAGAGAATCTTCACAACAACCCTTGATGCCAACACAAATAAAATCTATACACGGCGTACCCAAGGCTTCTATCAACAACTACGCCGCTATACAGGCATCCCTCTTCTGCTGTCCTATGGTTTAATCCCCTGGTTAAACATAAATGGTCGACCTGCTGTATTGTTTGACTTAACCGCTCAAAAATTTCATATTTTATGGATGAGTTTCTGGCCACAGGACGGCATCTTGCTCGCCGCGTTACTCATCCTTGCCGCATTTCTACTCTTTATTGCAACAATATTGGTAGGGCGCGTATGGTGTGGGTTCACCTGCCCGCAAACCGTCTGGACCATGATGTTTATGTGGGCAGAAAATCTATGTGAAGGCGACCGAAACCAGCGAATCAAACTTGACCACCAGCCATGGAGTCTCAACAAACTACTGCGTAAAGGCGGTAAACACAGTATCTGGCTGTTAATCTCACTGATCACCGGGTTCTCATTTGTTGCCTATTTTTACCCTGTTCGAGAATTATTAACCGATGTTATTTATCTAGAGGCTAGTGCAGCGACTTATTTCTGGGTCCTGTTCTTTGTCGGTTTTACTTACCTAAATGCTGGCTGGCTACGAGAAAGCGTCTGCAAACATATGTGTCCCTATGCTCGATTTCAGTCAGCAATGTATGACAAGGACACCATGGTCGTCACCTACGACAGCAAACGTGGTGACCCTCGTGGTGGACAAAAAGGGCGTGGTGAACAAAAAGGTGATTGTGTAGATTGCTCCTGGTGTGTCCAAGTATGCCCGGTTGATATCGACATCCGGGACGGATTGCAATACGCATGCATCGACTGTGGCCTATGTGTTGATGCCTGTAATAATGTGATGGACAAAGTTGGATATTCGCGCGGGCTTATTCGTTTTACTTCACAACATGCAATGGAGACAGGACACACTCAACTGCTACGTCCCCGGCTTGTGGCATACATCATTTCGGCCGTAATAATGAGCGGTCTATTTTTCTTTACGGTAGCCACACGTTCACCGGTAAGCCTTGATGTGGTACGTGATCGGGGTACACGCCTTTTTCATACTGTTCATAATGGTGTGGAAAATGTGTATACCATCAAAATCAATAATATGGGAACCGTTGACCAAACCTTCACGCTCTCTGTTGAAGGGCGACACCACTATATTCTCAAGGGCCACCATCAAGCCACTGTACGCCCTGGTGAAGTCTATGTAATGCCCACAAGGGTCTGGCGAGCACAGGAAGAACAGAGTAGGCCTCAGGACACCCTTGAGTTTGTCGTCAAATCCACCACGAACCCAGACATTTCCGCACGTCAAAAAGCCAGCTTTATCGCTCAAGCGAAAATAGCCTCAAACGCTAGATAGCGTTCTAAACAGGGTAGAAAGAACACAAAATTCACCCTGCACCTTGTGACAATCTGCCTATACTAAAAAAATGGCCTTTATTCGTGAAATCGCTCCTGACCTTAATGAAGGGATCGATCGCAAAACTCTAAAAACCCTAAAACAACGCTTTATGCAGGTGAACAATGGTCGCCGCGATCGCATGTTGTCGACCCTGAGTGTGCGACACCAGCAGTTTGTTCAAGCATTACCGCTGCTACTTCACCTAAACCACCCATCACTACCAGGTTACATCACTGGGGCAACACCGTGCGGCATCAAAAATTTCACTCCCGAACAAGATAACCTAAGGGCTGCCCGCGGCCTGGCACGTAGTTTTCAATATCGTAAATCCCGCTCAATTCTACGAGAAATTGTAGGGGTTTACCTGATGGGTAGTACCGGTACCATTGCCCATTCCGATAAAAGTGATATGGATTTTTGGGTCTGTTATCGACCAGGCCTCAGCGATAGCTCACTGAAGGAGTTACGCAAAAAGCTTGACGCTATAACTGCATGGGCACAGGAGATGAACCTTGAAGCCTATTTCTTTTTGATGGACCCAGAACAGTTTAAAAAGGGCCAACGCAGCGGTCTATCTGGTGAAGATTGCGGCAGCACCCAGCATTTTTTATTACTAGATGAATTTTATCGAACCAGCTTAGTGATTGCAGGTAACTTGCCCTTATGGTGGATGATCCCGAGCTACGAAGAGAAGAACTACGAGCACTACAGCAGCACACTGCTCGACAAACGATTTATTCCTAAAGATGATTATATCGATTTCGGGGGTGTCTCCGACTTTCCTGCCGGAGAGTTTGTTGGCTCTGGCATGTGGCAACTCTACAAAGGTATCGATTCGCCCTACAAGTCAGTGTTAAAAATTGCACTTACCGAAGTCTATGCCAGCAGTTACCCCGATATCGAATGCTTAAGCTTGCGTTATAAACGCGCTATTTATGCAGGCAACCTGGATCTCAATGAACTTGATCCTTATATTATGGTGTATCGCACCATAGAAGATCATTTAGTCAAACGAGAAGAGTTCCGGCGTTTAGAATTAATACGCCATTGCTTTTATTTTAAAGTAAACGAGCAGCTGACACGTAAAAGTGACCCAAAACGTAAAAGTTGGCGCAGAGAGGTTTTAGAAAACCTTGCCAATGAATGGGGCTGGGACCAAGGTTATCTAAAACAACTCGATAACCGTAAACATTGGAAAGTACATCGTGTTCGAGCGGAGCGCCAAGAACTGGTTCAAGAGCTAAATTACAGTTATCGATTCCTTTCGACCTTTGCCCGTGACAATAAAATCACTGCATCGATTAAACAGGAAGAGATGAATATCTTAGGTCGTAAACTCTATGCGGCGTTTGAACGTAAAGGCGGAAAAATTGAACTCATTAACCCTGGTATAACGTCCAACCTTACGGAGGATCATCTTTCTTTTCACTTCAATAAAGATTTGGAGCACCCAGGAATAGGCGACTACTGGGCAGTGTATCGGGGCTATCTTAAAATGAGCGATGCAGGTGGCCACTCCCTCATCAAAAAATCCAGGGGTTTATTAGAGTTAATCGCCTGGTGTTATTTTAACAAATTAATTGATCAATCCACTCGATTTTCCATGGATCAAAATATTGATGGCGACCTAACGGATAATGAACTCAATCAAACTATTCAAGGCTTTTTTAGCCTTTTCCCACTCCATGCCCCCAAGGCTTTACAAAGTGGTTTTGAGCATGCCGCGTACCCTACCCAAATCAGCTTATTTATCAATGTTGGTATAGATCCGATGGGTACAATGACACGACAAGGCATACACCGCATAAGCGATCAAACCAATGCACTTAACTACAGCGCACTACACCATAATTTGGTGTTATCTGTTGACCAAGTGATCTTTAACAGTTGGGGAGAAATTACCTGCTCACATTTTTCTGGGGACAACGCACTGATTGACTGCCTTGTTAACTACATGCGGCAAATCCCACCCGATGGATCTGTTCCGCTACCATCTTTAAAAGTACAAAGTTATTGTAAGAATCGGGCAATAACAATTGCCCAGAGAGTTAATGAACTATTTAATGATGTCATAAACTGTTATTACAAAGGCACCCGCTCTGTTCAAACACGATACCTAGTTGAGATTGAGCAATATATTTATATGCTGCAGTTTCAGCATAATACGCCCAAAGTACGCGCATTAAAAAATTACGGGCAATTGACTCAGGCATTATCGGAACCCCAATCCAGCTACAGTCACATCGCGGTTGATCAACATGGATTAACCAAACATCCGTTGCGGGTTATTTCCCGCCTTGGTAGACCTGGAAAGATTCAAGTATTCTACCAACGATTTGATAACGTTGTTGACGTTTATTTACATGACGAACGCGGATCACTGTTCCATACCAGAAAGCCCTACTTCGATGAAACCAGTTTACTCTCCCCGATCGACCTTTTCTTACAAGCCATTCAATATCGCAGTTCAATCACAAACGATGAGAACACAATTCGCCAAATGGTGTATTTTTACGAAATCACCACCAATCAGAAAAAAGAGCTCAAAGCTACGCGAAAAAGCATCAAACACTCCCCGACAAAATCTCGCTATTTTAACGTGCAAGCGATTGGTGAACAAACCGGAATAAACGATACCTTTTATACCATCTACTGTGATGACCTCGAATTCTCTCAGTTCGAATATGGCGACCAGCTCTTTACCGCCGTCGCTAAACATATTGCCTCTAAACGTAAAAACGGTGAACGCTACCCCTGCTACCTTACCGATCTTGACTTGTCACTACTCACATTGGACGGAACAGCTCCCGAGCAAACCGTTGAATATTTCAAACGCAAAGAAGAAATTGAGCAGGCATTGAATAGCGCACTTAACGCCCTAAACTAAATTAGAAGACTCCATAAAACTGTAAGGTTAAAACCTTTCTCCAGAATTTTAGACTAATTTTTACTAAAAAAACTCCGACATAGCATTATAAAGAAGTTTTCTATTTAGCGGTTTGCTTAAGACACCATTACAACCGGCATCTATGGCTTTGTTTATTTCTTCTTTGCTCGTCTCTGCTGTTAATGCATAAATAGGAACGGTGCATCCATTACCTCTAAGGTATCGAGTTGCTGTCACTCCATCCCTATTTGGCATATTGATGTCCATTAGAATAAAGTCAGGCCATTCGTTATCACAACAACCACACGCCTCCACGCCATCCGACACCACAATGACACTAACGCCTGTTTTTTTCAGCACACGTTCGATCAGTTTTTGATTTACAACATTATCCTCTGCTAACAGGACTGTGCCAGAAAAACTGGGCACATCTTGTAACCCCTTTGATTTCGCTGAAGGTATGTACTCACCACTTCTTATCCACTCCAAATTTTGAGGCAATCGTACTCCCACCGTAAATGTAAATACACTACCTCGATTTACTTCACTCAATACATCGATCCTGCCATCCATCATAGCGGCAAGTTTTTGTGAAATAGCAAGCCCAAGCCCAACCCCCCCATAAGAACGAGTCGATGATGTATCTGCCTGATCAAATACCGTAAATAACTTAGCTTGCTCTCCCTTGCCCACTCCCAAACCACTATCAATAACTTCGAACTGAAGTTTATTAATTTCTCCATCCCATGAAACCACCAATAACACACTGCCTTTTTCCGTAAACTTAATAGCATTCTCACATAAATTACCCAAAACCTGATACATGCGAGTCGGATCACTAATTACTACGGACGGTATTGGATAGTGATAAACAATATCAAATCTAAGCCCACGTTCTTCAGCCCGAGCAACAAAAGCCTCCTTAATATCACCTAACATATCCGCAACATTGACAAATATCTCTTCAACATCAAGTTTATCCGCTTCAATTTTAGAAAAGTCCAAAATATCGTTAATTAGGTGTAGTAACGTATGGCTATTATTTACGACCAAGTCAATCGCACTTTTCTTTTCCGACTTAGTAAGATTTTTCTCCTGTAAAGACTCACTAAAACCAACAATTGCCGTTAAAGGTGTCCTAATTTCGTGACTCATATTGGCCAAAAATTCACTTTTTGCGTTAGTTGATGTTACTGCGATTAATTTTTCGGTATATTCTCTCTCTTTTTCTCTTACTGCAATTTCTTTCAACTTCAACTGAGTGACGTTTAAGACAACACCTTCTATATGACTTACTTTTCCTGATTTTTCGCGAATAACTCTAGCGCTATGATGAACCCACACTTTCCTTTCGTCACTTCGAATAAAACACAAGTCATTAGAAGAGATCCCAACCGTCAGCATTTCCTCAAACTGGCGATGCGTATCTTGAAAAATACGAGAACTGAAATTCGCCCCACTTTTAGCGAGCTGCCGAGAGTTATCAAAACCAAATATTCGTAACATTGCAGGGTTTTCGCTAATAATTTCGCCAGAAAGTGACATTTTATACATGCCTTCTCTTGCATTATTAAACAACGATTCATAGCGAAACAACGAATCCATTTCATCATAATCAGCTAGGAGTACTGCTGCCCTTTCATTCTTAATACGATTTGATAATGCAAATGATAACAGTATTGCCTCAGCCAATATCCCGAGAGGCAAGGCAGAGAGCGAGAGCACAGTCGCAGGAATCACTTTGCTAGTAACCCCAGTAAAAATAGTCAAACCAACTACATTAAAAATCCAAGCAAAAAATAGAAATTTTGCATTTTGGTTACCTCGCGACCAGCAATAACCGATAATCCACAAAAATAGCAGCATAAACACCGTAAAATAAATACGATTCCATAAAGCGACAACATGATAATCTGAAATAAAGAATATCACTGCACTCATAAACGATATTACCGCTATAAAATTCAACACAGAATCTAATCTCGGGAAATCCGCCTTAGTTGACATAAAGTTCTTCGCAAAAAACATTGTCGATATCGCACTTACCGATAACATAGGGAGGATGTTTTCTCGCCCTATAAAACCAAAAATCTGATTTACATGAATCATTCCATGACCACTTTCAAGAACTTCAGCTATCGTAATAGACCCCAAGTAGAAAACGTAATACAAGTAACCAACATCTCTAACCGATACATAGATAAAAAAATTATAGGTAAGAAGTATCACCATCGCACCAAGGAACACCCCATAAGCAAGCTCCTCTCGTGAAGTTTTCTCGAGAAACCCTGTGTGAGTCCACAACTTCACGGGCAAATAAATTGATGTGTCGCTTTTGATTTTTATGTATAACAGCATCTCTTGATCAAGAAGCGTTGTTATGGGAAAAACACTATTGACGTGAATAACGTCTTTTTCATCATATTTACTGCGAAGATCCGAAGATAAAACGGTATAAACACCGTCTACTTCTGGGATAAATAATTCAGCAATATCGAGATTTGAGCGCCCTACCTCTAACAACCACTGCTGTCTCGGGTCAGCATTTGGGTATGACGATGGGTACACTATATTAAGCTTTACCCAATAGGTGGACTGGCTTATCCCAAGATTTAGCATCGAGCTTTCATTAAGAGAGAACTCAGTATCATATTCGTGAGATGACACCTGATCGATTGTCAGTTCATTAGTGGGGTCTTCAAAAATGTATATATTTCGGTTCAAATCATAATTAGTACCTACAAATAAGCTGACAGGCTGAACGTCTTCCTCTGCATAAGCAGACGAACCTATAACGAACAACACAACAACAGGTAATAAAAACAACCACTTAGCAATATACATCACATATTTAGCCGTCATATTCCGAGGCCAAATAAGGGCGACGACATAACTCCACCTAACAAAAGCACATGATAATTAAGGAAACTCTTTGCTTTTAGTATAGGTGGTATATCAAAATCGCCACACGTTTTACCAGGGCACTACGACCACATCAGAATACATCGTAACGCCTCGACCTAAAGCCCTAAACTCACCGATTCGCCGGACTGTTCTGCGCATACCCTGTCAATTAATGTGGGCATTACTTCTTTTGTTGTTGAAGCAACCCATTGCTCATCCACCCACTCCAGATGAAAACCACCACTTTTTGCAGCAACCCATAACTGGCGCATAGCAACTTGGCGATTAATAATTACCTGACTACCGTTCTCAAAGTCTAAAGTTAAGATGCCGGCCACTGTTTCATAATCGATATCAATGCCTGATTCCTCAATGGCATCTTCAATCTCGATTAGTAAATCGTCTATTTGCTGGTTAAATTCAGACTCATTCATACTTTTGATCCAGTTAGCGGTCTTATGTTAATTAGTGTACACCCCATATTAGCTTTTCTAAGCAGGCATTAGAGAGTTTACTGCCCATAGCACTGATGCAGACGCGATAGTATACTACAGCCCATAATCCTAGACGAACAGATCAACAATGGACTGAACCCCATGAACACTCAGGCAAAAACCTCATTTTGGGGGCTCCCCTCACGTTACCTGTTGCTACCACCACTGGTTTTAGTGTGCAGCACACTAATACTCACAGGCTGTGGCCAGAAAGGAGCTCTATACCACCCTCAACTGGATAAACCCTGTAAAGAAAGTGACTGCAAACAGCAGTAATCCACTTTAACAGCCAATAAATAACACCTTTGGCTATTCCAGCACATCCGCACCACCCTTATTAGCAGACAAAAGAGCAACACAACGATGAGTAACACCGGCAGTGAATTTAACTATCAAAACAACCAACTTTTCGCAGAACAGGTTAGTGTCACAGAGATTGCCAAAGCTATCGGCACTCCCTGTTATATTTATTCTCGTAAGGCGTTTGAAGATCATTGGAAAGCATTTGATACTGCCTTTGCTAGTCAACCTCACCTGGTATGTTACGCAGTAAAAGCGAACTCTAATATTGCTGTACTGAATACGCTTGCGCGTATAGGTGCAGGTTTTGACATTGTCTCTGCTGGTGAACTGGCCCGAGTACTTCGTGCTGGCGGCGACCCAGAAAAAATCGTATTTTCCGGTGTTGGCAAGCAATCTGAAGAGATGGTAAGTGCACTAGAAGCTGGGGTTCATTGCTTTAATATTGAATCAGAAGCAGAGCTGTACCGCCTCGACAGAGTGGCTGGGGAAATCGGTAAGATTGCTCCTATCTCATTACGTGTTAATCCTGATGTGGATGCACAAACTCACCCATACATCTCAACCGGCCTAAAAGAAAACAAATTTGGTGTTGCCATCGATGATTGTATCGCTATCTACGAAAAAGCCGCCAAAATGGCTAACATTAATATCATCGGCATCGACTGCCATATCGGGTCACAGCTAACCACCGTTGAGCCTTTCCTTGATGCATTGGACCGTGTTTTAGCGTGCATTGATCTACTTACCGAGAAAGGTATCGTTCTTGAGCATATTGATATTGGTGGTGGTTTGGGGGTTTGTTATCAAGATGAAGTGCCACCAACGCCGGGGGAATATGCATCTGCACTGCTAGAGCGCTTAGGGGACCGAAACCTAACGGTAGTAATGGAACCCGGCCGCGCCATCGCTGCAAACGCAGGAATTATGATCACTCAAGTAGAGTTTTTGAAGCCAACAGACGCTAAGAATTTTGCAATTGTTGATGCAGCAATGAATGATTTAATCCGCCCATCGCTATACAGTGCATGGCAGAATATTATTCCGGTAACGCCTCGAAGTGAAAGTGACCCAGTAAAAAAAGATCATTACGATATCGTCGGCCCAATTTGTGAGACCGGTGACTTTTTAGGAAAGGATCGTGAACTTAAAATAACCGACGGGGATTTATTAGCGGTATGTTCTGCGGGGGCTTATGGTTTTGCCATGGCATCCAATTATAATTCTCGTAATCGCGCCGCGGAAGTAATGGTTGATGGCAATCGCTTTTACACTGTACGCCGTCGTGAAACCGTTGCAGAACAGATGGCACATGAGTCTCTTTTACCGTAACGAGACCCCTAACAAGTATCGCAACAAGTATCGCAACAAGTATCGCAACAAGTATCACAACAATAGGCACCACCACTAACGTACATTGGATTTTAAAATAATGAACATTTCCTTTACCAAAATGCACGGTCTCGGTAACGATTTTATGGTGATTGAGCAGATGTCCCAAGACATCACGCTTAGCAACCATCAAATACAAACATTATCAGACCGACATACTGGCATTGGTTTTGACCAATTACTTGTGGTTTCCCCATCTAACACACCCGATGTCGACTTTCGCTACCAAATTTTTAATGCCAACGGTGGCGAAGTTGAACAGTGTGGTAACGGTGCCCGCTGCTTTGCACGTTTTGTTCAAGAAAAAAACCTAACCGATAAAGCCGTTATTGTGGTTGAGACCAACACAGGTATTATTACTCTCAATGTACAAACCGACGGCAATGTTACCGTGGATATGGGGCCGCCTATTTTAGAGCCGCAACAAATACCCTTTACCCAACAACAACGCCAAACTCACTACACTCTATCTACTAGCCATGGAGACATTACCTTAGGTGCAGCCTCCATGGGTAACCCCCATGGTGTTCTTGTGGTGGATGATGTTGAGAATGCTCCTGTAGAAAGCCTTGGAGCCGAGTTAGAAAGACACCCATTATTTCCAAACCGAGCTAATATTGGGTTTATGCAAATTGTTTCTCGTGATCATATACGACTTCGCGTTTTTGAACGTGGTGTAGGAGAAACCCAAGCATGCGGCACTGGGGCCTGTGCAGCAACGGTTGTAGCAATACAGCAAGGTCTAGTAGACAATCGAGTAACCGTCTCCTTACCTGGAGGTGATCTAACGATTGAATGGCACCCGAATGGCACTAACAACCATAACAACAAAAATGCTGACCATGTAATGATGACTGGACCAGCCACTACAGTATACGAAGGAACCATGACACTATGACTGATGCGGTATTAGAAAAAACACAGAGCACCACGTTAACAGCCTCTCAAGTATCCGAATTCCTTATTAGCAACCCCAATTTTTTTCAAGAATATGAGTATTTGCTCGCCGACCTAATATTGCCTCACTCCTCTGGCAACGCCACATCACTGGTTGAGCGACAAGCCAAGGTGCTACGAGAAAGGAACAGCGAATTACGCAACCGCCTTGGTGACGTTATTGCAACTGCCCGAGACAATGACAATTTATTTAAGCTCACCAAAAAACTCGGCTTAAGTTTACTCGAAGCAGAATCTCTAGAAGATGCAGCCCGTGTACTACATCACAGCTTGCGTAATGATTTTAAAGTGGATTGCGCCAACATCATTTTATTTGATCAGCCACAAATCACATCTACTTCGCTCATTACCCAGCTTTCAAGCGAAACAGCTAAAAACGTTTTAGGTAAGTTAGTTCGTTTTGATCGTGTAACCTGTAGTGCACTACGTGTTAATGAGTTGCAATATTTATTTCCACAATACGAAAAAGACGAAGGTTCCGCTGCCATCATTCCTCTAAGCCACAATCAGGATTTAGGCTTATTAGTTGTAGGAAGTTTCGATCCTCAGCATTTCAGCCCCGACATGGAAACAACCTTTATTAGTTATATTGGAGAAGTGGCCAGCCGCTGTATTTCACAACATCTGATCAATGAGCAATAACCACTCCCTAAGCGAATTTCCTAACGCTATCGAATCGTATCTACATCATTTAGGGACGGTTCGACAGCTCTCTGCTCATACCATTAATAATTACCAAAGGGATCTGAGCGCCTTTGCTCAATACTGTGCTGATGCTGAACTAACAAACATCACCTTGATTAAACCCAATAATATTCGCCAATATACAGCCTTCCAACACCGCAAGGGTAAATCGGGAAAAAGCCTGCAACGACATCTTTCCAGCATTCGTGGTTTAATGTCTTACCTAATTCAAAAAAATCTGATTAAAACCAATCCCGGCACCGGTATTAGTGCGCCCAAAACCCAGCGACGACTTCCACACACACTTGACACCGATCAAACCGCCCAGTTGCTTGATATAAAAAATTCCCCCGAAGAAAACAACCCAACGCTGGTTATTCGAGACAAAGCTATTCTAGAATTATTTTATTCATCTGGATTACGATTGAGTGAGTTGGTTAACCTGGACGTTGAAGATTATCAACCAGGCAACCAATCAGTAAAGGTTTTAGGAAAAGGCAATAAAGAACGATTAATACCTGTGGGCAAAGAGGCGACATCCGCTTTAACTTTATGGCTTAACATTCGCCCCGAGTTATTAAAAGCAGTCACTGAAAGTGCGCCTGAAAACGCTTTATTTCTCAACAATAAAGGTTCACGTTTAAAACAACGCTCCGTACAACAGCGCATTAAACAATGGGGCGAAAAACAAGGCACCGATCGCCCAGTTCACCCTCACATGTTACGGCATTCTTTTGCCAGTCATATATTGGAATCCAGTGGTGACTTACGTTCAGTACAAGAACTTCTTGGGCATTCAGATATCTCCACCACACAAATATATACGCATTTAGACTTCCAACATTTAGCGCAGGTGTATGACAACTCACACCCGAGAGCCAAGAAGAAAAAATAATATGCTTAAACTCATCACCTTGGATTTAGACAACACCCTGTGGAATGTCACACCAACATTAATTCGTGCAGAAAAATCACTAGTTTCATGGATTAACAACCACGTACCCGAGGCAAAAGCCTTTTATCAAAAAGAAAATCTTATTTCATTGCGACAACAGTTTAATAAGCAGCACCCTGATAAAAAACATTTTCCAACTACCATGAGAAAGAATCTATTAAGACAATGTTTTTTGCAATCAGGGCTTAGCAAAGACAAGGCTGAAGATACAATGGAAGCGGCATTCTCCATCTTTATCAAAGAACGTAATAAAGTCGATTTTTTTCCAGAAACGCTCAATATCTTAGAAACCTTATCAAAACAATATTCCATCATTGCATTAACCAATGGCAATGCCGATTTATCACTTATAGGCATTGATGATTACTTTACCGCTCACTTCTCCGCAGAATCGACAGGAAGGGCAAAACCCGACACACGCATGTTTACTGAGGCCCTGGCAGCGACTGGACATAAAGCACCTGAGGCATTACACATCGGAGATCACCCCACAGAAGACATTCAAGCAGCCTCATCACTAGGAATGCACACCATTTGGTTTAATCAAAACAAGGAGAAGGATTCTTCGTTATGTCATCCAACCGTGGAAATACATAACTTAAGTGCACTACTATCAGAGGTTGAAAAAATACATCAAGAAATTCACTAACAAACTGACCGTCAAAATCCCAACACACACAAAGCGACAAAAATACATAAACCCTAAAACGTCACCTTTCTGACTTAGCCATCACTGATCAAGAAACCAATAAAAAGCCCCCGACATTATGAATATCAGAGGCTTTTTAAAATCCAACATAAATAATTCTTAAATTGGTCGACTGCCATAATTTGACTCTGGTCTACGTGGAGGATCCTTACGTAAGTCACGCTCAATTTTTTGAACAGCCCCTCCGCCACTCAAAAACGTTAACATCGCGTCTTCTAATTCTTGTCTCTCAGCTTCACGTGAAGTGATTGAGCGATCGCGCCCATCATCAATGTGGAACTGATCACTATTGTTTTCACTGGACTGGTTATCAGACATCTCCATATTCCTTTTTTTTGGTCTTCGTAAATAGGTAGGATTATTTATAGTCGACACAAAATGGAATACTAGGAAAAACTAACTAATTTCAATAGCATTTCTTCCTAACATTGCTCGGCTCTATAGCAGAAATGTCTATAAGACGTTTTACAAAACCTTCCGATATGATTAAGCGCTTTCTTATTCCTGGGCATCAACAAACCGACCAATTATTAACCAGTTAGAAAACTTTCCAATAATCCACATAAACAATAACCACTAACCACTAACCACTAAACGAAAGATTAGATTCTTCACGCTTACAGTACAAACAAATTGGCGCGCCTTATAACACATAAGCATAACCCGATCAGCTTACCCCAAGTTCAGCGGATTAACTTTGTACTCCGAAGGACTCATATCAAACCAATCAGCAAACGCTCGACTGAAAGCACTTTGTTCTGAATAACCCAATAACAACGCAATTTCAGATAGCGTGAAATGTTCATCGTCTAGATACTCTCGCGCCATCTTTTTACGAATAGCCTTTAAAAAATCCCGAAATACATAACCTAACCCACCCAAACGCCGATGCAGTGTTCGTGAGGACATATGCAATTTACTCGCAATATGGGCAGCAGTTGGCTGACCTTCATGTAACGCACGAACCGTCGCTTGATGTAGGTCTCCCACAAAGTCTCGTTCCATCGATTCTTTTGGCAACTTATTTAACGCCTGCTCGAACAACAAGCCGTGCAATCCAGGATCAGAGGATTCAAAAGGCATAAGCAAGTACTTACTATCAACGGACATGCTTATATTAAGCTGATTGAACTGTACCTCACAACCATAATATTCTTGATATAAGTTAACAGGCCCCATAGGAGCGCCAGAGAAAGCAACCGACAACAATGACGCCGATGGGTCTTGCAAACAATACCGCATTACCGACAACAAGGAAGCAAACACCACCTCATCAGAAATTTGAGTTGAATGCCCATGGGAGATATTCCACGTTAAGGTACAAACATCACCCTGCCAATCTATTTGTGCAGTATTACCTTCATAGATAAGTCGTTGAAAACGTTCAAAACAACGCAATGCATCAAGCATTGAGGCACTCGTTTGTGTGAGATAACCCAAGATCCCACTCTGCTTTGGGGTCACCCTCGCCCCAATCCGGGTACCTAAAATAGGCTGCGCTAACAAACGATCCAGTTCATCCAACAACCCCCACCACGTTTCGAAAGATATAGCGCCCTTGTTCTCCATACTATCCAGTTGCCTCTGAAATTCAGGCAACGAGACTCCCTCTTCCTTTAAGTAGCCTTTTAGAATACCAATTGCATCATGTGAGATAAAAAGATCATTTAATTGCGCCATGGCTCAGATTGTCAAACAGAAGGCAACGTTCGTCAATACTTTTGACAGCAGATATTTATACTGAATACCAAGTTACACAATAAAAATATGACCTAACATCCCAAAAGGCGAATAACATGAGCGACGTATTACATGCGATTGGTTTTATCCTGACATTTGGCGTGCTATTTATGGCAATTATTATTGCCGAGTACTTCTACTGGCGAAAAAAGGGCAACACCAACATATACAGCTTAAAGGAGTCGGCAGCAAATATCACCACCGGTTTCTTGTATAAGATGTTTGATGGTATTGCTGTGGCCTTGTTTATCCAGTTCTTTTATGACTATGTACAAGGTTTTGGTTTTCAGTACAGCCCAAGCAATTTGGCTGTTGGCATTGTATTGATGTTTCTTGCAACTGACTTTTTCTTCTACTGGTTCCATTTTTCCATGCACAAAGTACGTTGGTTTTGGGCGGTTCACGTTACTCACCACTCCTCAACTCGAATGAACTTCTCCACCGCATTACGTCAAAATTTTTTATTAGATCTAAATTTTGGTTGGGTATTATGGTGGGTTCCATTAGCAATCGTTGGTTTTGATAAGACATGGGCAATTATTGCCATTGAAACAAACTTAGCGTATCAATTCTTTTTACATACAGAGTTAACTCAACGTATTAAAGGTTTTGATTTTTTCTTTAACACTCCATTACACCACCGCACACACCACGGCAGCAATCCCGATCAGATTGACACCAACTTTGGTGGTACATTAATTATTTGGGATAGAATATTTGGCACTTTCAAATCTAGCGAAGAAGCAGGAAAAATCAAATATGGATTAACCTCTCGACAACCAGAAACGCTTAACCCATTGCGATTAAATTTAGACGAGCTATTCTCCATGATAAAAGATGTTTGGGTCTACAAAGACCTTCGCATTTTGATCAAACACCCTGGTTGGGTTGATGAAAAATACGGTGAGCAATCTTAAATATTTTTTGTTATTTCTAATTATTCAGCGGTTCTATAAATCTTGTTAACAGCATTGAATTAGAGATCCGTTGAATAGCTACATTATCTTGAATGATGGCATTTCCTACTAGTGATGCATGCAGCTTACGAATATGCATCGATTGAAATAACGAGAAATTATCACGTTATTTCCCAGAACAATCTTTCCTATATTTTTTTTCTTCTGCAATATCCATCAATTTACGCTCTTTATCAGAGATAAAAACACGTTCACCTTTTTCATTACGTCGATAATAAAAATTTACGCCTTTAGATTCCTCCAATTCAATCCGCATCGTCTCACACTTCGCTTGTTGCGCCGCCTTATCATCCCGTATCTTTTGTCGCGCCCCTTCTCTTATTTTTCTCTCAGCCGCTAGTGTTTCTACAATACGCTTCTGCCTTTGTCGGCGCTCTGCATCATTTAACTCAGAAGGCATAGCTTCTGTGCTTCTTACTTTTGCAACGGGCATATCAATTTTTTCAGTAACCGCTCCAGCAGGTGACCTATCTCCATAATGTACTTGCCCTTTCTCATCAACCCATCGATACACATCAGCCTGCGCCCAAACAGGCGCCAACAACAATACAAAGGCACAGAGAATGCACATCGTAGCAACTTGCTTCACTTTCCACTTCCCCTTATATGTCATCAAAAGCCATTCTTATAACTAAAGTACTTAACCATAATACTTAACCATAATACTTAACCATAATACTTAACCATAATACTTAACCATAATACTTAACCATAATACTTAACCATAATACTTAACCATAATACTTAACCATAATACTTAACCATAGCACTGAATTGCAGCTATAAAAAAAGCACCCGAAGGTGCTTTTTTTATACTCTTAAGATCACATTACTTATTAGTGAACTCAGGGTAGGCTTCCATACCACAATCACTGATATCCATGCCTTCGTATTCTTCTTCTTCTGTAACTCGGATACCCATAACTACTTTCAAGATACCCCATACTACGATACTTGCTCCGAATACCCATCCGAAGATAACCACAGCACCCAGTGCTTGAGAAGCGAAAGACGCGCCATCGTTAGTTACTGGTACAACCATTACACCAAATAAACCAACTACACCGTGAACAGAAATTGCTCCAACTGGATCATCGATCTTCAACTTGTCTAATGCAAGGATAGAGAACACAACAATTACACCACCAACAACACCGATTAGTGTCGCGGCCAATGCCGTAGGTGTAGAAGGCTCTGCAGTAATTGCAACAAGACCTGCTAGCGCACCGTTAAGAAGCATAGTCAAATCTGCTTTACCAAACAACAACCGAGCAACTACTAGCGCAGCCATCGCACCACCTGCAGCCGCAGCGTTAGTGTTTAGAAATACCATTGCAACAGAATGTGCGTTGCTAATATCACCTAGCTTAAGAACAGAACCACCATTAAATCCGAACCAGCCCATCCATAAAATGAATGTACCTAATGTTGCCATTGGTAAGTTAGCACCTGGAATTGCATTAACTTGACCGTTTTCGCCGTACTTACCTTTACGAGCACCTAGTAACAACACACCCGCTAACGCAGCTGAGGCACCGGCCATATGAACAATACCAGAACCAGCAAAGTCAGAAAATCCAACACCGCCAACTTCCAATGCGAACAAACCGAATACTTCTTTACCGCCCCAAGTCCAGCTACCTTCTAGAGGATAAATAACTGATGTCATCACTACAGCAAACGCTAAGAAAGCCCATAGCTTCATACGCTCTGCAACAGCTCCTGACACGATAGACATCGCAGTAGCTACAAACACAACCTGGAAGAAGAAGTCAGAAGCGCTTGAATAGTTTGAATCACCTTCAAAGCCATTCGCTGCTGAATCTTTTAGCACTTGAGCTGTATCAACAGACTCAATACCTGCTAGGAAAATACCACCGTCATACATGATGGCATAACCACAAATCATGTACATGATGCAAGAAATCGCAAACAACGCGACGTTTTTAGTAAGGATTTCCGTCGTGTTCTTAGAACGAACTAGACCGGCTTCTAACATGGCAAACCCTGCTGCCATCCACATAACTAATGCACCGCACACCAAAAAGTAAAAGGTGTCCATTGCATACTGCAACTGATAAATATTATTCGTTAAATCTTCCACGGTAACTCTCCGCAATGTATCTCAAAAATTAATAGGCATGGATCTTTTTATTGTTTCTTTTGCATTACTTCTTTCGTTTTCTAGGTTACGACTAAACGGCTTCTGCGCCGGTCTCACCTGTACGAATACGAATAATTTGCTCTAGGCTAGTTACGAAGATTTTTCCGTCACCAATTTTGCCCGTGTTAGCCGCTTTTGTTATCGCTTCGATAACTTGGTCTAACAATTCTTCTGTTGTTGCTACTTCAATTTTCACTTTAGGAAGGAAGTCCACAACATACTCTGCACCACGATACAATTCAGTATGGCCTTTCTGACGTCCAAAGCCTTTTACCTCTGTAACGGTAATACCTTGAACCCCAATTTCGGAAAGTGCCTCTCTTACATCGTCCAATTTGAACGGCTTGATTACGGCTGTTACCAGTTTCATAAAGTTCTCCAATAAACCGGAATTAATAATTTAGTTTTTGTTTTTGCTTCTGATCGCAAATAAATGCAACGCCGGGTGTGCATGCTCATTTACGGAACATGCGCAGCTAATTGCACAATCCATGCCTATTAGGATAAATTGCGTAAAAACAAGGAGTTAGACTCAATAGAAATCTAATTTCGCCTCACTCCAGCACCATTATAGCGCACCACAATAAAGCACGCCCTGAAAATGAGCAACCACCTATTGAGATGCACCATGATTTAGCGGATAGAACCAGCCCTACATGTGAGGATAGTTGTCCACACACAGAAGTGATAAACTGCGTTTTTTCTCCACAAATCACGATGGAACCCTGATTATGGCACGCTTAACGCCTCCTGAAACCCTGCTAAATCAAATAGTTGAGTTATTTAAAGAAAGAATTCCACCAGGACTAGAAGAAGCTGGAGCAGATCTCAAACACAACCTCCACTCATTAATGTCGGAATCCCTAAGCAATATGGATCTTGTCAGCCGAGAAGAGTTTGATATCCAGCGCAATGTGCTGGCACGCACCAGAATCAAACTCGAGGCTTTAGAGAAGGTTGTCGCTGAACTTGAGCACCCTCAGCAGGAAGGAACTCAGGCAGAATAACGCCTTCAAGGGTGTAACCGATTTTATTACTCTACATTATTCAGTTCCGGTACACCCAAAGCCGTCTGCTTTGTAAACACTATCTGCCCGTCATCATCATATTCCAACACCTGCACTGATACAGCGCGAGTGGCATTACTACTTAATGCCCCATTATGGATCCCTGGTAGCTGCCCAGTGTGATAAAACAGGTAATCTTTACCTTTATAGGTCGTAATTGCTCCATGGTTCGTCAATATGTCCACCGCTCCAAGCATATCCTCTTGGTACGTCCAGGGACCGTGAATATTATCCGCCGTTGCATAAGCTAATGGAGATGGCGCCTCTCCTATCTTAGATTTTGAATAACTTAAGTAATAAACCCCATTGCGCTTATGGATATAGGTGGCTTCGGTTAACTCTGGCATCGGGTCACTACCATTTATTCCCTTAATTTCCATAATCGGGCCATTAATCGATAATAAGTCGTCACTTAGCGCAACATACTGTGCATGACCGCCTCCGCCATAAAAAAGATAGGTAGTACCATCATCATCGGTAAATGCTGCCGGATCCATCACTTCATCAATTGCGCCGGGGGTTAAATAGGAAACTAGCGGGGCACCACTATCAATAAATGGCCCTGTAGGAGAGTCACTCACCGCCACTCCAGTTAATGCGCTAGGCCCTATTGCAATACCACCACCAGACAACAACGAAATAATGGACTTCACGCCAACATCAGTAATAATGTCTTTTGCTGGGGAGCAGGTAAATAAATAGTACTTACCGTTTTTAGCTACAATATGGCTTGCCCATGTTTGACGCATCCAAGACACATCTTTTGCCTCGACTGCTGGGCCAACATACTCCCAATCCACCATATTTTGGGTTCGATAAATGTGAATACCAGTAATCTCGAAGTTTGCCGCCGTTTGTAATGCTTCCGTTAAACACTGATTTTTACACTGTTTTTTTTGCATATGTATAAACGATGTTTCATCACGCCCTGCATAAAGGTATAAATAGTCCCCAACCACCAGTAACGTTGGATCAGCTGTATATTGATTCCTTAATATCGGATTACCTGACCAACGCTGACCATTTTCATCTTCACATTGAACCTTTACCCCGAAGTTAGGAAAACCGTCGTATTCTCCTGCATTATCAACAACCGAACAGCCGTGCTCATTATCAACAACGGTAAAATCAAATGCATCCCCCTCGACGATGTCATCAATTTGAAATTCCGTTACCCCTTGAGGGTTAGGTTCAATATCAATAAAAGTCTGGCTATAGGTTTCCAATATGGTAATGGCCTTATCATTCCCAACTACCACACCACCAACAAAATCCCTATCAGCACAACCACTTATCATCACAACACCTAACATTACGACATTTTTCAGCCCTGTCGTTAATAAACCTTTCCTATCTATACGCATAAAACCCTCCTCACAATTGAAAATAACTACGCCTGCATTTTGTTTCATTCCACATTGGCTGTATTGACAGGCTTAGCCATTTTTTTACCATTTTCAGCCAAGGCAATTTCGTGTACGTTTGTATTTACAGACTTTTTACGACCAAAGGCATTAGAGGACAGTAGATGTTAGCGCAGCAAACAATATCAGCCGATGTCACTGGGCTACTAACCGCCTTTATGCAAGATCGAAACATTAACGCCCCTGAAGTCTTACAAATACTCACATTTGAAAAAGGCAAAACCGCCGTCACCTATCAACAATGGTGGGATGCCTTGGCATTGCTTCGTGAATTATCCAACATAGAACACATTGGCCTAGAGTTAGGCAAACGCTTTACCCCTGAGTTCAGTGGTATCGTTGGTTACCTCAGCTTATCCGCAGTTAACCTTAAAGAAGCGGCGACCTACTTTGAGCACTTCCACCAACTCCTCGCCGGAGGCACAGGCGCAAAGATAGAACGTAAGGGTGATGTGATTTGTTGCCAATGGCTACCTGCCTATTGTTCTGCCAACAAAGATTCTGATGAGACATTGATCAGTGCTCTGGTATCTTTCGCTCGTCTTGTTACCGGGAATAACAATCTATCACCCTCAAAAATAGGCTTTATGCATCACCAACCTCTCGACATTTCCCAATACAACGAATTCTTCTGTTGCGAGGTATCCTTTAATTGTTCTGCG
Organism: Gammaproteobacteria bacterium 42_54_T18; assembly: GCA_002163245.1. Taxonomy (GTDB): domain Bacteria; phylum Pseudomonadota; class Gammaproteobacteria; order Pseudomonadales; family Ketobacteraceae; genus 42-54-T18. Next base: position 59,819 of record MAAL01000082.1, on the reverse strand, counting down.
TTATTTATTGAAGTACCCATTGCGCTTGGGGATATTTTATCAACAACCAGTAACCCAACACTGGGAGCCATTCTTCAACAACAAGCCCAGTCGATGCTGGATGTAATTCCGTCACCATCAAGCGACATGATTACAAACATTAGACAATACATTATCGACACCTTATCTTTCCCTGCACCGTCATCTCATACATCGCCCTCCTCTAAAACCACGCAAGAACACACACAAACACCAACCTATGAGCTTACTCAAGATAACGTTGCAATACATCTTGGTATTTCAAGTCGAACCTTGCACCGAAAATTAGCAGAAAAAAACATTCGCTTTAGCACACTGCTACAAGAAGTCAGATACCAATTAGCCAAACAATATCTGGATAAAGGTGAGCTCTCCATTAGCGCAGTGGCGCATATCTTAGGATATTCAGAACAAAGTGCTTTCACCCGAGCGTTCAAAAATTGGTCTGGCATGACCCCTATTACCTATACAAAACGTCCATAGATAAAATAGTAAAAAGCAGAAAATTCTTATGTAATTATTGTCTTCTATTAAAAACACTCACCTCAATAGAAGACACTTTATGAGCCTGGCCATCATTCACTCTCGAGCCCGCGTCGGAATGGACGCTCCAGCCGTTACCGTTGAAGTTCACCTTTCCAATGGTCTACCGGGTTTTTCTATTGTTGGGTTACCTGACGCCTCCGTTAAAGAAAGCAAAGAAAGAGTTCGTTCTGCCATTATTAATTCCGAGTTCGAATTTCCCTCGAAACGTATCGTCGTCAACTTAGCACCTGCAGATTTACCCAAAGACGGAGGGCGATTTGATTTGCCCATCGCCATAGGTATCCTCGCCGCTTCCGATCAAATTGAAAGCAGTCCGTTAAGCACACTTGAGTTTATTGGTGAACTCGCGCTTTCTGGGGATTTACGCCCCGTCACTGGCAGTCTAACGGCATCTATTGCCGCACGATCGGAATCGCGGGCACTCTTTGTTCCATACGCCAATGCAAAAGAAGCGACATTACCTAGCAACGTCACCGTATTTGCAGCCACACATTTACTTCAAGTCTGTGCTCACATACAAAAGAAAACTGTTTTAGATCCAACAGAGCCTTCAACAACAATAGTTCAAGCACAAAACATTCCCGACATGTCTGATGTCAAAGCGCAACATCAGGCAAAGAGAGCATTAGAAGTGGCGGCGGCTGGAAAACATAATTTATTGATGATCGGCCCTCCAGGTGCAGGAAAATCCATGTTAGCCGCACGACTGCCTGGAATTTTGCCACCCATGACAGAAAAAGAACGGTTAGAAGTTGCAGCAATACAATCTATCGCCCTTTCCAATGAAACACTCGATTGGAATATTCGACCTATTCGTACGCCACATCACACCGCGTCTGGGGTTGCACTTGCCGGTGGTGGCAGCAACCCAAAACCTGGCGAAATTTCCCTTGCACATAATGGTGTTTTATTTTTGGATGAATTGCCAGAATACGGCCGAAAGGCTTTAGAGGTTTTACGCGAGCCATTGGAAACTGGCGAAATTGCAATATCACGGGCAGCTAGGCAGGTAAAGTATCCCGCTAATTTCCAGCTACTAACGGCAATGAATCCATGCCCTTGTGGAACCCCAGAAAAACCCAGTGATGGTTGCACAAACCCTATCGCATGCTGTAACCGCTATCAATCAAAACTATCTGGCCCATTACTGGATCGTATTGATATCCATCTCAAGATTGATGCTGTACCGCTTTCTCAATTAAATAAACCAAGTGCCCAAGGAGAAGACAGCGCAGCGATCCGTCAACGAGTCGAGCAAGCTCGGCAAAAGCAAATCCAACGAACCGGAAAAGCTAACCACGACATGAGCAGCAAGGAAGTTGAGCAATATTGTCAATTGTCGCCTGATAATCAACGATTTATTGAGCGTGCCGCGGATAAAATGGGGCTATCGGCAAGGGCTTATCATCGCGTGTTAAAAGTCAGCAGAACACTGGCTGACTTAGAAAACACAACCAACATTGAGAAACATCATATCACTGAAGCATTATCTTATCGGGGAGTCTTTTAGTATCGTATTTTTTTGCTATATTTTGGCGTTATAGCTTAACAACACCCGTCGATCAACAATATTTAAGCGCTTGCTGGTAAACATCATCTTCGCCATCTAACCAAATAATATCCGTTCCTTTTCGTGCCATTCGTCGAAACCATTTAGTTTGCTGCTTTGAAAATGTATGAATTGCAGAATTCAATTTCTGCACCATATCATTTTTATTTAATTCTCCTTGCAAGTACGCTGCAATAAAACGGTATTCTAATCCATAAAAATGCAATGACTCCCAGCTAACGCCATCATTGTGAAGCTTCTCTACCTCTTCAATGAGCCCTTCTTGTAGACGTTTCTTTAAACGAAAAGTAATACGTTCCTTTAATTTTTCCCGCTCCCACTGAATTCCAAATATACGCGGCGTTATCTCTGGTAACTCTATAGAAGGTTGAGTTGCTACTTTATCAGCTTCGGCTATCTCTATCGCCCGAACAAGGCGGTCACGCGCTAATAGATCTGTTGTATTGTGTAGACTGGGTGTAAGATTTTTTAAATGCTCTATAAGTTCATCATGACTTTTAGATTCTAACATATCTCGTAAAGGCTGATTGGTAGGAACCTCTGTAAACTGGTAACCATTGAGTACCGACGCCAAGTACAATCCCGTACCGCCAACCAATAAAGGCAAATTATTGTTATTTTTAATTGATAAAAATGCATCGTTAAATCGTTGTTGAAATTCGAAAACGTTAAACTCATACCCCGGATCAACAATATCAATAAGGTGATAAGGTATATCACCATACTCATCGAGATCTTTACCGCTACCGATATCCATGCCACGATAAACCTGGCGTGAGTCTGCAGAAATTATCTCTCCATTAAATTGTTCGGCTAACGCAACACCCAACGCTGTTTTCCCCGACGCTGTGGGCCCTAACACTACCACTAAATTTACGTTATCCACTCATTCCCTCATTTACACGACTAGAACACAACAACTGCTCAATATACGAGCCATTGTATCGTTTTATTCCCCTATTGTAACCATACCAAAAAAACCACCTAATCTTTACGTTTCTTATCATCCAATCGTTTCATTCGCCGATACCGCGACAACATCGTCTCATTACCCAACAGCCCTCCTTGGTGTATATAAAGAATAGAGGGGGAACTTAACGAATTAACATTGTCTTTTAGGCTTTGCATATAGCTTTTCACATAGTCTTGCAACATTAACCAACCCAATGGGTCGTATAACAGTTCAAACTCAATACCCGTCTGTTTTTTTAGGGAAAGCCAAATATCATAAAACTCTACATATATCTTTCCAAAATGATATTTTTTTTGCATAGGTAAAATTGTTGGGTGCGAGTAATTCCCTTTCGATAACGCTTGAAATTGCTCCTCCAAATATTCATCATCGCCCACACATGCACAGGTTAACACTTCAAAACTTAAGTGCTTTTGTAAATATAACGCCGTAGTCCCCGTACCAGAAGGTAACATTATTTTAACATCATCAATTTTTTCTACTTCTGCCCAATTAATAATTTCTTCTGCTAATTTCTTAATACCCTGTTCGGCAAGTGGGCAGCTCCCACCTTCGGGAATAAACAATGCCCGCTCTTCATTTGGCAACACAAATCTGTGAATATATTCTTCAATAGTTAAGGTCGCTCTTTCCTTATTAATTGAAATGATATTGACGCCATTGTTCAATGCTCTTAGGTAATTTCCTGCTGGGTTATCCATTAAAAAACGGGGGACATGATCCACGTAAAAATCACATTGCCATTGCTTTAATTTGGCCAGCTCTGACAAAGAGTAGAGAAAGTTAGACTGCGGCGAACCGTAACTAATCACCTTGGCAAGGTGAGCATCATCGTTTTCGAGAAGATAATACAGTTTACGAGCCTTGTTTCCTGAAAATTCAGGCGCTAGCAGGTCATCTCTTTTAATAAATACGGGATTGCCGTCAAATACAATCTGATCAACCGGCGAACCTACAAAATTATTAACTGCCATTACTTACCAATCCCAGTCAAGCCATCAAAATTGGGAATTGTACTCCATATAGGGACAGATTCAATGTGGTATTCCCCCTACCAATCTTTATGCCTAAGGCTGTGCCCCCTTCGTACAAAAATCGCCAATAAAAATAACACGAGCAAAGAAAGACTGCCACCACTTGACCCTTCAGATGAATCTGGTACTTCCTCGCTGGTATTTGTATCCTCCTCGCCCTCTTCAGCTCCCTCTTCAGCACCATCTTCTACACTTTCATCAACGTTGGCAACAACATAGGTGTAAGAAATCTGCACCATTGCGGTAAGGGGCAAATGATCTGAGGCGACATCAGTTAATTCATTTTCAAAAACGTCGGCTGCATTAACGATGACGTTATAAGGCGTATGAAAAATCCAATCAATGGGCACCGGTTTATCGGCACTGTCGTTTAATGCGGTTTGCCAACTATCATCAAGGAACAACGGATTGATTGCACCATTAGGTAATGACTGGGACTCAATTAGAAATTGAACGGTATCACTACTAACAGCCGCATTAAAATCGCCAACAATGATATTCGACGCCGGATACAATAAAAGATTGTCGGCAACTAAATTTATTAATTCAATCGCTTGCTGCTGATTTTCTTCAATATTGCTACCGCCTACCGTTGCGCAAAAATGCTGATTATAAAATGCCAACCAATGCTCACTTTGCACCAGCTCCAGGATTAAGTAATTCAAATATCGCGTACTACCACAATCCACCGTGGTAGCCACCTCACCACTTTTAATCAACGTAAACAGTCCTTTTTTAACAAAAATCGGGTCGCTATTATCCACGCCAAAACGGTAAAAATCATAAACATCGGCAAGCCGACTTTCCAAATCATCTTGTTGATCATTCATCGCCTCTTGAACACCTACTACATCAGCATTAATGCTACGAATCACTTCCGCCACTTGATCTGCTCGAACACTCGTCCAGTCCGCTGATGAGACGTTATAAGTCAGCATTTTTAGTTCACTACTAAGATCAGTATTCTGTATACGCTCACTTTTTAACGTTGGCCGATCAAACGGGAACGTTTCGGCGGCAACCCTAGGGTCAGTTAATGCGTTAGCCATAAAATCCACAATGACCGCCTGCTTTTCAGCAGATGCACCAAACATTGACAATGTATCATAGTCTACCCCGTCACCATTTTGAGTCGGTATAGACGACTGGTCCGCCGTAAACTGATGATGTCCGGTATCATTTGTTTCTGCATTATAAAAGTCCACCGCATCTTGAACACCGGTAACTTGCTGACGCCCACTATCTTCTTCACCAGGTCGTAGTCCAATATTATAAAATTGGCTATCAGTAAACAGTGGTGGTTTATGGCAGTTATCACAAACCGTCTCTTGCTCCCATAGCTCCCAACCTTCAATTTGTTGTGCGGTCATAGCAGCATCACCGGCCACATACAGATCCCAAGGAGACTGATCAGGAATTAGGGTGCGCTCATAACTGGCGATCGCCATCGCAATACGTACTGGCGTTATATTTTCATCACCAAAAGCTGCCGCAAACAGAAGTTGATAGGTAGGGCTTTCAAACAACCCCAACATCACATCACTAGGAACATTCGAAGCCAAAGCAAGTGGCGTCGCTTGCAATAATTTGTCCGTTACCTGCTGCCAGGTTCGTGCTTGATGTGCCATCTCAACACTACTCAAAATTGGGCCTAGCGCTTGGTTTTCCAAAGATCCGTGATCACTTATTACCAAGGTTTCGGGGGTTAACGGGTCAAATAACTGCGGGCCAGCACGACCATCCCAAAAATTACTCTCAGCAAAAATGCCCATAAAGAATGCGGGGGCGGAACGCCCAGTAACCTGCTGTTCAGTACCAAATACTGAATCAATGACTGGCTGATTAAATTCATCTCGCTTCACAACACCAAATGAACCCAGCACATCATCATCGCTAAACAACATTAAATCTGCACCAGGGTGAACCGCTATCCGTGGATCTGCACCACCCGCTGAGGGGATGTGGCAAGTACCGCAAGCAACGGTATTGTCACTGGACAATTGCTCATCCCAGAACAGCACTTTACCTAATAACCGTTTTTCCTCAGATATAGGGTTTTCCGGTGGCACCTCTAATACCGGTACTTCAGCAAAACTGATTGTTGCACTAGGAAATAACATAACAACAAACCAAACAGTGAGGATTCGACGCATAAAAACTCTCGCAAACGTTATTAGCTGGGGAACTAAACCATTTATTCTTCAGGTATCTAGCTAATAACGACTGACCTCGTCATACGTTGACATGGCATTGATATCTTTATCAGGCACTTATCATCCTAACAAGATAGTGGCGGCCTAATATAACCGGCCACAGCATTGATCACCCACCACCAATTGAGTACGATAGTCCCATTTTGTAACCTGATAATATTGCAAACCCCGGAGACAATCCAATGACCGCCAACCACCAGAACATAACTGCCCTCGTAACGGGTGCTAACGGATACATCGCCTCATGGCTTGTTAAATATTTATTGGAACAAGGGTTCACCGTTCACGCTACTGTTAGAGATAAAACCAATCAAAATAAGGTAAGCCATTTACAAACGCTCATTGACGAACACCCTGGAAAGTTGACGCTATTTAATGCCGACCTTTTTAATAACGGTGACTTCGATGCAAGTATGGAAGGTTGCGAATTTGTATTCCATACCGCCTCCCCTTTCATTATTCGTGGCTTAAATGACCCACAAGCTGAACTGATCGACCCAGCACTGAAAGGCACCAGAAATGTTCTGGAATCCGCTAACAGAACACACAGTGTTAAGCGTGTCATTCTTACCTCCAGTGTTGTTGCCATATACGGGGACTACATCGACATGCAAAGCACCGAAAAAGGCATTTTCACAGAAGCACACTGGAACACAACATCCTCCATCAATCATCAACCCTACTCTTACTCCAAAACCCTTGCAGAGCAAGAGGCCATTAAGATACACGCCGCTCAATCTCGCTGGGACATGGTCACTGTTAATCCAGGATTGGTATTAGGTCCATCATTAGCCAAAGCGTCAGATTCGACTAGCTTATCAACCATGCTGGAATTAATGGATGGCACATTACGTACCGGCGCCCCAGAGCTTCGCTTTCCCCTTGTAGACGTCCGAGATGTTGCCATTGCTCATATTAATGCAGCGACCACCGCAAAGGCACAGGGCCGTCACGTCCTTGTTGCCGGCTCTCAGTCTATGTTAGAAATGGCCAACACTATTCGAAAAAAATACGGTTCAAAATATGGTGTTCCTCGCTGGCAAGTACCTAAACCAATCGTCTGGCTGGTAGGGCCATTTATGGGAATCACTCGAGATTTTGTCGCCAATAATGTCGGTCACGCTATCGAGTTTGATAACCAACGAGCCAGAAAAAAATTATCCGTAGAATTTCGACCAATTGCCGAAACGGTACATGATCATGCAGAACAGATTATTGCCGATGGATTAGTTTAACAACATCAACCTGAGTGACCAAGAAAGGTCGTATTACTTCTAAGTACGCCTTTATTGGTCACTGTTGAATTTTTCTTTTACTATCTACATTTCTATGCAGTCTTACTACGCCATCGTACAACAGCGGTAAATAATCGCTGATAACCCGCAGGAAACAAACGAGAAATCCAATCGTACACTCTCGCATCAGGACCAATCAAAATACGACGTTTATTTTTATTGACTGCCTTTAAAATAACCTTCGCTGCACTCTCTGCGGTATTAATAAACGACATTTCAAAATCTTTTATCGAGTCATCATTACTTACACCCAACACCTGATTAACACTATCAGACATCCGAGTTGATTTTGCAATATTCGTTTTTATTCCACCAGGGTGAACACAGGTCATACTGACCTTAGAATTTGTCAATTCCAAATCCTGTCGCAAAGATTCACTGAGCCCTCGCACCGCATACTTACTTGCGTTATAACCACTCATCAAGGGTTGTGCAGTTAGACCAAATACACTGGATATATTAACAATATGCCCCTCACCTGAAGCTTCTAAGTGAGGCAAAAATGCCTTCACGCCATAAAGTGTCCCCCAGAAGTTTATCCCCATTATCCAGTGGTAATCCTCAACACTTAATGCCGCAACGGTACCTGACAATGCAACCCCCGCATTATTAAAAACAACATTTACTTTCCCATGATCATTTACAACAGTATCCGCCCAAGAAAAAACAGCCTCTTTGTCTGAAACATCTAATATTTGACGTGTCACTTTTACAGGGTACTTTTGAAGCAACGCCAATGTCTCATCTAAACCATCATCATTAATATCACTCAATGCTAAATGACACCCTTGTTTTGCTAAATTCAGTGCGAGCTGCTGACCAATACCTGATCCTGCCCCCGTAATTGCTGCAACTTTACTATTAAAGTTTTTCACGCGTCATCTCCAAAACCCAAGTTATCTAGGAATGCTTTATATAAATCGGCAGTTCGAACAGGCACTTCTACCATAGGCATATGCCCAACACCTGAAAAAATCGTTATTTTAATATTGTCGACTCCTGCTTCCCATACATCGGTGCTACTCACATGAAGAATTCGATCTTCTTTCCCCCATAACAACAACACTGGCGACACAATATTATTCAGTTCATCATCCAACATATCTTGATGATGAAAATCGCTAAATATCCGTTTTAATTGCTCTCGTCGACTTTGATATTTTTCATTCACCGCCCCTAAAACAAAATCAGGCAACCAAGGCGGCTGAGCCATTGTCATAGCATAGAACTCATCAAATTCAGACCGACTATGTATTTCAAATGGATTTCGCCCCTGAGATAACATGTTGTCCATATCACTTAATTCTGGTGCCTGTACGCCCGCTGGGTCAATAAGCAACGATGACAGAATACGATCTGGATAATCTTTTGCTAAATGTGCCGCAATAAAACCGCCCATTGAATTTCCGACAACATGTACTTTCCCCACATCCATCACATCCAGCAATTCAATTAGTCGACTAGCCTGCTCTGGAATACGGTAGCCCCATTGATGATCAAAACCTGTATCGCCATGTCCCGCCATATCAGGAATAATAACGTTATAATCATCCACAAAATGACGAGCAAAACGCGGCCAAACATCTTTATCCGCACTGTAACCATGAAGCATCAACAGTGTTTCTTTTTCCGGGTCATACTCACTTTCATAAAGGCTTATAGAAAGTTCATCAATATCTACTTTTGACTGAGTAAATCCGTAAATATTTGCCTCAACATCCGTAATATTTTCATAAGCTAGTTGGCCAATTTCTGGGTATTTTTCTATGTCCATAGCAAAAAACATTACACAAGACACAATCACTATCAATGCAATCACTTTTTTCATTTTCGTAGCCTAGTATTTTCATTCAACGTACGAGAATCATAATGTGTTAAATCAATTACTTTTTTCATTTCATGCCATGTGAATTTTTTCATCCACGTTAAAGGCAATAACCGAGCGCCTAGCTCTGTCTTTTTTGATCCATTGCCATAAACAATTCTTGACTGGTTCTTGGTGATACCGTGAATCACTCTTTCAACCATATCGTCTGCTGATGTTTTCAAGTAATGCTGTGAAAAAGACTGAGAGTGCTCTTGTCGCGCAATGTTAGTATCAATCCCACCAGGATGAACAAGATGAACCTGAACTGAGCTATCATTCAATTCAGTCATCAATGATTCGGTAAACCCGCGAACAGCAAATTTACTAGCACAATAATCGGCATGATTTGGAGTACCAATTAAGCCAAAAATACTAGACACATTCACAACCGCCGCCTCCTTTTGACTCAACAGTTGCGGTAAAAATGCCTGCGTACCATAAACCACCCCGTAATAATTGACTTCCATAACTCGACGAAAGCTGTCTTCTTCGGTTGCCCAAATTGGTTGGCCACTGCCTTCTATTCCTGCATTATTGATAACAATGTGCGCACTCCCAAGCTCCTCTTTCACTTTATTGGCAAATCCCTCCACAGAACGCTTATCCGACACATCAAAAGCAGAATGGCAAACAGGGCTACCAGATAGTTTACCCGCCATACCAACGGTTTCATTTAATCCCTTGGCATCATAATCACACAAAGCAAGACGACAACCACGTTTTGCAAACGCTAGGGAATACGCTCGCCCCATACCTGATCCGGCACCCGTAATAACAACAATTTTATTTTTTAGTTCTTTCATCATCACTCCCCGCAATATTGAAAAAGATCAAGAAAACATATGATCATCTGATCTGAAATTTTTTGTCCAACGCTCATAGGTAAAACTAAACCCTGGAAACATTGCTATTACATGTCCACTTTTACTTTGATACCAACTCTGACAACCACCAGATTTCCATACCGTCTTATCCATTTCCTGATGAATATGTTGTGTATAACGTTCCTCTGCATTTTCTTTCACCTCAATCACTTGGCTTCCGCGCTGATTTACGGCGTTAATACTGTTAACAATATAATTCATTTGCGCTTCAATAATAAAAATGGCCGATGTATGTCCAATTCCCGTATTTGGCCCGGTAGCAACAAATAAATTAGGAAACCCAGGTGCACAGGTACCCAAGTATGCCCTTGGAAACTCACCCCAAAAATCACCCAACAAACGCTTATCTTTTCCAATTACAGGATAAGAAATCACACCATCAGTTGCATCATAGCCCGTGGAATACACAATAAGATCAACATCAATGACTTGCCCGTCCGTTGTCTCAATACCCGTTTCCGTAATTTCTCTAATACCTTGCTCTTTACTATGAAGTGATACGTTATCCCGACAGAAAGCGGGGTACAATGTGTTAGATAGTATGATTCGCTTACAACCAATCGTATAATCAGGCGTCACTTTTTTACGTAATACAGGATCTTTTATTTGTTGCTTAATGTGTTTTATCGCTTTTTTCTGAGCAATTGTTTTCAACAAAAAATCAGAATATTTAAATCCCACCACCCGACTTTCTAACGACCAGTAAATGACACTTCGCAACGCCTTATACATTGTTTTATTACGTAACAATTTCCGTTGCCATGGGCTAAAGATATAATCTTTTCGGGGCAACAACCAATGAGGGGTTCTCTGAAAAACATGAAGGTGCCCTACCTCTTTAGCAATCTCAGGTATCACCTGAGCGGCGCTCGCACCACTACCAATAATAGCGACACGCTTTCCACGATAATCGTAACTATGATCCCAATTATTGGTATGGAAAGACTTGCCTTTAAAAGAATCCTTACCTTTAAAATTAGGAATAACTGGCGTACTTAACGGTCCTGATGCGTTGACAACAAAGCGTGCTTGCAAATCATCCTGCCCTGCAATAGATATTTGCCAAAACTTATCCGCATCATTCCACTGGATCTTACTTACACTGGCATTAAGTTTTGTTTTGTCTCGCAGCTTATGTTTATCAATAACATGAGAGGTATAGGCTTTTAGCTCATTTTGCTCTGCAAACATGCGTGACCAGTCATAAGGCTCAGAAGATATCGAATACAGCGGAGACTGCACATCAACGGCAGCACCTGGGTACGTATTCTGACTCCAGGTTCCTCCCATGAACCCCCTTCGCTCCAGTATCAGAAAATCCTCAATGGCATTTTTCCTCAGATTGATCGCTGCACATTGACCACCAAAACCGCTACCAATGATGATGACCTGATAAATTTTCATACCTTCTACCCCTTCGTAAATCTACGAGTTGATTACCAATGCATCTGATGACGCGCGTCATCACTTAAAGTCACTTTACTTCTGACGACGCATGTTGTCAAATACACAAATGAGTAGACAAAATGAAACAAAAAGTGGACGAACGTACGGCGGATTAACTCAAGAGCAACGTAAAGCCGCGCGCTACAAGCAGTTTTTGGAAGCTGGGCTAGAAGTATTTGGCACCAGCGGATTTCGCTCGGCGACAGTTAGGCAACTATGTCGCCAGGCAAAACTTACTGATCGTTATTTTTACGAAGCTTTTGGCAGCTTAGAGCTGCTCTTGATAGCCGTTTATAAATGCCAAATGGATATTATTCAAGAACGTGTGATCACGGCAATAACCGAAGTATTACCTAGCCAAGAGATACAGCATATTGCCGATGTTGGACTAACCACTTTTTTCACGGGGCTAGAAGACCCAAGAATCGCGCAGGTTTGCATGGTGGAATTGGAAGGTGTGAGCCTTGATGTAAGCGATTTATATCACTCATATATTAATAACTTTGCAGATACGTTTTCATCCATGGCAGGCCTTTTCTACCCCACATGGAAAATTGCCGATGATGAGTGGAAAATACTTGGTATCTCTCTGGTGGGAGCCATGCGCCAAGCTGCAACCTATTGGTTATTAAGCAATTACGCAATGGACAAAAAAGCATTAGTAAAAGCAACAGCAAAGATATTTCTTGGTCTAATACAGCATATTGATAAGGAGCAAGCTACGATACCTTCTCCACCATCATCTACCCCGTAGTTTTTACTTCCCCTTCCATCGCCCGTAAAATCAATTCCGCAAGCTCATCCAATAATATTTCCCGAGGGATATGTTGCGGGGGGTGTACAACCATATTAATAATGGCTGCTGATACCATGCTTGTGAGGTGATAAACCGCTGCTTTAGGATAGGTAAATTGAACACGATCATTCGCCCTTTTATGGGCGCTAAAGGCTACATTCATCAGTGTTTTTGGCATCGTTTCCAGCAACGGCATTTGGCGTAAAAACGGCACCTCAAAAATCACCACTCTCACTTCATCCCGACGTTCATCGAGAGCATCTACCATTTTTTCCAACCAAAACCGTAATGCTTCTTCATGGGGTTTCTGTAATGCCTGCTCCATACCTAATTGAATTTCTTTAACTATCTCCATTGAGTTACGTTCAATGAGTGCGGCAACTAACGACTCTTTATTAGGGAAGTACTCGTACAAGGAACCAATGCCCACTCCGGCCTTTTCTGCAACTTTATTGGTAGTGATAGCTATGTAGCCGATTGTCACCAAAAGCCGAGCTGTCGCATCGAGCAACGCTGCTACCAAAGCTTTTGAGCGCTGCTGCACAGGCTGCTTTCTCATTGAAAAATCAATCACTTGCGTATTTTTAGTCACATCTATCCCTCTGTAATCCCAACTCATATAACCCGAGTATATCCGAATAATTACTCGGGTTATGATTTATTCATCATCTTCGCCCTCTCCACCCTCCATCCTATAACTAGGTTAACGATATGAATCAGCCTCAAACCATAGACCCAACCAAAAGCACCCTTAGTATCACCCCCAGTCGCTGGCGAGAACCAAAGACATCTAAGGACCCTTCCTTAAATCTACTACTAAAGCTGGTAGGCAAACCTAAAGATGGCGGGCAAGCGATCGAAACTCGTCTTAAAAAAGCCTTGATGGAAGGCGACCCTTTAGCAGATACCGTTGTTTTATGGATGCACACCTTACCGACAGGAGAAGGTCGAAAGCTATTTGAGCAAGCATTAGAATCAGGCATTCAGTCTATTAAAAGCCCACCACAACCATTGGTCGATTTATTTAAACAGCTTGATGACCGCCCAACCTGGGTCGACGACGAAGCCCTAACGCTTGCTTGTAAAACTGGCTTACGTGCAGGCCTGGGTGGACAACTAGTTTTAAGCTGTATGGCACTGATGGGAGGGTATCGTTCTGGGGCAGCAGTCAAACCTCTCGTGATGACGGGAGCCCTTACAAGCATGGCCAAAAGGCGACTTGCTGAAACCAGTAGATTTGTTGTCGATCTTTATAATTCACCCACACTTTCTAGAAACTCCGCTGGATTTAAAAGTGCGGTACGTGTTCGACTTATGCATGCATTAGTTCGCCATCGATTAGCGAACAACCCACAGTGGAAAAACGACGCCTGGGGAACACCGATCAACCAAGCAGATATGCTGGGTACCAATTTACTATTTTCTGTTGCAAGTTTATTAGGCTTACGTTCTCTAGGTTTTATTTATAATAAAAAAGAATCTCAAGCAACGATTACCTTTTGGCGATACGTTGGCTATCTTATGGGGGTTGATCCTGACTTGTTACCTAAGACATTAAAAGAAGGTATGAGAACAGCCTACTTTATCGGTGCGTCTCAAGGGAATGCTGACAACGATTCGCGTGAACTGGCAGAAGCCTTGATGGAAATACCCTATAAGGAAAAACGAGGATCAAAAAGATGGTTAGGTAAAATGGAAATGCAATTTCGATCAGGACTTTCTCGACTCTTTATGGGCGACTCATCAGCAAATGAACTTGGACTACCTAATACCCCGCTAAAGTTCACTACCCTACTGACCATGCCGTTCGTATTAACTGGCGAAATGGTTCGCATATTGCTCCCCGGTGGCAATATAATAGCAGAAAGAATTGGTCGCTATGTTGTACACCGCCATGTAGAAAGCATCCTTGGTGGAAAATTACCGGATTACGTGCCCTATCATGAAAAACAGTAAGCTACCCCATATTTTTCTATTAACCCATCAACGGGAACTCAAGAAAAAATCCAATACAGGTCGCTTAGTTATCAACACCCTGGAGCATCACGCAGAAATCATTGTTTGGGAAAGAACCCAACCCAATGCAGAATTACTACAAACCATAAGCGAGGATAATGTAGCACTGCTTTACCCAAGCAAAAGCAGTGTACTCGTCGCTGATGCTCCAAGCATCAATCACTACATCGTTCTTGATGGCACCTGGCAAGAAGCCCAAAATATCTATAACAAAAGCCCTTACCTAAAAAATCTACCAACAGTGAGAATTGAAGCCAGTCAAAAATCCGTATATACATTACGGCGAAATCAAAAAGAAAATGGCCTCTGTACAGCAGAATGTGTTATCGAAACATTACGTGCCAGAGGCCATGAACAAACCGCCAATGATTTACAATCTAATTTGGTGAAATTTTTATCGAAAGAAACGAATTAACTATTCACCAAATTTCGAAGATCGCATACCACTAGATGTTATCTGTTAAATTCAGGAGCTTGTTTGATTTTCATATTTTTCTTTTAAAGACAATGCTGCAGCCATGGCAACATCTTTCCATTCCCCATCGAAGTCAGCAATTTTTTTATCTTCAATATCACGCTCCTCTCCAGGCCATCGCTGTCTTTCGCTATCAGAAGGCAACCCCTCACCAGCATCACTGATCTTTCTAAACATTATAAAACTCGAATCTTCCTCAGCTCGAAGCCAAAACTCTAGTTTTACAATTTCCCTCGCACACTCAATGACACTTGCCTTACCATCGATAAGATCACTGACTCGAGCCACAACCCTTCTGCAATGTTTTCTCCAAGATGCTTTATCCGTCACCCAGTCAGGCTGTTCCATAACAAATCTCTCTTTTCGTTTTCTCAGTATTAATAAACTTACAGCAATAGATCATCATCAATCGGATGATACACACTCGCCGAATCAATTAACGATCTAGCCGTTAATGCCGGCACACCATACACTTCTGCTCGCACACCATAACTTTTCTTTATCTTTTCCAATAACAAATCAAAATCACCGTCACCAGACAATAAAATAACCATATCCACATCTTTTGCAATGTCCATCACATCAATAGCAATGCCAACATCCCAATCTCCTTTAGCAGAGCCGTCACTACGCTGAATAAACGGTTTGAGTTTTACGGTAAATCCAATATGTTTTAACGCTCGCTGGAACTTTAGCTGCGATTCATCCCCACGATGAATCGCATAAGCCAATGCAGAAACAACATCCCCTTGTGCTGACACAATATCCCACAGCTTTCGGTAGTTAAACTGACGACCGTATGCTTGCCTTGTGGTGTAATAGATATTTTGTACATCAACAAAAATGGCTATCTTTTTCATCTGCGCTTAACCTGCATCCAATTCTATATCCAACGTCGCACTTGATTTTTATAATCGATATAAGGCTGTCCAAATTCTTGTGTTAAAAAAGCCTCTTCACGCTCAATAACAAATTTACTCATAATCAACAACGCGGGGATCAACAACAGTAGAATCCAAAGATTGGCCAGCAATATCGCCGCTCCCAGCTGAATCATGCTAAAGGCAAAATAAATGGGATTACGACTGTATTTAAAGGGCCCGCTACTGATAATTGCTGAAGATGCTTTATGGGGCAGTATGGTGGTTTTATGGCGTTTAAACTCTGTTGCACTCCACACAATAATCGCGAGACCACCAACAATAAACTCTCCACCCAAAAAACCATGAAAAGGCACCGTAAAATCGGGAAGTGCTATTAGCTTCTGCAATCCCCAGCCTATTACGATGAATACAGCAAACAACACCGGTGGTGGAAAATGTACATCAGGATGTGTTAGTGATTTATTCATTATTATGCTCCTTCTGATTACGCTGTTTTGCGCATATATAAACCTAGCCAGTATACAACCTTGGAGCTGGATCTAGACAAGTGTTTATTTCGCCGCCGTAGCGACAAATACAGCCCGGATCGGTGCAGGATAACCCTCGATAGTTTTACTGGTATCTTCAGGGTCTAAATAATCCCGAAGAGATTGGAACGTCATCCATTCCGTAGAACGCTGTTCATCAAGAGCTGTGGGTGCGCAATCCACCATTCGTACATCTTTAAATCCGCACTTTTCCAACCACAATATCATCGTATCCGGCGAAGGCAAAAACCACACATTACCCATACGTGCGTAACGACCAGAAGGCACTAAAGCCTCACCCAAGCCTCCCTCAATAACCAAGGTTTCCAATATCAATTCACCACCTTGGCGTAATAACTCCCGCAACTCTATGAGATGATCCATAGGGGATCGACGGTGATATAACACTCCCATAGAGAACACGCTATCAAATGCACGCATTTTTTTTGGCATTTGCTCAATGCCAATAGGCAAATAATACGCAGCCTGCTGCCCAACAAAATGCTGAATGGCATAAAACTGCATCATAAATAACAACGATGGATCAATACCCACCACCATTGACGGTTCTTCCGCACACATACGCCACATGTGATAACCACTGCCACAGCCAACATCAAGGATTTTGCGATGTTTTAACGGGCTAATATGCGGTAATACCCGATCCCATTTCCAGTCAGAGCGCCATTCTGTATCAATATCAACGCCTGCAATGGAAAACGGCCCTTTGCGCCAAGGGTGTAACGCTAATAACGCGTCCTTTAATTCCTGCCGTTCGTCTTCAGATAACAGATTTTCTGGTGTAGCAGTAATTGCCGATTGATTAAACGTTGTTGTTAATGGACCTAAGTCTGGTAGACCTGTTAACGCATTATTCCAGCGCTCAAAATCACCATGTTGCTCAGGTTCAAATTCGTTTTTCAATACCTGATGAAAGTGAGAACTCCACTTTTTCAAATAGGATCGTTCAATATGATCAAAAAATGCGTCGTGATTAATCATCAAAATCTACTTAATGGCGTAAAGGGAAATAAAGTTAAAACATTGAAACCAACAATGAACGCTACTAAAACCTGCATTCATTAAGCGCTCTTTATGTTGCTCCAACGTGTCTGGAATTAACACATTTTCGATGGTTTGGCGCTTCTGGCTAATCTCCAAATCGCTATAACCATTGGCTCGTTTAAAATCATGATGAAGATCTGTAAACATTTCTTGCTTATTCGTATCATCAAAACAAATTTTTTCTGATAGCACCAATGCTCCACCTGGCAACAACCCTTGATAAATCGAGGTCAACATTGCTAAACGCTCATCAGGGCTTAGAAATTGAAGGGTGAAGTTTAATGCCACCAACGAGGCATTTTGAATATCAGCCTGTTGAATATCTGCACAAACGAGTGACACAGGAACATCACAGCCGTGTTTATCTGCTTGATTAACGTTTTCTTGGCAGCGTTGAATCATTGCCGAAGAGTTATCCACCCCCACCACTCGACAACCTTCCGCCGTTATATGCCGACGCATTGCTAGTGTCGAAGCACCCAACGAACAACCGAGATCATATACCGACGAATGAGGTTGTACGTATCGTCCTGCAAACACGCCTAACATGGAAATAACAGTTTCGTAGCCCGGCACAGAGCGCCGAATCATGTCAGGAAAAACATTAACCACCAGCTCATCAAAGGCAAAATCCACCAAATGAGTCTGTTGCTGCTGGAAGAGTTGATCTTTACCGGAGGTAGGCAAGGAAGGATTTTCTTTGGATTTGTCTGTCATGATGGGTTCTAGGTG
Source organism: Gammaproteobacteria bacterium 42_54_T18 (assembly GCA_002163245.1). GTDB lineage: Bacteria > Pseudomonadota > Gammaproteobacteria > Pseudomonadales > Ketobacteraceae > 42-54-T18. Next base: position 41,478 of record MAAL01000082.1, on the reverse strand, counting down.
GCTGAATACAGGCTGCAAGTAGCGTAATTGAAAACAATTGTGGTGAATTGTATGCAATTGCACCACAGAATCAACTATTGATGTAGCCACTGTATGCAGCAAAGCCACTTAACGTACAAATCCCCCCTGAAACTATAGGTCTAGACGATAGCCACAGGGGACGGTGCTACCTATTAATCTCGCACATCAGAAACAAGCATGTCTTCAAAGAAAACGCCCAAACGCAGCATAGACTCTTCGTCCAAGTTCTTAAACACCTTATTAACCACCATATGACCAGCACCTCGGCAAGTCGCCACTGCAGCATCACAGATTTTTTTAACCACAAAATTGATCTTTAACAGCCCTATGGTACGCACCATCATGCTTTCGATAGTGGCATCAACCACTCTCAACATCACCTCAGTTAGCTCACCACGCACTTCTTCTAAGCGCCCATCTTTCACTTCAGCAGTGACTCGATGTATCTCATCAAACAACACTTTATCAATTTCACAACCTACGGAATTTTTGCCTGAAGAACACTGGCTCTCTCGTAAATACACTTCATCAATAAATTCTGCCATTGGTACCAACTCTTCGTTAGAGCGTTTTTTCAGCAGTTTACCCACCATTACTGATATGGTTTTTGACATTGTGTTCGCTGTGGAGTGTATGATTTTACTAGATCTAGGGCTAAGGCCCACTGCGTCGCAGGTATCCACAAGAAAAGCATTCAGAAAGCCCGGTACAAACAAACCAATGAGGTGATCGAAGTGAGGCACCCAACTTTCCGTTGCTTCTGTGGCATGAAGATCCAACACTTTATCTGCGGCGGCAATTAGTTCTGCTGAGGCTGGGAACGCCAAAAAATACCGAGTTGTCATTCTACTTATCCTTTTTATCGTTACTTATCATTCAATTACAAAGCCTTAGGGTTGCTCTCCAGCACCCGTTGCCGAACAGAGGGTACCAACATTTTCGCCAACTGAACACGGCCATCCGGACTATCGTACAAACCTGCACGAATATTCTGCGACATTTCAACAGCACAGGGTTGTATCAATGCATCACTATCCAAGCCTTGCTGCCAGCGTTTCAGCTCTTCTTGCTCTGGTTCATGACCTTGTTGGCATTGACGAGAAGCTATCGCCATAGCATTGGCAACCATCAGCAGATTGTATCGCTGATCACTCGGAAGCAGCGGTAAGATATCTTGTTTTAATACATCACGGGCAATTTCCAACAATGCCTCAGCATTAGGTTGCTCTCTCATAAACTTGCTCCTGTGGCTTGAAGCCCTATCATACGTAACCCTGTCATACGTAATATTTCCCACTCCAATTCCGGCACAATATGCGCGGTAAGAGCCAGCTCAAGCGAAGGCTCCGCACCAGACACATGTCGCTCACCTTGAATAATCGCTATGACCGCCCAACGGATATGAGCAAATACTTCCCAATAATCGAGGTCAGCCTTCTGTAACGCCAACCCAGAAGCGCTATTGTAGCCATCTAGCAATGCCTGCTTTGAGCCAATCCCCCCAGCTTCTAAATCGCCTCGACCAAATCGCCAACAACCCGCACAAAACCAACCAAGGTCTTCTCTTGGATCAGCCCAGGTACAAAACTCCCAATCCAACACAGCCGTAAGCCCAGACTCATCAACCATGTAATTACCCGTGCGAAAATCTCGATGCACCAAACACAAGGGTAACGGCTCAGGCTCATTCAATTCCAACCAACGAATACCCCACTCTAATGCAGGGAACGCCGTATGATGGTTATCTAAAAACTGTCGAAACTCCTCAATGGATGCCTGAACAGCACTAACCTTAGGAAACGATAAAAAATCTAACGACTGAGAGCCTGAAGCTGAGCCTAAATCCAAATCTGGTGTTATAGAGTGAATTTTTGCCATCTGACGACCAATTTCTGCCACCAACAACTCTCGATCTCCCCCTAACGAAAGATCTTTCACCACTTTATGCCCAACCGCTACTCCGTTAGCACGCCCCATGATAAAAAAGCTTCGACCAAACACCGGAAGCTGCCCCAAAAAAAGTGGCTCTGGGACAGTAACACCTGCATCAAAGGCCGCTTCTAGTAGCGCATATTCTTCTTCACGACTATGGCTCGTGCTTAAACCTGAAGGCGCATCGCAACGTAACACGATATCTTTTGGCGGTTGTTCGCCCGCCCGCAAAACCATTGCCCAATTTTCTTGAATCGCCCCACCAGACAATTTATGAATATCCGACAGTTTTACATCAACACAATCTAACTGTTCACCGATAAAACGTTCAATTTTCGTAACAATGGACTGATCCATAGCGCCGTATTCCCCTCGCAGTAGTTATCTTCGAACATCACCCAGAAAGCTCATTTCTTAGGCTCATTCGCGCTCTATTTATCATTAACCCCAAGAGAAAAAGTCCGGACCTTCAGATAAATACGCTTTTGATAGCACCATCTTGTGAATCTCAGATGCACCATCCACTAACCGAGCCTGCCGGGCATAGCGGTAGATCCATTCCAACAACGTATCTTTGGAATAACCCCGTGCACCACATAGCTGAATCGCGGTATCCGCTGCTTTATGCAAGGTATCCGCCACGTGAATCTTCGCCATGGATATTTCGGTTTTCGCAAAATCCCCTTGATCCAACTTCCACGCTGCATTCATCGTTAACAAACGTCCGACTTGAATCTCTTTAGCAACCTCACCCATCATCCACTGCACACCTTCATGCTCGGCAAGGGTCATACCAAAACTCATGCGATGCTTAACGTACTCACCCGCAATTTCCATACACCGCTTCGACATCCCCAACCAACGCATACAATGAGTCAGGCGGGCAGTTCCCAAACGAATCTGCGTCACTTTCAAACCATCCCCCACTTCCAGCAGACGGTTCTCATCAGGAATTTCTAAGCCATCAAACACCAGCTCACAATGCCCACCATGCTCCTCAGGCCCCATAATGGGAATACGCCGCTCAATACGCCAGCCAGGCTGATCCGCATCAAATAGAAAAGCCGTAAGCCCTTTACGCTCATCGTCAGAAGTTTTGGCAATTAAAATAAAAGTTTGCGCCCCATCGGCCCCCGTAATAAACCACTTACGACCATTAATAATCCACTTATCACCCACCTTCTCTGCTTTGGTATAAGTAAGACTCGGGTCAGAACCACAACCCCCTTGAGGCTCAGTCATCGCAAATGCCGAGCGCACCTTGCCATCGATAATCGGCTGCAACCATTTATCTTTTAAGGCATCGGTTTTAAGGATTTTGTTTAGGACGATCATGTTCCCATCATCTGGCGGAGCGCAGTTAAAAGCCAACGGACCAAAAGGCGAACGAGCAGCCTCTTCATAACAAGCCGCCATACCCACCACCCCTAATTCCCTACCACCACGAGATTTTGGAAGCTGAAACCCCCACAAACCTTCAGACTTGGCTTTTTCACGAATAGGAGCCATAACAGATTCAAGGATGTTTTCGTGCTCATCAAAATTATTCTTATCCACCTCTAACGGCATCACATGCTGCTCAACAAACGCCCGTACAAGTAACCGTGTTTCTTCTATTTCTGGTGATAGTGCAAAATCCATTGTCTATTCCTACATTTTGGGAGGGTAAATAACTAGCAGATTACCAAAAACCTTGAATCTCGCTATGAGTGATGAATAAGCAATATCCTTTCAGAAACGTCTGCGGCACGGACGCCGCAGTCGAGCACGCATGGATGCGATCTTTTGCGATTTCTGAAAGGATATTGCTTATTCATCACGGCTCTGGAAAACCACTCAGTAACTAGCCCCCGATATTTTATTTATAAACGACTCATCGCAACTCTATTGCACTTAACATCACAACGAACTAACCAAATGTCCGCCATCCACCGTAATCACACTGCCCGTCATATACCGAGAAGCCTCAGACGCCAACAAACACAACGGCCCCAACAAATCCTCAAGCTGCCCCAACTGCCGCTGGGGAATCCGCCGAATCAGCTGTTTACCAGCGTCCGACTGAAAAAAGTCACGATTCATATCCGTCTCAACATACCCAGGCGCAATAGCATTCACCCGAATCTGGTACCTCGCCAACTCCAACGCCATCGCCTTGGTTAACTGCTCCAAACCCGCCTTTGAGGCGCTATAAGGAGCCATATTCCCAATGACCCTTGACGCTAAGATAGACGCAATATTGATAATACTAGCCTGCACCAACGGCTTATTTTTCGACTTACGCACTTCCTGAGCTTGAATCACACGCTCAGCAAAGACCTGACTAACAAGAAAAGCCCCCTTTAAATTGGTATCTAATGCCTGATCCCAATCTTGTTCTGTTTGCTCCAAAAACGGCTTATTCGGTGCAACACCCGCATTATTCACAACCACATCAGCACCACCGTAGGTTGCCTCTACAAAATCAAATGCAGCAATCACCGAATCACGGCTCGTCACATCCATAGCAATTGCCAAAGCCTGACCGCCTTCATCCTTAATACGAGCGGATAATGCTTCCAAGGGCTGCAAACGCCTCGCCCCCATTACCACTGTCGCACCTCGGCTCGCTAGGGCCTCAGCAAAGTACATCCCCAAACCACTGGATGCCCCCGTCACCATAATCACCTTATCGCGAATATTCAGTAAATCTTGGTTCAACTCGTCTTGACTCATAACACCCTCAATTCTCTTTTGATTTCAGCACTTACCACAGGACACAAAACCAGCGAGTTCCAGCATAGCTTAGCGAGCATCTCAGTCAATAGTCAAAGTTTCATTGATGTCATGACGAATCGATCACTTCGGAGTAAGATAGGCAGCCCCATTTTCCCCATTGATCACGCCCCCAAAAGCAGTTGAGTTGTTCTTGTGTCCAAGCTAAACCCCCGACAATCTGAAGCCGTGCACTATATCGACACACCACTACTAGTGCTGGCTGGAGCGGGCTCAGGCAAAACCAGTGTAATCACTCGAAAGATAGCCTATCTAATTCAAACCTGTGAAATTCCCGCCAATAAAATTGTCGCCCTAACCTTTACCAATAAGGCTGCTAGGGAAATGAAAGAGCGGGTAAAACAACTGCTTACTGGTCGCCAAGGCCGAGGGTTAACCGTATCCACATTTCATAATCTTGGCTTGAACATGGTACGGAAAGAGCTGAAATACCTTGGATTAAAATCCGGTTTTTCCATCTTTGATGATCAAGATAGCAAAATGCTGCTCACGGAGATTTTGGTGCGAGAAAGCTCTGGAGATGATGATGACGATGATGTGAAGAATGTTCGTTACACCATTTCCAATTGGAAAAACGACCTCATAACACCCTCTATCGCCATTTCCAGAGCCAACGATGAAGAAGAAATGCGTGCGGCCCAAGCTTATGCTTTATACGACCGCTACCTTCGCGCCTACAATGCGGTTGATTTTGATGATCTAATTTTACTGCCCACGTTAATGCTAAGAGATAATGACGAGATCCGTGAACGCTGGCAACGCAGGGTTCACTACATGCTAGTGGATGAGTATCAAGACACCAACACCTCACAATATCTCTTGGTTCGTTTGCTTGTAGGGCAGCGTGCAGCTTTTACGGTGGTTGGTGATGACGATCAATCTATCTATTCATGGCGCGGTGCAAAACCTGAAAATCTAGCACTGCTACAAGATGACTTTCCAAAATTAAAAGTCGTCAAACTTGAACAAAACTATCGCTCCACAAGCCGAATTCTTAAAGCCGCCAACGCCGTTATTGATAACAATCCTCACGTATTTGTAAAAAAGCTATGGAGTGAACACGGCTTAGGGGAAATGATTCGAGTGGTACGCTGCAAAAGCGAAGAGCACGAAACCGAACGTATTGCTCACGACATAATTAATCAAAAAATTCAAAAAGCCCGTGCCTTTAAAGACTTTGCGGTGCTTTATCGAGGCAACCATCAGTCTCGTCTACTGGAAATCAAACTTCAAGCGTATCAGATCCCCTACAAAGTCAGTGGCGGTAGCTCCTTTTTTGGGAAATCTGAGATTAAAGATGTAATGGGGTATTTGCGTGTCATGATCAACCCTGACGACGACAATGCATTTCTTCGTGTGGTAAACACACCACGCCGCGAGATCGGTCCCAGCACATTAGAAAAGCTTGGCCAATATGCTCATAGTCGCGATTGCAGCATGTTTACCGCCTGTAGCGAGTTAGGCCTAGAAACCCAATTAAGCGCACGCTCTTATGCCAACTTGCAGCGTTTTGGCAGTTGGATTGATGAGATGCGTAACATCATCCTACGAAAGGATGCGGTTTCGGGCATTAAACAAATGTTGCGGGATATCGATTACGAACAATGGCTACAGGAACAATCAAGCAGTAGCAAGATGGCCGAAAAACGTATGGAAAACGTTTGGCATTTAATCAGTTCCATCGAACGTATGTTAGAAAAAAGTGAAGACGACAATATCGAAGAGGTCATTGGCAAACTGGTTTTGCTAGATATGCTAGAGCAACAGGAAGAAGATGATGATTCCGACCGTGTTCAGCTAATGACCTTGCATGCCTCCAAAGGATTGGAATACCCCTACGTATTTTTAATGGGTATGGAGGAAGAAATTCTACCTCACCGCTCCAGTATTGAAGAAGGCACCATCGAAGAAGAGCGGCGTTTAATGTATGTGGGCATTACTCGCGCCAAGCAAGAACTTACCTTAACCCTTGCAGCGAAAAGGCGCATGTATGGTGAAGACTTTGAAACCACACCCAGCCGTTTTTTGGATGAAATTTCAGCAGATGATTTGGTTTGGGAAGGCAAAGGCGATACAATTTCTAAAGCTGATAACCAAGCCTTAGGACAAGCACACTTCGCCAACATTCGATCATTGCTAGATTAATCTAGCGCTTGATTATCGGACATAAAAAAGCGCAGATAAATCTGCGCTTTTTCTTTTATACTATTTACTTTTACACTATCTGCCTTATTACATTGGCACTTATTCGATAGGTAAAGAGTATGACAATACAAACAACGTATCATCATCACGATTTTCATACTTTGTTTCACTACCAGTCAATTGAATCTCATCTTGATCAATAATCTGACTCACCGTGAACGTTAGGTTATCGTTATAAGCGTAGCTAATATCAAGGTGAGTATAGTCCGTACCTACACTACCCACATTATCTGTTGTTAACGGGTTGCTCTCACTATAGTTACTTACATCAGCAAAACCCAGCGTTGCGGTGTACTTTTTAAATGACGCATTAAAAGCGATATATTGAAAACCTGACAAGCCTGCTCTTTTAGCTGCTTCCGTCTCATCGCTGCTATAAGACCCATCAGCAACATTCACTTGATAATCGATAGAAAACGGACCATAACCAACGTTTAGGAATATCTCAGAATAATCACCAAAGCTGTCACCCGCATCCCAGCCAGAATACATATAGTTGGTGATGTTAATATCAACAGAAACACCTTCAATTTCTGTTGCATAACCTACGAACAAATCATATTCAGAGCCAGAAGCTTTATCACCACTCGTTGCCCAAACACCACCATAAAACCCGTTAGAACTGGCGATCAAATCACCAGACACCATAGCGCGGCCTTCACCTAAATCGATACCACGAAACAAGTACAAATTAGATATAGCAACAGATGCAGACACATCCACTTCAGCTACAGCTTGCGTAGTCCCCATCGCTCCCGTAACCGCTAACGCGAGGGCAGATAATTGGACCGCTTTCATTTTATTCTTCAACATTTGGTATCCCCAAAGAGCGTGAATGTGGGAGTTATGCTCCCGCTGTTAAATTCCATTTTCCTAACAAGCTCCCCCCGGTAGTCTGTGGGTTCTTATTTATCGGAAATGATAGTCTTTAAAAAAGTAGCACCAAAATTCCAGCTCTACCAAATTTTTCATCAAAAAAATGAACTTTTTTTAATTTCTACCAAGCACTTAGGGACAGGAGATTAATAAATGAGCACTTTCAAGGAATACAAGAAGGGTTTGAAATAGGAGAAGGAGATCACAGTGAAAACAAGAAAATAACAAACTAAAAGAAAACAGGCGCTATCCATAGCGCCTGTTTACCTGAACCCATTAAAAAGGAGAGATTACTTAATAGGTAGAGAGTAAGACACTACAAAAAGTAGGTCGTCATCGATAAAAGTAAGGTCATCATATTCTGCTTGTAGAGCAGTAGATAAAGCATCGTAGTCATCAGAACTCAAAGCTTCATTTGCACCCAAGTCTTTATCAAAATCAATAACTTTACTAACAGTAAAAGACAGGTTGTCGTTATAAGCATAAGTAATATCTAAGTGAGTGTAGTCAGCATTAGCTTTTTCACCATTAAACTCTGCTTTATCTTGTGTATCAGAGTAACCTAACACTGCACTAAAAGAGCCATGCTCTGCAGACAGCGCGTAATACTCATAACCGTTACCACCGGCAACGTTATCAGAATAAGAGAAACCTACCGCACCAAAACCAATGTTTAGGTACACCTCAGAAAAATCACCAATAGAGTCTGAAGCGTCATCTGACGGGTACAAATAGTTAACCACACCGGCGTCAACTGTAAAGTCGCCTACGTCCATGCCATAACCCAAGATCAGGTCATACTCAGAACCCAACGACGCATCACCACTAGAAGCCCAAACAGAAGCATAAGCACCACCAGAACTTGCAGTGATATCACCAAAAACTGCGCCATTACCATTTCCAAGATCTACACCACGGAACAAGTAAGCACTTGCAACACCAGCAGATGCAGAAACATCAACTTCAGCCATTGTAGTTTGAGAAGCAACCATCGCGCTGACTGCTGTTAATCCCAATGTTGCTAGACGTACTGCTTTAGAAATTGTTGATTTCATTATTATGACCCCCAAGGTCGTCTATTGGTAAGCGGGCCACAAAGGCGCAGCCCAAATAAAATAGTAATTACAATCAAACTATTAGCAGGCATTGTGCCAATTGTGATGATTCCAAGACTTGCGGGGGCTAGGGCGGTGGTTGACCCATTTATAACAGGGGTCAAAAAAACAACAAAACACCAAAATGGTGCGTGCACCAAAAAAAAGCGCACCATTTTGGGTGCGCTTTTGACTTATAAGTCAATTAAATATCAAGTCAATAGAATGAACTATTATTACTCTCCAACAACGGCCTCAGCTTTAACACCTACTGCTTTTTCGGCAACTTTTTCAATCACTTTCTCAATCACTTTTTGCGCAGGCCGCTCCTCCAATGCATCTAATCGGCGGATCAACTGTTCTACCATTTTTTGTCTTTCCGCCCCTTTGCTCGCATTATTGTTTTGCACCACCTTCTGCTCCGCCTGAATAGCCACAACACTGGCGGACAAGGCTGAAAATTGTTCGTTAGATAACATCAATTGTTCATTAGATTTTGCGAGTGAGGTTTCTAATATTGTTATTTTTGCCTGCAACCCTCCCACCAACTGCCTCAAACCCTCAGATTCTGTTGCTGCCAACGCCGTTTTTGCACTTGCATCCACAGAAGCAGCTTGGCTACTCAGTGCAATTTTGGATAACTGCCGCTTAAGATCGAGTGATTGCTGCTTAAACGCTAACAACTCTGCATTCACTTTTGCCAACTCTGTCGCAGACAGTTCTGCCGCTTCTAGTGCCGCCTGCGCTGCAGCTTTTTGCTCAAGTAACATACTTTGTTGGAGCGCTATTGCACTATCCTGCTGTTTAGCTTGCGATTGCACAAAAGTCGTCATACGCCCCTCGAGATCTCGTTCCAATAAGGCTTGGCCTGTAACGCCAATACGCCCCGTTTTACCCATCCTTCCTTCAACACCACTTTGACCGGCAGGCATCCATTTTTTACTACCTGTTAGTGTTCTCATATTGATGTATTTACCTTCTGCACCACCGCCACCGTGGCCACCACTTGCCCCGCTGCCCGCTACACCACCAACATTATCAACGGTGACAAACTTACCTAACGCACCCGATGCCGTAGCACCTTCTACATAGCTATACACGATACGAACGTAACTCCCGTTGCCACCATCACCGCCTTCACCACCCTGTCCGCCAGCCCCACCATCGGGCCCCGTACAACGAATCACCTTTCCTGCTTGCTGGCCAGCACCTCCTCGACCTCCAACACCACCTTTTCCTCCAGCGGCGTTAATCGTTAAGCTACCAATATCACTTATTGCTAAACGCATCGAAATGGCAACACCGTCCGTTCCATTACTACCATGGCCACCATCATCTCCTGCTTTACCATCCCCACAATCGTCAGCAACACCCGTTGCACTTTTCCCAACAGTTCCATTATCACCTGGGAGACCTGAAGCGTTTATCACAACACCGTTACCCATGCTTACACTGGACGCCTGTAGATGCCAACGCACAACATCTGGGTCAAACTGTATAACGGCATTATCTCCTACCGTTAATTTCTTAAGAAACAACTCATTCTGTGCCTTTGTTACGGTGTAAGTGCTGTTGGCATCAATCACTAATGAATCAATCTCATTTCCCATCGCTAATGTTGGAAAAACAATAAGGCAGGTTAGGGGTATTGCGCATACTTTGCTTAAAATGTTCATTTATTGTCTCTACTATATGTCTCTACAATTTCATGGAGGCTTTTACACGGACTCATCACCTATCACTGAAAAGTAACCGTAAAACAATAAATTGCAAGTGATGACGACAAAATTCAGACATAAAAAAACCCTACTCACTTACGAGTAGGGTTTTTTTATGTCTGAATTTTGTACCTAGATACTTATACCTAAGAACCTATTTGGAATTTTCAACCATATAGTCAACCACGCCTTTAATGGCGTCATCAGAACAATCCATACAAGTACCTTTAGGCGGCATGGCGTTGAAGCCGTTTATTGCGTGATCGTACAACGCATCAATGCCCTGAGCTACACGAGGAGCCCAAGCATCTTTATCCCCTAGTTTTGGTGCTCCGGCCGCGCCAGTTCCATGACACGCGAAACACTTAACATCGTAAGTTTCTTTGCCAGATGGCGCCTTTACAGCGACCGGTGCAGCAGCAACCACTGGAGCAGCACCTTTACATTCTTGCCCTTCAACACAAGGTGTTGCAGCAGGGGCTACTCGTTCTGCAATTCTCTCCGCAGTAAACTGATTACTTGCCACTGCATTCATGCTGATGAGCATAACTACCGCTAAACCTAACTTTTTAAATACTGTCATTTCCCCTAAAACCCCTACTCTCATAATTATGAAAAATCAAAGGCGCAGTATAACCCCATTAACATCAAAGCCCAATTGTGAGTACATTTTTAAAATTGAGCTTTACAGCCTAATTCATTTAGCCTATATTGCGCTCATTGCAATAGAGCAGTAACAGTTCCCCCTTTGTGGTTTGCGCAGCATGATGCTGCGCCTTTTTTTGCGTCTTTTTTCAGGTAAACTACCCATCTCCTCAGACGTAAAGGCCAATTATGAGCATCCAGTGGTACCCAGGGCATATGAACAAAGCCCGCAAACAAATCATTGAATTATTACCCCAAGTAGACTTGGTCATTGAGGTAACGGACGCACGCATACCTTACAGCAGCGAGAACCCTTTACTTGCGTCAATACGGGGAGACAAACCCTGCATCAAAGTGCTGACGAAGAGTGATCTAGCCGACCCCGCCATTACCACCCAATGGGTAAACTACTTTGACGATAAAAAAGGGCTGAAAGGTATTGCACTCACCACGGATCAACCCACTCAAATGCGTGAACTATTGGATTTATGTCGCAGCATGCTGCCAGCAAAGGATAGCGGCATACAGTCAATTAAAGCGTTAATTATGGGTATCCCTAATGTCGGTAAATCCACATTAATCAATATTCTCGCCAATAAAATCATCGCAAAAACGGGAAACGAGCCAGCAGTCACCAAAGGTCAGCAACGCATTAAGCTGGATAACGGCATCGTGCTTTTTGACACCCCCGGTATGTTATGGCCTAAAGTGGAGAACCCGAACAGCGGTTATCGCTTAGCTGCCAGTGGTGCCATTAAAAATACCGCCATGGAATACGATGACGTTGCTTTTTATACCGCAAAATATTTACTGTCTGCCTACCCTGAGCGCTTAAAAGAACGGTATGAGCTCGATACGTTACCAGACACTGAATTAGAGTTTCTAGAAACCATTGGCAAACAACGAGGCTGCTTACGTGGCGGCGGACAAGTGGACCTAAATAAAGTATCCGTCCTGTTTTTAAACGAGTTACGATCAGGAATACTTGGCCCCATCAGCTTAGAGACTCCCGCGCTGATGGAGATAGAAGAAATTGAAGTACAGAAAGTCAAGGACGCAAAAATACGCAAGGAAGAAGAACGAAAAAAGCGCTCTCAAAAAGGCAAACGTAGTTCAAAATAAACGCAGCTGACAATATCACAAGGGCATCTTCTACCAATAATAGAAGCATGTCCTCTATCGTAATGTCACTAAATCACTTCAACACCGATCGTATCATTACTCCTATACTTATCACCTTGTTACATAACGATATTATGTGACAACTTTAAAACCAAAAAATATATTTATTTCTCACAATGACAAGCTAACAACGAAAAACCAAGAGAACCTTAAAGCTGAGAAAACACAAACTAAAATTGATGACGTTTTACTACTATCAACAAAAGCAATATTGCCCTATTAAGCTGAGAGGATTAGAATCACATCTCATACATTTCAAAAACCAATAGCTCTAAAAGCTAAATATATCGGTGTTATTTCATGGCTATATCGCCAATCACTAAGTTAAAAGAACTATTTCATGAAAAAGGGCTAGTCGAGCTCATCACTTTTATCATTAAAAAACTTACCAAAAAATTCATTTACAAACGTCAAAGTATTGTCTTTCTAAAACGTGACCTTAGCCTAACAATCCGAAAATACAGAATGTCCAAACGCTGGCATGAGCGGGAGTTCACACGTGATGATATCCCTCTATGTAATGAATATTTCCAACGATTTAAATCCGACTACAATGATCTATTTGACCTTGATCTAAAAGCATTTGCCGCTTTCGAAACAGAAACAGAAAACGTTATTGCCATTGTTTGGTATTCCGATAAAGATTTTTATGACCAACATTATCTGCGTGAAACCTTCACTGTATCAGAGAATCAGGTATTTCAATTTGCAGGTGAAGTTTCCGAGCCTTACCGTAATACACAAATTAGCGCTACTGTTGTAAAACTCGCATGGGAATACTGGAATTCAAAAGGTAAACGTGAATTAGTAGCCATTGTTGATACAACAAACAGTCCGTCGATCCGATACATGTTTCACTTAGGTTGGGAAGAAATGGGAAAAAAGCAGCATTTCCACCAATTATTCAAGTATCGATGGCAACGTATGGAACATTACAAAGGGGATAACTTTTCCCAATTTAAAAAGCGAAAGAAGTAATGATGCAATAAATAATTGTAAACCCCACACGTTTCTATCCACCCATTTTATCCACCAACAACTTAATTGAGAAAATAGTTTCTTTTGGTATCACTCCAGTTAAAGATTTATTTGATGTACTACTAATATCAATTTTCACAACCCCATACTCATTCAACCCTGCCATTCCTATAATCTCTCCCGCTACGGGCAGGCTCATATCAACATGAATATCTCGCTTGCTTTTATTAACCCCCAAAATAAATGCCATTGTTTTATCTGCTGAAAGAGTTACGAGTACATCTACATCAGGGTGTTTATTCGTGACATTCATAACAAAGGGGTAAACATGGCTATTGATAAACGTCATGGCCTCACTAACCGGTTTATGGATATAACCATTTTTTGTTATATGGATCAGTCCCTTTTTGTAAACAGGATCATCAGCCGCCTTAAACCACATAATTTGATCAAGCTTCCCCGGCAAGCTGCTCTGAATAACAACCGACGTCCACCATAATGCTGCAAAAAATGTCTCTTGCTCATAGGGGCTCAATGACAAACCGCTGGATATATTGGTTTGGCCTATAATCAATGCTGTAGAATCATTTAATGTTTCACTATATTTCTCCACCAACTCGCTTGCTCGTGTGACGGCATCTGCATAACGTGTCGTATCAATCAAATCCCGCACCAACCACTCATGCCAAGAAATGGCATCAATCCATTGCCCATAATTACTCATTAACTTTTCAGCCCAGTGAATACCAATTCTTTTATCAGCACCTTTTCGCGTTGGACCATTCAAAAACCGAGAGCTCTGTGGTACGGCTAATTTGGTGTTAGATACCATTGGATCTGGATGATTTTTTATAAACGAAGCCAAAGAAGAGAAGTATTGGTCAAAATGCTCATAACTTAAGTAGTTTAAATTTGGCTCATCTGCCAATGCAACAAAGTTATTTGATAATAATGACAATGAATGCCGATCTCTCAGATAGTTTGATATTCGCGACTTTAGACTATCCGTAGGTTTTAGGACAGTATCCCTTCCTGTATTTGCCAATATTGAGTTCGACGTTGTTATATCAAATGTATTTTCATAAAGATCAAGAAAAGACATATCTCGTTTCGGCGATGTTTTTAAATCATCGGCAAAGAAATAGTAGTTAGCCGACTGTAGTTTCCAAGAGTCTATCGCTGACCACGTTTCTTTCGGAGGGTAAACATAAGGTAATGCAGCGCCAATTTCTGGCATATCCCCCACAATATCATTTGATATCTCAATATTTGAAGAACCCATAGTTAATACAGGAACAAAAAGATGTCTTTTCTTTAACGCAAATAAATTGGGTATATCATCAAGCCAAAAGGATACCTTGCCATTACCGTTCCAAGTAACTTCATACACATCATCCATATCCGCAGCAGGAACAACAAGATGATCATATTGCCAATAATACGTTTTTTTATTGAGTGCCAATTTATAACGCTTTTGTGAGGACACCGATTTCACATAGAATTTTGATATCGCTCCATAACGTTTCCCAGAAAAGCGGAATGACTTTCCTTTCGGCACACTAAAGTAGATCCTGCCCGACTTAGGAAGTGAAATACTCTTATGTATCTTAACGGGTTCAAAAACGGTTGGTATATCATCTTGGATGCTAATGGTAACATTTCGATAATTAGCACCCGCTACTTCCAGCCTATAATCGCCTTTTTCTACTGTCTGAAAAAATCTTTTTCCTGGCGTATTTTCTTCGTTTAGATCAAGGCGCCCAACCAAACTTCCATCAGGCCCCTGTAAATAAACATGATCTTCCTGACTTTCAGAAATCCACGCATCAGACCAACTAATAGCTATTGTGTTTTTTGAATCAACTTGCGTTGACTGATTTTGAATATAGATAACACCATCACGTACATCCGGCCACGTTTGCGAAAATACCGCAGAGGAAAAAGCACATAACAAACATACAACAACGTTAAATATGGTTAAAGAATGATTCATAATATCAACGCTTTATCATCTTAGTTAACATTTTAATATCACTTCTCTGCAATATCAGTGTTTCCCGCATAGTAAGCCCAGTCATCTTTCTATGAACAATATGAAGTCCTATAGCCGCAATAAAATATGAGACAGTTGAAGCCATTGCCACACCATTAATTCCATAATCCGAAACAAGTAATACATTCAGGAAAATATTAAGCACTACCGCTATACCAGAAATAATAGATACTGTTCCTGGCATATTTCTCCCTAAAAAATCTAGCCTCACAAGACTGCAATAACTTAAAAATACAATACCAGGTAACAGCAACGTCAATGGCTCATATGCTGGCAAATAGGCCTCGCCAAATAGTATTAGTATCAGTATCTTCCCAAAGATAGCGAAGATTATGGCCAGCATAACCATTGAAAACATAAGCACTCTAAGAACAATAGGGGTAACAGCATCTTTATCATCATTGCTTTTTTTCATAAAAAATGAAAACAAAGGAACCGTTAGTGAATTAGGTAATGTTAATAGTAATTCGGCTGCCGCTGTTGCCATTGCGTAATAACCCAACGCCTCGTTCCCAAGAAAACTACTAACAAAGATAAAATCTATACGTAACAACAATTTTTGAAATAACGTATCAAAATGCCCTCGTGCACCGTAACTCAACAAGTCTTTTTGAGTAGACGTTGAAAATTTAAGAGGAAAACCTTGCTTAAGCAGGATGACTGATAGCAAAGCGAGAATAAACAACGATGAAAACCACGCTAACGTTGCTGCCATCAACGGGGAAAAATCGAAAATAAGCCACAATATTAAAAAAGAAATTAACGGTAACAATGATTCCAACAGACTAATACTATTTACCTGTGTTATCCGGTGCAATACATTCAATAAATTCACATTAACAACCTTGAACAACATCAGCGGTATTGCAAAAGCAATAAAGTAGCTAAAGGCCTGTATTGAATCAGAATGTTCGTTTACCAACCACTCTTGACTTACAAGAAAGAAACTAGCGATGATTAGGAAAACACTCATAACAATAAGTAACGTGTTAGTATTTCCCAGTGTAACCTTAAAATTCTTTTCATCTTTTGCCGTGTGATAAGCTGATGCATTACTAATACCTGCATTACCAGAACTCATGATCAACTCTGGCAAACTAGTAATTAGAGAAAATAGCCCTCTATCGGCTGGACCAAGAGCGCGAGCCAAAATAGCATTGCGTATCAAACGCAGAAAAATCATTAGGACCTTTGTGCCAAGGCTCTGGCCAAATTGACGGGCAAACGCACTCTCGTTACTACTAACGGTACCATCCACGTCGTTTTTATTATTAGATTCCATGTCTTATCGCCTCCTAAGAGCCGCACGTATCAAACGATAGTTAAATCTACCTGTATTTAATGCTAAATTATTCGGCATATTAATACGAGGTACAGACATCATGGATCCAGCATTCGTCAAATCCTCTGCCAACGACGTAGAATTAAGGTCAGCAATACCAAGTTGTGTTGTAAACCCAATATCATAGATTTTTTCCGCCGCATTGATCACAGAACCATTAACATCACCATAAGGATAACAAATGGCATTAACATAATTAACGCCTTTACTCTCAATGCAGCGCTTGGAAAGACTTAGTTCTTTATCGAGCACTGAGGGTTCAAGCAGACTTAAACGTGGATGACTCAACGTATGGGATCCAAACGTTATTCCGTACTCAGACATCACATCACAATGAGACCAATCCAACCCATGTGACAGTAATCTTTGCCCTGCAATTTCAAGTGCTTGTTCAGTAATATTTAGCGCTTGATCATAGAAGTCTTGTTTTATGACTGCAATAATATCATCAACATTCCACACATCAACGGCGACCTCCCCTACAAAAGGAGTCAATAGCTTTGCAAGTTGGTCTTGTTGCGATCCTTTTAGATTTTTACAACTTAACGCATCACCAAGGTTCTGCCACCAAAATCCAGCGTCAGTACCGATAAAATCAGTGCTTAAAAAAACAGTTGCAGGCACATTCATGGCTTTAAGAATTGGAAATGCATTTGTATAGTTATCATACCATCCATCATCAAACGTAATACATGCGTAGGCCTGCTTACTCGAACATTCCTTTTTTCCATTTTTGAAATCAATCATATCCTGCAACGATACAACGTCAAATCTAGATTTTATATGCAAAATAAAATGTTGTAATGCAACATCACTAACAGCAATAGATTTCTGAAATGTCGTTTGTCTATACTCATCTTCAGACAGAACTCGATGAAACGTAAATACAGTACAATTTCCAGGGAGCACAAGGGTCTTAAGTGCATAATGACTTATGTACCCCAGAACACCCTTCACGGATTTCGAACTGATCAACGATTTTCCTCCGGAGACCAGAAAGAAAAACGTTTCCCCTGAAAAAACTGCACAATACCCATACCTAAACCAACACTGCTCAATAATATGAAACCGGCCATTGAGAATAATTTCGGCAATCGTTTTCCTTCATCGAGCAAACCCAATATCGCAACACTGTAGAAAACCACCTGTAAAAACAACATTATTTGAAATATCCCTCCCGAATTCACCAATACAATATTCACGGGAAGCAGCAGTAGACCAAAAAAGGGTACAAACCGACGTATCAATTTATGGCTTAGCAAACACAGTGAGTATATTCCAAAGTTTTGCGGGTTAAACAATTGTTTTCTTCGCGATAAACTAGTCATACCCCTAACTGTAACTCTGATACGACGTCGCATCTGATTCTTTGCTTTGTCTACGCCGTCATCATAAGCAATTGCACTTCCCTGATAGATAAGAGACTTCCCCTTAACGATTGCCCCTGTACTAATATAGAAATCGTCAGTAACATCTTGGGGGATTTCATCAAACAACGGCCGTCGAATTGCAAAAATTCCACCATCAGCTGACACCGCATTTCCCAGTTTGGTCTCGCACTTTCGAATAAATGCCTCATATTGACGATAGAGGCGGTCACCCAACCCCAAATGCGTTGAATTTTTTCGGATACTTAAGTGACCTGACACAGCGCCGACACTGGATATGGTGAAAGGCGACACAAGGCGCTCTAAAGTATCATTTGTCCATTCATTATCTGCATCGCTAAATACAATAATTTCATTACTTGAAGCTTTAACACCAGCATTTAGTGCTGTCGCCTTTCCTCCTCGCGGGAGGTCAAGAAGGTGAATCCTCGGGTTATTATATCCATTAACAATATCCGCGGTCCCATCACTTGAACCATCATTAAGCACCCACACATCAAATTTTTCATCTGCATAAGTCTGACTAAGCAATGAATCAATTTTTGTTGCTATATAACCCTCTTCATTATAAGCAGCCACAAGGATGCTAACGGTTGGGCCATCATTCGTCGTTTGCGGTATATCTTTATAACGAGTAAAAAACGGTGTTATTACCGCCAATAACATGGGGTACCCTACATAACCGTAAAAACATATAAACACTAATAATCCAAAAAACCATTCCATGCGTTAAACCTCCGAAAGTCGCAATTGAATAACTTCTCTTAACTCTTTTAGTACAGACCAACCAGCGATATGAAATCTTAACCAGTAGAGAAAAGTGAACTGAGATAATCGATCTAAAGGAAAACGACTCAACGGTTTCTTTAGGCTCAATAATAAACTTGGCAACAAAGACAATATCAACATGCTCAGTGATAAATCAAAATCACCTGTGAATAGCGTTATCAAAAAGGCAAGCGAAAGCAATAGGTGCACTACACATATCAATGGAAATCGAAGAAGCCTTATACTCATACCCTGATTCTGTATAAGACCTATGTGTGAATGTTGTCGCCAGTACTCTTTTTTTGACCACTCCTTAAACGTTCTTTCGTACCCCATATGTATCATTGCCAACCGAGGGTCAGACAACACAAGAGCACCAGACTTTTTAAGTCGCATCACAAAATCTTTATCCTCGCCAGTGGTGAGGTTTTCATTAAACCCTCCAACAACGTCAAACCACTGCTTGGAGACAAATAAATTTCGACCTGGCAAACTATCAATTTTCATCAATTTATTACGTCGTGCAGATGCTCGCAAGCCCCATATTTTCGCGAACCATGGCGCAAAATCTGGGACATCATCAACAAAACCAACCACATCCGCGACATAATCGTCATTTTTGATATCTGTATAACAATCGAGCTGATCAAACCAATTACTCGCAACCACAATATCTGCATCAAGAAACAATAAGTACGTTCCAATTGACTTCCTTGCGCCAACGTTTCTAAGTGCTGAAATTTTTACCCCTGGAACCTCACAAACCGTCACACCAAATGACACAGCGATAGATTGAGACGCATCACTGGATCCATTATCCATTAATATGATTTCAACATCCTCTCTCTCTCTCATGGCTTTTCGCACACTGGATAATGTATCAGAAAGCACATGCTCTTCATTAAAGCAGGGGATGATAATGGAATATTTCATTTTTCTTCACTGTCTCTATAAATGGAGGCATTTTTTGATGGTAGCTTTAGCTCGGGATTCAACCCTGAATTAAATCTAGAAAGGTCATTCGCTTGCTGGATAAACCGGCTAGATATTGCCAAAAACATCCAAAAATATTTATTATTAATACCCGTTAAAAACATAAAAAATAGAGATATTGCTAAAAAGGCTACTCCCGCATGAGTAACCAATGTTGCTTGATCAAATTGTCTATTAGCAATGGATTTTTTTCTTGCATCCTTAAATTGAAACAAGCCTATTAATATAATTCCACACAGTGCAAAAAAACCTGTTAGTCCAGTTTCTGTTAATGTTTCCAAGTATGTATTATGAGCACGACGAAACAGTTCCGGTTCGTTTGTGCTTAAAGAGAAAGCTGTCGCGTAGCCGCTTTTTGCGTAATGAACAGGAAATGTTCCAGGCCCTGACCCTATTATTGGATTGTCTTTAAAGGCATTAAAACCAACAACAATATATGATGTCCTACGACCCAATGAACGGTCGTCAAACGATTGAACACCTGATGTGATGTTTGCTAAAGACAAGATTCGATCGCGATAATCCTCAGGCATCGCTAGAAATGAGAGGATAGCCGTCAGCATGCCCCCTATAAATATCAGCCCTACTTGTGCACCCGTCAGTTTTTTTAAATTTTCTTTATAATGATAACCCAAAAAACCAAAAGCAATAACCAGCACCACGACGCCGGAACGGGACAACGTTTTTTGAAATGCAATAAGGATAATGACTAATAGAGCACACCAAACCAATTTCATAACAACATGCGAATCTTTCAATATCAGATAAACCACCAAAGGGATTGCTGTTGTTAGCAATAAAGCAAAATAATTTGGATCCGTCAGCAGACCAATAGCGCGATCCTCCAACGAGTGCGAACCACTAACCAAAGCCAGCAATGCAGTAATCGCCACACTTACCACAACAGCTTTCATAAAATGTATGATATTTATCTTATCTTTTAGACCTAGCGTAATAAAAAATATACTTATAGCTGTTATCAACTGTCGCAAACTGTGCGTCGACAATTCAGGGTAGGGGGACCATGCACTACTAATCGAAAACGCAAAAACCAACAGAAATATAGGCCACCACAATGGTGTTTTAAGCTGTTTGAAAGAAATCTCCTTTAACAATAATTTAACTAGGATAATCGCTATTAACGCTACGCCAACAAATTTTGAACCCGTAAATAATTTGTTGCCAGCAAAAAGCCCTTCTAATGGCACCAAAAAAGCCAGCAATATCACCCCATATTCTGGATAACGATAAAGCAACAGAAAACCAAGCAAAGCAACAGGAATTGCCGGGGCAATAATAAAATACTTCGTTGTTAGTAAAATGCTGCACAAACCCATCAGCAAAACAGCACAAACAACAAAAAATAGCCCCCTATTCTTCACTCAATGCACTCCTTGTAGCGTTGACGGTAGCCTTCCATTTGACTATCTAGACTAAATTTTTCTAGCACCTCACGTTTTGCAGCATCCGTTATTCGATGATGCACAATAGGATCTTTCAATAATTTTTCACAACATGCTGACAATTTATCCGCTGTTCTATCATTTACTAAAAAACCACTTTTCCCATGAGTTATTATATCGGACATACCCCCAACATTAGTCGCCACAACCGCACAATGCTGCACCATAGCCTCCAGTACAATCATTGGTGTACCTTCGGTTTTTGATGTAAGCAACAAGATATCTGCAGCCACAAGAAATTCATCTATATTTTCTACAAAACCTAGCATTTTCACGCGACCACTATTGGAAAACTGATCTAATTCTCGGCAAACCAACTCATACAAAGGCCCTTCACCGGCAATAACTGCCACAAAATCTAGCGACGTATCCATCATGCATTTGATGGTTTCCACAAACAGAAGTGGGTCCTTTTCTTCACTTAATCGCCCTGCATACAAAATGATCCGAGTATCAACCGATACATTTAACTGTTTAGCCACTACAGCTCGAATACTGTCTTCTGCAAGCTCATCTTGGATCAACACCCCGTTGGGTAACGATACCAAACGAGATGGAGGCACGCCAAAATCGCTATAACGACGATAGATATCACCTGAAACACAAAGAACGTTCTTGATATCCGCCCATCGACACAACGCCATATCAATCCAGTTGTAGCAACGCGATTTGAAATTTCGTTCTGTAAACCCATGCTGGGTAACAATCACACCACATTCACTTAACTTCTTAAAAAGACACGCTACAACAATTTCTTTGTATCCGTGAGCGTGAATAACGATATTTTTATGTTCCAGCCTAATACGCTGAAGAGTGTTTATTGATTTACCAATACTGTTATCAACAGTGGTCCACTTGGCTCCAGATTTTTCTACTTTCGACTGAAATTGCTCAACGCCGCTCTTATTAGAGGTCAAACAAAGAACGGACACATCCGTACCCTTCATTTCTTGACAAAGATTTGCAACTACCCGTTCAGCACCATAAAAACCTGACGAACAAATAAGGTGCACAACCAATGGATTTACTGAATTAACCATTTCCAAAACTCAGCAGGCTTATGGCTAAAGGGCTTGTCAGGCTCTACATTCTTATCGTCAAAAACAGCAATCACCGGCATATCCAGCTGAGCAGGAACCTGCTCTGGATATCGAAATCGATTATCGAACATTTCTCTAATTAGACCTAATGTCACTGCTATAAATGCCCCTGTTACAAAACTCACAATCAAGACTAACATCGGCTTTGGGGAGCTTGGTTCAAGGGGCTTTGACGCCATACTAAGGATACGTACATTAGAAAGATCATCCAAATTAGCAATTTTCTCTGATCGCCGCTCTTCATACTGCTGGCTGTACTTAAAATACGCATCGTTTACAGCGCTTAGCTCAGTAATAATCCCAGCTTCTTGGGCTGACACTTCTTTAAGCACTTCTGCACGGCTCTTAAAACCAATTATTCTCTCATTTTTGCTCGCAATAACAGTATCAAGAACCTTAATACCTTCTGTTCGCTCTAGTATCCGATTCTCTACTAGAATAATAAGACGTATCTTTTGCTGTTTTAGCTGATTAAAGGGTTTAGTTACTTTTGTACTTTCTTTACGAAATGCAAGCCTTGCTGTTGCATATTCAGACTGTAATGCAGCAATTTTGAGTATTTGTTCTTTCATTTCAGTATCAACAAAGAATTCATTGCTACTGGTACCTGATCCTCCAAAGGAATACGGAAAAGATATTTTGGTTACATCAGACGACCTGAGGTTTACCAATTGTTCTTTGAGGTATGAAAGCCACGCATTACCTTCCAAGCTTTTATCCAAAATCTTATTAAGCTCATTATTTTCATGATTAATACTTTGTAAAATAAGAGAAAGTTCCTCCTTAGTATTCATTACCGCATAACGTCCAAAAAGTTCGACTTTTTCTAGTTCTAGTGATACCAATCGTTTTTTGTAGCTTTCTTTCTTTCTGAAGAAAAAATCATCTGGAGCTTCATTAAGCAGAAGTTCATTACGTCTAATTAAAAAGTTTGTCATTAACCTATTAACAAATGCTAACGCCACCTCTTTATTTTCTGATTCATAATTAACCGTAATAATATTGGACCCAGGAATCGTAGCCACTTCAAGACTGTCCAGCGCCTCCTTAGTTAACCCTTCTATAATTTCTCTACGTTCGTTAGCAACCTCATCAGAGATAATGGCCTTAATAGGATTGATAATATGCGTTTTCAGAGGGATTTTTATCCATTCATCAATAGCACCATATTCAATGGCCATAACTCCTTCATCATAAAGGTCAGCAACCGTTTGTCGCATCAAAGGTATTGATCGAATGATATTATTTTCTGTTTCCATATCGGTAAGGCTAACCGGTATATATCGAGCACTCGTCCCCCCAGTAATATCGCCACGAATACCTTGTTGAATTTTCTTTGACAACACAACAATTTCACCGGTAAGGGTATATTTCGTTGTTATAAAAAATGGCACTAACAAGGATATAGCAACACACAACAAAAAAAGTCGTCGTATAAACGGTAAATTGGCAAATAAAATACCTAAGATTTCTCGAAAGTAATTACTTTCACGTGATTCAGCCATGTTTTGATCTCGCTATGCCTATATTTTTTGTTAAAAATTGGTGTCTTGAGCACCGTATGATCGACTAATCGCTAATATCATCTTCAAATCGAGTCGGATCATCTACCCGATAAGATAGGGTCGCTCCTAAACCTCTAAACATAAAAATTTCACTAACATGACGCATCACCTGAGCAGTGCTACTTAAACGAGATCTTGGTATATAGATGACATCCTCAGGATTCAACATCGCTGATAACACCTGACCATTACCATTTAATGCATTCTCTAGATTGAACACTTTCGCGACCATTTCGCTCCCTTCCTGCCTAAGAGCAACCACTGTTTCGAGTTCAGCATCATGACTTGCGCCTCCGGCAATTGCTACGGCCTGAAATAGAGATATTGGTCCTGTAATCAAATGCCCACCAGGATTATTAACTTCTCCAAAAACATATATTCGACGAGGGTGACTTTTTTGTAATAACACATCAACACTCAAGCCTTTAGTCACATTTGCATAAAGCCCATTGGCTTCCTTTCTCAAGTCTGCAATTGATTTCCCCTTAACAGAAATATCTCCAACCAAAGGAAGAGACACCTTTTGATCTTGTCGAACAGTAATAAGACGCGCCTGCCCCATATTTGGATGATCTAGAGATGTTCTGATTTCTTTTAAGTGAACCTGATATTCAGTTAACGAGACAAAAAATGACGGGTCTTTCAATACTGGCCGGTATAATTTTGTTATTTTTATCTTAATTTCTTCTACCGATAAACCTGCTACTTTGACATCACCAACAAATGGTAATGACACATATCCATCCGGTCGCACCTGGTGTACATTATCGTACTCAGATGCCGTCAAAAACATAACATTCAGCTTATCATGAGGTGCAACTGTATAAATTTCGTCAGAGATCGTATTAAATCGGTATAACACATCCAAAACATCATCAGCCTGTAACGTATAATCTACAAAATTTTCTTCAAGATTTTGTTTTTGTTTTCCAAAATGCTGCAATGGAATAGAATAATTCTCGGCTTTTGGCAAGGTGCCACAACCTGATAAACCCGTTATCACGATCAACACAATCAACACTTTAGCAATCACTTTCGTCGTTATTAGTTTTTTCATGAAAAGGTTCATTCAGTGTTTCCTAATTAAAGTAAATCGTATACCCATTGAGGTACGTAATATCGACGACGATTAAAAATGGCACCAATCACATTGGCTCCAGCTTGTGTTAATTTTGCTTTTGCCGAGTTTGCTACTTCAATACGTGTTTCATTATTTTTTAAAACAAGTATGACGCCGTCAAAGGCTGCCGCTAATGCTAACGGTTCGTTATATCGGTGTATCGGTGGGCCATCATAAACAACGTAGCTATAATTTTCCGTCAATGTCTCTATCAACCGCATTAGCTCACCGCGTTCACCACCCATTGGATTACTCGGTGGTGTAACACCTGCGGGAATAATATGAAACGGTTCGTCCTTAATGGTATGAATCGCCTTTTGAGGTGACTCTCTATAACCAGGAATATTTAAATCAGAAAAACCCATCTTGCCCACCAAATTCATTTTTTCAGTGAGCGAGTTCTTCCCTGGATTTCCATCAATAATAATCACGTTTTCAGAAATCAAAGCACTTAGCGCTTTAGCTAATGAATATGCACAGGTTGTCGTACCAGCCCCATGGTGGGGAGAGGCGACATATAACGATTTTATTTTGTGATCTAGTATTGCCGATGTCAGGTTAAGCTTACTTGGGTCAAGAACTTTCATTTCATTGGATCCATACTTAACGTGAGATTAGTAGGCACCATCACCTTTT
The DNA here is from genome assembly GCA_002163245.1 of Gammaproteobacteria bacterium 42_54_T18. GTDB lineage: Bacteria > Pseudomonadota > Gammaproteobacteria > Pseudomonadales > Ketobacteraceae > 42-54-T18. The sequence goes on along the minus strand of MAAL01000082.1, from coordinate 15,624 downwards.
AATACAGCAAAAGGTGTCATCACAAGAATTTTAAAATCCTGTAAGGGCCCTTGCTGAACAATATAGCGTCGATCAAGAATAACCCGCCCATCAAAGTCAATATTGCTTCGGCCCGACACCTGCCAGATACCTGTTAGTCCAGGAAGAGATGCTAAACGAGACAAATGGTGATCCTCATATTTCTCTGCGCCAAATGACGTCGGGCGAGGGCCAATCAGGCTCATATCACCTCTAAGTACATTATAGACTTGCGGTAGCTCATCGAGACTAAATTTTCTAAGAAATGCGCCAACAGGAGTAATTCGGGGATCTGACTTGATTTTAAAATCAGGGGAGTCGCTAGCATGATGACTAAGATGACCTAATTCAGCCTTTCGTTTCTCAGCATCTTGGACCATTGTCCTAAATTTATACATTTTAAAACGACGCCCCATATACCCTGTACGATCTTGGGCAAAGAATATCGGGCCTTCACTTGTTAACTTGACCGCAAGAATGATACACGCCAAGACTGGCGATAATATTGCCAATACCATTAGCGCAAGCACAGCATCAATACCACGCTTCGTTCTGGAAAGATTCCATCCCGTCTGATTGGGCTCACCGGTAATCCAATCTTGAGGGGCAAAGTCAATTTGACGTTCAATTTCATTCCGTAGACGTTCATTTCGCTCTAGCGCTGAATGTGAAGTTTGGCTCTGACTCACGGATAACCCTCAATATTTGATTAATTAAAATACAATTCCGTCTGCACCAGACTCCACAAATGTGAAGTGGGTCACACAATAAGGATTACTGAGTGATTAATCAAATAGCCTTGCAGGTATTTAACAACATTTTACAGAGCCTTTACATTTCGAAGACAAATTGTAAAAACTGCCACAAATTACTACGGTTTTATTGGGCTATGGGCTGTTTTTTTCTAAATCTTGCTCTAAGATAGCAGAAATTTTTAAACTAAGATCATCAAACACTCGTAAAACCAAGCAGTCAATTTGCACGATCGTACCTAATAAAGAACTTGAATGATGGATAAGACTATGTATCAAATCTCTGTCGCTACATCTATGACTAAGTTTGTATCCGAACACGAATATAAAGGCCTAGTAGAAGCTTGCGTTGATGCCACTGTATTTAATGATTGGCCTTGGTTAACCACAGCGATTGATCACCTACCCAAACAACATCAATTTGTTGGAATATTGATTAAAGACAGCGAATCGCAACTTGTTGGTATGCTGCCACTTCGCATCGCGCCTGAAACACTTCACGGCGTGCCTGCACAGGTCGCCCGTTTTATCCAATACCCTTTAGGGGATCGAATTGGAGTACTGCTTCACCCCCAGCACACAGAAGCTTGGACTCCCCTTCTGAATTATCTACAACAGCTATCTGGCGCCTTCTGGGATTGCATGATCTGGAATGAATGGACAGATACCCAAGGTTTATTGGAAAAATCCATTCAGTGGGCAGAAACAAATGACGCCCCCGTATTTCATCGCGTTACCAGCCATTGCCCAGTACTGTCACTAGACTTCAAAACAGAAGAAGAAAAGGCTGCAAGCTACCTTTCTAAAAAGAAACGAACGAATATACGCCGCATAAGAAATCGGCTAAGTCAGGTTAACAGCTCAACCAAGCATATTCGCCCCACGAAAGACGAGGCGCAAGAATTAGTTGATAAAATGCGAGCAACTGAAGCCGCGAGCTGGAAAGGAAATGAGGGCGTAGGTATCTTTAACGATCCAGGTACTTCTGACTTCTTTAATGACGTGTCTAAACGTTTAGCGGAAAACGATCAACTTGATCTCAGCATTATCACTATTGACAATGAACTAGCCTCCTACAAATATGGTTTCTATTTTCGCAACACCTTCCTTGATTACAGCATTGGTTATCTCCCTAAATATTCTAAACTTGGGTTAGGCCGACTATTACTGGACGACCTCGTCAATGCCGCAACAGAAGAAGGTTACAGTGCAGTAGATGCATCTCGTGTAGGGGCCGACACACAACATTTATTAATTGAACGAACCAATCAAAAGACACCTCACTATCGCTTCTATTTTTTTGGAAAAAGCACAAAGGGTAAACTGCTAAAAGCGTTAGTCGTTCATATAAAACCAAACATGAAATCCTTACGTCATAGATATAGAGAATGGCAGTCTTCTCGAGGTATCACTCAAGGAAAAGCAGAAAAATAATATCTACTGTACATGTAAATATTATTTAGCCAGAACGCCATAGTTTTTTCGAATACGAGCACAAGGAAATACGTGATCATGACATAAATACATTCATTAAATTTTTAACATGTATTAGATCGAAACGTTACGAAATCACCAATAACTATCAAGGAATGCAGTTGTGATGAAAAACACATTTAACCTAATAATTATTATATTTACATTATTTTCCGCAAATTTATTTGCAGATCATTACCCAAAACCGACTCAACGAATGGTGCCACTAGTATTGGATTGCCGCTCTCCTGGAATGGTAGCCCTTACCTTTGACGATGGCCCTTCTGAAAACTTTGAAACTGTACTAGGTACACTTAAAAATCACGATATCAAAGCAACTTTCTTTTTATTAGGTCACAAACTTGAGAAACAACATCATATTGATAGAGCACTTAAAGCCATTTCAGATGGTCATCAAATAGAGAATCATAGCTGGGATCATGAAGATTTTTTGAAACTATCTGATGCAGAAATACACACACAAGTAGACAACACAAACTTGATATTGTGGGAAACCCTAGGCGTCACCCCTCGATTCTTCAGACCTCCTCATGGACGTATCGACGTACCCTCCGCAATGCCAATTTGGGATTTAGGATACGGCGTTGCATTATGGAATCTAGACCCACAAGATTATAAATCATCTTGGTCTTGGGGTCCGCAGCAGGTATTTCAAGAAATTGAAGATGCACTGGACGGTGCATCTCCCGCTGAAGATTCTTTTGTTATTTTATTACACGATGCCAGCCCAACAAGCATCGAAAAACTGGACGATATAATCCTGACGATTAAAAGCCATGGTTATTCTCTTGTCACCTTAGATGAATGTGCTGACACAGGTTCCCATTAACTATTTTTGAACTGATCAACTCATGCGCTGACAGGTAGATCAAGCAATTCTACCAAGACCATTTGGTCTACCTGTTGTTGCATAATCTCGCGTACATTGTCAGACTCTTCTTGTAGTAACTGCCACTTATTTTCTTTTTCTAAATCGGAGAGCTTCATCGTAGGTTGATATAAACGAAAAGACACCTGGAGTTCGGGTATACTCGTTAACCGCAAAGGTGCAACATTTATCTTTCCTGTTTCCTTAATACGTTGGTAGCTCTTTTTCGGTAAAAACTTTAACAACGGATTAAGTTTTTGACTTACAGGCACAATATTCGACCACTGCTCTGAACCTGTATGCACTGCAATAAGAATTGGCGTGCCGGTCTTTAATGCCATTTCAATAAACCGAGGACTCAAGAACGGTTCGATATCACGGCCATTACCGTACGTGCAATTCTCCCCCTCTGGCATTACAAATAAATCAGTCACTCCTTTCTCCGCCACCTGTTTTACAAAACCATCCAAATTAAACGGCATCTTCACCTGGCTCATGTAACGGATTAGGTGTTTTACAACAGGGATATGGTAAAAACCACGCCATGCAATAATCATTGGCACACGCTGGCTTCCACCATTTTTGGAATACTGATCCATCATCGCAATGCTACCAGCAACTGGCCCAGCCATTGGACCGTGATTCATTGCCACCACCAACTTTGGATATTTCAACAAAATCTGCTGAATATCCTCGGAGCTGCTATGTAATGAAACACGTTTCGCACAGGCCTTCTTCAAAAAAGCCATGGATAATGAATAATCTTCTACTGTTCGCATACTTCTCACCTTGCTCGGTCCCTGAATTAGGGGTTATGCGCCCATTCCCTCGAAAAGTTCACAGTCACGCTGCAGCCGTTGAAAATAAGAGGCTGTAGAGCACCCCTTATTTTCAACGTAACTTCCTAGACCATCAAGCAGCCACTAGGTCTTGCTCTGTCGTATCAAGTGGATCAACATTATCAAGCAAGCCTTCAAGGTCGATCGTAAACTTCTGGTCTCCGAACGAGTAGTAGCCAGCGAGTTGAATATGCCTCCAAGCTGTTGGCGATAGGTTTACAAGCATATCGACAGCTTTCTGATTGCTCCGTTTCTCAAACTTATCCACCAGACCTGATAATAGTGCTGAGTTATAGTAGATAATGCAATTTGCAATCAGTCGAGCACAGTCATTCCACTGTATTATCTGATAGTCAGTACCCCCTCTAAATTGATTGCCGTTAATTGACGCTATTGCTCGACGGAGTTGATGATATGCCTCCCCCTTGATTGAGTGATTTTTGCACAAAGTGACGTAGCGTTTTATTATCGACGTATTCCAGCAGGTATTGGCACTTTATTAGACGGTTATACTCGTGCAGTGCTGCCAAGGTTCGATCGTTCTTTTTGTTATTCGATAGTTTCTTAATGACGGTGCTTTGGGTTGTTGTTTTCCGGCTTAAAGAACACATGATCCATTGGATCTTCTCCCACTCTTTTTGAATGAGCCGGGTATTGATTGGGTTTTTGAGTTGGATACTAAGCTCATCACCGTATTCAATATCGAACTCATCATGGAAAGCGTTTTTGAACTTGGCATAACGTGGAGCAAACTCATAGTCAAAGATATCCAGGATGGCAAAATTCACATTGTTTACACCATGAGTATCGGTTGCTAGGGTAGAGGGCTGGATGTCACTGGTATTGTTATACAACAGGTCAAATGCAAAGTGTCCCTCATATTCATTGGGTGATATCACCGTAGTATCAAGTGGTACGTGATTAGATACCAGCGTCATTGCCGACACGCCTTTCCCTTTACGAAAGTACTTTGCAGAATAACGTGCTCTAAATGTATTAATTCTGCAAGCATGTTTTTGACCATCAATACTGCCGAAAGGAGCAGTTTCATTGATTGTGTAATACTTGAATATTGATAATTTAGAAATAGCACTGCTAATACGCTTATTTGCGGCGCCGGTTGTCTCTGGTCGGATGTAGCCATCATTCACGGCTCTTAGCGTTCCCATACTGCGATCGGATACAGAAGACATATGATAAAGACCGTAGTTAGATCCATTACCAAAGATGCACGCCAGTAAGTCCTCTTGATTGGCTTTGGAGCCATGCTTTCGAGTAGAGGCGTTATTAAAAGAGTCTAGATATCCAGTCTTTTGGTTAACATAATCCATTATTTCAATAATACTCATATGTTTTAACTGCGTGTAGATCGGGTTATCTACATCGTCTTTCCAGCGTTTGTTAGCAAGTGTCCAAGTGAGTTTATCCGTATTGGGGTGTCGTCTAACAAACTCATTGGCACCGCCATTAATGTTATGGGTGACTTGTCTCATCTGGAATTCAAGTTTGTTCGTTAATCCTGACAAAGTATCCGTGATGGGGTTGATCAGTTTAGAAAGCCCTGTTTTCTGGATAATAACCTCTCTGTCGTTCCACTCTGTTTGTGGGATTAAGTCATCTTCCAAACGCTTGTTCTCAGCACTTTCGCTAACATAAATTCGATGTGACTCTATCAGTTTAAATACGCGCCGATAGAGGTAGAACTCGAATCGTTTGTCGTTAATGGCACCATCCTCAATGAGATAACCCTTATCCTTCTTGGCAATGACTTGCTGATCCATTGTTGATAACTGCTTTTCATCCCGCAGCTCCGAGCGAGTGATATCTAGCTGTTTTATAAGTGCGGTTTGATCTAGGTCGCATTCGATATCTATCGCCAAAAATACTTTCCTGATGGAATTGCTGATTTTCTTAGATTGCTTATCAATATGGAGCCATTCGTAGTGTGTGATATCAAAATCCGTTTCATCCAAGTGCTGACTAATCATACTGATTTCGTCTTTTGATATCAGAGAGAACGCTTGCTTTCGAATATCACCAAAGGTCGTTGAATCACTTACCTTATCGTCCACAAAAAAGCGGAGAATATTACCGGCATACTTCAATTTATCCCGAATGACTTCAAGCTCGTCTGCTACCGACTGTTTTGCTGAGGCCTTAGCCGATTCGTTTTGTTTGCGTACTAAATACTGAAAAGCCGTTACCAGTTTGTCATTGGTTTCTCTATACCTAAAGAACAGGTAGCAAGCGACATACAGCAACCCTTGCCATTCCGGAAAACGCCGGATCTTATAGAGGGATTGGTGATGAACGATCGATGCGTAATAGCTTAGATTCCCTTGGGATAGGCCCAATTTGTCGATAAGACTTTTGAGCTCATAATAAACATCTTTAATGGTGTCATGTGTTCTTATCTCCTGATCCAGTTCTTTTGGTGAAAAGTCTTTAGCAGAGCCTTTGTATACCGATAGACTGTTGAGAGCGCCCTTAGAGGCCAGTATGTTCTTTAGTCGCTGACGGGTGGTATCTGACATATGTGCAGATAAGATATTCTCCGTACGTTGACGCTCTTCGGAAAGAACTTCAGAAATGATATCCTGCAGAGTCGTATATCCCGCCAGGCTTATGTTATTTTGACCAAAAAACGCCAAGCACTCGTCAAACATATAGTGTGGATAGGTGCAGATTGTTGCTACGTCCCTCAGTCTAGCAATCAGCTGTGTTTGGTGCTTCTTTTGAAATTTTTGAAACCCGAGAATAGACAATGCTCTATTCACTAATGTGGAACGGGTACTTTTGCCTATGTTTGAGTATTTCGGCTTCTTGCCTGGGAAGTAGGTTTCACACAGATAGTTAACGTCGTCTTTAACCTGCCTGAGGGTAAACTTAGGGATAACGGCTTTTGATCGAAAGTAGCCTATCAGTAGTATCAGATATACCTTGGTCTCAATCTTATCCATACGATTCACCAATCGTAAAATATCATCGTCTAGCGCAAAGTACTCTTCTCGTTGGTTGGCGTTGAATGCTGGGCAATCATATAGTTCCTTGATTTCATCATTTGTTAGTATTTGAGCACGCTTAGGTTTCGTTACTGCCATTGTTAAATCACTTGTTAAAAAGCAAGCGATCATACGGCATACAGCAGGGAGAGGAAGCTAGAAATCAGTCTTAATAAAGTAAATTAACAACTGGCGTAGAGCTGTAAGTACGAGCGATCTATCAGCCCTTTGTAAGATATCTCCTACAAAGGGCTGATAGAAATAGACCAATAGATACAAAAGTGCATTCAGTGTTTACCTTTGTGTATAACACCTGTAACAGTGAGTGATATTTAGGCGTTAAACCTAGTAGTCATCGCATATTGTTTGTTAGAATCACGGTTGAAAATTTGGAACGTATTCGTTTCGTTGCTGTCTGCACGCGAATCAGTTACTCACAAGGACTAGTGGGCCTAATCATCCCTTGGTAGTTTGTTTGAGTTTATTACTCTTTTTATAGAGTGATCTGTTGTCGTGTGTGCATTTTTGATTGTGTCACAACCAATAGGGATAACAGACGTATGAGTATTACTCGCACCTTTCCGAGAAAAACAGAACGCCTCTTGGCGCTCCTAATGGGGGCTTTTCTGTTCATTCTGAACCCCGCAGGTGGCGTTGCGTCCACAATCATGCCTATTGATACTGATATACAGTTATTCAATGCCTCAACCAGTGGAGTTGATGTATTAAGTCTCAGCCCTCCCAATAGTGCAGGCATATCCATTAACTATTTTTCGCAATTTGCCGTCGATGATAGACAGCTAAATCTAATTAACGTGGCAGGTTTAGTAAATTCTGGTGGAGACGATGGCGGTGTAGCTATTCGTCCCGCCAAACTGATAGTAATTATCGCCGATACCATCGAGATTAATAACACTATCGAGTTAATGGGTTCTGCTGGAGATGTGCTATTTCTATCCACAAGTGGCGAGGGTAGTATTAGTTGTAATTACTGTAACTTCAAGAATGTTTATCGTTTGAGTTTAGTTACAGCGACCCCGGATAATGAATTGACGGAAGAGGTTGCTGTCATTGGTAACCTAACGCCTTCATTCGCATCCTCTATCTCCATTTCGAATCTAACTGCAGCGGGCAGTATCGGTGTTGATATCGTCTCGAATAATTTATCGTTGAATGGCGATGTTGAACTAAATCAACGGGTGGTGGTTGATGCCAACGGTGGTTACAAAAATGATCTTAATGGAGACCTTGTTGTGGGAACTGGTGGAGTTGACCTTTTGTTGGGGCCCATCACCTGGAATTATGACAACCATCAAATTATATCGTTAAGCGCTTACAATGGCACCTATGTCTTGGGGGGCGTGATTAAAGCGGCAGGGCTAAAAATTGCTTCAACTGGAAACTTAGAGGTAAATACTAAGGTTGATACTCGCACGGATCTATTGTCGTCGGTTAACTATAAAGACACGGTGCATGTGCCCATTGAGAAGATTGATATTCAAACCTTTGGTTATAAGTCGTTGAGTGTATTGGGTGACCTACTTTCAGATGGCCGTGTGCAACTGAAGTCCACAGAAGATGTAGTCTTGGGTTATGAGGATGTGAATGTTGATGCTCCTGCGGTGACAATTATTGCTGAGGGTTCTATTCGGAATTATGCCAATGTGAACAGTGATTACCTGAGCGTTGCTGGTGGCAAGGTGTTTAATGAAGGTGAACTTATCGCTTCGCTTAATTTAGAGGTGTGGAGTGAAGAACTATTGGCCAACCAGTATGGAGGGTTGATGAAGGCCAATACAATTAGGTTAGAGTCAGAAACTGATGTTGTTAGAAATGGCTCAAGGACACCGTATATCTCTAGGGACTTTGAAGTAGAGGACATGATAAATTATTCATCATTGGAATCTTCTCGTTATCACAATCCCGCAAAAATGGGAATATTCTATAAGTTGGGATTTGACGTGGAAACTAGCGACCATTCTGTGATTTTTCCGCAAGATGGTTCTGCCCATATTATTGCAGATCGAATTGAAGTTGCATCCGTTTCCTTCGAAAATATTAACCCCTATTATGTTAAAGCGGGTGATCAAGGTGATGTCACCATGGAGGGCGAATTTGCTAATCAGATATCCATAGTCGCAGGTTCTTATATCGGCATAGCAACAAGTACTTATAACGGTTACGTTATAAACTCTTCGGCTCAACTGCGAGTTGAGAGTGCAAGCGGCAGTATTGAAATTGATACTGGAATTATGATTAACGAACGTTATCGTGTTTTGACGATATTAGATGATCTGCCAGAAAATTATGTTGATCCATCTTCACCTTATACTTTTGGAGCTGATGTAGTTGGTACTCGCGTTATAGGTTATTCCCCACCGGGGTTTATTGTATCTGTTGGTGATCTAGGGGTGAAGGCATCCCACGAGTTTACGAATAAGGCTGCGTATATAGAAATTTTCGGTGATGCAATATTTGATACTCCGAACCTTATTGATTATGGATTTGAAAACCAAGGGGTTCAAAGAACATATAATACAGCTAATTCTTTGATTGGTTGGATTTATTGGGAAGAAGATACAGTACACGAATCGGTGGAACTTGATTCTCTATTTTCTGTGCATGGAAACCTTATCGCCAATAATACATCTACATGGTTCGGTGCATATAAACCTTTGGATTATTTCGTTGAGTTAGCGACAAATGGTCAAGCGGGTAAAAATTGGGCCGAACAGTTGCCATCAATCCATTCACCTTATGCTGATATTCCTGCGACTAACGGATTTACGAATAACTCTTCTATCGTTGACGGTTTATTGGATTTGTATGAACAGTTAAAGACTACTGTTTCTGAGTTTTATAGTGAAATAAATTGGTGGAATTCATGAGTTTGATGAAGGGATATAAAAAAATGGCCAATGGGAATAAAATGAATACATCAACTCTTAAGAAGAAACTCACTACTTATTTGACCGTGTTTCTGATGTTCTTTTATCAAGTAGGGCCGGTATATGCTGCTTTGCTGCCAAGCTTGATGATACAGGACGAATTGGAATCGAATCCACAATTCGAACGCTCGACGTCATCTAGTTATCAGTATCAGGCCGCAGCTTATGCTGAGCAATTGGATTTAGCCGCGACAACTACCGAGGGATTCTACGAGATTCTAGGGCAAGATTATCCAACAGGGCTCGGCGAGGCAACTTATGTGCCTATTGCCGTAGGAGATATCACGCTTATTCTTCCTATTTACAAAAAATATAAGTATGTAGGAACTCCTTATGTGCAAAATCAATATATAAGAGGGCAAATTAGTAACCTGTTAGGGCGGAATTTGATTCAGCCGTATCAAACAGAAACTGTGCAATTAAATGCTCTATATGCGAACGCATTGACTTACGTTAAGAATACAGCTGGCGCGATTTTTGGACAGAATTTAGAGCTAGATCAGGATGCAAGTGGTTTAGATTACGATATGGTTTGGCCTGAAGCTCGTATTATTAATGGTGAAGAAGTCGTTGTACCTATCGTGTATTTGACGGCGGCTACTGTTGAATACCAGCAAGTTACGACAAATGTGGTAGAAGTCGGTGGCGATGCTTCGTTAGGTGACCTTGATATTGATGGTGTCACTATTAAATTTGGTCGTGATAGTTTTCTTCAGGTTGCGAAAGATTTGCTTAATGACGGAGGGGAAATAATAAGCGAAGGTGATTTGGATATTGTCGTTGGAGGTTCATTAACGAATCTTTCAGGAGTTATTCAGGCAGAAAACAGCCTAAGCATTCAGGCTGATGGCTCAGTAGAAAATCTTTCAGGAGTAATTCGTTCGGGCAACAATATAAATATCTTTGCAGCAAATGTAATCAATAAAACCGTTGTTCATCGTTACGATACTCAATACTGGAGTGGGACACGTTATGGTGAGATCTCAAGTATTGATGCGGAAAACGGTAACCTTACTATTCGAAGTTACAATGATATTGTTTTTGGCGGTGCGCAGGCAAGCGCAGGAGGTGAACTCACTCTGGCCGCAGGTGGGAATATCTCTTTAGGTAGTGTGGAGTTATATGAACATTCAATAACTCGTTTTGGCGATGGTACAAAAGAGACTTCGATTACGTCTTTCTTACAATCTGGTTTAACCGCCACAGAAACGATTCAGCTAATCGCAAATGGGAAGATTGTTATCGATGCAGCTAAAATTGTCAGCGATAAGGGACACATTGAACTGTTAGCTGGATTAGGAATCACCATCGAGGATGACCTTCAGGTAACGGAGTCACATGCTGAAGGTGAGTTTGGTAGTAAAGATGTCACAGAGTCTGTTTATCAAACTGTTGCTATTCGAGCGTTGTTGGACGCAGGTAAAGGTATAAGGCTGCACAGTCAATTTGGTGATATTACGTTGCGGGCAACGGACATAACGAGTGTCGAAGGCACTACCGTTAAGGCTACGAACGGCGGCGTAAATATGCTAATGACTACCGAAACAGATCACTATAGTTATAGTTCTGTTAAGTCGGGCGCATTTACGATTTCAACGAAGAACTACGGTCATAATATCGAAACAGGAGTGCCCAATACAATTGTTGGTGGATTTTCTGTAGAGGCTTTGAGCGGTGTCAGAGTTGAGTATGAAGGCGATTCTGACCTTTCATTAGAGGAACAGATTGGAGTTCTTTCTGAGATGGAAGGATTAGAGTGGATGGGTGACGTGTTGGAGCAAGCTGAGCTTGATCCAGAGGCCTATCAGTGGAACGAAATACTACTTCAGCATGAAACTTGGAAAGAGTCGAATACGAGCTTGAGTCCAGCGTTTATGGCAGTAATAGCGATTGCGATTGCGATTGTTGCTGGACCTGCAGGGGCAGCAATGGCGAGTTCCGTTACAGGAGCTGCGACAAGTGCCATTATAGCTGGAACTGCGGGGCCTTTAGCTGCTGCAATTAGTGCAGGTACTGTGGCATTAATTAGTCAGGCAACAGTGGCAGTGGCAAATGGTGCTGTAAATGGTGATATCTCGGGTGCAATGAAAGATTTTGCCTCTGAAGATACGTTGAAGTCACTAGCGGTTAGCATGGTAACCGCTGGCGCAATTAACTCGCTGGATACTGCGTATTTTGGAATTGATACAGAAGCAGTGAACGAATTATTGGAATTCGGGCCTGCCACTCCAGAAATGATTAAAGCTGCAGGGACACAGTCTCTCGGTTCCCAGATTGCGCAAGCGACAATACATGCAAGCGTGAAGGCTGGTGTTAATACTGTTATTACGGGTGGAGATTTTGAGGAGGCATTTGTCCAGTCGTTGACGCAAGACGCTGTCAATGCCATTGGTAAAACGTTGGCTAATGAAATTAAAGATGCCTATAAGCCGGATCCAATAACGGGCTTGAGAGATATAAATAATCTCACGCGCTACATTGCTCATGCCGCGACTGGTTGTTTGACTGGTACTATTTCTTCGGATACTGAGGCTGGCTGTGTGGCAGGCGCTGGTGGGGCAGTGATTGGAGAAGCGATAGCAGATGTATATAAAGATAACTTGAATGTGGTCCAGCTTAATGAAGGTGGAGAAGCTGCAAGCGAGTGGGTCAAAGAAAACCTTGATGTTGATTCGCCGTTAGAACTATCAACGACTGAGCTTGATGAGAAAATAGCTGCGCTCACTCAGAAAGGGGTCGATTTAGCTCGATTGGGTGCTGCATTAGGGGCATTTGTTGCGGGCGCTAAAGCAGAAGAGATTTATATAGCAGCTAATGCAGGGCAAAATGCGGCGGCAAATAACTCTTTGGCTGAAATAAGAGAAGAAATTGACCGTGGCATCCTTATGATCAAGAAATTGGACTTTTATCGTCAATACCTAGGGCTAGATAAAACCAATGGAGAGTGGATATGGATTAATAGTTGGGTTTATGGAAATATGGACGAAAAACTGAGCCTTTTGGAAGGAAATCACATCCAGACTGACTGGTTTGCAGCGGCCTCTCTTGTCACTGAGTTTTTCGGATTAGGAGCTTTAGATTTGCAGGGGTCTATTACTGTGATGGCGACAGGGGCATCACCAAGCGAATCTTGCATTTGTGAATCTCTAGAATCTGCTGACCAGGCAAGGCAATTAATGCGATACATAAGTTTTAATCTTGCAAAAGACAACCAAATAACGTTCGAAACATTACTTTCTGGGGATGAAATCCCTGGCTACGAGGAGCTAACTGGGGATGATTTGGATTATGCCCTAGTAGAAAAGGAACAAAAGAAAGTTACCCAATATATGAATGAATTCTTTGTGTTACACCCTAGCTATGATTCAGGAGAATTAGTAAATTTGCTGAGTAACCAATTTGACCCTGAGGGAGACTTTATGGGGAGTAACGCCTCATATTTATTGAATAATAGTAAGGTGAAGTTGGCAATTGAGGAAGTGTTTACCGCTAATGGAATAAAGATGGATATGGGAATTGAAGAGCATCGAATCAAGTTGGGTAATCACCTTGTAAATCAGATAAACGAAGATAGATACGGGCAATGAGCCGAATCATCTGGTTTGTTCTACTGAGTGCTGCAGTAGAGTTTGTGGTTACAGGGGTAGTCTCTGGTGTAATTACATTCTTTGTTGTGGCCCAGGGGGCGGTTTTGAAAAACCTTCTGTTCTTTATTTTTATTAATAGCATGCAGATAATCGCGAGGATGATTATGGGGAATTACATTTTTTCTTGGATGCTTATGAAATATCTTTTGAGAAAAAAAATCCCCTGGTTTTTTGTTGGGACCATAAACTTACTTTGCACATATTTAGTGATATTTTTGTTTATATATTTATTTGGCAATGAATTTGAGATAGGTAAAATCGTATTTAATATACCAACAGGAATTTCTATGTTTATAGGTATTTATGTCACGTCTATTATAATGGCCAAATACCTAGGTGTAGAAAGTGAGAATGATCAATATAGTAAGAGTGATCAAACATAAATAGGCAGTTCGTAGCAGTAATTACGACAAGAGCTCGCCCGAAG
>MAAL01000082.1:0-1617 GCA_002163245.1 Gammaproteobacteria bacterium 42_54_T18 | reverse complement strand
GCCCGAAGCGGCCATATGGAATTAGTGGTAAACATGAAGGAAAGAGAGTAAATGAAGTATTTCTTCTTACTAATAACGCTATTGGTTTCTGGTTGCACAACAATAGTAGTGAATCCTGTAGATGCGTCTTACAAAATTAGTCATATTTGCATAGAAAAAAATCCCAATATTACGTCCGACGACTTTCTTACTGTGATAGAAATGTTAATAAATGAGCATTCAATCACAACAACAATACACGAATCAAAGAGCCCTAGTGTCTGCGAATTTTATCTTACTTATGATGCTACCGATACATGGGATTTTGTTCCTTATTTAGTCAATGCCAGGCTATGGTTATACAATCAGAAAACACAGATTGGCTTTGCTCAATATCGATTAAAAGGTGGCGGTGGCCTAGATTTAAGCAAATGGGCCAGCGTTGAGAGTAAGGTGAAGCCAGTTGTAGATCAATTACTAGTTAATCATTAACTTACTGATATTGTGCATACAATATTAACAAATCTAGTTTTACGGGTGTTTATACTGCTGTGATTCAAGGAAGTGAAAATGAAATTTTTGAGTACCATTTGTCTTTTTAGCCTATTTACAATATCCGGTTGCATACCGATGATGACCGCACCAGGCGGAGGCAAAGAAACAAAAATTCTTATGCTGTCTCTATCAAAAGACCAGTTCGAAGTTGTGCACGTTAAGGAAAGTGGAATACCTAGGCTCCGTACAAAAACATATGCAACATTAGACCCTGGCTGGACGCTTTCTGAATTGTTTGACGCGTATACACGAAATTCGCTATCTAAATACACATTCATATCTGGAATGAATGCACAAAAACCGAAAAAGCGAATGAGACACAATTCAGACGAGGTTGCTGCGTACTTGAAGAAAGTAGCAAAGCAATATCATGTTGATTATGTTTTGCTGCTAATCACAGATTACCCCCTGGCAACTTATGGGACTGCATCTTGGGTTGCCACGGAAGCTGACTATGGGTACGAGAGTAAGGTGTATAGGCATTGGACTCAGGGAGATCTCCCTGATGCAGTCATATACTTATCCGGAACTATCAAATTGTACAATGTGAGTGAATTAGGCCTAGACACTCGTCCAATATACTGTTCGGGTCACTATATGGGGCACCCCATTGATCCGGTAGGTCTGTTGGAAGTGAATCGAAGTAGAATTAATGTAGAAAAGATAACGCCACATTTTAAGGAAACTGTCTTTCAGACTGCAGAAAAATCCTTTGAAAACTATTTCCAGAAGGCATTAGAGCATTGTAAATTAATACCATCCTCGGAGCCCAAACTGCCAAATACAGAGAACCAAAGCCAGCTTGATCTATGAGCTAGTAAGCTTTTGGCGTTTGAACGAATAATACCTGGGGAGTGGGGATACTGCCATGCGGATGGTAGGAATGCTCCCTATTTAGTCTCGGTGTTGTAGCTGCGCTTTTTCTTTCATAGGATATTGGGTCTAAGGTTCATGTTCGACTGTCTCCTTTGTGGAAGGTGTTGCCGGTCGATATTTTGATTAAAACCCCTTTCACTATATCTCTTGTAATAATAATTACCGGAGGTATGATAAGTATCATGGTAGATACCCTTGCATTACCAC
>MAAL01000171.1 GCA_002163245.1 Gammaproteobacteria bacterium 42_54_T18 | reverse complement strand
TTAAATCTTTTATGCCCGTCACCGGATGGGCCGACAACAAACCAAACTCCATGCCCGGCCACCAGGCAGGGCGCCACACCACACCATCGGGCAGGGCTAATTCATTGGCGAGTTTGGTGCCATTGCCAGCCAGAAAAAACATCATGGAGGCGTCGAGGTTCATGAAATCAAAGGGACCGGCGTTCATCACTGCCCACGCAGGGTGTTGCCCCGACCACCAGTTGGGCCAGCCGCTGCCCATTTGTATGCGCCCGTCTTTCACCGCCGTGTAAATATCCGGCCCGCCGGTAATAACACCGCCATGGTGCGCGCTAATATCCAGCCGCCCGTTGCTCATGAGCTTGATGTTGGCCACCATCTTTTTAAGTTCGATAAAATCGATGCTCGTTGGGGTGGCCTGTGATTGCAGCTGCCACTTAAAACTGGCGGGCTGCTCGCAGCCAGTGAGGCTGCCTACTAACGATAGGAACCATAGAAAAGATGCAGGCAGGCGGCTCATGGATAACCTCCACTGGTCGTTACGGTGATAACGCAGGCACATCAATTTTAGATTAGTCGGTTTGCGCCCATGAGCAAATATTAGTGGGGCGTTTTAGCTGAAAGGATGGGTTTCACTGATGAGCTTTATAGAGGCAGGGTTATTAAAAAGCCTGGTCCGGCATCATTTGCCAGACCAGGCCCATTGTTCGTTTAAAAGGGTAAAGGGTGCTGCTTAAATATATCCATGATACCCGCTTGCAGCTCAGGGCTTAATTCAAGCTCAAAGCTGTTAATATTTTCCTCCAACTGGGCCATAGTGGTGGCACCAATAATGGTAGACGTGACCCCATCCACCTGCTGACACCAGGCCAGGGCTAACTGACTGGGGGTGATACTAAATTCACGGGCCAAATCCACATACTTTTGAATAGCTTGTTGGCTTTGTGGTGAATCCCTAAACAAACCATTGCGCTGGCTCATGCTCCAACGAGACCCTTCAGGTCGCTGACCGTTTAAGTATTTACCACTCAGAGCGCCCCCCCCTAACGGAGACCAGGGCAGGTAAGCAATGTCTTCATGCACACAATTTTCAATTAAATAAGGCCAGTCTTTGGCGTGCATTAAGCTGAATTCGTTTTGTATGGAGACCATGCGTGGCAAGTCATGCTCTTTGGCCAGGCTTAAGTAGGTATTGATACCCCAGGTAGTATCATCCGATAAACCACAATGACGAATTTTA
Organism: Gammaproteobacteria bacterium 42_54_T18; assembly: GCA_002163245.1. Classification (GTDB taxonomy): domain Bacteria; phylum Pseudomonadota; class Gammaproteobacteria; order Pseudomonadales; family Ketobacteraceae; genus 42-54-T18. The sequence goes on along the minus strand of MAAL01000171.1, from coordinate 974 downwards.
CCGGCCTTAATACAGTCATTAAGCCCTTCTAAAATGGCCAACATGCCCTCCACTTCTCGTTCACGATTTAAATCGCTAAATTTAAAGCTGTTAGGCCAATGTTTGCTGAAATGAGGCGATGTACGGTTTGGCCAATGCAGCTGATAAAGGTCAATGTAATCGGTTTGTAAACGCTGCAACGAGGCATCTACCGATTCACCGATACTGGCCTTAGTGATGGGGCCCCCTTCTCGTATCCAGGGCAAACCCGCCCCTGCAATCTTACTGGCCACTATGATGTCTTTGCGCTTTTCTTGGTTGTTGCCCAACCAATTTCCAATAATGCCTTCGGTTTTGCCATAAGTCTCCGGAGATGGCGGCACGGCATACATCTCGGCGGTGTCGATGAAGTTAATGCCGCGAGACAGTGCATATTCAATTTGTTGGTTGGCGTCTTGCTGATTATTTTGCACGCCCCAGGTCATGCTGCCCAAACATACTTCAGAGACTTTTAATTGGCTGCTGCCAAGAGAGTTATATTTCATATTTTTTATGCTCGCAAAGTCATCGGTAAGTCAGTAGCGTTTTATAATAGGGACAGTGATGAGCAGTTACTAGGGTTGGAAAAGACTATTCCGTTAGCCGAATAATCTTTTAATAGATATCTAGGGTTATGAGCAATTACGGTGAAACCGTCTCCATGATCGCCACCCCCTGCCGATACCCCAAACCACCATTGCCATGCACTAAGCCTAAATTTTCAGTGCCTTCACACAAACGCTGATACATAGTTATCAATCCGTTTAACGCCGGATTATTCCACGCCCCCTTGGCCAGGTTCATGCCCCCGGTAATGGTAATGCTGTGTTGCGCTAAAAATTCAGGAAGTTCATCCAATACATCCACCAAACCACTAATAATTAAAAAGGCCATGGGCACCACCGGATAACATGTATAGGCTTCCATTAAGGCCTGCCCTTCTCGAAAGCGGGTAG
>MAAL01000020.1 GCA_002163245.1 Gammaproteobacteria bacterium 42_54_T18 | reverse complement strand
ATAAAGGTTGCGTGCGCGAGCGTAGTATCCTAACCCCGTCCATAAATGCAGTACTTCATCTATATCAGCATTTGCTAGGGCGGTTACATCGGGAAAGTGTGTCATAAAGGTTTCAAAGTAAGGGATTACCGTGGTTACCTGTGTTTGTTGCAGCATAATTTCTGAAATCCAGACACGGTAGGCATTGATATTTTGCTGCCAAGGTAGGTTTTTCCGGCCGTGATCATCAAACCAATGCAGTACGCGCTGGGCGAATGAAAGGGTGTTGTGGCTTTTGGGCAACGTAGGGTTGTCGTTCTGTAGCATGTGATCTGGTTACAACTCTGTGATTATTCTTGGCTAATAGGTTGCTCAATCGATTGGGCTGAGTGAGAATCTGGCTGTGCAGTGTACCAGCTACAATATGCGATGAAATAGGGTCTTGCGAATGGCCTCTTTGGCACTGGCGCTTTGAGGGATTCAACTATACTGTTTGAATGAGAATAATGTCGTCTAATTGGGGGTGTTTGGTTAGAATGACGTCTAACTAATTGAAATTGCTATGAAACGTATAACCTGGGCGAACTTTATAACGCCAACTATTCAAGGTAAATTTATGCTGGTGATGCTCTTGGTATCACTGGTACCTCTACTTGTGTTCGGGCTATTGTCCTACTATCAAGCCAGAGATGTAGTGATTAGTCAGGTAGGTGAGCGGTTACAGGCTGGTTCTAACCTAGCAATGTCACAAATTGATAGAACGTTTGCATTTAGTAAGGAAAATATCCACTCCTGGGCTGAGCTTGAAATCATGCAGGAGGTTGCCAAAGGGGATCCTGAGGGAACGGTCAGCGCGATGCTGGAGGATTATCAGCGTTCTTATGGTATTTACAGTAATCTTGTTGTTTCTGACGTTGATGGCAGCATTGTTGCTGCTGGTGACCAAGACTTATTGGGTGTTGATGTCGTCAAAGCGCCCTGGTTTGTTGAAACCATGCGTCAGCGGGCTCCACGAATGGGTGAGCTACGATTAGATCCATACATCGGCGGTTACGGCGTATCAATCAGTGTTCCTATTTTTAAAGAGTATTCTGATGAAGATATCATCGGGGTATTAAATGCCAGTTTCAGTTGGACTGAGTTACTTACAACTGTAAATTCAATGCAGGTAGTGAGCGAGGGGCAAAGCGCAAAGGGTTATGCGATTTTGATTGATCGTGACGGTTATATCATCGCGGCTCCTGGTTTTATTTTACTTGAAGATGACGGTAGTACTGCTGATAGTGATATGTTGCGAGTTTTTGGTAAGCGCTGGTGGGCGGCCGAAGACCCTTATGTGTTGCAGCAGTTATTGAATGTGCCTGATCAACGTTATATTCGTAAGGGTGAGCAGCGTTTGTTGGTGGTGAACACCCCAGCCCAATCGTTTGATAATCTCGCTGTTACCGGGTGGAGCTTATTACTAATTCGAGATGCGGAAGATGCACTTGAAGCCGTTGCCTCTATCCGAGAGCGGGCGTTGTTAATTGCACTGATTACAGCCATTACTATAGTGGGTTTGGCGTATTTGCTGGCATGGCAAATTACTCGCCCTATTACTTTATTGTCTGCTTGGTCCAAAGACTTAGCAAAAGGGGATTTAAGTCAAAAGCTTGATATCCAGACCTCCGATGAGATAGGGCAGTTAGCCGGAGCGTTGGATGAAATGCGAGTCGACATTAAGGGGTATATGGATGACCTTAGTGAAGCTAAGGAGCGTTTTAAGAGTCTTATCGATTCTGTAGATTGTGTGGTTTGGGAGGCGGAAGTTAATCCTATTCGAATTATTGGGGTTAGTGGGCAGGTTGGTCATGTGTTGGGGTACAGTGCTCAAACAATGCGAGACACCATGGCTAATTGGGAAAGTTGGGTTCATATTGATCATTACGCTGAAGTAAAAGATACCTTTCGAACTGCCGTTGAAAATGCACAAGACACTTTTGTAGAATTTAAAGCACAGCATGCTGACGGGCATTGGGTTTGGTTAAAAGCATTTGTCTCTGTGGCCATTGAAGGGCTTGAAGTAGTTGGCCTGCGCGGTGTTATGGTGGATATTTCAGATATCGTTAAGGCATCTGAAGAGATGAAGGACGCTCGTGATTTGGCGGTGAAAACAGCAGAGAGCAAATCACGCTTTTTGGCCATTGTTAGTCATGAAATTCGCACTCCTATGAATGGCATGTTAGGTATGCTGGATATGCTTAAAGATGCAGACCTGGATGCTGATGAGCAGTCGAAAATTGATATGGCCTGCCAGTCCGGTAAAAATTTAGTTGCATTAGTTGATGATGTAATGGATTTTACCAAGCTTGAATCTGGAGAAATGGAGTTCAATTATAGCCAGGTGAATATCCAGCAGTTGTTTCACGATGTAATTGCTTTGGTTGCTCCTGATGCCTATAAAAAAGGTTTAGATGTGGGGGTGATACAAGAAGCCAATTTACCTCGTTATATTCTTGCTGATGCCGTTAAGTTACGACAAGTGTTGTTAGCGTTGCTCTCCAATGCTGTTAAGTTTACCAGCCATGGTTCTGTCTTATTGTGGGCAGAAATGTTGGCGCAAGGGCGCTTGTATGTAGAAATAAAAGATACAGGGGTAGGGATTTCCAAAGAAGGGCAGGACGAGATATTTAAACCGTTTACTCAAGAGGATGTCTCTACAACAAGGCGTTTCGAAGGTTCGGGGTTAGGTTTAGCATTGTGCCAGCGTCTGATTGAGGCTATGGGTGGTAGTGTTGGTGTGAAATCCATTAAAGGGGTTGGCTCATCGTTCTACATTGAATTGGGAGTTGAGGAAGTTGGGGAGAAAGGCCTTCAAATTTCTGAACTGCGGCATCGCTTTCAACGCCGCTGCCCTAGTAGTTCCGCGTTATTGATTGGTGATTTACCTGCAACGAAGATGGTGTTGCAGATAGCTTGTCAGCAGTGGGGGCTAGGTTTTCATTGGGAGCCTAAGGAATCTAGGGTTGTTAGAAACCTTGATGAAATACTTCGGGCAGATAGTTATCAATGGATTTTTATTGCCCAAGAGATGAGTGACCGATTTTGGGAGCGGATGAACCCTTATCTTAATGAAAATGATAGCGTTCAGGTGGTTCAGCTTCGACTTCCAAATGAGCGCTATGGTCAGAGACCTTTACCTCACCTATATGTGCCTTTTACCCAGGAGTCACTGTCGAGTTTAATGCTTGATGGGCGTATTGAGGATTTACTTGGAGGGCAGAAGGCACCTCTGGAAATGAAGCAGGTTTCCGTCGAAGTGGCTCCTGTTGCAAATAAAGTAGCTAATGTGGTGAAAGCCGAGCCTGGACCTTTGTTAGGTGATGGTTTTCCGCGTGTATTGGTTGTTGATGATAACCCGGTAAATCGCAAGGTTGTTTGTGGCTTTTTGAAAAAAATGGGTTTCCAAGCGGATATAGCAGAAGATGGTAAGCAGGCTGTAGAAGCAGTAGCAAAGAATGCTTATGGGATGATTTTTATGGATTGTCAGATGCCCGTTATGGATGGTTATGAGGCGACAAGGGTTATTCGAAAGCGTTTTGCGGATGAAACCCTGCCAATCATTGCGATAACAGCAAATGCAATGGAAGGGGATCGAGAGAAGTGTTTTGATGCTGGCATGGATGACTATATTGCAAAACCATTACGCATGGATAAGTTGAAAGCAACCGTTACGGTTTGGCTGGAAAGGCTGCAATCATCATCAAAGTCTAAAGCATAATCAAACTAGGTTTGTTGCTATAGTTTTCCTAAAAATAGCGTGTTAGGTGTTTTTTTGTTATTACCCCTCGTTTGAGATTCGAATCCTGCTGATGAAACGTATATAATCCATCTTTTATTGGTCCATGGAGAGCCTTATGGCTGAGCGTACGGCCCAGGTAGAGAGAAATACCCTGGAAACACAGATTAAAGTATCGGTTAACCTTGATGGTACCGGTAAAAGCCAGTTTGATACTGGATTGCCTTTCCTTGAGCATATGATGGATCAAATCGCGCGTCATGGTTTGATTGATTTAGATATTCATGCAGTAGGTGATTTACATATTGATGCTCACCATACAGCGGAAGATATCGGGATTACCTTTGGGCAGGCGTTAGCCAAAGCGATAGGGGATAAGAAAGGTATTAGTCGTTATGGCCATGCTTATGTGCCATTAGACGAGGCTTTGTCGCGGGTTGTGCTTGATCTTTCTGGGCGCCCAGGCTTGTGTATGGATGTGAAGTTTACGCGTGCCAGCATTGGTGGATTTGATACAGAGCTGTTTTATGAGTTCTTTCATGGGCTTACTAATCACGCATTGATGACCCTGCATATTGATAATTTGAAAGGTCATAATGCTCATCACCAAGCGGAGACCATATTTAAAGCATTTGGTCGTGCGTTGCGTGCTGCGGTAGCAGTAGATCAGCGTTTGGATGGTGGTATGCCTTCGACTAAAGGTGTTCTGTGACGATGCTTGGAAGTGCGGCTGGAAGTGCTAAGAACACGGTTGCAGTTATTGATTATGGCATGGGTAATTTACACTCAGCTGCCAAGGCATTGGAGCATGCGGCACCTGATGCTCAGGTTGTTGTAACTGCTGATCCAGAGAAGATTCTATCAGCAGATCGCGTTGTTTTCCCTGGTGTGGGTGCTATTCGTGATTGTATGGGCGAGATACGGCGTCTTGGGCTCGACCAGGTGGTAAATGAAGCCATTAAAAGTAAGCCATTTTTAGCCATCTGTGTTGGTCTGCAAAGTATGATGACCCGTAGTGAAGAGAACGATGGTGTGCCCTGTTTGGATATATTCTCCGGCGACGTAAAGTTTTTTGGTGAGCAGCTCAAAGATACTGACGGTAGTGTTTTGAAAGTGCCCCATATGGGCTGGAATCAGGTGTCTCATGTGCAAGCGAATCATCCTCTTTGGCAGAATATTGAGGATAATGCGCGTTTTTATTTTGTGCATAGTTACTATATTTCTGTGGCAAACGAAAAGCTTATTGCCGGGCAGACGGATTATGGTTTTCCGTTTACGTCAGTGGTTGCACAAGACAATGTATTTGCAGTGCAATTCCACCCAGAGAAAAGCCAACATGCTGGGTTGGCATTGTTAGGTAATTTTATGCGTTGGGATGGCCAAAACTAGGCCAGCAAAAAATGTGGTAATTTATATTCCTGCCAGGTGAAAGGTTTAAAATAATGGGTTTAGCAAAACGAATTATCCCTTGTCTGGATGTTGATAATGGACGTGTCGTAAAAGGCGTGCAGTTTGTTGATATCCGTGATGCAGGTGACCCTGTAGAGATTGCTCGTCGTTATGATGAGCAAGGTGCAGATGAAATTACTTTTCTGGATATAACTGCAACTCATGAAGGGCGAGCAACAACGGTTAAAACCGTAGAGAAAATGGCTTCGGAAGTTTTTATTCCTTTGACTGTTGGTGGTGGCATTCGAGAATTAGATGATATTCGTCGTATGTTAAATGCGGGGGCGGATAAAATTGCCATCAATTCTGCTGCTGTATTTAATCCTGAGTTTGTTGGTGAAGCTGCTGCTAAGTTTGGCTCTCAATGTATTGTTGTAGCTATTGATGCCAAGAGTGTTAGCCTGCCGGGGCAGCCGCCTCGTTGGGAGATATTTACTCACGGCGGTCGTAAGCCTACCGGTATTGATGCAGTTGAATGGGCGAAGAAGATGGTGGGCTATGGTGCTGGAGAAATATTGTTAACCAGTATGGATCGTGATGGCACTAAAAACGGCTTTGATCTTGATGTGACATCGGCAATTAGTGAGGCGGTACACGTACCTATTATTGCCTCTGGAGGTGTGGGTAATTTACAACATCTTGCTGATGGTGTAACCAAGGGTAAAGCTGACGCGGTGTTGGCGGCCAGTATTTTTCACTTTGCAGAATACAGCATACAAGAAGCGAAAGCGTTTATGGCTGCTCAGGGGATTGAAATGCGGTTGTAAATGAGTTCGGCGAGAAGTAAATAGCTAAACCAAAAAAGGCAGAAGGGCTTTGACGCTCTCTGCCTTTTTTGCTTAGTGTATTTGCATTTGAGAAACAACAGATTCTAGTGCAGTATCAAATATATTAGCTTCCTCAATTCTTTTCGCATCACCCCGTAATATGTGTAATGCTAATGCTGCTTTGTCCATCTCTAGAGGGTCATCGGTTTCAACACACTTAAAGCTGAACTTGCCCAATACTATTGATTTGTCGTTTAGACGGAAACGTTTAGTACTAATGCTTTCTTCTAGGTCAGTGTCTTCCGTATTTTTTAAGGTGATTTCAAAGATAGTATCAAGAGGGAGTCGGTTGATTTGTTTGAAGATAACATCGAGCTCTTGCATGCTACTTAAACTGTTATTGTCTTTAATATCAGATTTAAGAGCGCTGTCTGAGGCGTTAACACTATCCCAATCTACGTCGTCGTCACCATCAATATCAAAGGCGCTAATGGAGTCAAAGCGAGAGAACAAACCCGCCGCAGGGTCAATGACCTCCACGGGAGTGTCCAGTTCTACTGCATCAAATTCTGCGCTGTGTTCTGATTCGGTTTCTTCGAGTATTCTGCCTTTTAAGCAAAGAAATACGTCTAATGAATCATTGCAGTCCTCTTCTACATCTTTACCGTCAATGCCGCGGATAATTTGCAAATGCATTTGAATCATTTGCTCTTGCAGTGCATCACGAATGTCAGTATTAAGGCCATAGTGATCAAATAGGCCTCGTGTACCTTGGATGATTTTTGGCAGACGGCGTAATATTTCTCTTTTTCCGGTGTCGTCGGCGCTAACTTGTGTACTCCAGAGGGTAGAGCTGTATATTTCGGTGGCAGTATTCCACTCTTCGCTGCCTTCGCCCTTCCTGACTAGGATCTTGGCGAGCATTGCTCCCCAAACCATTTTTAATAGTTTGTGAAAATTGAGCTCCTTACTCAGCAATGTCTGTTGGGATTCTAAGAAGTCTTGAATGGCAGAGTTTTTAATGGCTTTGCTGTACTCTGCGTTATCGTAACTACCGTCAGACCATTTGATAGAGTAGATGGAGTCATCAATGTATTTTTGTAGTTGATTGCTATGTTCTTCGAAAATACCGACATCACCGCTAAATTCTTGTAGTATTGAAGAAACTGAATCTCTTAGTTCGTAATAACCTTCTTCGGCAGAGTCGGAGACGCGCACCCCAAGTTTTCCGAGGGTATTAATATATTGCCGAACAGGGTGATCTGCAGATTGAAACATCTTGCTGTCAGTTAATGCTACTTGCATAACTGACGCTTGAATGCGTGAAACCTGACAGAATACTTCTTCAATCAGGCCGCCATTATGGTTTAGATCTTCAAATAAATGGCTCACTAGATTGAGTATGTTCTCACTCACCTTATCAATAACGGTAAGGATACCTTCGTCAGTGAGGTTTTTTAGGGACTCTTTTAGGACGCCACGTACATCCAGCATTTCGTTGTCTGAATCAGTGCGTGCTCGTTCAGATAAAGTGCGTAATAGTTTGGCAATATCATCAGTGCTAGCAGTTTGTACCTGGGTGTCAGGGCTTAATTGACTAAAATCAATGTCTGAAAAACCGGTAAAATCACTGTTGCTATTGGTAAGGTTAGCCGGCACGTCCCAGTTTTTTATAAGCCCGCTAACATCAATGTTGGTACCAATGTTGGCGTTAGCATTGGGTTGTGCACCCCCTGGGTTTTCTTCAACGGTGGGGGACGGGATTTGGTTCAGTGCTGCTTCTTCAGCTTTTTTCTTTGCAATTAAAGCGTTTACGGTTTGCTCTAACGGCGCAATAAATTCATCGTAAAAAGGTGTAAGTAAGCCAAAAAAGTAAGCGCCGATGAACCGATAGGAAATACGGGCGACTTGTTTGTCCTCGAAAAACTCATCCAAGCTGTTTTGCAATAGTAGCGCCAAAAAACCTGGACGAATACAATTTAGCAGGCCTTCAGTTTCTTCATCACTTTCGGCTGGCAAGGTTTTCCAGCCAGAGGTTAATAAGCAGTGCTCAAAGTTGTGTTGAGAAATGGAAAAACTGCCTTCGAGTTTGAGTTGATATTCTAGTTCACTGTCAGTTACAAGGCTTAAATTATCGGTATGAAAGTTTAACGCCTGCTCCATTTCAAGGGATGTGAGCTTTTCAGAATGGGTAAGAGCCTTAGAGAATGAGCTGCTGAAATGTTTAAGGATAGTGTGCTGGTGGTTTTTTATTTCCTGAATGACTGATTTGTATGCATTTTTATCAACATAGTTTTCAGTTTTTTCTGCTATTTCAGAAATAACGCCTGCTTGGTGCTTAAAACTGTTACTGAATAGTGTTGGGATCTCACTAATCAATATTTGCAGATTGTTGTCACTCATACTTTTCTGTCGCATATTCGCCGTGCTGCCAACCATGTTTCCACCTTTCAACAACCTAACCTATTTCTTCTCTTGTGATCAAGAATGTGAACTCTATCACAATTGGGTTTTAGGCAAAAAAGACCCAAATAGCATAACTGTTGAGTGCTCTAGAGGTGTTGGGAATAACGCTCCCTATTACGTAACGTTGTGTGCTGTTACGCGTTTATATGTGAATTTTTGTTGTGGTATGGGGGGATTTTGCCGTTATGTTTACCGAAGTAATACAGGGTGTTACTGATGGAAAACATGTGTTTCAAAGTTCTTTCGGTTAACGGTGACCATACTGATAAATAAAGTATAGGTCTTATTGCTCAAAGCGAAAGCGTGTATGTAGAGGGGTTGGTAATGATGAGACTAAATGGAGTAAGTTGTCATTGGAAAAGGTGCGGTTTGATAGCCAGTGGGCGTGTACCAGTTTGGATACGCTTACCAGTTCTATTCCTTCTTCTTGCAGATTATCGAGATGAGATGATAGATACCTGATGGTTGCGGGGTGTGGGTGTGCGATGCCGATGGCATATCCGTTATTTTTGGCTTTCGCTAGCAATTGCTGAAATGCTTGGTGGATTTTCTCTTCAGATGGACTGTTGTCCAAAAAAACATCTCTGCGGAGGTTGGGTATTCCGTGTTCCGAGGCGACTTTTCCGGCAATTGAGGCGGCGTTGGTAACACTGTCTACAAAGAATAGTTGCTGTGAGGATGCTTCTTCCATGATCCATTCCATTGCCTTTCTATCCGTTGTGAGCAAACTTCCCATGTGATTGTTAAAGCCTGTTACGAATGGCACCGCTGTGAGAGAGTTATTTACCAGGTCTTTGAGTTCGTATTTGCTTTGGTTAACGGTAAGGCCCCCGGTATCGAGTTGCTTTCGCACGGTTGCTTCCATTGGGAGGTGTAAAAGAACTTCTTTATTCTTGGTGTGGGCTAGTGTGGCAAGCTTTTTCGCGAAAGGAGTAAAAGGAATAACTGCGTAAGTTAAGGCTCCGGGCACATTGATAATGTGCTCACCTGCAGGGCGGTTGTAACCAATATCATCAATAATAATGGCAATTTGTGCGATTGCCGGGGCTTTGGTAGATACTTTGCCGGGGGGAGTCTCGGCTGATACTTGGCGGGAAAAGAGGGTGATGGTAACTAAAAAAAGGCATATAAATAAAAAGTAAGTCCGAAAGCGAGAAGCTGGGAACCCATAAGCATCAGGACAATAAACCAGTCCGAGGCCTGGTTTATTGAATGGATGTACCTTTTGTGTTGAGATTGGATCCCATACTGCGGGATGATTCATTGTTTATGCCTTACTTCTACTATACGTCTGACGGTGTGGATCTTGCTATATGCTTTGGGTTACTCGTTAGGCTCAGCATCCACGGTTTTGTTGTCAGAATATGCTCCAACAACGTTAAGCGCTTTCAGTAAGTTTAGCGCTTCGTAGAGTTGATAGTCTCTCTCTTGTAAGCTTTTTTGTACGTTTTGTGACCCCTTTACGTTTGAAGTATTACCTTCTGCAGGGTTTTCGAGGTGGCCGCTCAAATCAGCTTCTTTAATGTAATTGTAGCCATTTACCTTTGTTAGCTTTGCATTTTCCACCAAAATATCAGGTGTGATGCCCTGTGCTTGGATTGAGCGGCCGTTCGGTGTGAAATATCGTGCGGTGGTGAGTTTGATTGCACGGTTGTTAGGTAGGGGACGGACAGTTTGCACGGAACCTTTACCGAAGGATTGGGTGCCCATAATAACGGCGCGCTTATGATCTTGAAGTGCACCCGCTACAATTTCACTTGCTGAAGCTGATCCGCCGTTGACCAATACAACCAGAGGAGCCCCGTTCAGCGCGTCTCCAGGGGTAGCCCTTAGTTCCATTTCAGAATCAGATAATCGACCCTTGGTGTATACCACAAGCCCGCCATTCAGGAATACATCAGAGACTTCGGCTGAGGCTTGTAACACGCCGCCAGGGTTATTGCGCAAGTCCAATATCAAGCCATTTAAGGCTGTATTGTTGTTTTCTTCAATCAGTGAGTCTAGCGACTTTCTGACGTTGAGACCTGAGGGCACCTGAAATTGGCTAAGCCGGATATAACCATAGTTTGGTGCCAATAATTTGTTGCGAACACTACGGGCTTTGATAACTGCGCGTGTCACTGTGATTTCTAAGGTGCGGTCGGCCCCTTCGCGAACAATGCTTAACACTATGTCTGAGCCCGCTTTTCCTCGCATAAGTTTAACCGCATCCCCGAGAGATAAACCTTTTACGGGGGTGTTGTCGAGTTTGATAATCAGATCGCCAGCGAGTATGCCTGCTTCTTCGGCAGGTGTGCCGTCAATGGGGGTGATGACTTTAACAAAGCCGTTTTCCATACCCACTTCAATGCCTAATCCACCGAACTCACCGGTGGTGTTAACCTGTAGGTCTTCGTAAGCTTCAGGCTTTAGGTAGGCAGAGTGTGGGTCAAGAGCGGTTAACATGCCTTGGATAGCATTTTCTAACAGGTCTTTATCATCGGTGTCTTCTACGTAAGCCTTTTTGATAATATCAAAAACTTCGGTGAAAGTTCTTAGTTCGGTGAGAGGTAAGGGCGCTTTGTCACTGCTTTTGTCTGAGCCTCTTTCTTCAGGATAGGTCTCTTGCTGAGAGGGCTCTGTGATTTGCTCTTGATTTGAGTCGTCAGCCCACGTTGTGAAACTTAAACTGAACAATAGAGACGTGAGTAATAAGGGACGAAGTATTGGTCTAAACATATCTGTGTGCTGTTGAGGTTGTTGTAATGTCTTGTTTAGTACGTTCATCCAATATTCCTGTTCGCCTCAAGGGCTTCTTTTTATGAGGGTATCTGTTAAGAGTGCCTTAAATGGAAGTATCTTTAAGGTTAGCTTGTATTTGGGGGGGAATAACATCATTTTCTAACAAAATCGAAAGATCTCAAGGTGTTACGGTCTTAGCTGAGACAATAGCGTTTAAATAAGGTTTCCTAGTGGCTATGTTCTGCACCATCTTGATGGGTTGATAGGTTTCCCTTGATGTCGTAGCTCAAAATACAGCCCAGATATGCTTTGTTCGGTATTCCTACCGCTATAGGCAATAATTTCGCCGCTCTCAACCCAGTCGCCAGGCTCCTTATTTAATACTTCATTGTGTCCGTAGAGGGATAAGTAACCGTCACCGTGGTCGAGAATGGTAAGCAATCCAAAGCCTCGTAGCCAATCAGAAAAAACCACCCTGCCACGATGTACTGCAGTAATAGCCGTGCCTGTGCGTGCGTTAATGATGACGCCGTTCCAGCGAAGTTTTCCTTGAGCGCGGCGATTACCAAAGCGTTTTGATATTCGACCTTTGACAGGCCAAGTTAGCTTACCTTTGCGGTTTACAAAGGGAGTGCTATTAATGTGTGCAGGCAGGTCTGCCAGTGTTTCTTGTACCGCGTCCAGTAGCGTTTGAAGTTCCACCTCACTGGTTGTGAAGTGCTTTAATTTGGCGCCTTTGGATTCTAGGGATTTGCTTAACTTAGCGATAACGCGTTTTCGACGACCTTGGGCTTTGATCAGTAACGCTTTGTCAATTTCTAGTTGTTTTTTAAATCGCTCAAGTTTATTCAGTTCCGTTGATATGGTTGATTTGTTGCTGGAGATTTGAGACAAGGTGCCATTAAAATTTTCAATTCGACCAAGTCTTGCTTGGTGAAAATAGTCATAATACTTCAACGAGCGGGCGAGTTTCTCTGGGTTTTGTTGGTTGAGCAGAAGTTTTAAATATTCTTGGCGGCCGGTTTGGTAGGCGGCGGTGATATCGGATAACAAGGCTTTGGTTTGGCGTTTTTTTGCTGCGTCGAGTGTTCGCTGTTCTTTTCGCAGGAACTCGATACTTTTTTTGGAAGCTTTAAGGTTGTCATTGACGTTTCTAAGGTTTTTCTGCGTTTTACTTATCTCAAGTTCTGCTTTTCTCAGGTTGGTTTCAGTTTTGCTTCGTCTGCCTTGAGTGCTTTTAATGATGTTTTTTAGCACTTTGATTTGTTTTTTAACCTGAGATAGCTCTCTTTGGGTGAGCTTTTCATCCACCACGTCGCTTGCTTGAGCTCCAGGAAAAGACAGCAGGCATAGTATTACAAACAATGTGGTGAGTGATATTTTAATAGTTGGCCCCTTAAATTAACGATTGCCCGGTCATTTCTGTTGGTTGTGGTAACCCCATTAAGTCTAATAGAGTCGGGGTGACGTCAGATAATGTGCCGCCTTCTTGGAGTAACGTAACGTCGTTACTACCAACGTAAACAAGGGGAACAAGTTCACAGGTGTGTGCAGTGTGGGGTTGGCCAGTATTTGAGTCTTGCATTTGCTCACAGTTGCCATGGTCAGCGGTAATCAGCATATGACCATCAACGGATTCAATAGCAGATACAACTTTCTCAAGGCATTGGTCGAGTGCTTCAACGGCTTTTATTGCTGCTGACATGATACCGGTATGCCCTACCATATCGCCATTAGCAAAGTTACATACAATATTATCGTATTTTCCACCAGTGATCGCGTCGACAAGTGCTTCGGTAACCTCAGGAGCGCTCATTTCGGGTTGAAGGTCGTAAGTGGCGACATCTGGGGAATTAATCAGCTTGCGATCTTCGCCATCAAATAAGGCCTCTCGCCCACCACTGAAAAAGAAGGTGACGTGTGCATACTTTTCAGTTTCAGCGATACGGCATTGAGTTTTATCTTGATTGCTCAAGTACTCTCCGAATACGTTTTTAAGCTTGCGAGGAGGATAGGCGCAAGTTGCATCGATACTATCTGCATACTCCGTTAACATTACAAAGTCGCATATTGCCGGGCGTGTTTTACGACTAAATCCATCAAAATCGATGTCAACAAAGCAGCGAGTGATCTCTCGAGCTCGATCAGCTCTGAAATTCATAAAAACAACGGCGTCTCCATCTTTAACGGTAACCAATGCTTCGTTGTCAGCGGTTATCAGTGTGGGTTTAACAAATTCATCGGAAAAATTGTTGCCATAGGCCAGCTCTAAGCCCTCAAGAGCTGAGGGGGCAGAGTATTCTGCTGAGCCTGATGTCAGCATGTTATATGCCGCTTCCACTCGATCCCAGCGATTATCTCTGTCCATTGCATAGTAACGGCCTACTATAGAGGCAATTCGGCCAACCTTAAGGGTTCTTAGCTGTTGGTCGATTTTTTCTATCGAGTTTTTTGCCGATTTTGGGGGGGTGTCTCTACCATCGAGAAATGCGTGAACATAAATTTGTTTTGCACCTCGCTTGGCTGCCATTTCAATCATTGCTTGAATGTGGTCTTCATGGCTGTGCACGCCACCGGGAGATAGTAGCCCCATGATGTGAACAGCTTTATCAGCTTTTACGGCTTTATCAACAGCATTTGAAAGTCCTGCATTGTCGAAAAACTCACCTGTTTTGATGGCTTTGGTGATCAACGTGAAGTTTTGATAAACCACACGGCCCGCTCCAAGATTCATGTGGCCAACTTCAGAGTTGCCCATTTGGCCGTTTGGTAGGCCAACATCCATGCCTGACCCCGATATTAGTGTATGTGGGCGCTTTGACCAAAGTTCATCCCAGCAAGGCGTGTTAGCGTGGGCGATGGCATTATTATCGGTGGCTTCTCGATGGCCCCAGCCATCAAGGATAACAAGCACATGGGGTTTACGCTTAGAGGTAATGGTCACTGGTATAGCACCTTTTATATCGTTTATGGGTAAATCAAAGTGAAGCGGTGCCCATTTTACCTTAATTTGGCACTAGATAAAGCAGAGGGTTTGGCCTTTCTCCGCTTGGGTGTATACTGCTCAACCTCAAATTAGTTGATTATTTACGTAGATAGGGGCCGTTAATGGACCGCGTTATTGAGTTTGCACTAAGTCATATGGCATTAGTGGGTAGTTTTTTTGGCTTGCTTGCTGCATTTTTGTTTTTAGAATCACGAAGAGGTGGTGCTGCAGTGAGTTCTCAGCAGCTAACTAATTTGGTGAACAGCCAGGGCGCCATGGTGCTCGATGTTCGGGATCGTAAAGAATTTGCACTAGGACACATCACAGAATCCAACAATATCCCTTTCGCAAAGCTGGAAGAGCGAATTTCAGAGTTGAATTCTCACAAAGAGTCCCCCATTGTATTGGTATGTAAGATGGGGCAGCACTCTGGTGCAGCAGGTAAGATTTTAACGAAGAACGGATTTAAAGATGTTCGTCGTTTAACGGGTGGTATTGCGACCTGGTCAGCGGATAGTTTGCCGTTGGTTAAGGGTTAACAGAGCCGAAGTAGTATTATGAATGTAGTAAAGCTTTATACAACACCTTGGTGTCCTTATTGCGTAAGGGCCAAGCATTTGCTGACCAGTAAAGGTGTTGGATTTGACGATATTGATGTTTCTCGTCAGCCTAAGTTGAGGCTGGAAATGGAAAAGTTGAGCCGTAGAAGTACGGTGCCTCAAATCTGGATTGGCGATAAGCATGTTGGCGGCTGTGATGAGTTGTTCGCATTGGAACGAGCAGGAAAGCTTGAACCCATGCTGACAAGTTAGTTATTCCCGATAACCAAGAATGCCGATTTATATTTTACATATTAAAAATAACACACTAAAAATACTATTTATTTGGTAAGGAATGACACCAATGGCAGAAGCACAGCAACCAGCGAAGAATAATTTTCAACTACAGCGCCTTTATCTAAAGGACTTGTCTTTTGAAGCCCCCAATGCGCCGGGTGTTTTTAAAAAAGAATGGAAGCCTGAAGTAAATTTAGAAGTGAATAATACCTCCTCCGTGGTTGAAGGAAATGTTCATGAAGTTGTATTAAAAGTAACAGTAACCGCAAAAGTCGAAGATAAAGTGGCTTTTCTTGTAGAAGTGCAGCAAGCCGGTTTGTTTACTATTGAAGGTATCGAAGGGGTTCAGTTAGAGCATGTGTTAAAAGGAGTGTGCGCTAACATATTGTTCCCTTATGCACGTGAAGCCGTGTCTGATGTGGTTTCTCGCGGAACATTCCCGCAGTTATTGTTACAACCGATTAATTTCGAAGCCGCATTTGCAGAGCAAGTGCGTCGTCAGCAGCAAGCACAGAAAGAAAAATCAGACGGTGAAGCAACACATTAAGCTTGTGATTGTTAAATTGCCATAAGCCCGTGTTATGCGAATGCAACACGGGTTTTTTGTTTGCTGAGTTGTATGTGGTTGCGTTATGTTTAATATTGTCTTGTTTGAACCTGAAATTCCGCCGAATACCGGTAATATCATACGACTTGCAGCGAATACGGGGTGTAAATTGCATCTTATTAAACCGTTAGGGTTTGATTTGGATACAAAAAAATTACGTCGAGCCGGGTTGGATTATCATGAGTTTGCAAATTTAGAAACGCATGAAAATTATCAAGCATTCCTGGAATCAGAAAAACCTGAATGTTTGTATGCGCTGACTACGAAAGGCACTAAAAATCATACTCAGATAGTATTTAAGAAAGGTGACTATTTGATGTTTGGCCCTGAAACAAGAGGTTTGTCTCAAGAGATTCGTGATGATTTAGGTGTTGAAAACTGTTTGCGTATCCCAATGATGCCTGACAGTAGAAGTTTGAATTTGTCCAATTCTGTTGCCGTAATAGTTTATGAAGCGTGGCGTCAAATAGGCTTCGTGACGGAGTGACGGAGTGACGCTGTTGTTAGTTCGCGCCTAAGGTTCCAGGTCGACCCCGAGAGCCTAGTGGGAATTGTAAAATGCATGTCTATCGAATTAACGGATATAGTTGTTGAACCTGCTTTAATCGTACTGAATAAACTGCTCAGCAAAACCAATGTCACTTTCTATCTGTTGTATTAGGTTTTCTTCATTGGCGTTTCTTTTTTCATTCCACTGGTCAAAATAAATCAAGTCTTCTAAAGGTAGGCGTTTACGCCAGCCTGCCGTTTCTAATTCTGGTTTTTTATGGAAATGGGAAACATAACCAACGCAAAGATAAGCGATGGGGACAATATCGTCAGGAATGTTAAGCGCATCTTTTAGTGTTTGCTGCTTAATAATACTTACCCAGCCAACGCCAAGGCCTTCTGCTCTGGCTGCCAACCATAGATTTTGCACGGCACAAACGGTGCTGTAAAGATCCATGGTTTTTATGTGGGTACGGCCAATAACATTTGGACCGCTACGGGCGCGATCACAGGTGATACAAATGTTAATTGGTGACTCAATGATGCCTTCCAACTTTAAAGCACGGTAGGTATCTTGACGTTCGGCTTCAAACATCTCAGCGGCTTCTGCATTTGCTTCTTTAAACCCGTTGTGAACCTTTTGTTTGGTTTCATCGGAGCGTATAACAATAAAATTCCAGGGTTGCATAAAACCAACAGAAGGTGCGTGGTGAGCAGCATGCAATATACGGGATAACACGTCATCAGGGATTGCGTCAGCTTTAAATTGGCCACGGACATCGCGGCGATTAAAGATCGTTTTGTAGAGTGCTTCTCGCTCGTCGTCAGAAAAGCAAAAATCTTGATTTAACAATTCAGCACAGTTTTCCAAGGTATTCCCCTTAATGGAAAATCAACAGAGTGTTTGTCCACACGACTCTTTAATATCTTTTAGGCCGGTCTTCTGACTTAGGGTCAACTCGCTTAAATGCCTTCCCAGAGATAAGTCTAGTGGCTTTGTTGTTAAGCGATCACCATCACAGCGTTGGGCACGTACCGGAGTTTTGCCGGTTTCCCGATTCTCCCATTACCTTTATAGATTGGCGGTATATGGGCACCTAAAAGTGCAAGGCTGTTTATATCCTTCGGAGCTGGCTGCGTCAAGAGAGATGCACTCAACGCGGCTAGCAATGTCGGAAAATATCTGCTTTGCTTGGTTTATTGAGGCAAGCGCCTTAGAGTAGCCATGATTATCCTGTGGGTTTTGCTTGAGGTTGCCCTATGAAAGGCTTATTTGAATTAGCTAACTGGATTAGCCGTCAAAGAGTGATAAGAAAAAGTGTTCTTGCTCCGATTTGTGCTATTTAGCTCGAATTCAAGCGTATTGCTAACACTGGTCTACACTCGAAGTAATAGCCTATCGAAATAAGGTTTGTATGAGTGATTGACGATGTTACAAGCGTTAAAGAAATTCTTAAAAATAGGGCGCCAAGGGTCGGCCGAAGTACTGGGTATTGAAATAAAACCCACAGGGATAGCAGTTGCCTGTTTGTCTATCAGTTCGGGTGGTTTATCTACAGTGGATTATCGTGCCTGTGGGCCGGGTGAATGGCAAAGTTGTTTAAAAGACATGGTTAAACAGCATGGGCTTGGCGGAACCCCCTGCTTTTTCACCTTGCACCCAAAATTCTACGATATGTTACTTGTTGATGCGCCAGATGTGGATGATGCAGAGCTAAGTGATGCTGTTCGATGGCGTGTAAAAGATTTGATTTCACAGCCATTAGATGACGTTGTTGTGGACGTGTTTCGGTTACCTCCTGCTGCGTATCGTGGTCGTATGAACATGATATATGCCAGTATTGTTGAGCGACAGGTCGTCAAGTCTATTGTTGAAGCGGCTGAAGATGCGGAGCTAGATATACAGTCTATTGGTATTAATGACTTGTCAATTTGCCAATATGGGAAACATATTGACGGTATTGGAAGCATGGGAGTTGCGTTTGTCACGCTGGGTCAAAAAGGCGGGGTGATAAATCTAACCGAAAGTGGTTTGTTGTATTTGTCTCGATCCATTGAAATTGGCTTAGAAAGTTTGTCCCCTGGTGAAGCTGTAGGTGAGTTGACGTTAGATACGGGTTCAAGAACAGACGCATTGGCATTAGATATTCAGCGATCTATGGATTATTACGAGAGCCAGCTAGGTATGTCGGGTGTTGGGCGTATTATTTTTATGCCGACTAATGAATTATTACATCAAGTCGCGGCAGACCTCGAAAATAAAGTGTCTGCTGATTTAGAGGTTCTTAATCTTCAGGGAAATTTCAAAATAGAAGAAAAGAGGCTGGATATTGCCAATTTCTGTTTTAACGCTATCGGTGCGGCACTGGCCGGAAGTGAAGAGCAACAAAGCCATACGATGAAGGGGGGCGCCAGTGGAACAGCAGTTCTCGCAACAGGTTAACTTCTTTCGGGATGAGTTTAAGAAGAAGGTTATATTTCTCTCATCATTGCAAATTGTCATGGTTTCTGGGGCATTTGTTGTGGTGTTTTCCATCTTTACCGTTGTTCAAATGAGCATGATGGACGCGATGGAGAAAAATGCGGATGTGGCGCTTAACCAGAAACAACGTATGAGTGATCAACTTGAGACGCTAGAGGCTAGTTTTGTCGAGCCTAAAGAAGATCCGGCGTTACGCCTTAAAATTGCCAATATTAATGAAAATGTTAAAAGTAAAAAAGTATTGGTAAATTTTTTGGGGGGGAAGTCGAGTAAAAAAACATTCTCATTCTCCTCTGTTATGAACGGTCTTGCTGAAAAAAGTATTAACGGTGTATGGTTGACAGAATTCTCGATAAAAACTGATGGGAATCATTACCGATTGGTCGGTAATACACAACATCCTGATCTCATTCCTCGGTATATAGATAGTCTAAAGACATCGGAGACATTGATGGGGACCTCGTTTAGTTTGTTTGATCTAGAGCGCGCTGAAAAGGGATCCGATTATTTAAAGTTTATACTTAGTAGCGAGGTAGATGCCAGTGAGTCTGCAATCACAAGTCGCTGAAGTTAGAGATAAAGTAGATGCACTTAGTCCTCGAGAGCGGGTGATTATCGCAGTTACGATCGTTGCTGTGATTTTTGGTATATACAATCAATTTGTATTGGATCCATTTTTAAAACACAGGAAAGAACTGCAGCAACAATTGGCAGCAATAGGGCCAGAAATGGAAGTGATGCAGAAATCTATGGAGTCGTTGATAAAGCGGCAGGCCAATGATCCCAATGTTTCCTTAAGAAATGCTATAGAGAAAAAAAACAAAAAAGTAAAAGAATTGGAAGAAATCATCAAAAATGAAACAAAGCGATTAATTGATCCACAAAAAATGCCAAAAATATTGGGTTACCTCTTAAGTCGTCAATCGGCGTTAAAGATTAATAGTGTAAAAAGTGCATCAGGAGAACCTATCTATTTTGATGCAGAGAGGAAAAAGCCCAGTGGATTGTTTAAGCATGATTTAACAATGTCGTTGGAAGGTACGTATTATCAAGTGCAGAGTTACTTGAAGAATATAGAAGAGATGGCAGAGCAAGTATATTGGGATGATATGACATTCGAGTCGAAAAAATACCCTATAGGAGTACTTGAACTTAATGTGCATACATTGAGTACGAGTAAGGAGCTGATAGGTGTTTATTGAAGGTAGTAAAATAATTTTCTGTAAAAAAAATATTATTCTAACATTGGCGTATGTTGCTGCTTCTATTTTGGCATTTTTTTCGGGATATGCATTTTCAATGAATGACCCAATGCAGCCTCCAGAATACAGTGTTTCTTCGGGTGTTATTGAAGAGATGATGGATGGTGAGTTGGATTTACAAATGATATTGATTTCCCCCGCACGGAAATTTGCTGTTCTTAATAATAAGACGGTAAAGGAGGGCGGGGAGGTTTCAGGGGTAAAAATTATCTCTATTGAAAAAGAGCGTGTTGTTGTGAAAAGAAAAGGTAAGATTTTCGATCTGCGGTTAGGTCCGGCTAAAAATCGTGAGGGGGTTGAGCGATGAAAATACCTGTATATATTGTTGTGACGTTGTTGCTTGTGTCGTGTGCATCAATTCCAGATACAATTTTATCAAAGGGAAAAGGTTCTTTTGGTGGCGATGTTGTTGTGAAAAATGTGTCTGTGAAGTCAGGCAAGGAGCAGGGCGAAATAAATCTGTCAGAAAGTGAGATAAATAAACGGCTTGTTGAAGAAAACACACAACTTAGAAGCGTGAATGCCATCACGCAACAAAAAATTGATGAAGTGAATCAAAAGGATAGTATAGAAAGGTCTAAGGAAAATATACGATTTGATGTGTCTGCGAATGATGTTCCGGCAGTCGCCTTTTTTATGAGTTTAGTTGAAGGTACAGATCTGAACATGGTCGTTCACCCTAGTGTGGCGGGTGATATTACTATTCGCCTTAAAAAAGTGACACTAGAAGAAGCATTGGATGCCGTTAGGGATGTTTATGGGTTTGATTATTTAGTGAAAGCGTATGGGTACCAGATTGTTCCCAAGAAGCTAAAAAATAAAATTTTTCGCGTTAATTATCTAAATATTAGTCGTGTAGGAAAGTCTTCCATGCGGGTAAGTAGTGGTCAGATAACTCAGTCAGGCGGTGGTGACGAAGATGATGAGTCCTCAGAATCGAGTAGTGGAGGATCTTCTGAAGTTCAGAGTAGTGAGGTACGTACAGAGTCTCATACTGGTTTTTGGGATAGGCTAGAGTCGATTGTTAACACAGTGGTAGGTTCGGGTGAGGGGCGTCGAGTTGTTGTTGACCCTCAGTCGGGAATTGTAATGGTGAGAGCTTATCCATCAGAGTTACGAAACGTTGGTGATTTCTTGGATCGAGCGGAGTTAAGCTTAAAAAAACAGGTTATCATCGAAGCAAAAATCATTGAGGTTATTCTGAGCGAGGGTTACCAAGCGGGAATTCAATGGGATACATTTGGTTTAGGTTATGATGGGGATATGAAACTTTCAACCAAGAAGGTGGTTGGGAAAATGACGCCCGATACGTTTACAACACTCATTGATAATACAGTTGAAGGTTTCTTTACCTTAGGTTTGAACTATGACAATTTTAATGCCGTACTTCAATTGTTGGAATCACATGGTGATGTGAATGTGCTTTCTAGTCCTAGAATATCAACGGTAAATAATCAAAAGGCGGTTATTAAAGTTGGAACGGATGAATATTTTGTAACGGATATATCAAATGATGTCACCAGTTCAAGTACAACAACAAGTCAATCTCCAGAAATAAGTTTAACGCCGTTCTTTTCAGGTATAGCATTAGATGTTACGCCCCATATAGGTGAGGATGATGAGGTGGTGCTGCATGTTCATCCCACCATTACTGAAGTGGAAGAAAGAGTAAAGGATATCGGTATTGGCGAGATTATAGTATCGCTGCCGCTGGCGTTTAGTACTATTCGGGAAACCGACAGTGTTATTAAGGCGAAAAGCGGCCAGGTAGTTGTGATCGGTGGTTTAATGCAGGAAAAAACGAATAAAAATACTGCAGGCGTACCTTATTTATCTAACCTTCCCTATTTAGGTAATATATTCAAGCAAAGGCGTGATCTTACGGTAAAGAGTGAGCTGGTTATAATGTTAAAGCCGGTCGTTGTATCATCAGAGACTTGGCAGAACGAAGAAGATAGAATAAAAAAACGTTTCCCTCAATTTTACAATAATAAATAGGGAGCGTAATTATGGCGAGGCCTGCAAAAGTAAGAATCGGTGATCTGCTTGTATCAAAAGGGTTGATTACAGAAGATCAACTCATGAAATCATTAGCTGAGCAAAAAAATACCGGGAAAAAGATCGGTAAAGCGGTTGTTGATTTAGGGTTCACTACAGACAATCTTTTATTGCAGGCATTGGCTGATCACTTTGGTTATCCATTTGTCGATCTTACCCATTTTAAGCTTAATAATGATTTGATTCTTGGGTTGCCTGAGTCTCACGCTAGACGATATAGGGCTCTGATATTATCTGAGCAGCCTGATGGGTACCTAATTGGAATGGCAGACCCATTGGATCTGTTAGTCATTGATGAGTTGCAGCGCCATTTAAAACGCCCTGTGCATCCTGCCTTTGTAAAAGAGGATGATTTACTGAGTGCGCTAGATAGGGTTTATCGACGTCAGGAGCAGATTGCCACAATTGCGACTGAGCTTGAAGACGAACTAGAAGAAACAGATTTTGATTTAGAGGCATTGGCGACATCTTCTGATACAGCGGAAGCACCTGTTGTACGTTTATTACAAAGTATTTTTGAGGATGCAGTTCAGGTAAGGGCATCGGATATTCACATCGAACCTGACGAACAAGTACTTAGAGTCCGGTTAAGAATTGATGGTGAATTACAAGAACAAATAATGAAGGAGAAACGTATTGCATCGGCATTAGTTTCTCGCCTCAAAATAATGTCAGGATTGGATATATCAGAAAAACGTCTTCCTCAAGATGGTCGTTTTAATATCCGTATTATGAATAAAAGTATCGATATTCGTCTTTCTACCCTGCCGGTTGCTTTTGGTGAGAGCGTAGTAATGCGACTGTTGGATCAATCAGATGGTACATTGACGGTTGATAAATTAGGTATGCCGGAAAGAATAAGTGGTCGATTTAAAAGCCTTATTGAGCGGCCGAACGGGTTGGTGCTTGTTACTGGACCAACAGGAAGTGGTAAAACTACAACCTTGTATTCTGCGTTGGCACAATTGAATAAACCAGAAATTAAAATTATTACTGCTGAAGATCCGATAGAATATCGCTTACCAAGAATATCTCAAGTACAAATAAATGCGAAAGTTGGGCTGACTTTTAGTAAAGTTTTACGTAGTGCGTTACGTCAAGATCCCGATATTATTCTAGTCGGGGAAATGCGGGATCATGAAACTGCCGAAATTGGGTTGCGAG
Organism: Gammaproteobacteria bacterium 42_54_T18; assembly: GCA_002163245.1. Taxonomy (GTDB): domain Bacteria; phylum Pseudomonadota; class Gammaproteobacteria; order Pseudomonadales; family Ketobacteraceae; genus 42-54-T18. The sequence goes on along the minus strand of MAAL01000020.1, from coordinate 147,088 downwards.
CAGCGATGACGGGGCACATGGTGTTGTCGACTTTACATACCAATGACTCCGTGTCTACCGCAATGCGTTTGATTGACATGGGATGTGATGCGTACTTAGTTGCATCATCTTTGCGAGCAGTTATCGCCCAACGATTGGTGAGGAAAGTATGTACACATTGCAGCGCACCTTATGTGTTAACCCCCCAAGAAAGCACTTGGCTTAGTCATATTGATGGGGCCGCTTTGGATTCATCGTTTTTTCTTGGGCGGGGTTGCCATCATTGTAATAACACCGGCTATTCCGGGCGAATGGGTGTGTATGAGTTGTTGGAATTGGATGAGCCAATGTTACAAGCTTTGCGACGTAATGACGCTGCAGAATTTGCTACCGCCGCTGCCGCAAACCCCTATTTTAGATCACTGTCTCAGTGCGCATTGGATTACGCGCGTGAAGGGCTCACCTCGTTACAGGAAGTCTTTAAAATAACAGCATCGCTTGATGATCGATCCTTGGCTGATATATGACGGAATATACGTTTAGAGGTCGAAGCGCGGGTGGCGATTCTGTAGAAGGTGTTATTGATGCACCTAACTCTGAAGCTGTGGCTAATCAGTTGATTTCAAGAAAAATAACACCGATTGAAATCACGGAAAAGAAATTAGAACGAAGTCAGGATATTGATCTTAGTAAGATATTTCCACCTAAGCCACCCACAATCGATGAACTTAGTATGTTTTGTCGACAGATGAAAGCGTTGTCTCGAGCAGGTGTGCCCATTGTTCAGGCGATCGGTGGGCTGGCTGAATACTCTAAGTCGCCTGTGCTAGTTGATGCGTTAAAAAACATTATGAGTCGGCTGTCGACTGGAACAGCCTTGGCTGCAGCAATGGGTGGCCACCCTAAGATATTTTCTGAATTGTTTGTGGGGCTGGTTCATGTAGGGGAAAGTACGGGAAAGTTGGATGACGCTTTTGACAAACTTGTGCACCACCTCGAAATGGAGCGACAAACTCGCAGCCAAGTCACACAAGCCGTTCGTTATCCTACGATGGTTATGGGGGCAATGGGGGTCGCAATGTTTATTATTAATATGTTTGTTATTCCTTCTTTTGCTGGAGTGTTTAAGAAATTGGGTGCGGATTTACCGTTGCCAACAAAAATATTGATGGCAACGTCAGAATTCACAGTTCAATACTGGTGGTTTATACTTTTGGTTTCTGTCGGATCCGTGGTTATGTTTTTACGTTATATAAAAACGAAAGAAGGTGAGTACTGGTGGGATAAGAAAAAGATAAAGTTACCGATTATAGGGCCTATCTTTGAAAAAACGGCGTTGTCCCGGTTTACTCGTTCTTTTGCAATGATGTATGAATCGGGTGTTCCTATTTTACAAAGTTTAACGATTGTAGAAGGTACTGTAGGGAATAAATATATCAGTGGTTGTATTGCTGATATGAAGCGAGGGATTGAACGTGGTGATTCTTTTGCGCGTACGGCCGCCGCGACCAATATGTTTACACCGTTGATATTACAGATGATTTCTATTGGTGAAGAAACAGGGTCAATTGATAAATTATTGAATGACGTGTCTGATTTTTATGAAGAAGAAGTGGATTACGACCTTAAACAATTGTCCGACGCCATCGAGCCGATTATCTTAGTGGCTCTCGGTATGATGGTGTTAGTTCTAGCTCTAGGGGTGTTCTTACCGATGTGGGATATGGGTTCTGCCATGAAGCATTAGGTTAACAGAATAATTTGTTATAAAGCCATAAATAAAAGTGTGGTACGTTAAAAAGGTTAAAAATACGTCTATAGTTTTATTAAGAAGAAATTTAGGTTAGGTATTTTTTTGGTACTGGTATTTGGTGTTAGGGGTAGACGGTGTTTTTTAAAAGAGTAAACGGTTTTACCTTAATTGAATTAATGGTGGTGATTTCCATTGTGGGTATTCTTGCAGCAGTTGCATTACCTAGAATGATGGATACTCATGACAACGCTCATCGAGCAGTTGTTGAAGGTACGGGTGGTGCGTTGGCTTCTGCGGTTGTGATGGTAAGAAGTCAGTGGATTGCAAACGGTAATAATACGGAAGTGGATGGTGTTGATGGGTTTGGTATCGACAATGTCGCTACAAGTTCAGATGGATGGCCAACAGACGCGGGTCAGGGAAGTGGATCAAATCACAGTGATGTGATGTCCAGTGCTGATAGGTGTGTGAGGTTGTGGGGCGCGCTGCTTGTTGCTAACGCTCCTCAAGCAGGCTCAACAGCCTTAGAGGGTATAGACTATTTAGCAGATACGATTAGTGGTAATTGTCGGTTTCGATATCAAAACGCTGAAGGAAACGACAACATTATTTATGACGCTCGTACGGGCGAAGTGATTACCAGTATTTAAACTCCAATTTTTGAATAAGCAGTAAAGGGCAGATTATGAAAGCGATAAGTACACGTCAAAGTGGTTTTACATTAATAGAATTAATTATGGTAATTGTGATACTGGGGATCTTATCCGCATTTGCGTTACCTAAATTCGCAGATTTGGGCAATGATGCAAGGATCGCAACATTAGATGGAGGTCTGGGTGCTGTCAAATCAGCTTCGGCTATTGCTCATGCTAAGTGGATAGTTGATGGATCAACTGCTAGTGCATCGGTTACTTTGGATGGGCAAGCGGTAACGATGAGTGCTACTGGGTATGCAACTGCTGATGCGGCTGGAATTGTCGCGGCATCTCAGATTGGGGATGATTATTCTATTGCTGCAGGTGTGATATCAGTAGATGGTTCTCCTACTGCTGCAACGTGTTCTTTTGTTTATAGTGCTACGACGGGAGCTACTTCAACCAGGCAAGTAGCGGGTTGTTAATACCCCCATGTAGAAAAATAACACCCTTTATGCAGAGAAATAAATCGATGCATAAAGAATGTGGTTCTATCACTGAATATTGTGCAGTAAAAAATGCAGGCTTCACCATGATCGAGTTGATCATGGTGATGGTCGTTTTGGGTATATTGTCTGTAAGTGCCTCAAGTTTATTCTCATCAAAATCCAACTACGTCACCTTTATTGCTAAAGATCAGTTGATCTCGATGTCGTTGCTTGCACAACAGTCAGCTCTCGCTCAACAGCAGGTGGTAATTGTTTTATGTGTTTCTCAAACTTCGGATGATTGGGTTTTTGAAGTACGTGAAAGCAGTTGCAGTACTGGAGATGTATTTGTTGAATCAACAGCTGAGCGGGAAAGTGCGACTCTGCTTCAGGATGCATTACCCTTCGTAAGCCCTCAGACATTTACCTATAACAACGCAGCGAGTCTTTCTGGTGGCAATAACATCCAGTTCTTATTTGTGGGTGATTCTGATCGTGAGGTATGTTTATCCTCAACAGGGTTTGCTTATAGCGGAGTCTGCCAATTATGATGTTCACTGTTACTCCTCGCCCACAAAGCGGTTTCACCTTAATTGAATTGGTTATCACCATTGTTGTTATATCAATAGCGTTAGCTGCAATGTTGGGAGCATTTAGTGGTGCTATGTCTCATAGTGCAGATCCATTATGGCGAAATAAAACCATTAAATTAGCACAGCTTTATCTTGATGAGATTCTAAGTAAACGTTTTGATGAAAATTCACCTGTAGGTGGAGTTCCTGCAAACGCGTCAACTTCCTGCACATCGATTGGAGCAGATGGAGTCGAAACTCGGGCGACCTATGATGATGTTGATGATTTTCATAACACGACAAATTCAGTACCAGTAGGGGCAAGCGGGACGTTGGATACAAGTTATGACAATTATTTAATTGCAGTAGAAGTGACTTGTGATGATGCTGGGGGAGCAGTTAATAGTAGTGGAAGTGATATTCACGCAAAAAGAATTAAGGTGAGTGTTACGCCGCCAGGTCAAAGCACAATGGTATTTTATGCCTACAAGGGAAATTACTAGTGCGCTCATTCAGTGAGAGAACAGTCAGTTTTAGAAAGATGAATCATGGTTTTACCATGATTGAATTGATTATTGTGATTGTTATATTAGGTATTTTGTCAGTGGGGTCCGTACGATTTATTAGCCAGACTACGCAAGGGGTTATTGACTCGGCAGAACGCCAGCGAATTGCTTCCATTGGTATTATTGCAATGGAAAAAATGTCACGGGAACTGAGAGAAGCATTACCCAATAGCATTCGTGTTGATGGTAGTGGCGAGTGCATTGAGTTTGTTCCAATAGCAGGAGGATCACAATATACCGATATACCGATATTAACGGCATCGACAACAATAACTGCAGTTAAAACCAATTACGCAGCTAGCTTAAATACGACTTATGATCGCATTGCTGTTTTCCCCGCATCTTTATCACAAGTGTATGGCGGAGCGGATCCAGGGCCAATATCTTCTTTGATTAGTACGATTGCGGTTATTGCTGGTGATGAAGAGGGTGTTACCTTAAGTTCTAATCATCAGTTTTTAGCGGATTCACCGCAGCGACGTTTTTTTATTGTAAAAGATCCAGTGACTTATTGTTATAGCGGGGGGATTTTGTTTCGTTATAAAAACTATGGGTTTCAAAGTGCGATGGGAACCAGTCGACCAACAACCTTTGCTGGTGGACGAGAAGTGTTGGCAAATAGCCTAACTAGCGCTACGTTCTCTTATGTATCAGCCACCTTGTCACGAAATGGCGTAGTGAGTATAGATATGACTTTGTCAGAAGGTGGTGAAACACAAATGTTGGATTACGAGGTGATTATTCGAAATGTCCCCTAATTCAAAAAGCACACAAGGTTTTGGTTTGCCCGCGGCGATTTTTATTATCACTGTATTGGCAATGATTGTTGCTGCGATAACCTCGTTAAGTGAGTCTTCAAATGTTGCATTTGGGCAGGATATTAATTCAATAAAAGCATTTTATGCTGCGGAGTCAGGTGCGGAAATTGGCTTAGCCAGAAAGTTTGCTGTCACAGGAACAGAAACAAATTGCATTAATAATATCTACGTAGATAACAGTGGTTTGACAGGATTAAATGGTTGTTCTGTAGAAGTGGACTGCGACACAGCCACTGTTGATTTAATTGACTATTATACCTTAACAAGTACTGCAACTTGCGGCAGCGGGCGAGATGCAGCTCAGCGGGTGGTTGAGCTGAGGGCGAAAGAATGATGAATATTCGTTATTTACTATTACTGGTCTCGGTTTCTATTATGGCTGCCTGTGGCGGCGGGGGAGGTAATGATGGCGATCATATTGAAATTAGTTTCTCAGCGTCACCTGCGTTAACCTGTGAAACGTTACAAGTGACATTGGAGCTTCATGATACAGGGCATGACCCAGTGAATGTTGATCAAAATGAAACTGTCCTGATTTCTGCGTCCTCAAGTTTAGATAGTATGCCTAGTAGTGTTACGGTCGCCAATGGTAATTCGAGCGTCAGTTTTAATGTCACACACACTTCTGCTTTAACGAACGTAGATTTTGATGTTAGTGCAGATGGGGGGAACATTACTGACAGCGTCAGTTCGGAAGATCCGGATATTGATTTTGTTGAGACTGCTTTTCGATTCTACGCCGATGGTACTTATATTGGGTCTTCGCCAATTGCTACTCAAGTCGGAGGAAAGACAAACTCTCAGACGTTGCAGTTAAGGGCAATTGAAGCAAATTCAGACACTGGGGCATGTGAAGCTGCCTTAACGAGCGCAACAAATGTTGAAATTGCCTATGAATGTGAAAATCCTACCGCTTGCTCTTCCAATACATTGAGCTTTACAGGCAACTCCACGGTTCAAGTGACCGGAAGTGCCAATCAAGCAACCTTCGATTTCTCGAGCCCAAGTTCAAATTTCACCACGGTACCTATGAATTTTAATGCATCGGGGCAAGCAATTTTTTCATTTTTATTTAATGATGTTGGCCAAATTAAATTGCATGCAAAGTCAACTTTGCCTTCCAGTGGTCCAACGTTATCCGGAAGTTCAAATGCATTTGTTGTTCGCCCTTTTGGGTTGCATGTGTATGCGGTAGGTGACAGCACGGCGGTTGATGGGAGCGGTGCTGCTTATAAAAAGGTTGGGGAAGGTTTTTCCATTGGTGTCAGAGGTGTGTTGTGGGAAACAGGCGAAGGTAATGGTGCCGGTATACCAAATGGGTATCCTGGCTCAGATCCGGCTAGTTATGCTGATCTTTCTGATAACGCCGTTGCCCCTAATTTCGGCAATGAAAGTACGGGTGAAGATGTCACTTTAACGGCAGAACACCGTTTGCCTTCTGCCGGGACACTGGGTACCTTTGCGGGAGGTACCGAAGTGACGAGTTTTACTTCTGGGGCGGGAACGAGCAGTACTGCTACCTATAGTAAGGTCGGGCTGATTGATATTGTAGGCGTTATTAAAGACGGTAGTTATTTGGGGGTTAATGCAACTTCAGGATCACATGCCATTTATGGGAATTCTGGATATGTTGGTCGTTTCACCCCCGATCATTATGAGTTGACCCTAAGTGCCGGTATATTTGAGAGTGTCTGTAATGATTTTACCTATATTGGCCAAGCATTCACCTATGCCACAAGTAGTCAGCCAACTATTACAGTTACCGCGAAAGATAGTAGCGGGAACGATTTGCAGAATTATCTGGGAATAAGTGGTGGTGCAGAGGGGTTCAAAAAATTAGGCACGACCTCAATGCATCCTATGCATTTGACTACTCCTGTTACCGTAGCTTCCAATAATATTGGAGCGGATGCGGTGACAGCGATGCCGGTTTCTATTGTGTATCAACCCCCTGGTGTTGTCGATGATAGCACTCCGTATCGTACTGTCTTTACATTGAGTGCCTCCGATAGCTTTACTTATACACGAAACGCTAATGCCGAGGTGGCAGATTACGTTATTGACCTCCCTTTACTTGTCACCCAATTAACGGATAGTGATGGTATATCTGCAGTGCATGCAACAGGTGCAGTGAATAGTGGTGGTAGTATTGCGGGTTTGCCAATAGATACTACCAACCCTTTTGTTGTGACAATGACAGCACCAGATGAGAAACAGTTTTTTGGTCGGTTTCGTTTAGAAAATGCTTTTGGCCCAGAAACAGCACCATTAGCGCTTCCGGTAAATATTGAATACTTGGGGCAGAGTGGATTCGTGGTTAATGGACTTGATGATTGTACAGCAGCCTTAACCGATGCTAATTTTGATCTTAATGTAATTGATGATGATGCTGTTGATGATGACGGAGACTCTGCCACCGATAATCCTGCGCCCGGGGATATCGATGGTATTGTCATTGATAGCTCTAGTACAACAGGGACTATTGCTAACGACCCTTTTGACGATGGTGTTGCTGGTTTTAGTTTTTCAGCCCCTGGAGCAGGGTCCACTGCTGCAATAGAAGTGCAGTTATTGGACTCAGCTAATGATTATCCGTGGCTGCTCTATAACTGGGATGCAGTGGATCAATTATCAGATGGTGATATGTTTGATGATTTGCCTTCATCAACAGCGACCTTTGGTCGCTTTCGCGGGCATGATAGAATCCTTTATTGGCAAGAATCGACTAATTAGAAATTTTAGGTGATTGTTTGTTCACTTATTGGTGTATGTTGATGCTATTTTTATAGTCTGTTATTTTTTATAAAAACTAATTAATACAGTATGTTATTGATATTCTTGGCTAAGGGAGAGTAATGTCAGACAGAATTATGTTTAGATTGTTGACAGAATAATTAAATTAAAAGTGTACAGCTGTACACTGTGATGGCATGATATCCATAATCACTAAGGCATTACAGGGCTTCCTCATTTCAAGCTCTGTTATCATGGATATCCACGATGAAACAGCTCTCCTATTTAGACGCAAATTTCCTTTATATTGAAACTCAGCATGCACCTATGCATGTGGGTGGTACCTTTGTTTTCAAGCAGCCCACCGATAAGAAAATGACATTTGCACGATTCAAACAGCATATTCAATCGAGATTACAAACATCCCCAGTCTTTCGTCGTCGATTGGTAGAAATACCGTTAGACCTTGATCTGCCTTATTGGCTAGAAGATCCTCATTTTGATTTAGAAGAACATTTATTTCGACATCACCTAACCAATGGAGCATCGTCAGAACTACAGGTGCAAGCAGAAGACTTTTTCAGTACTCCGTTGGACAGAGAAAAACCGTTGTGGGAAATACAATTTGTTGAAGGTTTAAAAGAGGTCGGTGATTTTGCGTTGATTATAAAAATTCATCATTGTGCAATTGATGGTATGTCTGGCGAAGAAATATTGGTGGGATTATTAGATTTTTCTGAAGATGTTAGAGCAATGCCTGATGACAATTGGGAGCCAGAGGAGTTTCCTCGCTACCGTTCATTAGTGGGTAAAAAAATCTGGAAATCCAAAAACTCCGTAAAACAAATGTTTGATTTAGTTAAAGGAACTGCCGAAACGGTAAATCGTTCAGCAAATTTACGCGTCAGTGAGGCGGGAGATGTCCCTCCATTATTCTTTAACTCACCGGCCACACCATTTAATGTGGCGGTAAGTGGTGATCGACGACTTGTTCATGTTGACCTACCGTTACGAAAAATAAAAGGCATCAAGGATAGTCAGACAAATGTGACGGTAAATGATGTGGCGCTTGCGATTTGTTCTGGAGCGCTTGAAAATATATTGAAAAGTGAAAGTTCACTTCCCGATACATCGCTAATAGCGATGATTCCGATATCAACTCGGGATAAAAATGCCAAAAGGGACAAGTCAAAAGAATCTGAACAGGATTGCTCGACGGGGAATGATGTTGCTGCCATGTTGGTTTCATTGGAAACTGATGAGAAAAGTATTCTAGGTCGTTTGGAAAAGATCCATGTTAATAGCAGAAAAGGCTTACGTTATAATCGTACGGTTGAGGCGGAGCGGTTGCTAAGCCAGCTTCCAGTGATGACCTCAGCAGCGCTTACTAAGACATTTACCAAGCTGAAAGCATCTCAATTATTAAAGCCGATTTTTAACGTTGTGATAACCAATGTACCTGGATCACCTGTGCCGTTATATTTTGATGGTGCCAAATTGGTTAGCCAGTCTTTTAACGCGCCTATTTACGATTATGCCGGATTGACGGTGAATGTGACTAGTTACGTGGATGTATTTACTATTGGCGTGACAACAACGCCAGAGATTCTGCCGGACGGCGAAGAATTTGTTCGTGCTATTAACGCGTCATTTGATGCGCTTTATCAAAAGTCCGTTGGTGATAACGTGCAGCAAGAACCAAAGAAAAAAGATGTACTAAAGAAAGCTGTGGTAGCCAATACCGATGTAGTAGAAAAAGAGTGTGAAACAGCCGTTTCATGAGATCCTCTCAGGTCGGTTGCCTGATATGTTTCCGGCCTGTAAGAGTTGTTACTAATTGCAGTATTCCGTTAATGATGACGGTTCGAGGACTTTTGGATCGATTTTAAAGCTGGTCATATGGTGTTTGCATTCTGTTAACGTTAACCCAGCGGCAAATCCATTCATTGCCATTGTCCCAACAGGGTAGCGACTAAGGAAAGCATAAGAGACCGGTAAAACTTTATAAAAAACGCGTGCGACTTTTCTGCAGTTCAACGCGTCATGCATAACGGGGTAAATCGCTTCTTTGTATGCCTCTAAAGCGCTGAAATTGCTTCGTTTGGCATTAATTAATGCACTTGCCGCAGCTTGACCTGATTTGATTGCGTTATGTATGCCCTCTCCCAACAGTGCTTCTGACATGCCACCGGCATCACCTACTAAAAAAACACGTTCTGATGTTGGTTGATAATATTCACCACCGGTCCCTATTGGAAATCCGCAAACATGGTCAACGGTATCTACCCCAAGTCTTGCTTGAACATATTGGTTTAATTGTGTCTTGCTGATTTTTACCTCGTCTGGTCGACGAGTATATAAACCGACGTTAACGTGATCATGTTTTGGAAATAACCAACCATAACCCTTGTGTACAACACCAAAATCAAAGGTGAATTCAGGAATGTTTTTTAAACGGTCGTAAGGAATGATGCCTTCCAAAGCGACGGCTGTTCTATCTGGAGTAAACTCTCCAGTTAATTTACGTACTTGGCTATGAGCACCGTCAGCACCGAGTAAATAGAGGCATTCAAAACTACGATCATCTTTGGTGATTAAGGTGACCGTGTCTTTTTCTTGATGAATGGACTTAATGCCTGGGATTAACTCAAATGTCACATTTTGTTGCTGTAATGTTTTCTCGAGGCAAAATTGATCTAGTTCAGTTCGTACGGTTAATGCACATATTGGGGCATTGGTTGATAATGTTTTTTGTTTACCTGTGCCATGTCCAACCACCATTGTATTTGTTGTGGCACGAATAACGGGGGCAATAGAATAACGAAATAAATGCAGGGCTTTTGTCGTTACCCCGCCGGCACAAGGCTTAAAGCGTGGAAATTCTTTCTTATCCAAGATGATAACGCGGAAACCAGCCTCAGCTAAATCATAGGCTGCAGCGGCGCCAGAGGGACCTCCTCCAACAATAACAACATCATAACTACTCATGGACAAAACTCCGATAACCAACCAGCTATTTCAAGGTGATGGGCACATTTATAAAAAGACAGAGCTTATTTATCGTAAATATACCAATCAAGCAAGGTAAATATCCTACCGTAAATAACCCCGTAACCGGTATGACAGTATCATTAATATGACGTTCGACATAGAACTTGTGAGTTTTTGTGGGTGAAATAAGGGCTGCTGAAAAAAAATTAGCAGCCCTTAAACAAAAGGTAGCTAGCTGGCGTCCTCTGTCGCGGTATCGTCATCCATTTCCAGTTCTTTTATCTTTCTCGTTAAGGTGTTTCTTCCCCAGCCTAATAACTCCGATGCATCTCGGCGACGCCCTGCTGTATGTTTTAGGGCGGTCTCAATCATAATGCGTTCAAAGGTAGGTACGGCTCTATCAAGCAATGCTCGCGTTCCTTTGGCAAGTTCCTGGTCAGCCCAATTTCGTAATGCATCTTCCCAATTTGCCCCCGTCTCTTTTGCTTCTATAGAATCTAATAGCTCTGGTGGCAAGTCGGTAACCATGACTTCTCTACCCGATGCCATCACGGTTAACCAGCGGCAGGTGTTTTCTAACTGTCGAACGTTGCCAGGCCAAGAAAGCTTGCTAATGTACTCTTCTGTTTCTGGTAATAATACTTTAGCGTCAACACTAAGCTCTTCTGCGGCTTGTTTAAGAAAGTGTGTGGCAAGTTCTGGTATATCTTCACGACGTTGGCTTAGGTTTGGAATGTGAACGCGAATAACATTTAGACGGTGAAAGAGGTCTTCTCGAAACTTGCCTTCTTTCACTAAGCTTTCTAAGTTCTGATGTGTGGCTGCGATAATACGAACATCAACTGCAACAGCAGTATGACCACCAACGCGATAGAAGCTTCCGTCCGCTAGCACACGTAATAAACGTGTCTGAGTGTCGAGAGGCATGTCGCCAATTTCGTCTAAAAATAAGGTGCCCCCATTGGCCTGTTCAAAGCGGCCTTTACGTTGTGTGTTGGCGCCAGTAAATGCCCCTTTCTCATGACCGAATAACTCTGATTCGATTAAGTCTTTGGGGATTGCCGCCATATTGAGTGCAATAAAAGGGTGGTGTGATCGTGGGCTGTGACGATGTAGCGCATGCGCAACAAGTTCTTTGCCGGTACCGGACTCACCGTTAATTAATACGGTGATGTTGGATTGAGATAAGCGCCCAATAGCACGAAATACTTCCTGCATCGCAGGTGCTTCACCGATAATTTCTGTTGTTTTTGATTGAATCGTTTCAACAACGTCAACTTGCTGCTCTTTTCTGTGTGTGATCGCTCGTTTAACTAAAGATACGGCATCGTCAATATCAAAGGGTTTAGGGAGGTATTCAAATGCGCCTCCTTGGTATGAGCTAACGGCGCTATCAAGGTCAGAGTGAGCTGTCATGATGATCACTGGCAGTTCAGGGTAGTGTTCTTGAACATGAGCTAATAATCCAAAACCGTCGGTACCGGGCATGCGAATGTCGCTGATGATAACGTCGGGTTGCGAGGTTTTTAGTCGGTTCATTGCACTGTCACCAGTTTCAAAACTAGTGGTGGCAAGGCCTTCTTGTGCTAGCGCTTTTTCCAGTACCCAGCGAATGGACTTGTCATCATCGATAATCCAAATGTTGTCTTGGCTTGTCATGCTCTTAATGCTCCTGGGGTGGCGCCGTAGTAGTTGATGCTGTATTGCTTAATGCGATATTGTTTGACTCAGTACCACTGGATTTTTCCAGTGGTACTAGTAAACGAAAAATGGTTTTTCCCGGCTCGCTTTTACACTCGATAAGGCCTCGATGTTGGTGCAATATGGATTGAGCTATAGAGAGGCCTAAGCCCGTTCCATTCGCCCGACCACTGACCATAGGGAAGAATAAGGTTTCTTGTAATTCTTCGCTAATGCCTGGGCCGTTATCTTCTATTTCCACAACGCAGGTTAGCCGGTGTCTTTTGTTGCCAATAGTGAATTGACGAAGTGCTCGAGTGCGTAGTGTTATTTTTGGGTTTTGTTGTTCGGGGTTTTCAGATAATGATTGTCGGGCATTGCGTACAATGTTGAGGAACGCTTGAATCAACTGGTCCCCATCAGCCCACAGCTCAGGTAAGCTTGGATCATAATCCCGAATAAGCGCCACGGAGTCACCAGATTCTGCGGTTACGATACTTCGTACGCGTTCGAGTAGTTGGTGGACATTGGTTTCTTTGATGTCAGGAAGTTTTCGAGGTCCAAGCATTTTATCGACAAGATTTCGCAACCGGTCACTTTCACCAATAATTACATCGGTGTACTCATGTAGATTTTTGTCATCAAGCTCTCTTGCGAGCAGCTGTGCAGCACCACGAATACCCCCTAGTGGATTTTTAACTTCATGGGCTACTCCGCGAATAAGTGCGCGGGTGGCTTTGTTTGCACTTATGATGCTGTCTTCGCGACTGATCTTCAGTAGGCGATCTAGTGGGCGTATTTCCATTAACAAGTTCTTTTCACCCGGTGTTAGCAAGGGGGTGATGGTGTAATCGACAATTGCAGGTTGTGCACTGTTGGCCAGTATTAGTGTGGTCTCTCTGCGAGTAAATGGATGTTGATTTTCGAGTGATTGTATTAACTCGTCTTCATCACCGTTTTCTTCGTAGAATAAACTGCCAACGGGGGATTTTAATAAGTGAGATGAGCTGGTGGCAAATAGGTGTTCTGCTGCTGGGTTGATGTACAGTATCCTTAGCGTCTCATCCAACAACAATACGGCTGTTGTCAGGTTATCCAATAACATCTTTGAAAGTTCGTTGGTCATAAATTATCTATGTTAAATGCAGAGTGCTAAATGCAGGATGTTATAGGTCACTTGTCAGGGACCTGATGTTAGAGGCTGAGTTAACCTGTAAATGCAAAAAACAAACCAGCTTTGTGTTAATTTCGGGCAATTAGGCCGATTGGTAGTGTTTTAGCTGGGTGTTGCGTGTTCGATAAGCAAAGAGACGCTTAGTTATCGAATTGCCGGGGGGGATTATGAGTGTTTTGGTAAATGTTGACGTAATTAGCCCCCGTTTAGCACAATAATAGACTGTGGAAACAGGCGTTGCATCGTTTTTTAGTGCGTGATGCGTTGTTTTGGTGCGACCTGGATTGGAGGTATTCTTTTTTGATGTGTTGTGGTTAGTGTCGAATGGAGTGTTGGCGTACGAAAAAAGTAACGGGCGCACTTACCTTAATGACTTCTCCGCTGCCTTTTACTATTTGTGCAACGGCAGTATGTGCACCTCGGAATAAGCCGGTAATTGCAAAACTATTGCTGCTTTGTGTCCCTTGGTTTTCACCGTTAATGAGTAGTTTGTATTGGTGGTCACTTTGCAGGCCTGGAGATGACGTAACATTAACTGTGCCTGCCCCAGCAGTATTTACGATAGAGCTATCGGCTACGGGGGATGTGATGTCGAGAGATTGATAGGTGTCGGTGGTTACAGGAGCTGTAGTGGTGCTTGATGTTGGTATGTTTTTCGGAAGATGTAGATTTATAGTGGGTATTGGTTTTACGTCGATGGCCTCTGCACCTTCAAAGGGCTCGTCCGAAAATACCAAGTTGCCGTTGGCGTCATAATTCTTATAAACCGTAGTGCTGTTGGCGGTATTGGCTAGCATTAGCTGAGCTAGGAATACGATGAAAACAACGAGTAATGAAGTGCTAATGCTTGAAGCCCTATCCATGAAGTTGATCTCTCGTTTTTGTGAGTAATAGTGTGATTGCGGTTTGCTTTGAGCGTGATTTTGGTGCAGTTGATAATAGTTGATCTTGCCTACTTGTATTAAGGCATAAAAAAAGCCCCTTGTCGGGGCTTTTTTCACAGAACCGTTGAGGATCACTCAACGTTGCTTCAACACACTAAAAGAGATCGTTCAATTAGCCTGTTTTTTCTCGCGAAGCGCTATAAAAGCGATTAGCAAGAGTAGTACATGTCAAACTCAACAGGGTGAGTTGTCATGTTTAAACGCTCAACTTCTTCACGCTTAAGATCGATATAACCTTCAAGCATGTCTGCACTGAATACGTCACCTTGTAGCAAGAACTCGTTATCAGCAGCAAGTGCGTCAAGAGACTGTTCAAGAGTTGAAGAAACAGTAGGGATTAACTTTGCTTCTTCTGCAGGTAGGTCATACAGATCTTTGTCAGCAGCATCGCCAGGGTGGATCTTGTTCTTGATTCCGTCAAGGCCAGCCATCAACATTGCAGAGAACCCTAAATAAGGGTTCATTGTTGGATCAGGGAAGCGTACTTCTACGCGACGAGCCTTAGGGTTCGCTACGAAAGGAATACGGATTGAAGCAGAGCGGTTACGAGCAGAGTATGCCAACATAACAGGAGCTTCGAAGCCAGGAACTAGACGCTTGTAGGAGTTAGTAGAAGCGTTGGTGAAAGCATTGATCGCGCGAGCGTGCTTAATGATGCCACCAATGTAGAAAAGGGCTTCTTCAGAAAGTCCTGCGTAAACATCACCAGAGAATAAGTTCTTGCCATCTTTAGCAATGGACTGGTGAACGTGCATACCAGAACCGTTATCACCAACTACTGGCTTAGGCATAAATGTTGCTGTTTTGCCGTAAGCGTGAGCAACGTTATGTACACAGTACTTAAGAATCTGAACTTCGTCAGCTTTCTTAACGAGAGTGTTAGGGCCAACGCCGATTTCACACTGTCCCGCAGTACCTACTTCGTGATGGTGTACTTCGATAACAAGTCCCATAGACTCCATCGCTGCACACATTGCTGCACGTAGGTCATGTAGTGAGTCTACTGGAGGAACTGGGAAGTAACCGCCTTTAACGCCAGGACGGTGACCAATGTTGCCGCCGTCAAAATCATCATGAGAAACCCATGCTGCTTCTTCAGAGCTGATTGAGTACATGGAACCAGACATGTCTGATTTCCACTTAACATCGTCAAATACGAAGAATTCAGGCTCTGGACCAAATAGCGCGCTATCGCCGATACCAGATGAAACTAGGTATTTTTCTGCACGGGCGCCAACAGAGCGAGGATCACGCTCGTAACCAGCCATGGTTAGAGGCTCAACAATGTCACAACGCAAGTTTAGTGTTGCTTCATCAGTGAAAGGATCGATAACAGCGGTGCTGTCGTCAGGCATAAGAATCATGTCGGATTCGTTAATGCCTTTCCAGCCTTCGATAGAAGAACCGTCAAACATTTTTCCGTCTTCGAAAAATGCGTCGTTAATTTCGCCAGTAGGGATAGAAACGTGTTGCTCTTTACCGCGAGAATCGGTGAAACGCAAATCAACCCAGCGTACGTTATTTTCTTTTATTAAATTTAAAGTCTCAGACATTATTAGGTGTCCTCCAATTGGATTGTTGAGATCATGATCGTTTCCCTCTTTCATCCTGCCGCCCGATAGGGGCATTAGGGTTCTCTGACAGCTGTGATACTCAATATCGCATGAGCTATCTTGGTAAAAAGCGACCTTTTGGGTGTTTTTTCCGTTTAACCAAACGAGGAGTTTCTGGTCATGCCTGTCGAGAAGGCAAAATATATGCCATTGATTCGAATCTGAAAAGTCCTAATCTCTGTTTGTGGCAGCAATTTGAGAAAAAGTGGTAAAAAGTTGGCTTGAAACGAAGGCGAGGGCCGTAATTGGCCTTTGTTTGAGGGTATACAGACAGTTTTGTTAAGTATGTTGTCTTTGTTGGTTGTTTGATGTTTCACCGTTGAGGTGCGTAAATGGCGCTTGCGCGCCATTTTGGTGCGGCTTTCTTTTGGCAGGTCTAGCTGTCGCAGACTTCAATTAAAATAGTACACAGCCGATCTTCCTTGCTGCTTTCTACGATGGTGTGGCCATTGATTCGACACCAGGCTGGGATGTCGTGCATAACACCTGGGTCACTGGCGACTACTTCCAAAGTATCGCCAATAGCAAGTTCTTTGATTTTGTTTTGTGTTTTGATGACGGGCATCGGGCATAGCAACCCTTGTGTGTCTAGCTGATGATGAGCCATATTATACATACCATCCTTGATCAACTTCTTCGGGGCGCATTGGTCTGATAGTGTGAGTGGTAGTAACGCCACCGAGTTTGGTTATTTCAACCGTCATTTCATCTTCCATTCTACCTTTACTAAAGCGTCCAGCAATTTTGGCAGCGTAGATAAGGTCGTCATCGCTTGGGGTGCCATCAATCAGGGTTAATGGGCCTGAATGACTGGTGATTTTTATGGACGGGTATTGTTTTCTGTAACCCATCATAAAGTTGTTTTCACCTTCCTCACGGCTGACAATGAGTTTGTAATGGGGCGCTGGTCGGATGTGACGGCCCATTTTTAGCATCATGATATCGTCGATTTCGTAGGCTTTCTCCCCACGGGCGCTCCATAGGTCGGCAAGTTTCTTAGAGTAGGACTCATCCGTTAAGAAGCAGCAGCCGCCGGCGGGCTGGGCGTAGTCTTCAAAACCGAATTTTTTTGCTAAGGCCATTTGAGGTTTGCGGCTACGGCCTGAGAAGTCGTACATTTTGTCTCGATCAACCCAGCCTTCTCGTTCTGGCAATGTTGCTGGTAGGTTTTGGGCGCATAAAGGACGTAATAGGCGATCATCTGCGCCGGATTCACGAGCAATGATGGGCATGGTTTCTTTCCGCTGAGATTTAGGGCGCTGACCAATCACTTCGCCGGTGATAATAAAGTCAAAGCCCCCCTCCACTGCTAGCTGACGAGCCTTGTTGAGCATAGCGTTGGCTTGTTCAACCATAAAAATCTTGCAATCTAAGCAAGGGTTAAGGTTGGCGCCATAACCGTGCTTGGGGTTGATTACGATATCTTTATACTCTTCCGAGATATCGACAATGTTTAACTTGATGCCGAGTAATTCCGCAGACCACAACGCGTTGTTACGCTTTTGTTTTTTCTCGTCTTTTTTGCGAATGGCGTGAGTATGGCCTTCTACACAAAAGCCGGTGTAGAAGTTAACGCCTTCTACAAGGATACCTTGTTCTTGTATGACTTTAACGGCGAGTAGGGAGTCTAAACCGCCAGAAAGAAGCGCAATCGCTTTTCGTTGTATTGCCATGTTTCAAAATCTCGTTATAGCCGTTAAAGTCAGAGAAGGTAACGGTGCTTTATGTGGGGAATATGCGTCGAACCAAAAGTTGCGAGATTATACCCGAAAAAAAACTGCTTTTCTGGTTACAATTTGTACGGCAAACATACAAAGTCAATTAAATTCGGGTATACTGCCGCCCCCAGCGCCTAGAGCCAGTCTTCTAGCGCTATCAAAGCAGCTCCAAACCGATTTCTTATTTGACCGCTATTTTGTATCTGACACGCTCCGCACACCTTAGTCATTTTGGTGTGGGAAGGCGCCTGCTGCATCATGGCCGAACAACAGGCAAAACATTGTGACAGATAAAATCCGTAATATTGCAATCATCGCGCACGTTGACCATGGTAAAACTACCCTTGTTGATAAACTACTTCAACAGTCCGGCACCTTGGGTCGTAACGAAGATGTAGAGCGTGTGATGGACTCTAACGATCTTGAAAAAGAGCGTGGTATTACCATCCTTTCCAAAAATACAGCAATCAACTGGAATGGTTACCATATCAATATTGTGGATACCCCTGGACACGCCGACTTTGGTGGTGAAGTAGAGCGTGTAATGTCGATGGTAGACAGTGTTCTACTATTGGTTGATGCGGTTGACGGCCCGATGCCTCAAACACGCTTTGTAACACAGAAGGCTTTTGCTGCAGGCCTTTGCCCGATTGTTGTTGTGAACAAAATTGACCGCCCTGGGTCTCGTCCAGATTGGGTTGTCGATCAAATTTTTGATCTGTTTGATAACTTGGGTGCAACGGATGAGCAGTTAGACTTCCCTATTATTTACGCTTCAGCTCTTAACGGTATTGCGGGAAAAGAGCCTGAAGATATGGGCGAGAACATGGACTTCTTGTTCGAGTCTGTAGTTGAAAACGTAAATGCGCCAGATGTCGATGTTGATGGCCCTTTCCAAATGCAAGTCAGCTCATTGGATTACTCCAGTTACCTTGGTGTCATCGGTGTAGGCCGAATTGCTCGTGGTGCGGTTAAATTGAACATGGTTGTTCGTATTGTTGATGCGAATGGCGAAGAGCGAAACGGCAAAATCCAGAAGATCATGGGTTATATGGGCTTGGATCGTGTAGAAGTGGAAGAGGCATCAGCGGGTGATATCGTATGTATTACCGGTATTGAAGGCCTAAATATTTCTGATACGGTTTGCTCCCCTGAGCAAGTAGAAGCATTGCCAGCGTTAAGTGTTGATGAGCCAACGGTTAGTATGAACTTCCAGGTGAACACTTCGCCGTTTGCGGGAAAGGAAGGCAAGTATGTGACATCACGAAACATTCGTGACCGTCTTGATAAAGAGTTAATCCATAACGTAGCGTTACGTGTTGAAGACACAGAGACTCCGGATAAGCTTCGAGTGTCAGGTCGAGGTGAATTACACCTTTCTGTACTGATCGAAACTATGCGTCGTGAAGGTTATGAGCTTGCTGTTGGTGGTCCAGAAGTAATTATTAGAGAAATCGATGGCAAGAAGCAGGAGCCTTACGAAGATTTGGTCATTGATGTTGAAGAGCAGCATCAGGGTTCCATCATGGAGCAGCTTGGTTTACGTAAAGCAGAAATGACGAATATGGAACTTGATGGAAAGGGCCGTGTGCGTTTGGAATTCTTAGCGCCTGCTCGTGGTTTGATCGGTTTTCGTTCGGAGTTTTTAACGTTAACGTCTGGCACGGGTATCATGAACTCAACGTTTGCTCACTACGGTGATTTGAAGGAAGGGGATGTGGCTAAGCGTCAGAACGGCGTGTTGGTTTCTATGGTGCAAGGTAAAGTGCTTGGTTTCTCTTTGTTTAACTTACAAAGTCGTGGCCGCTTATTCCTTGATCCCAACGTCGATGTATATGAAGGTCAGGTTATCGGTATTCATACTCGTGGTAATGATTTGGTGGTAAACCCAATCAAAGGTAAGCAGCTTACTAACGTTCGTGCGTCAGGTACGGATGAAAACATTACACTGACACCGCCGGTTAAGTTTTCTTTAGAGCAAGCGTTAGACTTTATTCAGGATGATGAGTTGGTTGAAGTAACACCTGAGTCGATTCGTATTCGTAAGAAATTCTTGAAAGAGCATGAGAGAAAGAAAGAAGGTCGTTTGAAGGGCTAGTTGTTATTGAGCTTATTTAAGTGTCAAAAGACCACCCATAAAAAAAGCAGCGAATTCGCTGCTTTTTTTATGGGCTGCAATTACTTCATTTGCTGTACTAAGCTGTAGGCTTACCACGTATTGTGCGGTTGATGTGATAAGCTACGGGTTATTCTATAAAGCAATAGCGGATAAATGGAGAAAGCTATGCCTGCAACAAAATCTACTAAGAAACGTCCCTCGAACTCAGCAAATTTAGCCCTTGATAAAGCCAAGTCGCTTGTTGAAAAAATAGAAGCCCAACTTGCGAAAACTCAGGGTCAGGTGGCAAAAGCGAGAGTAAAGCTCGGGAAAGCTCAGGAAAAGTGGAGAATTAAAGCAACCGCCGCAGCTCAGGTTGCGATGGAGCAGGCGCAAGATACATTAGAAAATGCATTGGATGTGCTGGCAGATAAACGCAAGGACTTATCTGAAGCAAAATTGGAAGCACAAGTTGCTCAGTTGAAGGATAAGCTGATTGCTAAAGAGCAAGAATTGCGACAAAAGGTTGCCGATAAAGAAGAAGAGATTCGTGATCGTATTGAAGATGAAATAGAAGAGGCGATGGAAAAAGCGCGAGAGCAAATCAAAAAAGCGCTTGAAAGCAAGTATGCCAAGTCTTTTAAGCAGTATCAGCGCAAGATTGAAAAGAAGGTTAAAGATACGGCGAAAGCGGTCGAGAAGCGTGAGAAAGAGCTGGTTAAAAAATCTCAAAAGAAAGCTAAGGTGGCCTCGGTTAAAGCCAAGCCTCCCGCTAAAAAAGCTACTGTGAAAAAAGCTACTGTGAAAAAAGTAGTAGCTGAAAAAAAGGTAGCTATAAAAGCACCAGTAAAGAAAACTTCCACTAAAAAAACGGCGAGTAAAGCTGCGGTGAGCAAAAAGGCTGCACCCAAGAAGGCTGTTGCCAAGAAGCCGGCAGCTAAGAAGCCGGCTGTTAAGAAAGCAGTAACGAAAAAAATGCCGACTAAGAAAGCGGCACCTAAAAAGGCCGCTGCTAAAAAGTAATAACCCTAAACCTTTGGTATAGGTGCCTGTAGCGTAAAAAATCAACAGGCATAAAAAAAGCAAATACACCTATAGCCAAATGGGGTATTTGCTTTTTTTATGCGCGCTTGTTTCCTTACACTACACTTAGGGGTGAGAGTAAGCCCGTGATTGATAACCTGATGAGATATATAGATGAGTTTTGACTTGCTTCGTATGCAACCACACCCTAATCGCCAAAGCGAAGAAGAGGTAATGGTGTTAATAAAAAAAGGGAGCAAGCGAGCAAAAGATGACAGTGTTGATATGACACAATTCAAAATTCAGGTTTATTTGTTAGATGTTATTAAGAAAAAAGCAGATGGTTTTCAGGTGGTTAGCTTTTCATCCAGCCCAAAATTTGATGTGGTTGCGGATCACGCTGAGCGCTCAGTGACCTTTACGTTAGGTGAGATGGGGGAATTACTGCCTGTAGAGCTTCGGGGGGGCGGTTTGGGCTCATATATTATGTCGGAGCTTGTTAAGTGGGCTAAGTCCAGTGTGCCGGACTATGGTGTGGTGCCTGTTAAAGCATTTGCCCCCCCTGATGAGGGGAGTGAAGCGATGCAGCGTAATAAAGCTTTTTTGGCGAAAATGGGCTTTGCGTTACAAAACTCGGGAACTGGGAGTCAGGTTGGTTTGTTTGGTGTTACATCAAAGGCCGGAGCATTAAAGGTTCATACCAATACACAGAAGCTGGAAAGGGTTGACCTTCCAGGTTGGCTGAACGATCTGGCCTCGGTGCGGGCAACCATGGGTAATCAAATGGAAGAGGATATTGTGAATACCCGCTTTTTAAAAGAGGAACTACAGCGTCAAAAAGACTCTGATAAAGGTAGGTTATCTTTTTGGGCTGGGCTTTTTTTGGGTTTGGTAGTTGGTGCTGTCGCATCCGCGTTTCTTTCTGCGGCTTAGTGGGCCTGTAGCATCGTCGGTTTCTGGCAATGTGACGGAGTTCGAGGTATCGCCGTTATGTGCCTAACAGAATGTGCGTAGACTTCATGGGATGATAAGAACTTCAAGGAAGAGTTTTTGTATAGGATATTTTTTGAATTTATCTCTTTGAGGTTCACATGGTTAATATCATCAATAAAGCGATTGAGCGAACACAGTCGCACGTGAAAATAAAAAAGCATGACGTTAATAAAACGCCTACTCATGGTAATAAGATTTCTAAGGATGATTGGGAGATGAGTGCGGATGATGCTCTACGAGCCTGTACTATTGAGTCGTATAAATAGTAGGCTAAGCAAGTAGCGTCATAATAAAAGCGCAGTATAAAGGTATATCTACCTTGGTTTTTTCTGCGCTTATTTTATCATTTTTTTGACGGGTTAATAGATTTGTCAGGTGATGAGTTTTTCCCTGAGGTATTACCGCACTTACTCTTTGAACGCTTCAATAAGGTCGGCCAGTACGTTTGCACTGACAGAGTTAACCAGGTTGTTCAACAGGTCTGTTGAGTTTGGAACCCAAGGTTTCATACCGGTTAAAAATTCGGTGCGCTCCTCTAAGTATTGCGCGACACGACCCTCCGCTTCGGATTCAGGTTCATCCCCTGTATCCAAAATGCAAAAAATTGCTTCCAGGTGTTCTAGCATCAATTTGCCATAAATAGCGCTCTCCCCAAAGTTCTTCATGGCATCGACAAGGCCCAATTCAGAATCTAATTCAGTTTGAAATTTGTTAACAGATTTTCGGGCTTGGCGGCGCAAGCTCTCTGCGATGTCGATAATGTCTTTATATTTCATAAGAAACCTACCAATGGATCGGCTATGAATTGTCTTTAGTTAAGCATAGACAGTTTATAGCAGCATTGCTGAGTATGTTGTTTGGTTAAAAATGAGTCTCTTATCGTGTTGCCTAGTGTAATGCCCAGTCATTGCTATACTTAAAGGATATGTGGGCAGATTTAATGGTAAGTGTTTGATATGAAAGTATTTCTTTCTCCTGCTGTTGGTTTTATCAATAGCATGCGCTACGCGTACAAGTTTATTCTTATTAGCTTGTTGTTTTATATTCCTCTGTGTGTGGTGAGCTCTATGGTGGTGAATACTGCCTACAAGGAGGTTACCTTTGCAGATAATAAGTTGACGGGAATTCATACGTTGTCGTTATTGTTGGAGTTAAAACAATATGCGGAAGAGTTTCGAGATATGCGGGTGGTGTGGAGTTCATTGCATGATCAGTCATTGGTTACCGATGACACAGTTGCCTACGAAGCGGCGATAAAGAAGAGGTTGTTGAGAGTTGTTTCTGATTTGGAGGCAGCCAAGGTGGGTGTTGTTGGGGTGGGTGCTGAAGAGCTTGGGGTGTTTAGGAAAAAAATACAGGAAGTAGGAAGTAAAATTACAGATGTTCAGTCCGGGGTTAGTGCAAATTTTGATTTTAATAATTCTATCGTCGCAGCAGTTAATAATCTGATTGCCGTCGTTTTTGATCGTAGCGGTATTAATGCAGATAACGACGAGTTGCTAAAAAGCTACATTCGTTTTATTCGTGTGGATTTGTTTGCATTAAATGACTTGTTAGGAAAGGCGCGTGCAGTTGGCGGGCAAGGGCTGACAACAAATTACCTGGATTCTGCAACATTGGATGTACTTGACGGTTCTTATTATGGTCTGGAGGCAGCACAAACAGAGTTTGAGCCTAAGTATAAAAACACGATAAGTAGTGGTTCTGATGAGGCTGCAAGTACACGGCAATCTTTGGTATCTATATTAGAAGGCGTTACATTTTTACAGGCCTATGTGGATGAGCAAGTAATGAATGCTTCATCTTTTGAAATTACTTGGAAACAGTTTTTTGAGCGAGTGACTCAGGAGGTCGCGCATCATTACGTGTTGGCTGATAAGATCCGGTTGTTTGCTGCTGCACGTATAGAAGAAAAAAAGGATGCTGCGGATTTGCGTATGATGCAGATCATTGTGGTTATTACATTGGTTCTTATAATAACGATGTACCTTTATTTGGCATTTTATGTATCAATTCAAGAGGCGATAAATAGATTGGTAGAGGGTGCGGATCGTATGGCAGAAGGGGACATGACGGTACATATTGACCAATGCTCTAATGATGAGATGGGGTATTTGATTGGTCGTTTTAACGATAGCGCTCATAAGGTGAGGGGATTGGTTAAACAGGCCACCATTAATGCTGAAACGGTTTTTTCTTTGGCGGGTGAGACCAGTGGAATGTCTCAGAAAACCAATAGTTTAATTGGAGAGCAGCTTGATGGTACTAGTCAGGTTGCTGTAGCAATGACACAGATGAGTCAGACCGTGCATGGTATTGCTGATTATACCGGGAATGCTGAAAAAACGGTACAAGAGACAAGGGATGAGGCAACAGAGGGTGGTGTCATTGTAAAACAATCATTAGGGCATATTAATGCTCTTGCAGGGGATATTGGTTCTACTGCGGAAGCTATTAATGCACTTGCAAAAGATAGTGAAAGTATTGCACAGGTCGTTGATGAAATTAAAGGTATTGCTTCGCAAACAAATTTACTGGCACTTAATGCGGCGATTGAGGCCGCGAGGGCTGGAGAGCAAGGGCGAGGTTTTGCCGTAGTCGCTGATGAGGTGCGATCACTATCGCAGCGTACCCATAATTCAACATCCAATATAGAGAGCATTATCGAAAAATTTATTCTACGTACTCGGGAATCCGTAGAGGCGATGGGCCGTAGCTTGGGCGTTACCAATGATACCGTCGAAGAATCTAAACGTATTGGTGTTGTTTTAGACTCAATTAATGAAAAGTTAAATAAAGTTGTGGAGATGAATTCCATGATTACTATGTCAGTAGGCCAGCAGGCAACGGCTGCAGAAGACATTGATACTAATATCAATGCCATACGTACAATGGGGGAGGATGCTGTGGATACAGCTGAAAAAACAGCGAATGCCAGCGCCAAGATGGCAGAAGAAGCTTCGCAGCTGAAAAAAGCCCTTAGCTCTTTTACGGTTTAGTTTGGATTTTGGTTATTGTTGCCGTCGTCAAATTAGCTCAAAAACCTAGCAATTTGGGGAATGTTGCTATACTGAAAGTAATGTTATTACGTGATGTGACTATTATTTTCCTATGAAAGCGTTGTTTACTCCTGCTATTAAACTAATCAATATGATGCGGTATGCGTATAAGTTTACGCTGATTAGCTTGTTGTTCTATATTCCTTTGTTTGTGACAAGTTATATGATTATTGACGTTGCCTATCAATCCATCCAGGCGGCGGATCACAAAAGTCAGGGCGCTGTGATTGTTGGGCATATTTTAAAGATTAAACAACATGCTGCATATAACCGTGATTATCATGTCGCTGCTTCAAACTATAGAGATCAAGAGTTTTTAAGTAAGGAATCTAGGAATCGAGCCAGGATTCACGATGCCATTTTTGAGATGCAAGCATCAAAGCTAAGTTTGCTTGAGAATGAGGCATTGGCTGAGCATTTGGAGTTGCTGCTCACATTAACTAAGAAGTTGGCGGTTGACCAGGCATCACCTACTCAAGATCCCAAAAATCTATTTGAAGATAACAATCAGCTTGTTGACAGTTTAGGTGTGTTTTATTCGCTGGTGGTTGAGGCTAGTGGCTTATCAACGGAAACGGATGCTCAGGTTGTCGGAACGTTAGGGTTGATTTCTGGGGATTTGTTTACGTTAAACACGCTTTCAGGGAAAGCTAGGTCGGGGGCTGCATTTGGGATGACCTTTGACTACCCTCCCTCGTTAACCTTTGACTTTTTAGATTTTATTTTCATTGAATTGGACAAATTGAAACCTGTTGTTGAAAAATCGAGCTTAGTTGTTGTTCCTGAAGATCGCCGAATAGACGTCAAAAATGAATATGAAGCGATGATTTTAGGGATTACTGAAATTGCTAATTATTTGGATTTTAATATTCTGACAGCATCCACCTACGATATACCGATAAATAAAGTATTAGATGACTTATCTCCGCATGTTGATGCCCAGTACGCTTATATTTATAAAATATTGGAAATGGTCAGTGAAAAAATTGCATTAAAGAAAGCGGATGCAGAAGTGAAAATGATAGAGACATTAGTTGCAGTTATTACAGTACTTTTAGTAACTTTTTATCTATATGTAGGCTTCTATCTTTCTATTCAGGAGTCTATTAAGCAGCTTGTTGATGCGTCGGATCGAATGGCAAAGGGTGATATGACGTTATCATTAACGACTCAGTCTAAAGATGAAATGGGGGACCTTACGGATCACTTTAATGAGACGGCTGAAAATATGCGGTCTCTAATTAAGAAAGTAAATACAAGTGCTGATAATGTGTTTCGAGTTGCCAATGAAACCAAAGAGCGCTCAATGAAGACGCGGGAAAGTATTAATACTCAATTAGATGGTACAAGTCAGGTTGCTGTGGCGGTTACTGAGATGACCCAAACGGCTCACGGAGTTGCTGACTATACACGGCAGGCTCAGAAGGCGGTGCAAGAAACCCGCGATGAGGCGAATCAAGGTGGAGGCATTGTGAAGATGTCTCTGCAAAATATTGAAAAATTATGCGCGGAAATTCGTAAAACCACAGAATCTATTAACATCTTGGCAAAAGACAGTGAAAGTATTGCGCAGGTTGTTGATGAGATTAAAGGTATTGCTTCACAGACCAATTTGTTGGCGTTAAACGCTGCCATTGAAGCGGCCCGAGCAGGGGAGCAAGGTAGGGGGTTTGCTGTGGTTGCCGATGAAGTTCGATCACTTTCTCAGAGGACTCATGCATCAACCACGAACATTCAGACAATTATTGAGCGTTTCTTAAAGCGTATTGATGAATCGGTTGAAGCGATGAATCAAAGTGGTGAAGTTGCAGAGGGAACCGTGCAAGAATCCAGCATGATTGGTATTGTCTTGGGCACCATTAATGAGAAGTTAGAAACCATGGTGGAGATGAATAATATGATTGCTCACTCGGTTGCTCAGCAGGCCGAGGTTTCGGAAGAAATCGATCAAAATGTTAATGAAATCCGAGAAATGGGAGAAGGTGCCGTTGTTCGTGCAGAAAAAACCTCCGCGGCGACAGCTGCCATGGCTGACGACGCGAACTCTTTAAAGGAGGCGTTAAGTTCGTTTAAAGTTTAAAATAATTTCGATAACAATACGGGTACCGCAGTTTCGACTTTAAGAATTCTTGTCCCAAGTGTAACGGTTTCAAAACCCACGTTATTCAGCTTTTCAACTTCATAAGGAATAAAGCCGCCCTCTGGCCCAATGGCAAGTACGGTCTCTGCGTGGTTTGCAGAGCAGGCTTGTGCTTGCTGATCGGGGTGAGCAACAATGCAGCGTTTACCGTTTGTAAGATCAGGTAGTTCGTCTTCCACAAAGGGTTTGAATCGCTTTCTTAGGATTACTTCAGGCATTACTGTATCGATTGCTTGTTCTAAGCCTAAAATAAGTTGCTCTTCAATGCTACTAGCTTCTAGATAAGGGCTTTGCCAAAAACTTTTTTCCACTTTATAGCTGTTAAGTAACACGATTTTTTTAACGCCCATTGATGTGGCGGATTGGATAATGCGCCGCAACATTTTTGGTCGAGGTAACGCCAGAATTAATGTGACAGGAAGAGGGGGTGGTGGCTCGTGCTGATGTAATATCACATTTAATGTAATGCTATTGCTATCTATGTGTTTAACCGCCCCTGTACCGGTACTACCATTGATGACCCCCACGCGTAATAAATCGCCAATTTCAGCTTTGTGTACGGATTGGATATGTAGGAAACGCCTGCCTTTTAAAACCGCTTCTGCGCTTTCAATACGGCTGTCGCTGTCTCCTTGCCAAATAAGCTCATTTGGGTGAAGTAAAATTAGGTTCATAAAAGGTGCGTATTTCCGTGATAGGAGGAGCGATATGTTGCTTGTGGTTGCGTGGGGTTTGTCTGTGGGGCAGATTTTACGGTGAATCTAGGGAAATGCCAGGAAAACAACGAAAGACTAAACAACTTTGGAGGAGAGGGGCGCATAAGATAGGTGGGTTAAGCCTAGTAATGCTTTTTTCGTTACAAAATCAATGCCCCAAGTAGACCTTCTACGTGACAATTAGGCCACAAATCAGTAACCTTGCGGCGCACCGTTTTGTGAGTTTGATGTGCTTGTCATTAAACCAAGAGCAAGTGTCATTTGACTGCTTGGTCATGGTGATTGATAATGCGCCGCTAATTTCGTCAGCCGAGGTTTTGATAGGCAAAGCCTTTGGGCAAATGTTATTAGGCAAAGTTAACAGTTAAAAGTCACAAGACAACACGAACATCTGAAGTAACTACGTTCCTAGCATAACGTGGTTATTCACCCTTGATGTCATGCTATCAGAGAGACAGAGAGCTTATGGGTACCAACAATAAAGTCGTTCCATCTCTGGACAATCCGTTCCAAGAGCCAGAATCCGTAGAATTTAAAGTTCCAGGAGAGATTAACCGTACTCCAGGAATATATGAAGAAGCCTTAGCAGAAGGCCATGATTTGATGCTTCGGCCTCAAACCTCTGCTGGTGTTGTTGCAATTGAGCGCCAACATCAAAAGAAGCGCATGACCGTATGGGAGCGTATCAGGGTGTTGACGGATAAAGAGCCGATTGTTCTTTATCAAAATTGGGGTAAAAACCTTGATGGAGCTTCCCTAGTAACGGCTATCATAGATATTGATGGTCGCGACGTTGCTGTTTATGGCCATGACTTTACCGTTCGTGCCGGATCAATGGATGCAACAAATGGGCGAAAGCTCGCTAATTTGATTAGCTTAGCGGGTGACCGTGGTATTCCGCTTGTTGGTTTGAATGATAGTGCTGGTGCTTATGTGCCAGCCGGTGTTGGCGGCCTTGATGGGTACGCAGAAGCTTTTACAGCGTTGCGTAAAGTCAGCGGTGTAGTACCAAGCATCATGTGTATGTTTGGTTACAATGCTGGAGGTGGTGCTTATTTACCGCGCCAGGGTAGCTTTATTATTCAGCCACAAGATACTTTCTTTGGTTTGACTGGCCCAGGTGTTGTTAAATCAGTATTGGGTGAAGATGTAACTGCAGACGAGCTGGGTGGCCCTGGAGTTCACAGTCAATCTGGTGTTACTGATTTTATTGTTGCTGATGAAGTGAGTGCGTTACGTAAGGTGAAAGAGATATTAAGTTATATCCCTAATAACAACGCATCACCTGCACCTTTCCTTGAAACATCGGATCCTATTGATCGTAAGACTTGGGATGCGGATATTTTATTGAAAAAAGCATTCAATTCTCCAACCGGATTTAATACACCGTTGGATATTCGTGTGCTAATTCAGCAAATTTGTGATCATGGCGATTTCTTTGAAATGCAAGAAACCCGCGCACAAAATACAGTATGTGCCTTTGGCCGTCTTGGTGGTAACGTTGTTGGTTTTGTTGCCAACAACAGTGCGGTGGCATCCGGTCAGATTGATTGTGATGCGGCAACAAAAAATGCTCGCTTTATCCGTTTCTGTAATATTTACAATATTCCTGTTTTATTTATTGAAGATACCACTGGGTTTTTACCTGGTACAGATCAAGAAAGTCGCGGTATTGTTCAAGCGGGTCGATCAATGTTAGATGCGATTATTGATTTGCGCACACCGCGCATGTTGTTAATTGTTCGTAACGCATACGGCGGTGCTTATGCTGCGTTTAACAGTTACGCGACCGGAGCCGATGTGGTTATGGCATTGCCTACAACACGTTTGGCAGTAATGGGGCCTGCTGGTAAAGAGTTTGTATTTAAGAATGAATTGCGAAAGATCCGTGGTTCTTTGGCTACTCGCATTGCGGATCAGGCTAAAGCATTAACGGCTGATGGTATGGCGCAAGAAACGGCACAAAAACAAGCGGAAGCTGATGTGGATGCTTGGTTAAAAGAGCAAGAAGCGGCTCTGGGCTCTCAGTATGAAAAAGAACTGATGAACCCGAAAGAAGCCTTGAGCTTAGGTTCGATTTCACATTTGGTTATGCCTACGGATCTGCGTAGTAGTTTAGGCGAAAGCTTAGCGTTTTTATTGCGTACCTATAAAGTTGAGCCAATGACATCTGTGCAGCGTGAATTCCACTAAGGGGCTAGAGAAGTGACTAAGCAAACTGATTTTTATTTAAACAACCCTTTGGTAAATAAAAACCGTCGTCGGAACGGTGAAGAAAGCCAGTGGGTGCAGCAATTTAGCTGTGAAGATATGCGACCGTTAATCATCTGTCGTGGCCCGATTCGTAAAGAAGTAATGGATGTTTGGGAAGAAATGGGAATGACCTATTATGGCATTCTTCTTTCTGAAAAAGATTCCATTACATATAACAACGCTTTGGCTCCTGAATTGCGCCAGTTAACGGATCCTAGTCGTGTGCATCGTGTGCCTGATTATACGGGAGCAGATAAAGAAGAGCGTACGCAGCGTATTCAGCAGATTATTTCTATCGCTAAAGATAATGGCTATAACTGTGTGTTTGCCGGTTACGGTTTTATGGCGGAAGAAGAAGAGTTGGTGCGTTCTTTTGAAGAAGCTGGATTAACGTTTATAGGTCCTTGCTCACAAACAGTACGTAGTGCTGGTGCAAAAGATGAAGCCAAGCGCACGGCTCTAGAGTGCGGTGTAAGCGTAACGCCGGGTGTTGATAACTTAACGGCGATTACGTTGGTTAAAAAGGTTAAAGATTTAGCAGGCCTAAAAGCTATTGTTAAAGACAATGATCTTGAGGTTGACGCATCTGCTTTTGAAGCGGAGAAGCTAGAAGATGTCGCTGATGATGTGTTGTTTGCATCGTATCGCAAAGGGCTTGATTTGCTTTCTGTTGAGGAAATCAGTGAAGAGCTAAAGCTTCAGGTTGCTGCAACGTTTCAGCGTTTTCCTGAAAACCGTATTCGACTAAAAGCGATTGGCGGTGGTGGTGGTAAAGGTCAGCGTATCTTAAAGGCACCAACATCTTATGATGGTGAGTTGGATGCTCGTATTACTGAGGCGTCTTTAAAAGCCCCTGAATTGTTTATCGAGATTCTGAACGAAGTAAAAACCAATGGTGTTGGTGATAACAAGAACATCTTGGTTGAGCTAAACATTGAAACCACACGTCACCAAGAAATTCAGGTTATTGGTAACGGTGAGTGGTGTATGACGTTGGGTGCTCGTGATTGCTCTCTTCAGATGCATGAGCAGAAATTACTGGAAGTGTCGCAGACCCGTGAAGCATTGGCTGCTTCTATTGCCAGTGCAGAAACTGCAGGGCGTAAGGAAGAGGCGGAAGCGTTAAAGACGGATCTTGATATTCTAGTAAAAATGGAAGATGAGTCTGAGCGTTTCGGTTTGGCGGTAGGTCTGGATTCAGTTTCTACTTTTGAGTGTATTGTTGATAAAGAAATGCACTTCTTTATGGAAATGAATACACGTATTCAGGTAGAGCACCGTGTATCTGAATTGTGTTACTCGCTAAAGTTTAGCAACCCTGAAGATGAAAACGATTACTTCATTGTGGACTCTCTTGTAGAGGCAATGACGTTGATCGCGAAATTCAAAAAGGCGTTGCCTAAGCCTGAACGTATTGAGCGTGAGCATGCTTCTGTTGAGGCTCGTCTGAATGCAACCAATCGTGCACTTAAGCCTCACGCCGGTGGAGTTATTAACTTTTGGTCTGCTCCTCGTGAAGGCGAGATTCGTGATGATCAGGGTATTTCTCTGCGCAACCCGGATAGTGGTCGTTTTATTAAGTATCACTTGGCCGGTGCCTATGATTCAAATATTGCCTTGTTGTTAACAACGGGTGATGGGCGTCGCGATAGTTATATTCGATTGTCTGAAGTGTTGCGTCGTACCAAGCTTACTGGTGAAAATCTGGCGACTAACTTGGCATTTCACTATGGCCTTGTTCATTGGTTTTTAGCAGAGAATGTTAATGCTAAGTCAACCACAGGTTTTATCATGCCTTATCTCACCATGGTGGGGTTGTTAAAGAAAGAAGCCAATGAGTTTGATGCAAAGCATGCGTTCAAACAGTTAGCGGCAACGTATCGTAAGCAAGTGGCTGCGGCCCATGGTGATGATGATACTTTGGCAGATGCCCTAAGAGGTATTGATAATGCTATGGCGCGTAAGACGGGGCTGTTGTTACGCCCTATGGATAACTTGTTAGCTGAGCCTCATAACTTATCCGGCTGGTTAAGTTTGAATAAGGCGAATATTCGTTTTAAGGGCGATGATGTTGAGTGGTTGAAGAATCCAATTGAAGTGTTGGATGAAACTTATCATTTCCTTAACATGGATTATCGAGAAGATTTACCTGCTGCAGAATCGATCTGGAAGCATGATAATGATGTATTGCAAAGTGCGTTGTCATTCTACGAGACAGTGAAAGAAGCACTGGGTACTGATGATTATCCTAAACTTGCAGCGTTGCTAGATAACGCTTCTCCACAAGGCGGGTATGATGCGGAGACTTGGGCTCAGGTTCAAGCTGCACATTTGGGATATCAGTCGGGTCTTGAGATATTTAGTACGTTGCCGAAGATGGCGCAAAATGCGTTGTACTATGAGTTGATGGTGAACGCAGACTTAACTATTACAATTCCTGCACGTTTAACCGATGGCGACTTGCAAACTGATATGATCAAGGTGCTTGTACCACCTCCAGCAACAAAGGCTGATGAGCTTGTGGCAGTATGTGGCGGTATGTTCTACGCTCGTGAAGCTCCAGGTATGGCTACTTTTGTTGAGGAAGGTACTCATGTTGAAGCAGGGGATCCTATTTATATCATCGAAGTAATGAAGATGTTTAATAAGATTTATGCTCCCTTTGATTGTACGATTGATAAGGTGTTAATGGAAAACATGGATGGCGCGATTATTAAAGAAGGCGCGCCGTTGTTTAAAGTGACGCCGGATGAGATTGTTATTGAAGAAGACCCTGTGGTAGTGGCTAAGCGTCGCAAGGCACGAACTGAAGAGTTGTTGTTAGGTTTGGTGTAAGGCGATAGTTTGTTGTAAATCTAAAAACCACTCATTTGGAGATCATTTGAGTGGTTTTTTTATGGGATAAGATAAATGGATAATATTGATATTGTCAGAGAAAAGCTAAGAGAGCAGGTTCCTCTGTTAAAGCATTTGGGGATTACAGTCTCAGAATATGGTGATTTACGTGTTGTCGTTGTTGCCCCTTTGGAGCCTAACTTAAATACTCATGGAACAGCGTTCGCGGGAAGTTTGTACTGTGTTGGTGCAATGACAGGGTGGAGTTTGGCTCATTTATCGCTAATGGATGCGGGTTATCAGCCCAGTGTTGTTTTGGCAAAAGCGGAAGTTGTTTATAAGAGGCCAGTGACTCACGATATCAAAGCATCAACCTTTGTAGATAAAGCAACGTTTGATACGTTTTTATCGGACTTTAAAGAAAAAGGCAAAGCGCGTTTAACGGTAGATGTTTCAATTTTTTGTGATGGTGAAGAGGCGGTTTGTTTAACTGCCCAGTATGTAGCATTTAATAAAGCGGAAGATTAAACTCCCGCTTCTACGCTTCTACGCTTCTATGCACTTTTTCCCACAATCTTCGCAATAGAATCTGTCGCTCTCACTAGCGCATCAACAATCCCCGCTTCACTACTTGCGTGCCCGGCATCCCGAATAATCTGTAATTCAGATGCTGACCAATGGTGATGTAGTGACGTCGCATTTTCCAATGGGCAAACCATGTCATAGCGGCCATGAACAATGATCCCAGGAATTTCCGTAATTCCCTGCATATTATCCAGGATTTGGTTCTCCTCTATAAACGCCTTGTTAGAAAAGTAGTGCACTTCCATGCGTGCCATACTTAACGCCGTATGAGGTTCAGCAAAGTGATCCATCACTGTGATATTGGGTCGTAATGTAGCGCAATGCCCCTCCCAAGCAGACCAAGATTTTGCCGCAGCCATGCGGGCCAACTCATTGTTGCCAGAAAGTAGCTTTTTATACGCTTGGAGAAGGTCGTCTTGCTCGTCGGGAGCAATGTTTTTTGTGAATTCATGCCACGCATCAGGGAATATGCGGTTTGCCCCATCCTTGTATATCCAGTCAAGATCCTGTTGGCGAGCAAGGAAGACGCCCCTTAAAATCATTGCGCTGACGTTGTCTGGGTATTGCTGGGCATATAGAAGGCCTAGTGTGGTCCCCCAAGAGCCACCAAACAAAACCCATCTCTCTACCTCTAGCTCCTCCCTGATGCGTTCTATGTCCTCTATAAGGTCTTGAGTTGTGTTGCTTTCAATGTTGGCATGAGGTGTAGATCGACCGCAGCCGCGTTGATCAAACAAGACAATACGATATTTATCAGGATCAAAAAAACGTCGATGAAAAGGCTCGCATGCTGATCCAGGGCCTCCGTGCAAAAACAGAACAGGGATGCCATCCTTGTTGCCCGACTCCTCTACGTGCAGTACATGATGTGAGCCTGTATCAAAGCGCTGTTCGCGATAGGGCTTAATGTCTGGGTATAGAATCATCATGATAAGGCTTGTCCTATAAATCGGTTTTTTTTGAAATGACGGTTATCTAAATCTAGCCCATAGTCACTAGTTTTGCGATGCTTCTGGTATCATTTGGTGCTGTTTTATCAGATGTTTGGCAGTAGTAGCGTTAGTTATAAACATATATTGTGGAGAACCAATGAAAGCGTTAATTCAACGGGTAAGTCAGGCGTCGGTTAGTGTTGATGGGCATGTTGTGGGCAGTATTGGCCAGGGTGTGTTGGTTTTGTTGGGGGTCGAAAAACAAGATGACGAGACTGCTGCTGATAAACTGCTTAAGAAGATTCTAAATTATAGAATATTTTCGGACGAAGATGACAAAATGAACCTGTCCCTGCTTGATGTGAGAGGAGATGTTTTGTTGGTCTCACAGTTCACTTTGGTTGCAGATACAAAGAAAGGTTTGCGCCCAAGTTTCTCTTCTGCTGCGAAACCTGCAGATGCCGAGCGTTTGTATCACTACTTTGTAAATCGCACAAAACAGCTAGCGGGGAACGTTCAGCAAGGCGTATTTGGTGCTGATATGGCAGTGTCACTGCTAAACAACGGCCCTGTGACCTTTCTATTGGAGGTTTGATTGGTGCGGCTAGTCTCTATCTATAAATTTAAGTGTCAGTCTCTTCTTGTTCTTGTTTCTCTTTTTTTGATTTATCAACAAGGCGTCCAAATAGAAGCCCCACTTCAAATAACATCCACATAGGAATGGCCAGCATAGACTGTGAAAATGGGTCTGGAGGGGTCAATAACATTCCAAAAATAAAACACCCCACTACTATATAAGGGCGCTTGTCACTCAAGGACGCGACGGTGGCAGCCCCTGACCAGATCACTAGCATAACAGCAATGGGGATCTCGAAGGCTAAACCAAAAGCAAAAAAGAGCTTCAAGGCGATAGCAAGGTATTGGGTAATGTCTGGTGTGATTTCTACAGAAGCTGGGCCAATGTGGGTGAAAAATTCCATTATCAGTGGGAATATTACAAAGTGAGCAAATGCGATGCCCGAGTAAAATAACAGTATGCTGCTGATGAGCATAGGGATGGCAAGTTTCTTTTCGTGGGCATACAAACCTGGAGAAATAAATTTCCATATTTGGTGCAGTACTACAGGCATTGCCAAAAATAGCGATACCATTAACGTTAGTTTGAAGGGGGCAAAAAAGGTTGCTGTAATGTCTGTTGCGATCATGGAGCTGCCTTCAGGCAGTTGGTCGCGTATCGGTTTACTTACGATTTCGTATATGTCATTGGCAAAATAAAATAGTCCGCAGAATATCACCAGTATCGATAGCACAGCGCGTAATAGCCGGTCTCTTAATTCAATTAGGTGCTCTAGAAGAGGGAGGTTGCCTTCATTTTGTGGTTTTGTCATTGAGCGTTGCTAATCCAAGGCGTGAGCAAGGTAGTTAGGAGTTTGGTGTTGAGGTTTTTTTGTTTGAAGCCATGGTGTCGGTGTCGTTTGCCAGAGGTGTTTCTTTTGTACTATCAGTTTTGCCAAGTCCAAGCTTCTCGGCTTGTTCTTTTACGACATCGTTAATAATATTGCCCTGAGTTAATGATTTTGCTGACTCTAATGTTTTTTTGATATCGCTAAGCCCGGCTTCTTCCATTTGCTCCTGAATACGTTTTTTCATCTCATGAGCATTCACTTCTCGCTCGAGCTCATCCTTAACCGCGACGCTGGCGCGGCGAAGCTTTCCTATCCAGGCACTCGTCATTCGAATGGCGTGGGGCAGACGCTCAGGTCCGAGTACCACCAAACCAATGATGCCTATTAGCGTCAGTTCAAAAAAGCCAATATCAAACATGAAACACCTTATTATCTTATTCTTGCTGTGTTCAACTTATGTTCTTATTTGACTTCGTCTTTTTCTTTGGCAGGCTCTTCTTCGGCCGCTGTCTTTTCGATGTTTTGATCGAGAGATTTTGTTTCCTCGTCCCCCATAGCCTTTTTAAAACCTTTTACAGCACCACCTAAATCGCCACCCAGATTGCGTAACTTTTTTGTGCCAAACAAAAGTAATACGATAACTAGAACGATCACTAACTGCCAAATGCTAATACCGCCAATACCCATAAAATTCTCCGCTTATTTGCTGCGGTTGGCTTTTTCAACCAACCCGGATAAATCGAATCGTCGTGCTAATTCGTTTAAAATTGCTTGTGAATCTTCACCTCGTTGATGGAGCATTACGAGTGTGTGAAACCAAAGATCAGCCGTTTCATAAATGAGGTCGCTATTATCTTGGCTTTGTTCGGCGTCTTTTGCCGAAATGATGGTTTCTGTGGCTTCTTCGCCGATTTTCTCAAGGATCTTGTTGAGGCCCTTATGGTACAAGCTTGAAACGTAGGATGAGTCGGGAGCGGCTTTCTTACGCTCTTCTAATACATTGTCTAGTGCTGATAAAATGTCGCTCATTATGGCCCTAAGGTCTCTTGTTGTACTATGTTGTTTCTGGTTCAGTCTTGTTGTTTTTGCGGTTACTTTCGGCGTTTTTTCTATTTGCTTAGTGCGATATTTAAACGCTGTAACATCTTGATCTTAACTCATTTTAGCCTTGATTAACCACTTCGGTGTATTCTCTTGTTATTATTTGCGACGCCCTATTGCTTTCGTCAATAAAACTGCGGACCCACCAAGTCCTAGTGCCCATGCTGCCCACGGGATATTATTGATTTCTGGTACTAAATCTGGGCGCATGGCCCATATTGCGCCGGTAATAACAGCTGCGCAACCGGTGAGCAACGTGATTCGATCGCGACGTACTTGATGTCGGTGTCGAGATTCTATTTGATGAAGGAAGCGTTCTTGGTTTTCACTGAGTTTGCGCATCTCATCCAGCGCTTCCCAAGCCATCTTAGGTAATTGGGGGAGCTGTTCAAACATGGCTGGAGTGCTGCGTTTGACTGCTTTTAAGATGGCATCGGGTCCCATTTGATCCCGTATCCAGTTCTCTAATAAAGGACGACCTAATGCCCAAATGTCGAGCTCTGGGTATAACTGTTGGCCTAGGCCTTCAACATGAATAAGTGTTTTTTCTAATAGCAAGAATTGAGGGAGCGCTTGCATTTCAAAGCGTCGAGCTGTTTGGAAGAGGCGAATGAGAATCGGACCAAATTCAATGTCTGATAATGGGCGTTCTAGGATAGGTTCTAATATGCCTCGTAGAGAATGTTCTAGTTCTTTTACGCGGATATTTTTGGGAACCCAGCCTGCATCGATGAGCAGTAATGCAATTTGCTCATAGTCTTTGTCAAGTAACGCCATTAATTGGCGTGCTAACAGATAGCGTTCATCACGGTTAAGTGAGCCCACAATCGCGTTGTCGATCGAGATATATTGAGGGTGCTCGGGGTTTTTTAGTGACACCATGACATTGCCGGGGTGCATGTCGGCATGGAAAAAGTTGTCGCTGAATACTTGTGTGAAAAAGATTTCTACGCCAATTTCGGCCAAGGTTTGAAGGTTGATACCAGCCGCTTTAATGGCTTCCACATCGGAAATTGGAACACCATAGACACGCTCCATAACCATGACGTTACCTGTGCAGTATTCCCAGTAAACATCAGGCACATAAAGAAGAGGGGAGTCAGTGAAATTTCGGCGAAATTGACTGGTGTTCGCGGCTTCACGCATCATGTCTAGCTCACCTAGAATGATGTACTCGTAGTCTTTAACTATTTGCAATAAATGGAAGCGTTGTAGGTCGGGTATCAGGGTTTCAATTTTTTGCGCCAACGATTGCATAAGAGCAACATCTTGTTTGACGGTTTTTTCGATATTCGGGCGTACCACTTTAACAACAACATTTTCACCGGAATGCAGAACAGCAGTATGAACCTGCGCAATGGACGCTGATGCGAGAGGGGTTACGCCAAACTCTGCGAATAGAGTGGATACCGGGGCCTTTAATTCTTTTTCGATAATGGAAACGGAGGCATTTTCATCAAATGGTGGGACTTGGTCTTGAAGTTTGGATAGCTCTTCAATGGCTTTGTCACTGAGCAGGTCTTGGCGTGTGGAAAGTAATTGGCCAAGTTTGATGTAAACTGGGCCAAGCTCTTCAAAGGCTAGGCGTAATCGAACCCAAGGGTCTTCTTTGGTGGATGCAAACCAGCTGCTGGGGATAATGCGAAATAATAGGCGGATAGGTAACGCTGCGACGTGATTAGGAAGTAATTGATCAAGCCGGTATTTTGCAAAGACGTGAAGGGTAATAAAAAGGCGGCCTAATTGCTTCAAGGTGATGATCTCTACTTGTTAGGAGAAAATGGGTTGTCTGTGTTGTGCAAGTCGACATCATTGGGCTTGTTTTTTTGCTGTAAGCGTTGGATGCGAGCTTCTAATCGGTCAAAGTCGGCGCGTACACAGTCGATGCCTTGATTAAATTCATCAAGTTCATTTTTCTCAACAACTTCTCGTCCTTCTTCTCGAAGATAGTGACTGCCATCGTCAAGAAATGTTGATGCTGTTTTTTTGAACCAGCTAAAGGCAGAGCGGGCTGCTTGGCCAGCTTGGTGGGCGGCTACATCTCCCACCCAGTGTGCAAGTGGTTCCTCTAGGTCAAGATCCATTTTTTGAAATATGGTCGATAGCTGTTGAGCAAGTGCTTGATCGCCCTCTACCTGGATGCCGCTAGCGACCAATTCACCGGGGCTTTTGTTGAGCCCAAGCTGAAATAATATTGATATGAGCGGACCTTTGATGCTAACCGTGGGGGTGCCTTCCCAATAATGTGATACGCGTATTTCGCCTGGGCACAGTTCAAGGGTTAGCTGGAGGTTGGGGCGGTTGGCAAGCAGAGAAACACTTTTGCCGGCTAATTTGTTAAGCGCAGCTTGGGTGCCGGGTGCGTACTGCAAGGCCTGATTAATTGCTTTTTCTAGTTGTTCTGCAAGAAAGCTGGGTGCTAGTGAGTGGCGTTGAGTGTCGATGGTCATGAATTAGTATTTAAATCCGCGATGAAGTGCAACAACACCATTGGTTAAGTTGTGATATTCAACCTGCTCCAACCCTGCCTTACGCATCATGTGTTTTAAGGTCTTTTGGTCAGGATGCATACGAATGGACTCTGCAAGATACTGATAGCTATCTGCATCTTTAGCGACAAATTTACCTATCAAAGGTAATACGGAAAATGAGTAGCGATCGTATACTTTTTCTACCAACTTATTGGTTGGTTTGGAGAATTCCAGTACCAATAATCGACCGCCGGGTTTTAACACACGAGCCATCGATTCAAGGGCTTTTTGTTTGTCGGTGACATTACGTAAGCCAAAACTAATGGTGATGCAGTCAAAGGTATTATCGGCAAAAGGTAGGTATTCTGCATTGGCTTGGATATATTCAATATTGTGGGCATATCCTTTATCCAACAATTTATCTCGGCCTACATGAAGCATGGAGTCGTTAATATCGGCGAGAAATACCTTGCCCGTTTTACCGACTAACCGAGAAAACTTCATGGTTAGGTCACCGGTACCACCGGCAATATCAAGTATTGTTTGGCCGGGGCGTGCTGCGCTGAGTTCTATTGTGTAACGCTTCCATAAACGATGAATGCCCATAGACATAAGATCATTCATTATATCGTAGCTACTTGCTACAGAATGGAAGACTTCGCCAACTTTCTTGACTTTGTCTTCAGCGCGGACAGTTTTATAACCGAAATGGGTGGTTTTTTGATCAGACATCGTATGGCAAGACCCCGTTTGTTGGGCCCGTATTTTGGCGGATTGGTTGGGGCTAGTCAATGGCGTTAAGGGGGAGGGAATGATGTGCGTTGTTTAGTTGGACCAACGGCCGATTTCTGCTGGAGCTCGAGAGGCCCCGGCTGATTCAAGTTGTTGTAGATACTGTTGCCATAGGCTGCCTTTGTTCTTGCCCAGCTCTAGTAGGTAGTCCCATGAATATATACCGGTATCGTGACCATCACTAAAGGTAAGTTTGATAGCGTAATTGCCAATCGGGGTGATATCGCTGATTTCGACAAACTTTTTACCTGTTTGTAATATCTCCT
This sequence comes from Gammaproteobacteria bacterium 42_54_T18, assembly GCA_002163245.1. Classification (GTDB taxonomy): domain Bacteria; phylum Pseudomonadota; class Gammaproteobacteria; order Pseudomonadales; family Ketobacteraceae; genus 42-54-T18. The sequence continues at coordinate 106,754 of MAAL01000020.1, read as the reverse complement.
GGCCTTTGCCATGTCCACGGACCTCAGCAGAGGGCGAAAGTACACGTAAGAATTCACTGGATAGCATATAAGGCTGGTCATTAAAGACCAGCTCTAGGGTTTGCGATTTTTTATGCAGTTTTATCTGTGATGGCGCTAGCATGGTGATATCACTGTAAATGTGTAGTTATAACATTGGTTATAAAAGCAGTTATAGAATATAGCGACTTAGGTCTTCATCTTTCGCTAACGTGCCGAGACGTTCGTCAACGTACTCTGCTGTGATTTCGAACGGCTTGCCATCTTGTTTGCTTGCCAAGTCTCCGGCATCAAATGATACTTCGTCAGTGAGTCGTTCCATCACTGTGTGTAGGCGCCTAGCGCCAATGTTTTCGGTGGTTTCATTAACATGCCAAGCAACTTCAGCAATGCGACGAATAGCGCCTTTATCGAAGTTGATTTCTAGCCCCTCGGTTTGAATGAGTGCTTTGTATTGTTCTGATAGTGATGCTTTAGGCTCGGTTAATATACGCTCAAAATCATCCGCTGTGAGGGCTTCGAGCTCCACTCGGATTGGCAAACGCCCCTGTAATTCAGGTACAAGATCAGAAGGTCTGGCTAGGTGAAACGCGCCAGAAGCAATAAACAAAATGTGGTCAGTTTTTACCATGCCGTATTTAGTGCTAACTGTGCAGCCTTCGATAAGCGGTAATAAGTCTCGCTGTACACCTTCGCGAGAAACGTCGGTGCCACCACCTTCAGACCGTTTGGCCACCTTGTCGATTTCGTCTAGAAAGACAATGCCGTTTTGTTCCACCGCTTCAATGGCTTTGCTTTTTAAATCATCTTCATTAACAAGCTTGGCGGCTTCTTCTTCTTTGATTTGTTTGTAGGCATCTTTAATTTTAAGCTTGCGGGCTTTCTTTTTGTCGCTGCTCATATTAGAGAACATGCTTTGCAATTGATTCGTCATTTCTTCCATGCCAGGAGGAGCCATGATTTCAACACCAACGGAGGGGGCGGCTAAATCAATTTCAATTTCTTTATCGTCTAGGTCGCCTTCTCGTAGCCGTTTGCGGAATAATTGCCGCGCGGCAGAGTCTTCTTTTTGTGGCTCATCCTCTTTTGGCGACCAATCATTTCTTACCGGAGCGAGTAGAGCATCGAGGATGCGCTCTTCTGCAGCATCTTCAGCTTTATGCTGTACACAATCAATCTCTTGTTCGCGTAATAATTTTACGGCCATATCGGCTAGGTCGCGAATAATGCTTTCAACATCACGCCCTACATAACCAACTTCGGTAAATTTAGTTGCTTCAATTTTTATAAAAGGAGCGTTAGCAAGTTTGGCGAGACGTCGGGCAATTTCTGTTTTACCAACACCGGTAGGACCAATCATCAGAATGTTTTTTGGAGAAATTTCGTTGCGCAGTTGCTCATCTAACTGCATACGACGCCAGCGGCTTCGAAGTGCTAAGGCCACGGCGCGTTTAGCCCCAGACTGGCCTATGATGTGTCGGTCGAGTTCGTGAACAATTTCTCTTGGAGTCATATCTGACATAGTTAACTACTCTATTCTTATCGTGTTGGCTATATATTGATAATAGCGATGCGTTTGATTAAATGTTTTGGGAAACGCAGTAAATGCATCACTTATTGTAAGCTTGTGGGGGTTAGCTTTTTGTCTCACAATCAAGCTCTTCAATAACATGGTTGTGATTGGTGTAAATACAGATATCCCCTGCGATAGCGAGCCCTTTTTCAACGATTTCTCTAGCGCTAAGGTCTGTGTTATCGAGTAAGGCGCGAGCAGCAGATTGTGCAAACGGACCGCCAGAACCAATAGCAATAAGGTCGTCTTCTGGTTGTATGACGTCGCCATTGCCCGTAATTATTAGCGAGGCTGTTTCATCCGCGACTGCGAGTAGTGCTTCTAGCTTTCGTAGAGCCCTGTCGCTACGCCAGTCTTTAGCGAGCTCTACAGCTGCTCGGGTTAGATTACCTTGGTGTTTTTCTAATTTGGCTTCAAACCGTTCAAAAAGAGTAAATGCATCGGCGGTACCGCCTGCGAACCCTGCGATGATTTTGCCGTTGTAAATACGTCTTACTTTACGGGCATTACCTTTCATAATGGTGTTGCCTAGGCTGACTTGCCCGTCTCCACCAATAACAACTTTTCCGTTGCGGCGGGCTGAAAGTATGGTGGTGCCTCGGTATTGTTCCACGATCTACCTCGATGTATGGTTGAATATTGTTAAACACTGGGCTGTTTTTAATGCTGATCGGAATTATATGGGGTGGGGTTTGTTGAATTCAACCGGAGGGGCGGGGATTTATTTCTTTGGGGACTGTCGCTGGATGTGTTCAATACCGTTTTGCTTTAACAAGTTCTTAGCGTTTTTTAGCCCGCTGTTTGAATCGAATGGGCCAACCTGAACGCGATGGAGTGTTTTTCCTTTAATATCAATGGTTTGTATGTTGACATTAAGGCCCAGTAGCAGCAATTCTACGCGGCGTTTGTCGGCATCTTTTGGTAAGGTGAAAGCACCGGTTTGAAGCAAAACTTCAAACGTTGTTTTGTCGTTTATGGTCTTGCTGGAAATTTGTCCTTTGCCCTTTGCTGTACTCACTTCAACGTCAGGCAATACATTGTAGAAATCAAACGACGGGGTTTTTGGTGTTTCTTGTTTTACAGAGTGACGTTGAGAAATGCTTGTTTGTTCTTTGTCACCTTCTGCCGGTGTTTGAATGCCAGCCAAATAATAAAGAAACGCAAGAAATAACCCTGTTGCTACGCCAGTAAATAACCAAACCCAACTGGGGACTGAATGTGATGGCGAATCGCTCAAGGGCTTTATCTCTTGTTACTTTTTTGGGTCGAATTTAAGGCTTTAATCGAGTTTCAGATTACATGCTTTCAGGTGCAGATACACCTAGCAGTAACAACCCATTTTGAATCACTTGTTTGACGGCTTCGTTCAGCGTTAGTCGTGCATTACGAAGGTTTTCATCATCAATAATGATTTTATGAGCGTTATACCAGGTATGGAACTCTTGGGCGAGCTCTCGTAGGTATGTCGCGAGCTGGTGTGGTTCGTGATGTGTTGCTGCTCTTAGCAACACATCCGGATAGGCCCCTAGCTTTGTCGTTAGGCTTAGCTCGTGTTCTGTATTTAACAGATCAAGTTGCTTCTCGCCTAAGTCTTTATCCCAGCTCCAATCTTTTTCAGTCAGTTTCTTCCGAACGCTGCACGAGCGGGCGTGAGCATACTGAATGTAGTAAACGGGGTTGTCTTTGCTTTCCGACTTGGCTAGTTCAAGGTCAAAGTCCATATGTTGTTCGGACTTTCGCGTTACATAAAAGAAACGAGCGGCATCAGCACCTACTTCTTCCCGCAGTTCGCGTAATGTCACAAAAGAGCCTGAGCGAGTGGACATTTGGAGCTTTTCAGTACCGCGATAAAGGTTGGCAAATTGAACCAGTAAAACATCTAGCTTGGACTCATCAAGTCCTAACGCGTTGAGTGATGCCATAACGCGAGCAATATACCCATGATGATCAGCTCCCCAGATGTTAATGACCTGGTCGAAGCCCCTTTCAAACTTGTTTAAATGATAAGCAATGTCGGAGGCAAAGTAGGTGCTCTGGCCGTTATCTCGAATAACAACACGGTCTTTATCGTCGCCATATTCTGTGGACTTAAACCATAGAGCTCCGTCCTTTTCGTACAGTTTGCCCTTCTCTTTTAGCATTGCGACGGCTTTGTCGATGTGGCCATTGCTGGTGAGGGAGCGCTCTGAGAACCATTCTTGGTAAGAAACCCCAAAGGCTTCAAGGTCTTCTTTAATGTCGGCAAGAATAGAGTCGAGAGCGGCATTAAAAAAGATGTCGTAACCTTCTGGCATCAGTTTTTGAGCTGTATCAATGAGGCCGTCAATATGGGTTTCTTTGTCACCACCAGCAGGTTCGTCGTCTGGAATCCCATCAAATACAGTAGCAACATCAAAACGGTATTGCTCACCGACTGAAGATTGTACGGTTGCAGCAATATCCTTTATATATTCACCCTTGTACCCATTACTAGGGAAGGTGAGGGGCTCACCGAGAGCCTCTAAGTAACGAAGCCATACACTGGTGGCTAGAATGTTCATTTGTCGCCCTGCATCGTTCACATAATATTCACGATGTACATCGTAACCTACTGCTGCCAATAGGTTGGATACGGTTGCGCCATACGCGGCCCCTCGGCCGTGACCAACATGAAGTGGGCCAGTAGGGTTAGCGGAGACAAATTCAACTTGTACTTTTTTACCTTCACCGACCTGGCTTAGTCCAAATGTTTGTTTTTTCTCGATAATTTGATTGATAACCGCATATTGTGACGCTGCGTTCATATAAAAGTTGATAAATCCAGGGCCTGCTATTTCAACTTTTTTGATATCGGAATTGGTTGGTAAATTGTCAACAATCAACTGTGCAAGTTCACGTGGATTCTTTTTGGCAGGTTTTGCCAGCATCATCGCTAGATTGCTTGCAAAATCCCCATGAGACTTGTCACGAGTTCGCTCTATTTGGATGCGAGGCGTCGTACCTTTGGGCACAATGCCTTGTTCTATCAAAGAGGAAAAAGTGGACTGTAATAATGACTCAAGAACCTGTTTCATGGGTGTTAGTAAACCTGCAAAAGTAAAGCGAATAGAGGGATAGCAATAAAATAGCCGCACATTATCGCTGTTATAGCGGGGGAATGCTAGGAGGGAATCGCTTTGGAAAGAAGAGTAAAGCTAGGAGGGCTGTCGGGCGTAAGCCCCTAGTTGTGTGTGCTGTGTCTCGCTTTGATAAGCCTAACAACCATTTATCCTTGAATTAGCACCGTGTGTCTTTTTCATATTGAGGTGAGCCTAGGAAGGGTTAGCATGGCGCTTAATGTCTTATAACGGAAATATATAGAGGTTGCTTCCCTATATAACAAGACTAATAAATGGATAGTTTGAACGGATTAAACATGAAAAACGTAAAGGAATTGATGCGTGAGCAGTCGCAGCGCAGGGGTGTTTCTGGTTTTACCTTATTAGAGTTAATGGTTGTGGTGGCGATTCTTGGTATTGCTGCGGCCATTGCTGTCCCTAGCTTTAAATCGACCGTATCAAGAAATCAATTGATTTCTCATACACAGGAAATGGCAGGAATTATTGCCTACGCACGTAGCGAGGCCTCCAAGGCGTCCAACGGCAGGGTTACTCTTTGTACGAGTAACGATATCAATGAAGAGCCCCCTAGCTGTAGCTCAAAAAATGAGAATACCTGGGATGCCGGCTGGATAGTTTTTTCCGATGATGCCTTGTTGCGTGTTGGGCAGGCGTCTACCAGCAATCTTACGATTCGTTCGAGTGGGTTTGCTAGTGATGGCCGGGTTGTTTTTGATGGCACGGGGGCTCCGGGGACGGCGGGAACTTTTACGTTATGTAATGATTTGGGTGTAAGTCAGGCAAAGGCAGTTATCGTCAGTGTGGCTGGTCAGAGCCGTATAGCTGTTGATGAGAGTGACCCTGCAGATCAAATAGTGAATGATCAAGCTGGAGTGAATGTACAATGTCCATCAGTATAAAGTTGCAGCGGGGGTTTAGTCTGATAGAGGTGCTTATTACCTTGTTGATCGTTGCTATTGGTCTGATGGGTACGGCCACAATGCAGTTAACAGGCCTTAATAGTAATCAAAGTGCATACCTTAGGTCTCAGGCCAGTATTCTTGTTTATGACATGGCTGATCGTATGCGTGCGAATGCAGCTAGTGCTATTGCAGGGGATTATGACGGTTTTAAATTTAAAGCATCGAAATCAGAATTAGAGGGCCTTGTTAGTGGTAATTGTACAGCTACAGCAGGGGGTTGTAGCGGAGACGGGCAAAGCGCTACCGATAAGTATGAATGGGCTCAAAATATAATGGGAGCTGGTTCTGAAAGTGCACTGTTACCTGGAGCTATCGGAGAAATCTCTATGGACGAGAATGGTTTTTCTACGGTTTCTATTAGTTGGCAAGAGTTAGATTGGGATGGTAATAGCGATCTACGAAATACATCGGATAAATCATTTTCTATTAAGTTTCTTGTTGAGTAGGGGGCTGTGATGACAACGAAAATATGGGCAACTAAGCAAGAAATCAACCAGCAAACTAAGCAAAAAGGCGTGACACTGGTTGAGTTGATGGTGGCATTGGCTATCAGTAGTTTTTTGATGTTAGGTATCTTTCAAATTTATTTTAGCTCTCGCTTAACTGACAATATGGGAAGTGCCTTGGCTAGGATTCAAGAAACGGGTCGAGTCGCATTGGATATAATGACAAAGGATATCCGTTTGGCGGGGTACCAAGGATGCTTGGACCCGAAGCAAGGTGATTTAATTGTGAGTGCCGTTAATTCGCCAACGGCGAGTTTGGCAGACTCTGGAGTGAGAGGGTTTACGGTTGCCCCTGACTGGGCGAATGGGACTGAATTTACGAGTGCTGATATTGCAAGTGGTGGTTCATCAGGCCGCAGTGCTTTAAAGGGGACCAGTGTTATTGCTGTTCAGCGGGCAGCTCCTGTTGCAGCAAGGGTGACGGCGGTGAGTGCAACCACGTTAACACTGGCTGCGAATGCATTAGATATCAATAAGAATGACCTATTTGTTGTCGCAAGTTGTAATGAAGGCCATCTTGATAGGGCTTCTGATGTATCAAGTGGAAACGGTGAAACACAAATAACACTTTCTAGCGACTTGGGTGTGCAGTATGCGTCTGCAGACGCGCCAGGTTTTGTGATGCGATTTCTTTCAACGGTTTATTTTGTTGCTGATACAAATCGAGTAAATTCAGCAGGTAATGCTGTATATGCGTTATATCGACAGCGAGATACTTCTTCTGGTTTTGTTGTGGAGGAATTAGTCGAAGGTGTTGAAAATATGCAGGTTCTATACGGTCAGCGACTTAGTACTGGCAATGTGCGTTATGTACCTGCGGACACGGCAGATTTAAATATGGGAAGTGTCGAAAGTGTGCGGATAGGGGTTTTGGTGGCGAGCACCCAAAATGTTCAACAAGGCAATGACGAGCTGAGTTATTTGCTACCTGGCATCACTGTGGATCATGGCGATGATACAGGGATTAATCATTTAAGCGATCGGCGTATTCGAAGAACATTTGTAACAACGGTAAATATTCGCAATAGAGAAATTTGATACGTAAATATTAGGGATGAAAATCATGACTTGTTTTAAATCGCAAGTAGCGAAGGTGCCGAAGGTTGCTGGGCAACAGGGCTCGGTGTTGATAGTTGCTTTAGTAATATTGTTCGTTGTTACTCTTATGGCAATGTCGGGCTTAAAAAACGCTAATGTGCAGGAGCGTATGGCGGCAAATGCTCAACATTCAAACACTGCCTTTCAATCTGCTGAAAGCGCAGCTTCAAAGGTGCTTAAGGATGTGGGAAGTGGCATACAAACCGCGATGATAAATACGCAGTTTGTGTTGGGTAATGTCAGTCCTGAGGTGAGTGTTGATATGCATAATAAAGATGTTAGTGCGAAGGTGAAAATAATGTATTTGGGGGAAAATAAGATTCCTCTGGGTATGTCGTTAGGCGTTGATCAAGGTGGGCCGTTTCCTCAACGGTTTGAGATTCAAGGCTCTGCGTCGGTAAGTACATCAGGTGCTCAGGTTGCCGTATTTCAGGGGTTTGAATACTAATGTTGTTTAGTTTTGGTAAGTTTAAAAAATCAAAGGGAGATCAGATAGTGAATTCCGCAACGTATATGTTTGTCTCGGCACTGATAAGTTTGCTGATAATTGTTTCATCTACTCGGGCCGCGATGGCGGACGATACAGAAATATTTTTTAATGATGTAGTTACTACCACTACGCCGAATATCTTGTTCATTATGGATACCTCGGGCTCCATGACGGAAAGAGATGATGCTGATGCTACTCGTTTGGATCGAATGAAAGCAGCGTTATCAACAATGGTTAATAATGCAGAGAAAGTTAATATAGGGCTTATGCGTTTCAGTAGGCCTGGTGGTACGGTGTTGTACCCAGTAACAGATATCACTATTCCCGTTAGTGCAGAGGAGCAGGGTGTTGTTAGTGCAAGAATTGAAGAGGTTGGTGATGATGCTGAAGAGCTGTCGACAGGAGATGTCGCGTTAAATAATTTGACGCTGTCAATGGCGAATATTTCTGCTGCTGGTTCTATTGTTATTGCAACGAGCATTAGTGATGACAAAGATGATCAAGAGGAAGAGTTTGGCGGTGATCTATCTCCTCAATGGGATAGTAGTGATTTAGAACTATTTGATGATAACAAAGAACAGGTTATAGGTTTACGTTTTCGCAACGTTGCTATTCCCATTGGGGCAACGATTCAGTCGGCGAAAGTTGAAATGATTGTTGATGAGGCTGGCTCAGGGGTTCCACAAGCAAATATTAGAGGGGAGCTGATAGATTCGGGTGAATTTCGAGAAACAACCTCTAAAGATATTAGCAATAGGGCAACAACGGTTGCTGATGTGCCTTGGAAAATAGAAGAGAACCCCGTTGTTGGAGCCATATTGTCGACTCCCGATATTTCTAGCATTGTTCAAGAAATAGTGGACAGTGGATCTTGGGGAGCAGGTAATGCAGTTACCTTGGTATTACAGAAGGCTTTGGCTGGCTCCGGCAAGAGAGTGTTGGAGGGGTATAATCATAATGACTTTCCGCCTCTCGGGGCGGTATTAAAGTTAAGTTATTCTGCCATGGCAGGAGCGAGAACAGTTGGGTTGCGTTTTCAGGGAGTGGATATACCTCAGGGAGCAACAATAAAAAATGCGTCCATTACTTTTACGGCAGCGACAGCGTCAGACAGTTTCTCTTCATTTCGTTTCAAAGCTGAAGATGTAGGGGATTCTGAAGCGTTTGCGGCGACAAACAACAATATTAGCGATAGGCCGGTTACCACATCATCTTATAGTTGGGATGGGGTGTCTGCATGGACTGTTGAGGGTGAAACTCATGAGACTCCTATCCCTAATCCTAATCCTGAGGATGGCTTGGCGAGTGTGGTCCAAGAAATTGTTGATCGCGGTGACTGGTGTGGTGGGAATGCCATGAGTTTTATAGTCACTGCTAAATTTGCAGGGGCGCAACGTTTCGCAAAATCTAGAGACGATAATGCCTCTGATGCACCGCAGCTACAAGTGGAGTTTGACCCAGACTCTATACCGGATGGTGGCGGATGCGTAACCAAGTTTTATTCATCAAGGGTAGATGATAACTCGGATGACGCAGAAGAAAATATTTCGAATGGTGTTGTTGATAAAAATAGTAGTGATTTAGAATTAGAATTTGATAATGGTTATTCTAGGCATCAGCTTGTTGGTATGCGGTTTGGGCAATTAAATATCCCGCAAGGCTCTGAGATAAGCCAGGCGTATATCGAATTTGTAGCGGATGGTGATAGTACCGGAAACTCTGGGCTCACCATACGAGGTGAAAAAGTAGATAATGCAAATGCCTTTGCCGTGGTAGTGAACAATATTTCCGATAGGCCATTGACGAGTGCGTCGGCTTCTTGGGATACGTCTAATTGGTTTGATGGCGTTACTTATCGTACTGCTGATATTTCTAATGTGATTGAGGAGATTGTTGGTCGAGATGGGTGGACAGCAAGTAGTAATTTAGCATTGATTATTTCAGGTACGTCGGGAACTCATCGAGCATACTCTTTTAATGGAAGTGAAGGGCAAGCACCCAGGTTAGTGGTGAGAGCGGAAAGTAGTACGGGGTTTGAACCTAAAAGAACAAAAGATGTTTTGTTAGATGTTATTGATGATATGTCGAATGGCCGTGGTACGCCCATTGTTGACGCTTTCTATGAAGGTGCGTTGTATTTCAATGGTGATAATGTTGATTACGGGAAAGTTCGTGGCGATAGTGATTTAGCAGATAGATATAAACAGAATAATCGGGTTTCGCACGCAAACTCCTATACGGGAGGTAGTCACACCTATCCTGCAGGTTGTTCCGAAAGCAACTTGAGTTCATCGGATTGTGTGAGTGAAGAAATTACGGGAGCGGCAAGGTATATATCACCTATATCTGATGACTCTTCTGACGGTGAGTGTACAGCAAGCGAGAATCGAATTGTTTTGCTTTCTGATGGCTTCGCATCGGTAAATGATTCCGCAAGTAAAGTTCGTGATTTAATTGGCGGTGGTATTATTTGTGCGGATGGTGGCAGTGAGGAGTGTGGGCCGGAGCTAGCAAAATTTCTTGCAGAAAATCGGGGTATAACAACAGATACTATAGGTTTTGCTCTTGATGGTGGTAGTAATGAAGGTGCAAGAGATTATTTGAAGGATATTGCAACAAAAGGCGGAGGTAGCTTTTCAGAGGCTTCTTCTCAGGAAGAGTTAACCAGTATTTTTACAGATATTTTGGTGGATGCTACCAAAAAAAGCAAAACGTTTGTGACAGCGGGAGTAGCGGTTAATAGCTTTAATCGCCTCAATCATCAAGACGAATTGTATTTTTCCTTATTTAAACCTGCGGTTGAACCATTGTGGCGCGGAAATCTGAAACGCTATAAGTTAAACGTAGAAGAAGACGCTGATGGAAGCATCAAAACAGAAATTATTGGGGAGAATGATGTACCAGCTGTTAATGAAGATACAGGGTTCTTTGATGATGCTGTAAGAAGCTGGTGGAGTAGCGATGCCGACGGAAGCGATGTGACGTTGGGTGGTGCGGCGAACCAGTTGGATGAAGATAATAGTAAGCGAAAAGTTTATACCTATTTGGGTGTGCTAACTCCACCAGGGGATCCCAAGCCATTGACCGCTAAAATTACAGCGAGCAATGCTTTAATTACCAAATCACTATTAGATATCACTGACGAAGATGATGCATATCGAATTAAGTTGATAAACTGGATTCGAGGTGTTGATGTATCCGATAGCGATGGTGATAAAGATTTAACTGATGGTAGGCAGGAGATGATGGATCCATTACATTCATCGCCTCATATTGTTACTTATAGTGGTACAGCAGATTCATCTAAAAATACGATTTTTTATGGTGATAACCAAGGGTATTTGCACGCTATTGATGGAGATAATGGGGAAGAGCGATTTGCGTTTATGCCAGCTTCGATGCTTGAAAAACAAAAGATACTTTATAACAACGAGCCAGCAGATGATCATCCCTACGGATTAGATGGCAGCGTAACATCATGGGTAAATGATATTGATGGTAACGGTATTATCGACGGTAAAGATCATGTGTATATTTATATTGGTATGCGACGCGGTGGCAACAACTATTACGCGCTTGATGTGACATCGCCTGATAGCCCAAAATGGTTATGGGGAATAGAGGGTGGGACAGGGAAGTTTTCTGAGTTAGGTCAGTCATGGTCTCAACCTGTTCATACTAAAATTCGTATCGATACAAAGGAAATGAATGTACTGATTTTTGCCGGTGGTTATGATGAAAGTCAAGATGATGCAACAAAGCGAAGTGTTGATGCTGTCGGTCGTGCGATTTACATGGTGAATGCAAGAACGGGCGAGAAAGTTTGGTCTGGAGAAATGACGGCGGGTGACAAACATTTCTCTGATATGAAATACAGTATTCCATCCAAAATGACAGTGTTAGATATGAATGGTGATGGTTACGCCGATAAAATGTTTGTGGGGGATGTGGGTGGTCAGTTGTGGCGTTTTGATATCCATAACGGGAGCGCTGTTGGTAAATTAGTTACAGGTGGAGTGATATTTAATGCATCTGGCACTGATGCTGATGCGAATGAAGTTCATAATCGACGTTTTTACCATGAGCCCGATATATCGTTGCATCGAAAGAATAACGAGAACTATCTTGCGATTAAAATAGGCTCAGGATTTCAAGCGCATCCGTTGAATATTGTGGTAAAAGACCGTTTTTATATGATTAAAGACAAAGACGTAAAAGTAGCCCCTAGTTCTTATGTTGCTCTTGATGAGTCGGATTTATTTGATGCTACTGATAATACGCTTGGTGAAGGTTCGGTGGGTTCAATAAAAACAGCAGAGGAGGCGCTGGATGCTGCTGGTGGGTGGTATTTGAAATTGTCTAGGCCGGGTGAAAAAGTGTTGGCCTCTTCATTGACCGTGCGAAATCAAACATACTTCACAACGTATGAGCCCGACCTTCTTGGTTGTAGTGGGGATGTTTCTGATGAGAGTAAGAAGGTGTCTCGTGTATTTCAGATAGCTTCAGAAAGTGCCAAGCCTGTTGTTAACCATGATGGTAAAGGCGAGGAGTTGTTAACTGCATCAGATAGAGAGTTTTTGTTGGACAGTACCTCAATAGCTCCAACTCCGGTTAGATTAAGAGTCGATGGTGAAGAAGTGATTCTTGTAGGGACAGAAATTGTGCCGCCAGGTGATGATAATAGTGCGCTGTATACAAAAATATATTGGTATGAGCAATAAGGGTTGGGGTAAATGAACGTGTCTGTAGATAACAAAGGTTTTACCTTAATAGAGATGATGATTGTGATAGCGATTGTTGGCATTCTTGCATCGATCGCTTTTCCCAGTTACCAAAATGTGGTGGCAAAATCGCGGCGCCAAGATGCGATGGATGTACTGACAGGGCTTGCGAGTGCGCTGGAGCGTTATAAGACGGTTAATAATACTTATGAAGGGGCCGCGCTGGGCGGTGATGCTCCAATTTATCCCGCTCAGTCGCCAATCGGTAGTGGTACTAAATATTATGATTTGGTGATAAATCATGTGGACGCTTCTTCATTTACAATACAGGCTGAGCCAATTTCTGGGTCATCTCAGGAAGGGGATGGCCTTATTGAGTTGGCATCAACGAATCAGCGGGGTTGGGATGAGGATGACTCAGGAGGGATTGATTCATCCGAGCATGTGTGGAACTAAGCCTAGTGAAGGTTTAATATAAGATTGATTTAATCAAGTTGAACAGGATCAACGTCTAAGTGCCATCGAACCTTCCGGCTATCTGGCAAAGGTTCTATTCGCGGCAGTAGTTCAGCAATTGCTTTGTGTAGAAATAAGCGATTGTTGCTGCGTAGCATAACTTGATAACGAAAACGTCCAGCCTTTCTCATCATTAATGCAGGTACTGGCCCCCAAGCTTCAACGGTTTGGGAGGTCATGTTATTAAATTGCTCAACAACTTGTTCTAGAAATCGCGAGGCTATATCTGCATGTGCTGCTTCGGCCCGTAGCATAGCTATATATCCGTATGGTGGTAATCCGGTAAGTTGTCGTTCGGGCAATGCGTGTTGAATAAATGCACTGTAGTTTTGTTGTTGTAGTGACTGTAATACCATATGTTCTGGATTGTGGCTTTGTAATATAACTTTACCTGGTTTTTCGGCCCTCCCTGCTCGGCCTGCCACTTGTAAGATTAACTGTGCGGTATGTTCTGTTGCTCGGAAGTCGGACGCAAATAGCCCGCTATCGATATCGGAAATGACAACTAACGTAACGTGAGGAAAGTGGTGTCCTTTGGCGAGCATTTGCGTGCCAATTAGAATGCAGGGCTCTCCTGTGTTTACTTGCTTTAAATGATTTTCTAGCGCTTCCTTTCGGCGAGTTGTATCTCTGTCTATGCGTATGATGCGAGTTTTAGGGAATAACTCTGATAGATTTTCATCCACCCTTTCTGTGCCTTGGCCAATGGCGCGCAAGTCTGTGCTATTACACTCAGGGCAGTGCTGGTTAATGCGGCTTTGATAATCGCAGTGATGGCAGTGTAGATGTGTTGGTTGGCGGTGATAGGTCATGCGGGCGTCGCACATGACGCAGGTTGCATTCCAGCCACAGTCATGACACATGAGAACGGGGGAGTAACCTCGTCGATTAAGAAAAAACAGGATTTGATTGCCTTGTTTAAGCTCATGCTTCATGGAGCGAATTAGGGTTTTGCAAAGGCCATTTTTAAGCTCTGCTTTGCGTAAATCAGTAATCTCAAAGGTCGGTAATTTTGCACCACCTGCTCGTTGTGTTAGTGGAAGGGCGTAATAGCGCCCCTCTTTTGCATTGTGTAAGCTTTCAAAGCTTGGTGTTGCTGTGCCAAGTATAATGGGTATGTCTTCAATTTTTGCTCTAACAATGGCCATATCTCGGGCAGAGTAACGAAAGCCATCTTGTTGTTTGTAGGATAAGTCGTGCTCTTCATCGATGATGATGAGCCCTGGGTGTTTCATGGGAGTGAATAGCGCTGAGCGAGTTCCGATAATAATAGCCGCACTGCCCGCATTTGCTTGGCGCCAGACACTTAGGCGTTGATTTGCTGTTAGATTGGAGTGCAGGGCTAGAACGGGGACATTAAAGCGTTGCTGAAAGCGGTGTAAAGTTTGTGGAGTCAGGCCTATCTCTGGTACTAATACTAGCGCTTGTTTGCCTGCTTTGAGTACATGTTCAATGGTCTGCAGATAAACTTCGGTTTTGCCACTACCGGTGACGCCGTTTAATAAAAAGGTGGCGAACGATAGCTTGCTGTCATTATCGGGCTGATCTGTATTGAGTACGGTATTAACGGCGTGTTGTTGTTGCTCGTTGAGTGTTAAGCAGGTTTCTCTTAGTACGCTATCAGTTGCCCAGTTGGCGTAACTCTGTTCTTTTTTGTGTAGTTCAACAAGCCCCTTGTCTCTTAATGCTTTTAGGGTGGGCGATTTTATGTCCAGGCCAGCAAGCAATGTTTGGGTAAGCCCGTTCGGGTGGTTTCGTAGTGTAGTTAGTGCATTAACTTGTTTGGGGGCTCGTGAGAGTGAGGCTAGTTCTATAAGTCGGCTTTTGGTGGATATTTGCCAGGTGTCGACGAGCTCGATCAACGGCGTGCTTTCATTGCGTAAGGCAAGAGGTAAAGCATTTTTGAATACGTCGCCAGGGCTGTGATGGTAGTACTGAATCCCCCAATTGCATAAGGTTAAAATGCTGGGGGGTAGGGCTGGCTGTTCATCTAGTAGGCGCTTAATGGGTTTTAGCTTGTTGACTGCGATGTCGGTATGCGAAAGTATGGCTGTAATAACACCAACGACATTACGTTTACCGAAAGGAACCAAAGCCCGCATTCCGGGTTCGTATGCTTGTAGCTTGCCGTCCTTGGGTGGTAGGTAGTCAAAAAAACGCCGCAAGGGGCTGGGAACTGCTACACGCAAAATGGTTAAGGGGGAGTGAGTGTTCAATAGGTTCGCTTTGAATGCTGTAAAATAAGAAGGACCAACAATATCTCATAGTATTAAGTGCTGTAGTATACCGAAGCCCTGAAAAAGTGTCTCCTCACGATAAATGATTAAGAGCTTGTGATCTGGTCTCGTTCTGGTATTATTTTGCGCCCCTGTTGTGCGTGGAGTTCGCTCTGTGCTCGCAGGTTTCTAAAACACGAATTCATTAGTGATAGTATCTGTACGGTGCCAGGCAAAAGATCGGGTGGCGGTGCAGACGAAAACAGGTGACCCCTATGAAGCAAGATATTCATCCAAATTATAGCGAATGTAACGCTACATGTAGCTGTGGTAATGTTGTTAAGACCCAGTCTACTTTATGTAAAGATATTCACCTTGATATCTGTTCTGCATGCCACCCTTTCTACACAGGTACTCAGAAAGTGGTTGATACAGGCGGACGTATTGACAAGTTTAAGAAGCGCTTTGGTGCTGTTGGTCGTGCTAAGTAACTGCCAGATGTACGTTAGTGTTTCAAAAAAAGGCTCCTTCTGGGGCCTTTTTTTATGCCTGTGCTGGATGTTTTCGGCTAGCGTGCGAGCGGCGGGGTCGTGTGATCTCAAGGTTGAGGGTTTAAAGCCGGAGGTGGTAGCACCTCTGGGAGTTGAACGGGTTGAAGTGACGCGGGTATTTGACGGTGATACGGTTTTACTTGCGGATGGTCGCAAGATACGTGTTATTGGTATTAATACCCCGGAACTTGGGCATCATAATCGCCCTATTGAGCCTTTGGCGGAGCTGGCAAAGGAAAAGCTCAAGCGGTTGTTGTTAGAGGTTGGTGTGAAGCGGCGACAAATGTTGCCTATTTCGGCATTGTTGCGAGTTGGTGGCGATGTAAAAGATCACTATGGCCGGACGCTAGGGCATCTGTTTTCTGCTGAGGGCGAAAATGTTACATCTCGTTTGTTGGTAGATGGTTTGGGGTTTCATGTGGCGATACCGCCAAACTTGTGGGCTGCAGATTGTTATTTTGCGGCTCAGCAGAAAGCTCGAGATGTAGGGGGTGGCGTTTGGCGGTTGCCTTATTATGGTGCGAAGCTTGCTTCGGAGGATAGCTTGAAAGGAGGCTACCAAAGAATAAATGGCAAAATAGAAAAGCTATTTATGTCGCAGGAATCTATTTGGATTGATCTCGTGGGTAATGTGACAATAAAACTGAGCCGACGAGACAGTAAATACCAAGAGGGGAGGGTGCTAAAGCGGATCTTAGATGCCTATGAAAACAAAGGGGTGGAGCGGCTACCAGCGATAGAAATCCAAGGCTGGATGGTTGATCGGAAGCGATGGGGCAGCAAAATGGTTGCTAAAATCCAAAAAGGTGAGCGTAATCGTTGGCAGTTTAACTTGCGTCACCATTATCAATGGCACTTTATTAGTGCGAATTAAGTCGCTAGGGTTATTGAGCTGAATCTGCCTTTTAGTTATGCTACATCGCCTCGCAAGTGGTAGATACTGTGCGTCACTATATAGCCGCACTATTGTATGCTCCCGCTGGGCGAGACTAATGTTATTTTTAAGACTGCCCTTACTGCAGTGAAAAACCCAATCAAGAGATCGACTCGTTATGTCAGATTTAAAGCAAGCAGCGTTGGATTACCATGAGTTTCCCCGTCCCGGTAAGATAAGTGTTGAGCTTACTAAACCTACGGAAACCCCAGAGGACTTGTCGTTGGCCTATAGCCCTGGTGTGGCAGAGCCTGTGCGTGAGATCGCAAAGGATGCTGACAATGCCTATCGCTATACAAATAAAGGAAACCTAGTCGCAGTTATTACCGACGGTAGCGCGATTCTTGGCTTGGGTGATTTGGGTGCGCTTGCGAGTAAACCTGTCATGGAAGGTAAAGGTGTTTTATTTAAGCGCTTTGCAGGTGTTGATGTTTTTGATATTGAAGTTGATGCTGAAGACTCTCAAGCCTTTATTGATACCGTTGCACGTATATCCACAACGTTTGGTGGTATTAATCTAGAGGATATTAAAGCTCCTGAGTGTTTTGAAATTGAACGTGTGCTTATTGAGCAATGTGACTGTCCGGTATTCCATGATGATCAGCATGGCACCGCGATTATTATCGCAGCTGGCCTGATGAATGCGTTAGAGATTCAGAAGAAGTCTCTAGAAGATGCAAAAATTGTTTGTGTTGGTGCTGGAGCCGCTGGCGTTGCCGCATTAAAACTCTTAATGGAAATGGGTGCAAAGAAAGAGCATATCTATGTGCTTGATCGTAAAGGTGTTATTCATTCTGATCGAGATGATTTAAATCAGTATAAAGCCGCTTTTGCTCATGAAACCGATAAGCGTACACTAGAAGATTCTTTGGATGGTGCTGATGTGTTTATCGGCGTGTCTAGTGCCAACCTGTTGAACCCAGAGTTCTTGAATTTGATGGCGGCAAACCCCGTTGTCTTTGCGTTGGCAAATCCAGATCCAGAAATCGTGCCAGAAACGGCTCATGCAACACGCGATGACGTTATTGTTGCCACAGGTCGTAGTGATTACCCTAACCAGGTGAATAACGTATTGGGATTCCCTTTTATATTCCGTGGAGCTCTGGATGTGCGAGCTACTCGGATTAATGAAGAGATGAAAATTGCTGCAGTTCATGCGATTCGTGAGTTGGCGAAAGAACCTGTGCCAGCGGAGATTCAAGAGCGTTGGGGTGAAAAAATAGAGTATGGGAAAGAATACATTATTCCTAAGCCGTTAGATGCTCGCTTGCTGGGTGTTGTTACTGCTGCGGTTGCAAGAGCTGCAGTGGATAGTGGTGTTGCGCGATTGCCTTATCCTGCGCATTATCCTTTGAATTCTGTTGATGATATTAAATACTAGGGGCATTAACCTAGTATTTAATATGCAAAAGCAGATACAAAAAAGCCCGAGAGATCGGGCTTTTTTGTATCTGCTTGGCGTAGTCTTGTCTTATCAGAATAGCTCTTCAGGAGATAAGTCATCTTCTGGTTGGGTGTTGTGAGTCTCTGTTTCCTTTTCTGCTTTAGGGGCTAATTCCGAGCGGAATATTTCAAAGATGCTATTAGACTGTGAGGCAGTGGCGCGTTTTCCTGTTTCGGGGTCAATTTTTACGGTGACAAGGCCTTCAGGTTGTGGTTTTTCTTTGATAGGGAAATCTTTTAGCGCTTCTCCCATAAACTCAATCCAAATAGGTAGGGCTGCTGTTCCGCCGTATTCTCTTCTGCCTAAGGTTTGAGGTGCATCAAAACCAACCCATACGGTGGTGACAATGTCGGGGCTGAACCCTGAAAACCAGGCGTCTTTTTGGTCGTTGGTTGTCCCTGTTTTTCCGCCGATATCTGTGCGTTTTAAGCTGCGGGCTTTTCGCCCAGTTCCTCGTTTGATTACGTCTTTTAGCATAGTGTTAATAATATAGATGATGCGAGGTTCAACCGTGCGTTCAGCGTAGATGGGTAGGACTAAGGCGGGCGTTGTTTGGTCTGGGTTATTGTTGGCTTCACTATCGTTTTGTGTTGGTAGGTTTTCTAAAAACGAAAACTCTTCCTGCTCTTTGTTACGAGTATCTTGTTGGATTGCACTTATAGAGCTGGTGCTTGATTCTGGGGTGTTGTTTGGTAGGTCTGAGCAGTCTTCGCAGACGGTGATCGGGTTTGCGGAAAATAGGTTTTCACCGTCGTTGTTTTCTATTCGATCAATAAACCAGGGTTCTACGTGATAGCCGCCATTGGCGAGAGTTGTGTAACCTTGGGCAAGCTCAATGGGGGTAAGTTCGGCGACACCTAAGGCCAAGGATAGGTTGTCTGGTAGCTTCTTTTTGTCAAAACCAAATTTTTCTGCAAACTTTATGGTTTTGCGAATGCCTGTTTGTTGAAGAACTCTTATAGATACCAAGTTTTTAGAGCGATAAAGCGCCTCTCTGAGGCGGGTGAAACCGCCAAATTTGCCCCCTGCATTTTCAGGGCGCCATGTGCTTTCGAGTTTTTTATCTTTAAAAATAATGGGGGAGTCGTTCATCACTGTTGCCGCGGTCATGCCGTTGCTGAGCGCAGCCGCGTATACAAAAGGTTTGAAATTAGAGCCTGCTTGCCTGCCGGATTGAACAACCCGATTGAATTTACTCTCACGAAAGTCAAATCCCCCGACGAGAGCAAAAATACCGCCGTTATTCGGATTTAATGAAATCATTGCTGATTGAGCTTTGGGGGTTTGTGATAGTTGCCATTGGCTGGGGAGGTCTGTTGTGTTTTCTGTTTGGGTCGTAATTTGATCAGGTAACGGTAATACACGAATAATGTCGCCTGCTTTAAGTATGTCGTCAAACGAGGTTGGGGTAGCGCCTTTGGTGTTAGTGTCTATAAAGGGTTTGGCCCATCGGCTAGCTTCCCAATTTAGTACCCCTTGCCTGAGGTCTTTAAATAGGAGGGTTGCACGAGTGCTTTCAATGGACATTACTACGGCTGGTGTTAGGGGGCCTACAGAGCGGAGGCCCCGGAGTGCAAGTAAGGCATCGTCATTACTGGGAATGCCGGTGTCTGCAAGGTTCTCTATTGATGATTCGGGGCCTCGGTAGCCGTGGCGCATATCGTAAGCGATTAATCCATTGTGCACGGCGCGGTTCGCTGTTTCTTGGTAGTGGCTGTTAATGGTTGTGTATACGCGAAAGCCATCGGTATAAGCTTTGGCGCCGTAGCGGGTTAACATGTCTTTGCGAACCATCTCGGCAACGTAAGGGGCCTGGGTTTCTGTGCGAACACCATGAAGTTGCGCTGTGACGGGTTGCTTTTGTGCCTCGAGGTATTCTTGTTCGGACAAATAGTCGAGGCCTAGCATACGCTTTAGTATCCAATTCCGGCGTGTTAGGGCGCGGGTAGGGTTGGTAACAGGGTTGTATGCTGAAGGGGCTTTTGGTAGGCCGGCAATCATGGCCAACTGAGCTGTGCTTAGGTTTTCAATAGCTTTACCGTAATATACCTGGCTGGCGGCAGCGATTCCGTAGGAGCGGTGACCAAGATAAATTTTATTTACATAGAGTTCGAGTATCTTATTCTTGTCGAGTTCACGTTCAATCTGTAGTGCTAGCAATATCTCATTGAATTTTCGTGAAAAAGTTCGTTCGCGACTTAAAAAGTAGTTTTTAGCTACTTGCATAGTAATTGTGCTACCACCGGTTTTAATAGACCCGGTGGTGACCAGTTCTAAAGCGGCACGAATGAGGCCTTTGATGTCTACGCCGGGGTGAGAGTAGAAGCGTGCATCTTCAGCAGCTAAAATTGCACGAGTGAAATTGACTGGAATTTGATCAAATGTGATGGGTGTCCTTTTCTTTTCGCCAAATTCTGCGATTAATTTACCCTCTTGGGAGAATATACGCAGGGGGGTTTGTAGAGGAATTTCGAGTATTTTCTCTACAGCTGGCAATTTCGGACTAAGGTATAGTAAGGCACCAATAAAAATTAAGGTAGCGCCACTGATACTTAGCAGCGTAGACCAAAGAAAAAAACGCAGTACTGGATGTGTTTTTGGCATAGTTTCAATGTAAAAGTGTTATGGAATGAGTAAAAAAGTTAGTAACTGTGAATCATACGACGATAATAACGGCGTTATCTAATTGCGTGAACTAATATTGTAGTATTTAATGTAAATAGGCATGAGTTTTTTCTAAGTGGTTAATGCAGCGAAGAAAATGCATGCAAATTTAGTGACTAATAAACGTGGCTCAACTAAAGATTAGTTGATTTTAGATTGGCCCAATAATAACAGGAAGCTAATTGTGCTCCCCTTCCTTGGTAAAAAAGCGTCAACAGCAAAATTGGGTATCGACATCAGTTCTACGTCGGTGAAATTACTTGAACTTAGTCGTTCAGGGAATCGCTATAAGGTGGAAGCGTACTCTGTCGAGCCTTTGCCTGCGAACGCGGTAGTGGAAAAAAATATTACGGACGTGGAAGGTGTTGGTGATGCAATTGCCAAGGTGTTAGCCCGTTCCAAAAGTGGTGTGAAAAACGCTGCTGTCGCAGTGGCTGGGTCCGCGGTTATCACCAAAACTATAGAAATGGACGCCGCACTCAATGAAGATGAGATGGAGTCGCAGATCAAGGTGGAGGCTGATCAATACATCCCTTATCCGTTAGACGAAGTATCAATTGATTTTGAGGTTCAAGGTGAAGTAGATAACGCACCGGAACGAGTGGAAGTACTTCTTGCCGCTTGTCGTAATGAAAACGTTGAATTACGCTCTGACGTGTTGGAAATTGCAGGTCTAGTGCCTAAGGTAGTGGATGTCGAGGCGTATGCTATTGAGCGAGCGTTTGGATTGGTTGCAGATCAGATTGAAGGTGGTGAAGATCAAACGGTAGCCATCGTAGACATTGGCTCCACGATGACAACATTAAGTGTATTGCATGACGGACGCACGATTTATACAAGAGAGCAGTTGTTTGGCGGTAAGCAGCTAACTGAAGAGATTCAGCGTCGATATGGTCTGTCTTTTGAAGAAGCAGGGTTGGCAAAAAAACAGGGCGGCTTGCCTGACGACTATGAACCTGAAGTGTTGGAGCCTTTTAAAGAAGCTGTGGTTCAACAGGTCGCGAGGTCGTTACAGTTCTTTTTCTCGTCTAGCCAATACAACGATGTTGACCATATTCTGATTGCCGGTGGTACAGCGTCAATCTCTGGTTTGGCAGAATTGGTTCAAGATAAAGTCGGGACATCAACAACCGTAGCGAATCCATTTGTAGATATGGCGATTTCTCCTAAAGTTAATGCATCGATATTAAGTAATGATGCGCCAGCATTAATGATTGCGTGCGGTTTGGCGCTAAGGAGCTTCGACTAATGACTCGGATTAATTTATTACCTTGGCGAGAAGAGCGACGCCAAGAGCTAAAGCGGCAGTTTTTTGTTATTTTGGCTGGTGTTGCATTAATTGGGGCGGGCAGTGTTTATTTGGTGGATATGTCAGTGCAGTCGCAAATTCAGCACCAAAAGGGGCGTAATAATTTTGTGGCTGGAGAAACCAAAAAGCTAGAGAATCAGATCAAGGAGATTAAGGAGCTTCAGAGTAAGCGAGAAAGTCTTGTTGAGAGGATGAATGTTATTCAAAATTTGCAAGGCAACAGGCCTGTGATTGTTCATGTTTTTGAAGATCTTGCACGAACGGTGCCCGATGGTGTGTATTTTAATGGTATTCAATCAACGGGTCAGAGTATCAAGGTAGAAGGGCTTGCCGAGGCGAATAATCGAGTGTCGAATTTGATGCGTAACTTGAATAAGTCTGAGATGTTTCGTGACCCCAATTTGTCTAGCGTTAAAAGTGCCAGTAAAGACGATAAAGACGGTTGGAGTGAGTTTTCTCTAACGGTAAAGAAAGGGTTGGCGCCAACGGATGAGGAGGGGTAATTGTGGATGTTAAAGAATTTATAGACTCGTTAAATAACCTAGACCCTGAAAATATTGGCGGTTGGCCGTTTCCTGTAAAAGCGTTGATATGGGTGCTTGTGTTGGGTTTGGCAGGCTTTGGTGTTTATTATTTCATGCTTTCCGATTCCTTAAATGCGCTAGATGGGGAGCAAAAGAAAGAAACTGAGCTGATGAGCACGTACGAAAGTAAGGCGCATAAAGCCGCGAATTTGGATCGTTTAAAGCAGCAAATGGTGGATATGGAGACGTCCTTTGGTGCCTTGTTGCGACAGCTGCCCAGTGATACGGAAGTGCCTGGCTTGTTAGAAGATATTTCGCATACTGGTTTATCTGCAGGGTTGGAGTTCGATACCATTAATTTGGGTACTGAGTCGGTTAAAGAGTTTTATGTCGAATTGCCAATTGAAATCAAAGTTAAAGGAGGATATCACTCCTTTGGTGCTTTTGTGAGTGGGGTTTCGGCGTTGCCACGTATTGTGACATTGCATGATTTTTCAATAAAAACGGGTGGTAGTCCTAATGATTTAGAAATGACTATCACCGCTCGCACCTATCGATATAATGAACAAGAGTAAGCTATGGATAAGTTAAAAGCGCTAATAGTATTGCTATCGGTAGGTTTAGTGGTTGCCTGTAGCAACGACGGTCAATATAGTGACCTGCGAGAAAGTATGGAAGCTATCAAGCAGCGTCCTAAGGGCCATATTGAGCCACCACCAGAGTTTAAAGCGTATAAGAGCTTTACTTATTCTGCAGCAGCAACGAGAAGTCCATTCTCCCCACCTGTTGACGTTGAGCTTGCATCATTGCCTCAGGGCCGCCCTGGTGTGACACCTAATTTTGATCGTGTAAAAGAGGTACTGGAAGATTTTAGCATTGATGCGTTGTCGATGGTGGGTACGCTGAAGAAACCCGGCGGCTCGCTTTTTGCGTTAATTAAAGACCCTGATGGTGGTTTGCATAGAATTGCTTTAGGGAATCACATGGGACGTAATTTCGGCGAAGTGTTGGCTGTTAGTGGAGTGCGTGTTGATGTGATGGAGATTGTTTCTGATGGTCAAGATGGTTGGATAGAACGGCCAAGAACCATTGTGATTGCGGAATAATAATAAGCCTGGAGAAAGCAAGATGAGACGTTTGTTTAATAGAAATAAAAATCAGAATTCCAACCTCCGGCTTATGGCGTTGGTGATGGCACTGGCGGTGTCGCTTGTTGAGTCAGCTTGGGCTGCAAAACTTGTTGGTTTGGAGTCTTCCTCCCTGCCGGGCGATGCATTGGAGATTAAATTTCAATTTGACTCTGCGCCGCCGGTTCCTGCTGGCTATACCATCGAATCTCCGGCTCGTATTGCATTGGATTTGAAGGGTGTAGAGACGGTATTAAAAGAGAAATATCATAGCCTGGGTAATGGGAATGTGCGTAGTGCAACCGTTATGGGGGCAGGGGATCGTACTCGAGTTATTATTAATATGAGCTCGTTGGTCGCTTATGAAACTGAAGTTGTAGGGAATACACTGTTGGTACGTGTAGGCCAATCTATTCAGGCTGCTAGTGCTCCTGTCGCGGTGGCATCAACAGCTTCGAAAGCAACATCTAGCAGTGTTGAAAGTAGTATCACAGAGTTAGATTTTCGGCGAGGAGAGCAGGGCGAGGGAATGGTTATGATAACCGTGTCTGACCCTAGTGCAGCCATCGATCTACGTGAAGAAGCAGGTAACATCGTTGTAGAGTTTGTTGGTGTGACGTTACCGGAAGCGTTGATGCGACGATTGGATGTTGTGGATTTCGCTACACCTGTAAGTACTGTAGATGCAGTTTCAGAGTCAGGTAATGCAAAAATTTCTATTGGAGCGACAGGTGATTATGAATACCTTGCATACCAAACGGACTCCCAGTTTACGATTAGTGTGAAACCTGTAGCACCCGAAGAGCTTGAGAGAAAAAGAAAAGAAAAATTTCAGTTTACGGGGGAAAAACTGTCTCTTAATTTTCAAGATATTGAAGTGCGGTCAGTTCTTCAGCTAATTGCAGATTTTACAGAATTAAACTTAGTTGCAAGTGATACTGTTGCGGGGCGTATTACATTACGTTTGCAAAACGTACCTTGGGATCAAGCATTGGACTTGATCCTTAAGACGAAAGGGCTGGATAAGCGCAAAGTAGGTAATGTTATGCTTGTGGCTCCTGCTGATGAGATTGCCGCTAGGGAGAAGTTAGAGCTGGAAGCGAACAAACAAGTTGAAGAACTTGCTCCTTTACATACAGAATACCTTGTTGTGAATTATGCAAAGGCATTAAAAATTCAAGAGTTGTTAACACTTGAAACCGGCTTTTTGTCAAGTAGAGGCAGTGTTTCTGTTGATGAGCGAACAAACACACTAATAGTGCAAGATACCTCTACAAAACTGTCTGAAATTAGGTTTATGCTTGAGCAACTTGATATACCCGTTCGCCAAGTTATGATTGAAGCAAGAGTGGTAATCGCAAGGACCGATGCGGCAGAAGAGCTCGGTGTGCAATGGGGTATTTTGGGGGTGAATGAAGATGTTAGCTCTGGTGTGAATTCTTCTGGAGATACGGTCTTTTTTACCGATCAAATGTCTTTGATTGGAGGCTCAAGAACCGGTCTTGAAAGTAATGTGACGTCAATTTCGACAAAAGATGATAACGGTGCAGGTACTTTCTCGATAGGTAGTAACAACCTTGCGCTAAATCTTGGTGTTACAAATGAGGCAGCGTCAAGGATATCTCTTGGATTCTTTGATAGTTCTACGGGGTTGATTGATTTAGAATTGTCAGCTTTAGAAGCTGAAGGTAAGGCTGAAGTTGTATCAACACCAAAAGTATTAACGGCGGATCAGCAAACGGCTCGCATCGCATCAGGTAAGGAAATCCCCTACCAAGAAGCTTCAGCGAGTGGTGCAACAACAACGTCATTTAAAGAGGCTGTGTTGTCATTGGAGGTAACTCCTCAAATTACACCAGAAGGCCGAATTATCATGGAGTTGCAAATCAACCAGGATACGGTAGGTGATATTGATGACGCGTCGAATATTCCAATTATTAGTACAAATGAAATTAAAACGGCTGTAATTGTGGATAATGGTCAGACAGTTGTTCTGGGTGGCGTGTTCCAAAGCGAAGAGCTTGAGAATGTTACCAAAACACCATTTTTGGGTGACTTGCCTGTAATAGGGCGACTTTTCCGTAGAAATATAAATAGCATTCAGAAATCAGAGCTTCTTATATTTATAACGCCAAAAATAATTCATAACGTGACGGATAATTAATAGCATTACAAATGACACAGCAGCGTAATTTAATTTTGATTGGGCCGATGGGAGCTGGGAAAAGCACCATCGGCCGTCAAGTTTCTAGCCTATTGCATTATGAGTTCGTTGACTCTGACCATGAAATTGAAGAAAGGTCAGGGGCGGATATACCCTGGATTTTTGATGTAGAAGGAGAGGAAGGGTTTCGAAAGCGTGAAAGCGCAATGATAGAGGAATTGACTCAGCGATCTCACATTGTTTTGGCCACCGGTGGTGGTGCTGTTATGCGGGAGGATAACCGTAGAGCGATAGCTGCTGGAGGCATTGTTGTTTATCTTAGGGCGACGGTGGAGCAGCAGCTAGCTCGAACATCGAGGGATCAAAATCGGCCGTTATTACAAACATCTGACCCTCGTAGTGTGCTGACAAAACTGATGGAAGTTAGAGATCCTCTATACAAGGAGATTGCTGACTACGTCGTTGAAACTGAGCAGGGCGGCGTAAAGGATGTAGCATCTAAGATAGCGTCTCTTGTGAATGATGATTTGTAACAATAGGTTGTTTGCCAATATTTTCTAGGTAGTACAGTCTTGTAGGATAATTCAGCCCTTATACCTTATCGATTAATCTAGAATTCTGCTAAACTCGGCGGCATTAGTGCTGCTGAGTTGAGAGTTTTTCTATGGATACATTAACGGTTGATTTAGGTGAGCGAAGCTACCCTATTTATATAGCTTCAAATCTGTTAAGCCAGTTGTCATCATTGATGCCCGTGTTGAGTGGTCGGCAGCTCATGGTTGTTACCAACACAACCATATCTCCTTTGTATTTAGATAAAGTGGTTCAACTGCTATCCGTTCACGGTGATGTTGATACGGTGATTTTGCCAGATGGTGAGAAGTTTAAAAACCTGGAGACATTGAACCAGGTATTTACTGCATTGCTGGAGAAGACACACAGCCGAAAAACTACACTAGTTGCGCTCGGTGGTGGTGTGGTTGGTGATATGACAGGCTTTGCTGCGGCAAGTTATCAGCGAGGGGTGGATTTTATTCAAATACCCACCACATTGTTGTCCCAGGTAGACTCTTCGGTTGGTGGAAAGACAGGTGTTAATCATGCGCTCGGAAAAAATATGATTGGAGCATTTCATCAGCCGAAGTCAGTATTCATTGATATCGATACACTAACAACATTGCCAGATAGAGAGTTATCAGCGGGAATTGCTGAGGTTGTTAAGTATGGGTTAATTCGGGATGCAGATTTTTTTGTTTGGTTGGAAGAGAACATCGATGCGTTGATGGCCCGTGATAATAATGCTTTGACTTACGCCGTTAGGCGTTCATGTGAAATCAAGGCTGAGGTTGTGGCACAAGATGAGAAAGAGGGGGGCTTAAGGGCCATATTAAATTTTGGTCATACCTTTGGGCATGCCATTGAAACAGCGAAAGGGTATGGTGTTTGGCTTCATGGCGAAGCGGTTTCTACGGGAATGTTGATGGCGGTGGATTTGTCCGTTAGATTAGGCTGGGTTGATAGTAGTGTTGCGGTTAGAACGAAAGACCTACTGGTACGAGCTGGACTGCCCGTTTCAAGCCCTGATGAGATGACACCCGAGAATTTTTTGTCGTTAATGGCAGTGGATAAAAAAGTGGTGGATAAACAATTGCGGCTAGTGCTGCTAATAGAGTTAGGCGAAGCAATTACGACAAGCGACTTTGGTCATGAGGCACTTGGGGAGACGTTGCTCGCAATATAGCGTGAATTGTTTGTTTTGATGAAAGCATAGGGGGGGGACGTAGACGTGGAAAGAAATGTTGATTTATTAAAGTCACAATTCGATATTGATCGAGAGCCTTTCTCTGATGCCGGTATTTCAGGGTTGTTCTATCCAGGGGCAGGTCGACAACAAGCGTTAGAGCAATTATTGCATTTGGTGCGTTATGGTCCACCTCTATTATTTGTAACGGGCGATGAAGGTTCAGGGAAAACCTTATTGTCACACCAACTTATACGTCAGTTAGATAGCAGTATCTTTTCTTGTACATCAATCGAAGCAACGGTGCTGATGGATGATCGTGCATTAATGGCATTGATTTGTGATGGGTTTAATCTTCAGGTTGAATTAAAAAAAGAAAGCGTAATTTCCGCTTTGGTACGTTTTGCGGCAGAGTCAGAAAGTTATTCGCAGACAGCATTGGTTGTCATTGATGGTGTGCAAAATATTAGTGAGGTTGCCGCGGATTTTTTAGCTGAAATTGCTAAATTGGTAAAAGACAGTGGGTTGCGATTTTTATTGCTGGCTGATACTGCGGATATTCAACAAGAAGGAGCGTTGGCTTCATTGGCTGGTCTAATGGATTCATTAGGGCAAAGTTTGCAACTGTCCCCGCTAGACAATTCCGAGGTTGCCGATTATTTGTCGTATCGTATGCGTACAGCTGGTTTGGATGGCGTTCGCTTTAGTCCGCAACAAGTAAAGCAGATCGCTGGGGAGTCTGAGGGGGTTATTGCTCGTGTTAATCAGTTTGCACGAGAAACGTTAGTTCATCAGGTTCCGGTTATCGCTAAAGAAAAGCGTCGACAAATAATATCCTTTTGGCACTTAGCTGTTGTGGCGGTGATAAGTGTGGGTATTGTATTGTTAATGGTCGGAAAAGAGCAGGCCCCACGTATTGGAGGGGTTGGTGTCGGAGAGCTGGCTGTTGATGTAGCTGAGATGCCCGTAGGTGGCGAATCTGGATCGGTTAAAAAAGAAACGCTTGAGGTAGTGTTACCGCGGAAATCGAGTGAAAAAAGCCTAGTAAAGCCTTACGAGGAAAGAGCTGAGGTTGTTGTCGTTTCAGCTGGGCAAAGTGAGTTGATTGATTTGAACTACGTGGAAAGTGTGGTTCCCGAAGAAAAAGTATCTTTAAAGGACATTGAGCCACTAACAAAGATCGATACCGTCTCAAAAATAGGAGCCGTCGCAAAAACAAGTCAGGAGCTTGTGGCGGATAAACCTCTTACTGAAAAAACAGCTGAAAAAATGAAGTGGGATGACTCAATTAAAACGGCCTTGAATAGAGTTGAGCCTGAAGTGAGTAAACCTGAGCCTTCCCAAGTTACGCTCCCGAAGGCGGTAGCTAGCGTGTCTTCTGAAGTGGTGGCGCGAAATGAAACCAAAAGTAATAAACAAAACAAAAAACCTCGTTTAAACAATTATACATTGCGTGAAAAATGGTTGCTATCATTAGACCCAAAGCAATACACATTACAAATGATTGGCGCTCGAGATGAGGCTGCCGTTCAAGAATTCATCTCCCGTTACCCTAGCTTAACAAAGGTCGCTTATTACAAAACCCTTTATAAAGGTGGTGATTGGTATGTGGTTATCCACGGTCAATTTACTACAAAAAATGATGCGAGGCAGGCAGTAACTCGTTTGCCCAAAAAACTTATTACATCCAAGCCATGGGCAAGGTCATTGGCCTCAGTCCAAAAGGACATACGCATGGCTCGTTTGTAGTGTTTTATTTATCAATGAATTAGTTGGATTTACAATGTCTGAGAATATATTCCCTGAATTAAAGAATGATCGTTTCTTGCGTGCGTTGGATCGTCAACCTGTGGATATGACACCGGTATGGATGATGCGACAGGCTGGGCGCTATTTGCCTGAATATAGAGCCACCAGAGCAAAAGCGGGTGATTTTATGTCAGTGTGTAAAAATGCTGAGCTTGCTTGTGAAGTGACATTACAGCCATTGGAGCGTTACGACCTCGATGCCGCCATTCTTTTTTCAGACATACTTACTATTCCTGATGCTATGGGGTTAGGGTTGTATTTTGAAACAGGAGAGGGTCCAAAATTTAAGAAAACAGTTCGAACAGAGGCTGATGTGTTGGCATTGCCTCAGCCAGATGTTGCTGTTGACCTTGATTATGTGATGAATGCAGTTACGACAATTCGTTCAGCCTTAGGGGGGCGAGTACCTTTGATTGGCTTCTCGGGTAGCCCATGGACATTAGCAACGTATATGGTTGAAGGTGGCTCTTCAAAAGATTTTCGTACCTTAAAGAAAATGTTATATCAGCAGCCAGATGTACTTCACCTTTTGTTAGATAAATTGGCAGAGTGCGTAACAAATTATCTGAATGAACAAATTCGTTGTGGGGCACAAGCCGTACAGATTTTTGATACTTGGGGAGGTTCGTTAAGTACACCTGCTTACGAGGCATTTTCATTACAGTATATGAGGAAAATTGTCGGCGGGTTAATTAAGGAGCATGACGGGCGAAAGGTGCCTTCTATCGTATTTACTAAGAATGGTGCTCAGTGGATCGAACAGATAGCTGACTGTGGTGCAGATTGCGTTGGATTGGATTGGACGGTGGAAATTGGCGATATACGTCAGCGGGTTGGGGATAAGGTTGCACTGCAAGGTAACATGGATCCATCGGCGCTCTATGGTTCAGAAACTGCAATTCGTGCTGAGGTTAAGCGTGTATTAGATGGTTTTGGTGATGGTGATGGTCATGTGTTTAATTTAGGGCATGGGATTCATTTAGATGTGCCGCCAGAAAACGCCAAGATCTTTGTTGATGCAGTACATGAGTTCAGTGCGCGATAATGCCTATCGTTGTTTTGTGATGTTTTGTTGTGTTACAAATTAAAAAGCCGCCGCTTCTTATAAAGGAGCGGCGGCTTTTTAATTTGTAACATTTCTGTTTTGGTCATTGTTGACTTATCGATGCGCTCTAGCTTGGTAAGTTCCAGTGGTGATCGCAACAACCACTCCATTTTCATCTTTTAGTTCTTTCTCTAAAATGAAAGTGGATTTCCCATTTTCTGTTGCTTCGTTTGTTATACGTTCGATTTCTTCTTCAGACATGCTTACTTCGACGTAGATATCTGTTGTTGCAGGTTTAAGGTATTTAATTGTCATTTCCGCAACGATAGGAAAGAATTTTGTCATATCGAATGCGCTCATAAATATAGCGCCGCCAGGAATCTCTGCGAGAGTAAATAGAGCACCAGCATACATCGTTCCTATGTGGTTCTTGTTGGGTTCTAATGGTATTTTCATTTTTACATGGCCGCGTTTAAATTCTACCAGGTCAATGCCGGCGCGTTCTGCGAAAGGGATAGACTTGGTAGTCATTTTTCTGATGGTTTCGAAATCAAATGCTTGTGCAGTCATGTGTATCCTTGGGTGATTGTTAAAAACAGTGATTAAAGAGGTAAAGTAGCTGTGGAGAATCGCTATGAAAAACAGCAGGAAAGGCCGGATGATACGAAATGTTAAGTTACGTATGTTTGTGCCGAATTAGATACTACCAACCTGGAGGTACCCCAGCTTATAGATTTTGATGATTGTGATTGAAAGAGTGTAGTTTGTCGAGAATGGTTATATTGCAATGTCTTGTTTGGACGACAAATGGTGTTAAATGTCTTCTTCAGGAGTGTCTAGATTGATTTTACCTTCAGTACAATGGTATGTTTCTGATATTTCATTTTGTTGCATTGATTCAAGGTGTACATCAAATCCCCATAGGTTCCTGAGATGTTTGAGTACGTCGATAGTGTTTTCTTTTTCCAGTGGGCGACGGTTGTGTTGTACATGCCTAAGAGTTAGTGAACGATCACCTCTAACATCGACATTGTAAACTTGGATGTTGGGCTCGTTCATTGAAAGATTGTATTGTTGGGATAGTTTTTCACGAACAACCTGGTAGCCGTGCTCGTCATGAATGGCGGTTACCTCTAAGTCTTTCCTGTGGTCATCATCAAGAATGGAGAAAAGCTTGAATTCTCGTATCATTTTTGGGGATAGAAATTGTTGAACATAACTTTCGTCTTTGAAATTGGCCATTGCAAAATGCATTGTTGTTAGCCAATCGGAGCCCGCGATATCAGGGAACCATTTTTTATCTTCTGCAGTTGGGTTTTCGCAAATTCTACGTATATCTCGCATCATATTAAACCCTAATGCATAGGGGTTTATACCTGAGTAATAAGGACTGTCGAATGGAGGTTGGTAAACAACAGAAGTATGTGATTGTAAAAACTCCATCATAAAGCCATCGTTTGCTAACCCTTCATCGTATAGTTGGTTTAGCAATGTGTAATGCCAAAATGTCGCCCAGCCCTCATTCATGACCTGTGTTTGTCGTTGAGGGTAAAAATACTGAGCAATTTTTCTAACAATACGTACAATTTCCCGTTGCCATGGTTCAAGAAGGGGTGCGTTTTTTTCTATAAAATACAGAATGTTTTCCTGGGGTTCGTTAGGAAAATGAACTTCTTTTTCGGGTTCATCTTTATCGATGATTTTGGGGATAGTGTGCCAGAGTTCGTTAACTTGTTTTTGTAAATATTCTTCCCTTTCCTTTTGGCGTTGCTTCTCTTCAGCTGCAGAAATGGGGTAGGGTCGTTTATATCGATCAACTCCGTAATTCATTAGGGCGTGACAAGAGTCCAGCAGGTTTTCAACCTCATCAATACCATAGCGCTCTTCGCAATGGTTAATATAGTTTTTTGCAAAAACTAAGTAATCAATAATTGAGCTTGCATCGGTCCATGTTTTAAATAAATAGTTGCCTTTAAAGAATGAGTTGTGACCATAGCAGGCGTGCGCAATAACCAGCGCTTGCATGGTCATTGTATTTTCTTCCATTAGATAAGCAATGCAAGGGTCGGAGTTTATGACAATTTCATAGGCAAGCCCCATGTGCCCACGATTGTATTTTTGTTCGTTAGAAACAAAATGTTTGCCGTAAGTCCAATGATTGTAACCAACAGGCATGCCTACAGAGGAATAGGCATCTAGCATTTGCTCTGCAGTAATGACTTCTATTTGGTTGGGGTAGGTGTCTAGTCTAAATGATTCTGCGATACGTCCAATCTCAAGGTCGTATTCTTGAATGAGATCGAACGTCCATTCAGATTCGGTTGAAATTGGTTTCCGCTTCTTGGTCATAGTTTATGCCGGCTTCTTTTGAAAGAGTTCTCGGAATACAGGATATATGTCACTAGGGTCACTGATTTGTTGCATGGAAAAGTAATCTAATGACTCCATTATAGTCTCGTATTCTCGCCATAATGCTTGATGGCGACGTGGCGTTATTTCAATATAAGAAAAATATTGGCACTGAGGTAGTATGTCTTCCACCAATATTTTTTTACAGGAAGGTGAGTCGTCATTCCAGTTATCGCCATCGGAGGCTTGGGCTCCGTATATGTTCCATTCGCTTGCTGGGTAGCGTTCAGTCATTATTTCGCGCATGAGTTTTAGTGCGCTAGAAACAATGGTTCCACCGGTTTCTCTGGAATAAAAGAACTCTTCTTCGTCAACTTCTTTCGCGCTGGTGTGGTGGCGAATAAAAACCACTTCTATCTTGTCATAATTTCGTTTTAGAAACATATAAAGCAAAATAAAGAACCGCTTAGCCATATCTTTCATTGCTTGATTCATTGAACCAGATACATCCATTAAACAAAACATAACAGCTTTTGATGAAGGTAGCGGCTGTTTTATGTGGTGGTTGTAACGTAAGTCAAAGTCATCAATAAAAGGAATGCGTTTTATCTTGTTTTGTAGTTTTTCAACTTCGGTTCGTAGAAAATTTAGGCGGTCATTATTTCTAATGGCATCTTCTAATGATTCTAATTCTTCTATTTCTTCGAGGTATTCTTTGATTCTACGTCGGCTGGGCGCTGTTAATGCAATGCGTCTGCTGGTGGCTTGGCGCATGGAACGAACGATGTTGAGTTTTGTTGGGTTGCCGTCATTAATGATGCCTGCACGAACGTATTTAAAGGTTTCGACGCCTTGAAGTTGGCGTTTTACAAGGTTAGGCAGTTCTAGTCCATCAAAGAGGAATTCTAAGAATTCATCTTGGCTAATTTGAAAGACGAATTCATCCATGCCTTCGCCACTATCACTGGCATCCCCTTCACCTCCGCCGCTACCTGAGCCTCCTGGGGGGCGGGGTATTTTATCACCTTGAGCAAATTCCTTGTTGCCAGGATGGATCATGTCACGAATGCCACCCTTGCCATGGTGGAATGCAGGCTCTGAGAGGTCTTTTTTGGGAATAGATACACTTTCACCGCTTTCGATGTCGGTGATGCTGCGTTTGGTCACTGCATCATCAACCGCCTTTTTAATATTCTTGCGGTAACGCCTCAAGAAGCGTTGGCGGTTGACGGTGCTTTTGTTTTTGCCGTTTAATCGGCGATCAACAATATAAGACACGTTTCACTCCTAGGTGCACGAAAAACTACTGCGCTTTTCGTACGCGTAGGTACCATTCGGATAGAAGGCGTACTTGTTTTTCGGTGTAACCCCTGTCGACCATGCGGTTGATAAAATCTTCGTGTTTTTTCTGGTCGTTTGTTGATGCCTTGGGGTTGAAAGAAATAACAGGAAGAAGGTCTTCTGTATTTGAAAACATTTTCTTCTCTATAACGGTTCTTAACTTTTCATAGCTTAACCATGAAGGGTTCTTTCCGCTATTGTTCGCACGGGCGCGTAACACAAAATTAACAACTTCATTTCGAAAATCTTTAGGGTTACTGATTCCTGCTGGTTTTTCAATTTTTTCTAATTCGTCATTAAGTGATGCTCTATCGAATATTTCCCCCGTATCAGGGTCGCGATATTCTTGATCTTGAATCCAAAAGTCTGCGTAAATGACAAAACGATCGAAGATGTTCTGGCCGTACTCTGAGTAGGACTCTAAGTACGCTGTCTGTATTTCTTTGCCAATAAAATCAACATATCGTGGTGCCAGGAATTCTTTTATAAAACGTAAATAGCGCTCTTGTATTTCTGCAGCGTATTGTTCTTGCTCGATGGATTGTTCGAGGATATGCAGCAGGTGTACGGGGTTGGCGGCAATTTCGGTATGGTCATAGTTAAATACTTTGGATAGTATTTTAAAGGCAAAGCGTGTTGATAAACCATCCATGCCTTCATCAACACCTGCTACATCCCGGTATTCTTGGTGAGACTTTGCTTTTGGGTCTGTATCTTTTAAATTTTCACCGTCATATATTCTCATTTTTGAGAATATGGATGAGTTTTCAGGTTCTTTTAGTCGAGAGAGGACAGTGAATTGCGCCAGCATTTTTAATGTGTCTGGGGCACAATGCGCATTGGAAAGTGAACTGTTAGTAAGCAGTTTTTCATAAATCTTGGTTTCTTCAGAAACACGTAAGCTATATGGAACCTTAACGATATAAACACGGTCGATAAATGCTTCGTTATTTTTATTGTTTCTAAACGTTTGCCATTCAGACTCGTTGGAGTGGGCAAGAATGATCCCTTCGAAGGGTATAGCTCCCATACCTTCCGTACTGTTGTAGTTGCCTTCTTGTGTGGCAGTTAATAGCGGGTGTAATACTTTGATTGGGGCTTTAAACATTTCAACAAATTCTAATAAACCCTGGTTTGACTTACATAGCCCCCCTGAAAATGCGTAGCAGTCAGGGTCGCTCTGTGCAAACTCTTCCAGTTTTCGAATGTCGACTTTACCAACAAGTGCTGAGATGTCTTGGTTGTTTTCATCGCCGGGTTCAGTTTTGGATACGGCAATCTGATCCAGTATGGATGGGTAGCGTTTTACGACGCGAAATTTGCTAATATCACCGTTAAACTCATGTAGCCGTTTTACCGCCCATGGGGACATGATGCCTTTGACGTAGCGTAGGGGGATGCCATATTCTTCTTCCAGAATCTGCCCATCTTCATTAGGGTCAAATAGAGCAAGGGGTGACTCGTTAACGGGGGAACCTTTGATGGCATAAAAAGGAACTTTTTCGATAAGTTCTTTTAGCTTTTCAGCTAGGCTGGATTTACCGCCGCCAACTGGCCCTAGCAAATAGAGTATTTGTTTCTTTTCTTCCAGGCCTTGGGATGCATGGCGAAAGTACGCAACAATTTGTTCAATCGCTTCTTCCATGCCGTAGAATTCATCAAAAGCTGGGTAGCGTCTGATGATTTTGTTGGAAAATATACGACTTAGGTGCAAATCCTGGGAGGTATCCACGAGTTGTGGTTCACCAATAGCTTTGAGTAAACGTTCTGAGGCACTGGAATAGGCAGAAGGGTCTGTTTTACAGATGTCGAGGAACTCTTGAAGTGAATACTCTTCTTCTTGAGTTGATTCGTATCGATCTTGGTAGTGACTAAAAATGCTCATAAACGCTTCCCCTTGGTT
The DNA here is from genome assembly GCA_002163245.1 of Gammaproteobacteria bacterium 42_54_T18. Lineage (GTDB taxonomy): Bacteria > Pseudomonadota > Gammaproteobacteria > Pseudomonadales > Ketobacteraceae > 42-54-T18. Next base: position 70,651 of record MAAL01000020.1, on the reverse strand, counting down.
CCGATATGGTTGTCGGCGAGTGTTTAAAAACAAAAAAATGTTGAATGTTCGTGGCGTCGGCTGATGTATTGAAAACAGCAAGCCATCTATCAATAGATTATTTGTACGTTAGATGGTTCGACTTTTATAGTGTTTTTTTTAAAACGCTATTAACTATATTAGTCGGGATTTTTGAAGGTGAAGGGAAAAACCTAAAAAAAAGTGAAGTTTCTTAAAGGGTTACTTACTGTGAGGGGAAAGTAAATTTTATTAAAACGGGCTGTCAAATACATGAATACAGTAACAGGGTCCTGGTTACAATAAAATGGAATAACGCCACGTTGTTGTTTACTGAATGTTTTCGGCGAGGAGGGTGGGATTGTTATAACTAGTAATTATTCTTGAGCGTTTACTTGTGTCCAAATGCTTGTTTCCAAACAAAAGGCACTTAGTTTGTTGCCCCATACGCAGCCGGTATCTAAGGCTATGACGTCCTCGCTGCCAGTAACGCCATTTAGTGCTGCCCAGTGCCCAATGAGTATCGTATCTTTAATTGATTTTCTATTTGGCGTTGTGTACCAAGGGTGGAGTTCAGTCGGTGCGTCTTTAAGAGCGCCTTTGTAGGATAGGTTGATAGCAAAATTGTCATCGCAAAGGCGCATGCGTGTAAAACAATTGGTAATAAAGCGCCAGCGAGAGGTGCCTTCTAAGGAGTCTGACCACTTTTCAGGTTGGTTGCCATACATGTTGCAAAGAAACTCTGAGAGCTGCTCCCCTTGGATGATATCTTCAACCTCCTGAGCAAGGTTTTTTGCTTTTTTACGTGACCATTTAGGATAGATTCCAGCATGAACCATGGAATAGCCAAGATTTTTATTACGATGGTAAAGAGGGTTGAATCGTAACCAGTGAATTAGTTCATCTCTATCAGGTGCTTCGAGTACGTCTGCAAAGGTGTCTTTGTTTTTGTACTCACAAGCACCGAAGGCAACGGCTAGCAGGTGAAGGTCGTGATTGCCGAGCACTGCGATCACGCTATCTTTATGTTGGTAGCAATACCGAAGTGTCGCTAAAGAATCCGGGCCTCGGTTAACCAGGTCGCCGGCTAACCATAAAGTGTCTTTTGCAGGGTTAAATTGAATTGCCTCAATCAAACGTTCGAAACTGTTAAAACAACCTTGAATATCACCAATGGCATAAGTACTCATATTCGATTGTTTACTCTGTGTCGTTGAGGCTTTCGTTAGCTATTGAAGATGCATCAATAAGGTCGGTTAATGCAATCCAATATTCTAATGCAATGGTCTCTGGTCGGTGACCGGGGTTGATGCCAACGGACTCTAGTTGCTCGCTACTTGCGAACTCTTTTAATCCATTGCGAATAGTCTTTCGGCGCATATTAAATGCGGCGGTAACGATTTGCCCCATGAGTTTTCGGTTGGTGGTGGTTTGTTTATCTGTTTGTTTATGAGGGCATAAGCGAACAATGGCAGAGTCAACTTTTGGTGGTGGACTAAAGGCGCCAGGGCCAACAACAAACAATCCTTCCACTTGGCAATCATACTGAACCATGATACTTAATCGGCCATAGGCTTTTTCACCTACGTTCGCGCTGAGGCGATCAACCACTTCTTTTTGCAGCATAAAGTGCATATCTTGAATATGTTCTGCATTTTCAAGAAGTTTGAAAATAAGTGGTGTGGATATGTTATAGGGAAGATTGCCAACAATACGAAGCTGTTTTTTTGCATGGTTGTCGCTAGGTAACAAGCTTGGGTAGTCAAAGTTTAAAGCATCGGCCTGGTGTATAGTGAGTTTGCCTGAGGCTCCAAACTTCACGTTTAATCGAGGGATGAGATCTCGATCCAATTCAATGACTTGTAATTTGTTAACTCTAGCGATCATTAGCTCTGTCAGGGCCCCTAAACCAGGGCCAATCTCCACTAAAGCGTCATCAAGTTGGGGGTTGATTGAGCCGACAATGTTGTCAATAACATTAGGGTCTTGTAAAAAGTTTTGCCCAAATCGTTTACGCGCTTGGTGCCCTTCAGTGTTCTTGTGCTTATTTGAAGCCATTATTTAGTCTCTTACTTTTAACCATGTTTTCTGCATACTGTAAGGCGGTAGCCAAGCTGCCAGGTGATGCAGTGCCAGTGGCTGCTATATCCAGGGCGGTACCGTGGTCTACGGAAGTGCGAATAATGGGTAGGCCGAGCGTAACATTCACTGCATTCCCGAAGCCTTTAAATTTTAACACAGGTAAACCTTGGTCGTGGTACATCGCCAGTACTGCGTCGGCTTTCTCAAGGTATTTTGGAGTAAATAGAGTGTCGGCCGGTAATGGGCCAATCAAGGACATTCCCTCTGCTCGCAGCCGTTGTAAAGCAGGCTTGATAATTTCAATTTCTTCAGTACCTAGGTGCCCACTTTCTCCAGCATGAGGGTTAAGTCCACAAACCAGGATGTTGGGCTTAGGAATACCAAAAACGTTTTGTAGGTCGTGATGGACAATGCCAATTACGTCATGCAGCAGTGTTGGTGTGATTTGATCGGCGATATCACGTAAGGGTAGGTGTGTTGTGGCTAGTGTAACCCGCAATCCTTCTGTTGCTAGCATCATGACCACTTGTTTTGTGTTGGTTTTCTCGGCTAGATATTCAGTGTGCCCGGAAAAGGCGATGCCTGCATCGTTGATTACAGATTTTTGTACGGGGCCTGTAATCATAGCGTCTAGCGCGCCACTCTTGCAGGCTGCAATGGCAAGGTCAAGTGTGTTGAGTACATAGGTTGCGTTGGCTGTATTTAGCTTACCAGGGATGACAGGGGCCTTGAGGCGAGACTCAAGTACACTGATTTCCCCAGCAGCAGACATTCTGTGAGTTGCTGATGCATCAAAGGGAATGACATTTAACGCAAGCCCTAATGCATGGGCTCTTTGTTTTAACAGCTCAGGGTCACAGATCGCAACAAGTTCATAAGGTTGAGCCTGTTGAGCAATAGCGATGGTTAAATCTGGGCCGATGCCAGCAGGTTCACCAGGGGTAATAGCTAGGCGCACTGTGCTTTCCTTTTGCTAATAGGGTCGTTTGTGCCTTAAAGGCGGGTCTCAACATAGGCGTTTTGACGTAACTCTCGTAGCCACGTATTTAACTCTTCATCAAACTTGCGTCGGTGTAGCATTTGCCGGGCTCTGTTTTGACGAAACTCTTCGCTCATGTCTTGGTTGCGGCGACCTAGCACTTCAAGAATATGCCAACCATATTGTGTTTGAAACGTCTCGCTGACAACATTCGGTTCGATTGTTGCCATGGTCTGCTCAAATTCTTTAACCATTGTTCCTGGGTTAAACCAACCGAGGTCACCTCCCTCTAGGGCGCTGCCGGTATCGTCAGAATAGGTTTTTGCCATCGCTTCAAAGGTTTCTTTGCCGGAAACAATGGACTCTTTGATTTCTTGAAGTTGTTTTTTCGAATCATCCAGGCTTCTGATTTCATTGGGTTTTATTAGTATGTGTCGAGCATTTGTTTGAGTGACTAAGTGCTCGGAGCCACCTCGTAGGTCAAGTATTGTGATGATGTGATAACCACTGGCGCTTTTAATGGGTTCTGAAATGTCCCCTTTTTTCATGTCTAGAACGGTTTCGGCAAAAAGAGTGGGAAGTTGCGCTGCTTTTCGCCAGCCTAGATCTCCGCCTTCTAAGGCTTTTTGCCCCGACGAGTAAGCAACCGCCATTTGCGCAAAATCAGAGCCGCTTTTAAGTTTACGATAAACCAGATCTGATTTTTCTTCAGCAAGAGTTAATGCTTGCTGATTACTGCTTTGGCCCACCGGGATAAGGATGTGACCTAAGTGGTAATCAGGGGCTAAATTGGTTTTTCCTAAATCAGAGGAAAGAAAGTTGTTAACGTCTTGTTCAGAAATTCGGATGCGATTGCCAACACGGCGTTGGCGTAACTGAGTGAGGGTCATTTCACGGGAAATTTGTGTGCGTAGGTTTTTGTACGATAAACCTTCGTCGGCTAAGGCGTTACGGAATTGCTCGGCTGTCATATTGTTTTGGCGGGCAATGTTTCGAATGGTTTTATTGATAGAGTCATCATCAAGACGAATACCTGCTCGCTCTGCCAGTTGTAATTGCAGATTTTCAAGAATCATTCGATCCAGGACTTGAGACTTTAGCGTGTCTGCTGGTGGTAGCGGTGTCTGCTTTTTTTTCAGTTGTGATGATATGGTTGCAATGCGGGTGGTGAGTTCAGACTCCATAATGACGTCTTCATCAACCACCGCCACAATGCGGTCAAGTGAGGTGATACTGGCCACTACCGAAGGGGTTATGAATGCACCCGTTAGCGCACCAACAAGTGCAAGGGAAGTGCTAACGCGAGATAGTTGTTTTATTATTTTCATAGTCATACCTAAAACTGGTTTGATAGCGCTTGTCTGCGCTCTTCGTAGCCGTAAATGGCTTTGTCTAAAATAGATTCTAGTGCCGCACCGACACCGCCTAAGCCTTTGAATTGGAACTGTATATAGGTTCCCATACTTCTTGTCATCTCAGCGTTACCATTGCTATCCAGTATGTCGTTTTCCTCTAGTATTCCATGTCGCATTAATTGCACACTCCAGCAGCAGCTATCATAAGTGACACCAATTAAACCTTCAAAAGTCCGGTGTTCATGGATGTCATATATCCATCGAGCAGCAACGCTCCAGTGCTGATTTATCGACCATGCGGTGGATAAGTCTGTTTGTTCAAGATCGTTGTCAAAGTCAGAGCCCTCTAACCCGTTGCCTTGTTGTCGATAAGCGGCGTTAAATATTTGGTGCTGCTCGTTACGATAGGTCAATTGGACATCGGTTTTGTCGATATGGTTTCGTTGTTCATCCCATTGAATTTCAGAATAGAGGGTTAGGTCCTCACTGAGAGGCCATGCAAGCTGGCCAACTAATGCGGAACGGGGGTCGGTATCAGCCTCAGTAGATGAAGTGAGTTGAACTTCTCTGTCTTGTAAATAGAAGACTTGGCCTACACTGGCGCGTAACTTTTCTTTGCCTGAGTTGGCATCCAGAAAACGCGTAGTGAGTCCCAAAGATACTTGATCGGCATCTCCAACCCTGTCAACACCAGAAAATCGGTTGTTTCTGAACATTTGATTGTAGCTGAACGTTAAATCCGCAGAATCGAACGTCGGGTTGTCATTTTGGTCTATCTCTGGGCTATAAAGATAGAATAAACGGGGTTCTAACGTTTGCGTAAGTGATTGACTGTCAAACGACAAGGCACGCTCAAAGGTAAGTCCGGTATCAAGGGATGCAGTATAAGTGCTGGTGTCGGGGGTGCGATCTGTAATGGTGTTGTTGAAGGTGTCGGATTCACCGTCTAGATCATAGGTGGTGAAATACCCTTGTACTTTCGGTTTTAAATAGCCCCATGGGCGAAGAAAGTTATAGGAAACGCTAGGGCTAAAATGCGTTCGTTGTGCTTCTTGGATACCTTCGCTGCTTTCTTCAGGGTGTTCAAATTGAGTAAATTCAGCTAGCCAATCCCATTCAATTGGCAGATTGTTGTTACTGTTGCTGAATGAATTAATACTGCCATTACCATTGAAGCGTACTTGTGGCACCTTACGATAAGGTTTGTCACTATCGATGATGAGTTTATCGAGTGTTTGGTAATTCTGAACCAGGATGCTGCCAGACCAATATTGTCTTTGAAAACCTATTTGTGCTTTCTGATCAAGGTGTGTTTTTGCATTGGCATCCAGCGTGGTTTCTAAGTCAGTAAAGTAATCTTCATCGGATACTTTGGTGTAATCGACACTGGCTGACCAGCCGTTATTAAAACTGCCTTTGTGTTTGAATAGCGATAGTTTTCGGTTGGTGTCTGTAAGCTTATCATCCGCTAAATAACTGCCCCCTAATTGCCCTTCGCCGAAAGAGGATAGGTATCGGAATTCACCGTCAATTAAGCTGCCGCGTCGAGTCATGTTGCGAAAGGTTAATGTTGCATCCATATTGGGAGCTAAGTTGAGGTAGAGTGGGGCTGATATGTCGGTGCCGTTGTCGTCATCAAACCCAATGGTTGGGAATAAAAAACCCGTTTGACGTCGGTCATCAACGGGAAACATAACCCAGGGGAAATAAAAAACAGGAACATTTTTGATTTTTAATGTCGCATTTTTAGCGGTTCCCCAGCCACTTTCATTGTTTAGCGTTATATCATCAGCTTCAAATAACCATGCATCGGAATTAGGCTCGCAGGTGGTATAGCTGCCTTGGTCGAGGGTGAGGACTTTCTCCCCGTTGTTGTATATACGTGACGCTTCACCGTGGATATGGCTGTCGTGGATAACGTATTCTGCGTTATGGATGTCAACATCGTTACTAATTAAGCTGAACGTTGCTTTGTCACCTGTCAGCAACATGCCGTTTTCTCGAATGCGGACGTTACCTTCCATTAATGTGGTTTGTGCTTGCTGGTCGAGCTCTATGTGGTCACTTTCTAGCTGGCGGCCACCTTGTTGAATGATGACGTCGCCATCAAAAATAACCTTTCCACTGCCGTCAGCATCATAGTGATCAGATGCTGCTTCAATTGGAGCTAAGTCTGGGTCGCTAGAGGTATAAGGAATTGTTGGGGGGAGATAAAGCCCTTCACAGCAACTGTTTGTATTTGGCTGTTGTGATATTGGCCAGTTCTTACGCTCTTTTGGTGTTACCCAGTCGAGATGGCGATAGGGTGCCGGGTTGTCGATGGTACTGACTTCTGGGGTGGGACCTACCGTGTTAGCCAAGGGCTGCGCAGACACCGGTTTCGGAGTGAGTGAAGTTAATGAAATCGTACAGGCTATTGCTATTAGAGCGCCAAAATGTATGCGGTTTGTGCGTGTGGGCTGGGTGGCGAGTGTTCTTGTTGGTGCACAGGGAGTGAGGTTATTCCTCTTGCTATGCCCCTTACTTAACACTGTGCTTGAACGCATGTTGTGAATTACCGCCATAAATACCTGAAAATATTGTGTTATCTCACTTTGGGAGCATGATACTGTATAACGCTTTTGGACACCCCAAAAACTTAAGAGTTTATGAGCCCTAATAGCACCAATTAGGGAGAAGCCAGCCTCGGAGTCGTGCAGTTTTACCATGGATCAAAGAAGAGACCAATTAACCTTATGGGTAAGAGAGCAGTTAGCACCAAAGGTTCCTGCCCATTTGTTGCCAGAAGTATTAGAGGTAGTATCGGGAGATGCCAGTTTTAGACGGTATTTTCGCGCGAAGTTTAACGTCACAGAAGATCATGCAGTCAGTGTCATTGCTGTTGATGCCCCTCCGGATAAGGAAGACAACCCATCATTTGTAACCATCGCAAAGGTATTGGGGGATTTTGGCGTTCGAGTGCCAGAAGTATATGAAGTGGACTATAAACAAGGCTTTATGTTGCTGTCAGACTTGGGAAATAGCCTGCTGTTGCCGTTGCTGACAGAGGCCTCTGTAGATGGGTATTACCAGAAAGCTTTGCAAGGGTTGTTACCTATACAGCGCAGCAGCTTTGAAACACCTTTGCCTGCTTATGATTATTCTTTGTTAATGACTGAGATGTCGTTGTTTACAGACTGGTTTTTAGAGCGCCATCTGGGTTTAATTCTTGGAGAGGCAGATCGAGCTATGCTGAAGAAAAGCTACGCCTATTTAATAGGTGAGGCTCTGGAGCAACCGCAGGTAACTGTTCATCGTGATTATCACTCGCGAAACTTGATGTTGTTAAAGGACGATTCTCTAGGGGTGATTGATTTTCAGGACGCAGTTCATGGCCCAATAACCTACGACGTTATATCTTTGCTGAAAGACAGTTATTGTAAGTGGCCTAAGCAGCAAGTGGATGAGTGGGCATTGTATTTCTTCAAATTGCTGCAAGAAGACCCTGAACATGAGGGTATGGTGAGTGAAGTAGATGCTAAGCAATTTATGCATTGGTTTAATACCATGGCTGTACAGCGACATCTAAAAGTTGCAGGTATCTTTTCGCGGCTGTGTTATCGAGACAATAAGACGGGCTACCTTGCAGACATACCACGTACGGTCAGTTATCTTGTCGAGGAAACGGAGGGCGTGAAGGCGCTAGGAGATCTCAGAGTAATGTTGTTGGATATTGTTGTACCTGCGTTGATACATAAGCAACCGGAAGCTCAAGAGTTTTTTCTATGAAGGTAATGTTGTTAGCTGCTGGGCGTGGTGAACGTATGGGTGCTTTAACCGCAAGCTGCCCAAAGCCATTACTCAAAATTGCTGGGAAGCCGTTAATAGAGCACCACATCGAGCGATTAGTGGCAGCGGGATTCTCTCAGGTAGTGATAAATGTTTGTTATCTAGCTGATCAGATCATGGATTATTTGGGTGATGGTAGTCGATGGAATATTACTATTAATTACTCCAAAGAAGCAGAATGTTTAGAAACGGGTGGCGGGATTGTTCAAGCGTTAAATGAAAGATTACTGGATGATAATCACTTTATAGTGATTAACAGTGATGTATGGACAGATTATCCTGTGGAGAATCTGGTTTCCATTTTGGATCGTTCCAAAGATAGGAGGGTAAGCGCCCACCTTGTGTTAGTGCCAAACCCAGACCACAATGTTGCGGGAGACTTCTGTTTAAATGAATCCACTGGATTGCTTTCAACAAAGGAGCTTTCAGTGAATGACTACGCAGCATGTTATACCTTCGCAGGTATATCGGTGATGCACAGGGATCTCTTTGACCTAGGGGCCAGCGGAAAATTTCCACTGGCCCCATTGCTAAGACAGGCAATGGGATTGGAGCAGGTGAGCGGTGAATTGTATAAGGGTGAGTGGGTTGACGTTGGAACGCCAGATAGGCTCGACAGTTTGAATTAGGGGAACAGATACATGCAGTTAATTTGGCTCGGGCCGTTGCTTGGTGTGGTGATGGGGTATTTCTTGGCAGGCGGAGGTGTGCTCGGTGTTGTCGGAGCGGGTGTTGGAGCCTTGCTTGGCCGGCAGTTTGATACGGTTATTCAGCTGAGTAATGGATTATATCATGCTGCATATCGTAAATCAGAGTTGCGAGAGGGTGACATTCAACGGGCATTTTTTGATGCAACATTTGTGTGCCTAGGTCGTATTGCTAAGTGTGACGGGGTTGTTTGCCAGGCGGAAATCAACTGGACCATGCAAGTTATGGAGCGCATGGGGCTGACGCCGGAGAAGAAGCAAGAAGCCATTGAGCGTTTCGATAAAGGGAAAAGTACGTCTTACGACATTACTCTGGATCTGAAACGTCTACAAAAAGCCTGTGGGCGTCGCTCAACATTGCCGCAGCTATTTATGGAAATGCTTGTGCAGGAAGCATTAGCAGATGGCACAATGGCACAAAAAGAATGGGCGGCGTTAACGCATATAGCCTCTACAATTCAATTCTCCACCTCAAAGTTGGAGCGTTTAGTAAGAAGTGCGCAAGCGTCTCAAGATTTTAATGACAAAAAATCTCAGCAAAAAACACCAGAATCATCGTCAGATTTGCAACAAAAAGCTTACAGCGTGCTAGGGGTTTCACCTACGGTAACCATGGCAGAGTTGAAAAAAGCGTATCGTCGACAAATGAATCAGCATCACCCAGATAAAATGATCGCCCGAGGTTTGCCGGAAGAAATGGTGACGATGGCGACCGAGAAAACCCAAACCATCCGTGCCGCGTATGAAATGATTCAAAAACAGCATAAGACAGAGAAGCCGGATACAGCTTGATGACGCCGTTTGGTATAGATTTGAAAATTCAAAAGGAGCGTGAGAAATAACGCTTCCACCAACCACGAACAGTCATAACAACTTGATGGGATTGTTGACTAAAGTTAAGGGCAGAGCCGGCAATAACCCGTTGCTGGTACAATTGGTTTCTAGCTTTTTTCATGCTTTGGCTACGTTGGTTAGCTGGGCTACGCTGCCCTGTGGTTGGAGTAATATCTAATACTGGGATATTGAGGTTGGCAATGTCCTTTACGGTGTCCAAGTCATCGATGCCAAAAGGTATCACAGGGTCAATGACCACCAAGCCTTTAATATCGCTGGATTGCATCTTGGCAATTATATTAATGGCCCACGTTGCAGATAACCCCGTCGCAATAACAATAATAGGCAAAGAGTTTTGCTCTTGTAATGCTGAGATACCCTCTCGAATACGTTGCTCAACAATGTTTGGGATTTCTTCTTTTGGGTATTCTACGGAGGGGGCGGGCTTGTCTTCATCTTGTTTGGTTGGAAGTTGATCTGCAATTTCTCTTGCTTCAACAGCGTCACTGGCAGATTCCATTGGGTTTTTCGGGGCTTCATCGTCTGCGGTCTCTGCATCTTTGCTTTCACTATTATCCGCTGAATTTTCGTTATTACTTTCTTCGAGAGCGGTTGCTGGTCCCGGCGTAATATTTGGTTTTTCTTCCCTTTTAGGGAGGGGAACCCTTACATCAAAATAGGGGACTGATATTGAGAGTGTTGACCAGCCATTTTGGGGGAGTTCTGTTCGAAGCGCGTGAATTGTCCCTGGCCAATCTGGGTGTTGCTGATTATCGTGTAAAATCAGCATATTACCTACAGGTAAGCCGCTAAAATCCGCCGTCATCAGACCTAGATATAGGTTTTTACCTTCGCCTAGCCACAATATTTCGTTGTCACTAAGTCCATGTAACTTAAGTTCTTGAGCAAGCGCCTTGTTAGCAGTGAGTTCGGCTCTGACGGGGGGCTTTCTGAGCTCTCGGGGAGGCGCCTTTTCAACATCGTTGTTAACGCCTTTGGGGGCGAGAGTGGAATCTGGAAGGGATGAGGGATCTACAGGCGCATCAGCTTCCGCTGCAAAAAACGGCGTGTTTAAAACGGGAGAGATACTTTGTGCGACTAAAAGTATCAATGCGTAAAAAAATGTGTTCAGGCATCTACAAATCATCTACAGAAGTATAGGTTTTATCGTGTACAATGCCTGGCTTATTCATCTAAAAGTTATCAACAAGGCAACTACGTTATGGCCGACTATAAAATAGCCCCTTCTATTCTTTCCGCAGATTTTGCGAACTTGGGGCGTGATGTTGACCAAGTGTTAAAAGATGGAGCAGATATTGTGCATTTTGACGTGATGGATAATCACTATGTGCCCAATCTGACAATCGGCCCAATGGTGTGTAAAGCCCTAAGAAACCACGGTGTAACAGCACCTATTGATGTGCATTTAATGGTGAGCCCAGTGGATCGTATGATTGCTGAGTTTCTTGATGCGGGCGCAAGTTATATCACTTTTCATCCTGAAGCCAGTGACCATGTTGATCGCAGTTTACAAATGATTAAAGATGCTGGCTGCAAAGCTGGGTTGGTTTTTAATCCAGCCACACCACTTCACTACCTTGATCATGTAATGGATAAAATGGACATGATTTTGTTGATGTCGGTGAATCCTGGTTTCGGCGGGCAGAAGTTCATTCCCGGAACCCTGTCGAAATTAAAACAGGTGCGCAAGCTTATTGACGACAGTGGGCTTGATATTCGTCTCGAGGTTGATGGTGGTGTCGGTGTTAAAAATATTAGGGAAATTGCGGCGGCAGGTGCAGATACTTTTGTGGCTGGTTCTGCAATTTTTGGTGCTGAAAATTACAAGCAAGTGATTGATGATATGCGATCAGAATTGGCGAAGGTATAACCTCTGAATACGTGTGATCATAGAAGTAAGAGTTTTGGAAATGTAGTATTGAAAAGCATAATCCTGAAAGTGTTGTTAAGGAGTTATCTGTGAGTGCAGTATTTCAAACGTTATTTTCTGGTACGCCGGAATTAATCGCATTTGATTTGGACGGAACGTTAGTGGATAGCGTTCCAGATCTCACCGAAGCGGTAGACCAAATGCTTGGCCAACTGGGGCGACAGCCAGCAGGAGAGGAACGTGTTCGCTGTTGGGTTGGCAACGGCGCAGAAATGTTAGTGCGACGAGCATTGTCAAAAGACGGGACGGATGAGCAGGCAAAAAAAGTTTCAGAAACCTTGTTGGCTAATGCAATGACTTGTTTTTATCAGAACTACACGTCGTGCAACGGTAAATACAGTCAGCTGTATCCAGGGGTCGAGAAAACGCTAAAAGCGCTAAAAGGTCTAGGAATACCGATGGTGTTAATCACCAACAAGCCTGCTCAATTTACTGCAACATTATTAGCGCAGCTTAGTTTAGACATGTACTTTAATATTGTGTTGAGCGGTGATAGTTTGACGCACCAAAAACCTCACCCAGAGCCATTGCTGTATGCCGCGATGAGGTCGGGAGCAAACCCCATGAATTGTTTGATGGTTGGGGATTCTAAAAGTGATGTTGAGGCGTCCAGGGCATCATTTTTTAAAGTGGTATGCGTGGATTATGGATATAATCACGGGGAGCCTATTAGCTCTAGTAAGCCGGATTGTTTGGTGAGTTCAGTGGTTGAACTGCTGGAAGGTTAGGTGTTGGGCTAATACTTAACGTTATTAAATCCGGCTTTTAACCGCATGTTGATTTGAGTATGCGACTTGCTTAGCATACTCTACGCTAATGCTTGAGGCTCAAGTAAAAGTAGTGTACCTTCTAAGCATATTGCTTTGTTATCGGCACTTTAATTGACGTTTTTTGAAAACTATCGGAATTGTTATCGTGGCTACTCACGTTTCTATGACAACAGTACAGCAGGTTCGTACTGACACTTCTCTTCTATCACATCGTTGGCGATGGTGATATTTTCCTGCCTGGCTATTTAGCTCCTACGGCAGAAAGTCTACACTTTTACTATTCTTTTCTTTTGATGCCTCCCTTTATAGGGCCTGGTACATCGTAAAAAATTAGCATAACAGGACAGAATCATGTCTCCGGAACAGTTTGAATTGCTGGCGGCGCAAGGGTACAACCGAATACCCGTAATGCGCGAAGTGCTAGCTGATTTAGAAACCCCATTAAGTACTTATCTTAAGCTGGCTGATGGCCCTCATTCTTATTTGTTTGAGTCCGTTCATGGTGGTGAAAAATGGGGGCGGTACTCAATTATTGGTTTGCCTTGCCAACGTACGATGAAAGTATTTGATCGACGTGTGGTGATTGAAGATAACGGTGTGCAAGTAGAAGAGCACCAAGTAGAAGACCCACTAGAATTTGTAGAGCAGTTTCAAGCACGTTATCGTGTGCCAGAGCTATCTGGGCTGCCGCGTTTTAACGGTGGTTTGGTCGGGTACTTTGGTTACGATATCGTGCGTTACATTGAAAGCCGTTTAAATAAACCTGCAAACCCAGACCCTATTGGAACACCGGATATTATGTTGATGGTGTCTGATGAAATTGTAGTGTTTGACAATCTGCAGGCGTCGTTGTTTGTTATCGTACATGCTAACCCTGAAGAGGATGATGCCTATCAGTACGCCCAGCAACGTCTTGATGATATTGTTGGTGATCTTAAAAAACCGTTAACACCACTAGAGCCATTGGCTCATGATTCTATTGTAGAAAGTGATTTTGAATCGGGCTTTAAGCAAACGGAATTTGAGCAAGCTGTTGATGATCTCAAAGAGTTTGTACTAGCCGGTGATGCCATGCAGGTGGTTATTTCGCAGCGTTTAACGGTGCCCTTTGAATTGCCTCCGTTGCAACTATATAGAGCACTGCGGTGTTTGAATCCATCCCCCTATATGTATTTTATGAATATGGGTGATTTTCATATCGTAGGTTCTTCGCCAGAGATACTTGCACGAATAGAGGAAGGTATCGTTACTGTTCGACCTATTGCGGGTACCCGTCGTCGCGGTAAAAATATGGATGATGATATTGCGATGGAAAAAGAATTGTTGGCAGATCCAAAAGAGATTGCAGAACACCTTATGTTGATTGATCTTGGTCGCAATGATGTCGGTCGAATTGCTGATATTGGTACGGTGGAGTTGACCGATAAAATGGTTGTCGAACGTTATTCTCATGTGATGCATATAGTTTCCAATGTCGAAGGGCGATTGCTTGAAGGTAAAGGTCCCATTGATGTTTTACGAGCTACATTCCCTGCGGGAACATTAAGTGGAGCACCTAAGATCCGGGCAATGGAGATTATCCATGATATTGAACCGGTGAAGCGTGGAGTGTATGGCGGAGCGATTGGTTACCTTTCATGGCATGGAGATATGGATACTGCTATTGCGATTCGTACAGCGGTGATCAAAGATAACCAATTACATATTCAAGCAGGTGCCGGTGTGGTGGCAGATTCTATTCCAAAGTTGGAATGGAAAGAAACCAACAATAAAGCACGAGCAATTTTCTCGGCGGCTGCATTAGCTGCTAATGGGCTACAGCAAGAGTCATCAACGGTTGGTTCGAACAAGTGATGATTCGAAAGGGTGAGAATACATGTTATTAATGATCGATAACTATGATTCATTTACGTATAACGTGGTGCAATACCTGGGTGAGCTTGGGGCTGATGTGCGCGTATTTCGAAATGATGAAATTACGGTGGCAGATATTGAAAAGTTGAACCCATCAAAATTGGTGATATCTCCAGGGCCCTGCACTCCTAACGAGGCCGGTATTTCAGTAGAGGCAATAAAACATTTTGCGGGAAAAATGCCTATTTTAGGTGTGTGTTTAGGGCATCAGAGTATTGCCAGTGTGTTTGGTGGAGAAGTGGTCAGAGCTGAGCAAGTAATGCACGGCAAAACGTCAGCAGTTTACCACCGAAACGAAGGGGTGTTTAAAGGCTTGAATAACCCTTTTCAAGCGACTCGTTATCACTCCCTGGTGGTAAAACGAGAGGCGTTGCCTGATTGTTTGGAAGTGACAGCCTGGACACAGAAACAGGATGGCAGTGTTGATAATATCATGGGGTTGCGTCATAAAGAGTTTGCGATTGCGGGGGTGCAGTTTCACCCTGAATCGATATTGACAGAACATGGCCATGACTTATTTAAGAATTTTTTGGAGTTGTAGTAAATAATCCCGTTACGGAATGATCTGTTCCGGGATTGTTGATGTTTGTTCTAGTTTTAACTGGGGGTTAACGTAAATAAAATAATATTTGCTGTGATGTTCCATTTGCTTGTGCCTGGACTGCGGTATCAATTCTTTGTTGAATTAAATTACGTGACAGTTCCGCTAAACGAATCGCTGTAGTGCTATTAATGTTATTTGCGGTGTTTTCTCTAGGTTTTTGGTAAATGCTACCGAATGCTTTAAGGCTTGATTCAAATTCCGAACGTAATGCGGACAGCTTATTGCTAAAACGATTCACTTGGTTGATAGCCTGGTCAATGTTGATTTCTGCTTTTTTTGCGCCGCTTGCGGATGTTAGGTTTGTATCTGCAATAGTGTCGTTAGTAAATTGATTGATTTCAGTGCTATCTAATGAAAAGTCATCAAACCCAGTTAATGATTTGCTGCTTCCAAAAAAATGAGCGTTATCATTGGCTGATATGGTTACTCGGCCGCTAACGCGTAAATCAGAAAAACTTTCACTGAAGCGGTGTTGACCACCGCCAAAAATAAGATTTGTTGTGTCAGCAGAGGATGTGTTGAGCACAATGTCTCTGCCATCATCCGCTTCCAAAGATAGTTCGCCGGTTAGTGTGTTAACGCTTGCAGTTACTCCTGTGAGGGCGCTAATAGCGTTGATTGCGTGCACCAATGTGCTGGCCGAGTCATTTTCTAAGAAGGCTACAGAATTAACATCAATACCATTGATGGAGAAATCTCCCTGTTCGATTGAGCCAAGGGCAATGTTTTGAGTTGTGGATTTGTTGACAGAGCCTGAATAATCCTTGTCATCAACATCTGTGCTTGTAAAAGAAGTGGTGGCTGTGGCAAAAATAGTACGCAGTGTTGGTTCGCCAGTATTACGCAATGTATTTATTCTATTGGCGATATCTTTTGCAGTCCCGCTGCTGAAGTCGGTATGTGTATTGTCGGTGAGGGATTGAGTGTTAGTAACATTGCTAAGTAGGCCGCCATAACGTTGGTCTGCAATATTAATGCTTTCATTAATGTTTTGACCATCCACTAATATTGAAAAATCAGAGATAATGTTGCTGCGTGTATTGCCTTCTTGAATGCCTTGGTTTCCGATTACGGAGCGTTGAAGTTGAACGCGATCCCCCGTGGACTGTTTGCTGCCAGGTAGCTTTCCTAGTACTTGTGTTGCTGCGTTAAAGCCTTGAATTACTTTTTGTGTAGGGGGGGAGAAGCTCACTTGAAAAGAAATGCTGTCGATGCTGCCATCTAATAAATTCTTTCCGTCTAGTGAGGTGGTATTTGCAATGCGATCAATAAGGGCAACCAGCTCTTCGGCTTCTTCATTTAATATTTCTCGACTTTTGTCTGAGGTACTGTCGTTGGCTGAGCGAATGGAGAGGGCCTTAAGCTGCTCAAGAGCGTTGCCGGTTTGGTTAAGTGCTTGTTCAGTTGTGGATGAGAACGTGCTGGCGGGGTGTTGTGGAAAAGCACTGATCGGGATAGATGTGTTTTTCGAGTCCACGCGCAGTTCATCGGTAGCGTCATCGGGAAGCTGTCGAATAGATAGGTTATTCGTTGTTAAGGCGTTATTGGCGTTGCGTTTGGCCGCACTGTATTCACGAATACCTAAATTGGTTGGTGGAACCTGTGGCATGAATGGAGGACCTGGTTATCGGCACATCTGTGGATAAGCTTAACATATAACCTTAATTGATTAAATAACGATCATTTTTCTGGATTTAACTGTAAATAGTCTGTTTGTTATTGTCGTTGATGGTCGATCTTGGCAAAGAGTGGGTGCAAGGCGATCCATGGAATTCTTATTTGACGTGGAAACTAAGGTGTTTATGTTAGCGTTTGCTGAAAAAACGGGTAACTGGGTCAGCCAAGATTCATTTGCCTAACCGCCAATGCTACAATTGCGCCCATTGCCAGGTTTACTACAACTCACCACGGAGTGATGGATGGATATTCAAAGCGCGCTGCAAAAAGTCATTGATCGTCAAGATCTCACCGAAGCCGAAATGGGCGCAGTGATGCAGCAAATAATGACAGGACAGGCGACGCAGTCTCAAATTGGTGGCTTCCTTGTGGCGTTGCGTATGAAAGGGGAAACAGTGGATGAAATCACTGGTGCAGCGAGTGTGATGCGTGAGCTAGCTACTCCGGTGAATATAGGTGTTGAGCACCTGGTGGATACTTGTGGAACTGGAGGTGATGGAGCAAACACCTTTAATATATCCACAACTTGTGCATTTGTGGTTGCTGCGGCAGGTGGGCATGTTGCAAAACACGGTAATCGTTCGGTTTCTAGTAGCTGTGGTAGTGCAGATGTGCTGGAAGCTGCGGGAGTAAAATTAGACGCAACACCAGAACAGGTAGCTCGTTGTGTTGAAACCATAGGTGTTGGTTTTATGTTCGCACCTATGCATCACAGTGCGATGAAGCATGCAATCGGGCCTCGTAAAGAGATGGCAGTGAGGACGATTTTTAATATATTGGGCCCATTAACTAATCCCGCAGGTGCTGATAGTCAGGTGATGGGGGTATACAGCAAGCAATGGGTTCGTCCGGTCGCAGAGGTATTGCAGCGTTTAGGTAGCCGACATGTGATGGTGGTTCATGCTGCTGATGGTTTGGATGAAATTAGCATTGCCGCCGAAACCTTTGTTGCTGAAGCCAAAGACGGGAAAGTAATAGAATATACAATAACTCCAGAACAGTTCGGTTTGCCTCGAGCGGAATTATCATCAATTGCCGCGGACGGTGTTGAAGCAAGTTTGGCTATGCTGCGCGGTGTGTTGGCTAATGAAGATAATCCAGCTGCCGATATTGTGGCGCTTAATGCGGGGGCCGCTATCTACGTGGCGGGTTTAGCTGACACGTTGGCGCAAGGGGTGACGATGGCGCAAGATGCAATCGGCAGCGGTATTGCAAAAGACAAATTAGCGGAATTGGTGAATATGTCGGCAGTGTATCGACAAGAAGCAGAGGCATAATGGTGAGTACTATGGCTAGCGGAACACCGGATGTATTAAAGAAGATTATTGCACGTAAATATGAAGAAATAGCTGAGCGTCAGCCTAAGGTTTCAGAGCAGGCACTGTTAAAGCAATCGTTGGACGCCGATGCGCCGCGAGGCTTTGTGAAGGCTATGTCTGCAAAGCTATCGGCTGGAGAATCTGCTGTTATTGCAGAGGTCAAGAAAGCCTCCCCGAGTAAGGGTGTTATTCGGGAGCACTTTGTACCTGCGGATATTGCTGTATCTTACGAAGAAGCGGGGGCTGCATGTATGAGTGTGCTGACCGATAGGGACTTCTTTCAAGGTCACGAAGACTATTTGCGAGAGGCAAGAGCAGCTTGTGCTATACCGGTCATTCGTAAAGACTTTATTGTTGATACCTACCAAGTTGCAGAAGCGAGAGCATTAGCATCGGATTGTATTTTGTTGATTGTGGCGGCATTAGACGACGGGCAGATGGCAGAGTTGGCTGCCTGTTCCGATGAATTGGGTATGGATGTATTAGTCGAAGTGCACAATGAAAGAGAGCTTGAGCGGGCGCTGCGCTTGGAGACAACGCTAGTGGGTGTAAATAACCGGGATCTGCATACCTTTTCAACCGATCTTAATACTACTATTCGGTTGTTAGATATGATGCCTAGTGATCGTATTGTTGTGACGGAAAGTGGGATCCATACCATAGATCATGTTCAGAAAATGCGTGATCATAACATCCACAGTTTCCTTGTAGGTGAAGCATTTATGCGAGCCGAGGATCCTGGCTTAGCGCTAAAAACGCTTTTTGCGTAACCTCTCGCGTTCATAGGGCTAAGTGTTGAGCGTTTCGTAGATGTGTCTGGCGAGTCCGGACGCGATGTTTACTCTATAAACAGCGAAGGGTATGATAGCTGTCAATAGAGTTGATGACTGGTTTTTACAATAAAGAATGACTTAGTTTGTGTTAGATTGTAGAGAGAGGGGAGCTTTAGTTAAATGTTATTAAAGCTTAATAGTTTATATGGTCGAGTAGGAGGCTAGTATGGGACACGTTATTGTTGTTTTTGGAACATTAATTGCGCTTAATTTTGGGGTTGGTTTTATGGTCTCGGATTATCTGTATGAAGATGAAACGAAAGAGGGGGTTGTTGAGGTGCAAGAAGTTGCTCCCGAGCAGCCAGCTCAAGTAGAAGCGACTGTTGAAGTACCAGCTGAGTCAGAAGCGAAGTAATGATTGCTTCGTGTTAGACGGTGGTATTAATAGCACGCATAAAAAAAGGCCAACTGAGTTGGCCTTTTTTTATGCGTAATTGATGTGTGTGGATTATCGCGTTCCAAACACCACCATGGTTTTACCTTTAACGGACACTAAACCTTGAACCTCTAAGTTCTTGAGTACTCTGCCTACCATTTCACGAGAACAGCCAACAATACGCCCGATTTCTTGACGGGTGATTTTGATCTGCATACCGTCTGGGTGGGTCATTGCTTCTGGTTGCTTGCATAAGTCAATCAGTGTGCGAGCTACTCGACCAGTGACATCTAAAAATGCTAAATCGCCAACCTTGCGTGTTGTTGCACGAAGGCGGCCAGCTATTTGCGCGCTGACAGCAAAAAGTATGTCTGCATCTTCGGCGGAAAGTTCTTTGAATTTGGAGTAGCTGATTTCAGCGACTTCACATTCAGTTTTTGCTTTAATCCATGCGCTGCGATTAGCCGCTTCATCAAAGAGACCCATTTCCCCAAAGAAGTCGCCTTCATTCAGGTAGGCCATTATCATTTCACGTCCGTCATCATCTTCAATGATGACAGTGACGGAGCCTTTGACGATGTAATAAAGTGCATCAGATTCGTCACCCGCGTAAATCAGCGTGCTTTTTGCTGGGTACTTGCGGCGATGACACTGGGCCAAAAAGTTATCAATGTCAGGAATCAAACTATTGTTGTTGATGGTCATTATTTAGCCTTTATTATTGGGTGGCTTCTGCTGAAGGGGGCGCCCGGAAGAGTGTTGTTTCATTCGAGAATGAGCGTCATCAGCAGTGATTGCTTATTAAGGCAAAAAGGGTGAAGCTGAAAACTGTATTAGCCTTAGCTAGATTACAGCTATGGGCTAATTATGGATGCAAAAGGGGGATGCCGCTAGCCTATTTGTAAAAACTATCCGACAAAGTCTAAGTCTATGAGAATGAATGGTTTTTTTCGTTGAACTGTTAGAGGTATTGACGCTTTAGAAGTTCACAAAAAATACAAATCAGGCCAAAAGATGAGTAGGAAATGGTTTGAAGGGCTTCTGACTATCGGCAGATCGCGATTCTGTTCTAACCAGGGTGTTATTTGATTAGGGTTTGAGCATTAACTTTAGAACACAAATACGCCTATTTATGGTATCTTTCGCCGCATTTATATAGAGATAACCATCAGAAGAATTCCCTGAAGAAACTCGAATAAACGGAGAATACAGAATATGAAAGCATCAATTAATTGGGCAGGTGAAGTTAAGTTTGAGGCTACCTCTGGGTCCGGGCATACCGTTATCATGGATGGGCCTCCAGACCATGGTGGAACGAATCAAGGTGTTCGCCCGATGGAAATGTTGTTGATGGGGGTTGGTGGTTGTGCGTCTTTTGATGTTGTTCATATTTTAAAGAAGTCACGTCAGGATGTAACAGGCTGTGTGGCTGAATTAGAAGCGGACCGAGTGGATGATGTACCTGCAGTGTTCTCTAAAATTCATCTACATTTTGTGGTGAGTGGCAATAAATTAAAAGATGCGCTGGTGAAGCGAGCGGTAGCGCTTTCGGCGGAAAAGTACTGTTCGGCATCAATAATGCTCAGTAAAGGTGGAGTTGAAATTAGTCACAGCTACGAAATAAAAGAGTAAGACTCAGGGTCAAGTAAAGAGTAAAACATGAACAGAAGAGCGCCTTCGCCAAAAATCAGACTGCATGGCTTTAATAATTTAACAAAAACTCTCAGTTTTAATATTTATGATATTTGTTATGCGACGACACCTGGGCAGGTACAGGAATACCGTAAATATATTGATGAGTTATATAATGCTGAGCGTTTGACTGAAATTCTTAGTCAGGTGACAGACATTATTGGCGCGAAGATACTCAATGTTGCCCGTCAAGATTATGAGCCTGATGGGGCTAGCGTAACGATGCTTATTGCTGAGCATCCTGTGCCACCGGATGAAAGCCAAACAAGGGAAGAGCCAGGGCCATTGGCGGGTGCTTCATTTAGAGATGTGCCAACCCCCGATACGGTTGTTGCCCACCTTGATAAAAGCCATGTAACGGTACATACCTACCCAGAAAGTCATCCGGATAATGCGTTTGGTGTGAGTACTTTTCGAGTAGACATTGATGTGTCAACGTGTGGATTGATCTCTCCGCTAAAGACGCTTAATTACCTTATCCACAGTTTTGATTCTGATATTGTTACCGTTGACTATCGTGTACGAGGGTTCACGCGAGATGTGGATGGTGTGAAACATTATATCGATCATGAGATTAACTCAATTCAAAATTATTTGTCGAATGACACATTAGAGCAGTATGAAATGATGGATGTGAATGTATATCAAGAGAATATATTCCACACCAAGATGTTGTTGAAAAGTTTTGAGTTGTCTAATTATTTGTTTGGAGAGGGTGAAAAAGAGCTCTCAGCGGAAGAAAAACGTGACATTAGTGAAATGTTGCGCAAAGAAATGTTAGAGATTTATTATGGGCGAAATGGTTGATTCGCCCTTCAGATTCTTCTTCGATTTTTTACATGCCATCTAAGTGTTTTGTGCAGTTAAATTCGTGTAGTTTGGAGTCTGGTCCTAAATGCAGCTCTGTGACACCCGTATTCTCAAAGTAGTATCGGCCCCATTCGTAGGGATCTTTGTGTAATAAATTTGCTAATATAAGAGCCATGGCTGCACCATGGCTAACGGCAACAATGGTTTCACCGATATGATTTTCTGCAAGCTGGGTGATGCTTTGAGAAGTTCGCTCGCTCACTTGATGAATTGATTCCCCTCCTTCTGGAGCAAAATGTCGGTCTTCTATTAGCTTTTCAAAGAAGTTGTACTGGTCTTTCAATTTACTGAATTGTACGCCTTCCCATACACCGATGCCGTACTCTTTAAGTCCCTCAACGACCTGGATGCTCATATCAAATGCGTCGCCAATTGCTTGGGCTGTATGGCGTGTACGTTCTAATGGGCTGCAGTAAATTGCTGAGACCTGTGGATGTTGCTGTTTGAGGTGTTGCCCTGCGCGTAGCGCTTGCTCTTTCCCTATTGTAGTTAGACCGCTATCAGTCCAGCCGTGCCATCGTTTATCAACGTTCGCCTGAATTTGTCCGTGACGCACCAACAATATGCGAGTGTATGTGGGGCTTAATGGCGGCTGTTGATTGGGCATAGGCTGTTGTACCTTCTTAATTTTGGTCTAGTTGGAGTTTGCCTCATCCTGGGCAATATTAAACTCCTCTGCAATGGCCTGGCTGGCAACTGCAGGGATATCTTTGATTCTAAAAGCAAACTCTTGAGGGGTTATCCCCTTAATAGTATCAGAAAAATAGGCATCAAATTGAAATCGAAAGGTCTCGTTGATAGGAATCTGATGTATTTTGTAACCAATATTTGGGCCTTGGCCGACAAAACGCTCAGGTTTTTCTTCTAAACTGAGGTCGTCAACATAGTGCAAGCTGATGGGGGCTTTGAAATTGCTGGGTACATGTAACTCGGTATAAATATCAAAACCGGCATTAGTGCCTAGCCATACCCAGCTCTCACCGTTATCGACGGTTTTTGTGAGAAGTTTTATCTCACGGTCGGACATATGCCCGTCCACTTTGGTGGGGGTGACAGGGTTAAATGCTGTCAATATGTCGCTACCCAAGAGGTTGTTGCCATCAATAGAAATGGTCGCTTGAGGGTTGCTTAGTACTGTGGAAATAATGGCGGGTACTTCGACGTTTACACTAATATTAAATTGTTGAGGTAGTACGTTAAATCGAATGTCGAGAAAAACTACAGGTATTGAGGCAAATGTAAGGTGGCTTTTGGCAAGGATGATAGTGCGAATAGGGCCTTGTTTGACTGCTAGCACCTCTGTCTTTATATCGTTGTTATCCAACGTTATTGTTGCACTATTAAATAATACACCGGCTTCCATGCGAAACTTCAGAGTGTCTAATAAGCTGTTTTGCTGTTCCCCTTGGTAACTATTGTAGGTGAAGTCATTCCAGCTTAAAAAGTCTTCTGGTTTGGTATGAAGGGTGAAGTAGTCTGACTTTATGATGCCGGCTTTTTGGTCGTACTGTGTTAACGGTTTATATTGAAAACCAGTTAACTGGTCGGAAACGTAGAGGTAGCGTATTTCGTTGGTCTGGCTGCTGAGAACTTGTATTTCAGCGGCAATACGGGTGAAACCGGAATTAAAGGCGTCGATTCGTTGACCCGTATCGGCGTAACGGAAAAATAAGGAGTCGTGCGGGTCAACAATACCTTCCCTTCCAAGTAGCGGTGTCCCGTCTTCTTTGAACCAACTTTGGCCGTTTTCGTCTATGTCTTCAAATTGGTGCGGCACGGGGATGAGTAGGCCGTTTTTTACGGCCAATAAAGTGAGCTTTTCGAAGGATCTGTTTACCAGTTCGGGAAGTTCAATGGCTTTAAGCTCTATGATTTGTTGTTCTTCAACTTGTGTTGTTATTGGTGTGGCGGCTTGAGCTGGAGTGGTTGTTATTTGAATTATGCTCATTAGAGCTGCACAGGATACTAATAAGCGACCAGCTAATTGAGCTGGCTTAACACAAAGGTATGTAAGGGACGCCTTGATTGTTATTGTTGTGTTCACAGTGATTCCTTTTCCGGTGATCCTTTTTTATGGGTCCTACATATGATCTTTACATTGTTGGAACATGCCGTCCCAGCGCTAGCCAGTATTAGTGTAATGTCCCGAGATATTTTTAGTAGGTTATATGCGGCAGGATTAGACCATAGGCCTATTGTAACATTCAACAAAATGGCTTAGGTAGCTGGTGTCAAATTGTGTCATAACAGCTATGCTGAAAGAAAGGTGCAAGGTGCAAAAACGGGTAAATAGTTAGCTAAACAGTTGAGTAGAACAGTTGAGTAGAACAGTTGAGTAAAGAAGGTTTGAGTAAAGAGCTACGATGAAAAAAACAGAACCAGCCATGGAGACACACTTGCATAGCGGACTAGTCTTGTCCGGTGGAGGTGCAAGGGCTGCATATCAGGTAGGTGTGCTAAAAGCGGTGGCAGATATTATGCCACCAGGCATTCGAAACCCCTTTGGTGTGATTTGTGGCACTTCAGCAGGGGCCATTAACGCAGTTGCACTGGCGGCACATGCTGAGAACTATCGAAATGCTGTGTATGTGATAGAGCAGGTGTGGAGGCACTTTAAGCCGCATCAGGTTTATCGGACGGACCCTATTGGTGTTGCAGGCTGTGCAGTTAAATTTTTATTACGTATGTTCTTGGCCATGCCTCATCATCCAGCATCGTTACTAAATAATGCGCCGTTGGCCAAACTGTTAGCTGAAATGATTCCTTTTGAGCACATGAAAGAGGCGATCCGAGACGGACACCTGCGGTCAATCAGTGTGACGGCATCAGGTTATAATAGTGGACATTCGGTGGCATTTTTTGAAGGTAGCTCCGATATCAGTAGTTGGAAGCGATTTCAGCGGATAGGGTTACGTGCAAGTTTGAGTGTGGAGCATTTGCTCGCCTCTGCAGCGATACCAACTGTATTCCCCGCAATTCGCATTAACAGAGAGTACTTTGGAGACGGTGCAGTTCGTCAACTAGCCCCCCTGAGTCCTGCTTTGCATATGGGAGCAAAAAAACTGCTAGTGGTAGGGGTCAGCGGAAACCGAAGTGCGCCTCAAGTTAGAAAGGCAACGGAGGCATATCCCTCATTAGCACAGATCGGCGGCCACTTACTGAATAGTGTGTTTCTGGATAGTTTAGAGTACGATGTGGAACGCTTGGAAGGTATTAATAATACCTTGGAGTTAATACCTGATAATGTGCGTAAAAAAGCAGGGATCACAATGAAACCTGTGGAATGTTTATTAATTTCCCCCTCCCAATGTGTGGATCAAATTGCGTCAAAGTACGCAAAAAACCTTCCTCGTACTATCCGTGTTTTTTTGCATGGAATTGGCGCCACTGAATCCTCTGGATCCAGTGTGTTGAGTTATTTGCTTTTTGAGCGCAATTTTTGCAATGCGTTGATTGAACTGGGCTATCACGATGCCATGGAGCGTAAAGAGGAATTGCGGCACTTTATTGAGGTGTAGTTTGAGGTGTCGGTCAATAAATATGATGCACAAAGTCTGTATCTGAAGGGCTGTGGCCGTCGACATATTTGAATAATCTAGACTGTTGGTCGCAATACTCCCCCCGTTCTAGTGCTGGGATATAATGATCATTGAGCAAGTGGCCTTTTCTTTCGGTGCTAAAGACTGCCCCAGCGGTATGATCTAAGTGCGAAAGCACACCGATTCGACCAAAGAAATCCAACGTGTTCACAAAGTGTTCAACATAAGGTACGCCACGTTTAAATTCTTCAGATAACTCTTTGTCGACGCGAAAGCTGTCAGCGACGCCAGCAATGCAATAGATTTCTAATTTAGGTGCAAGGTGACGGTATTTTTTATCTTTTAATAATTTCCGGGCAATATAACTTGCAACGATAGTCCCTTGAGAATGTCCTACTAACACTACCTTGTCGTGAGTCACAAGTGCCTCTTTAACAAGGTCATATGCAGGGCGGGATAAGACACCGTCTTTTCTTAGGGTCCTAGCGGTGATTGAGTCAACAATGTCCCATACTGCACCAAACGTGGGGGTGTGGATGAGGTGAACGGAGCGATGAAAGACACGGGCAAGTTCACGGCAGTTTAAGATAGCAACAGGTGGGGATGTTGCAATGCCGTTAATAAAAAACCATTTCTCACTTTCACCAGAGTGGGTAAAGTGTTCTGGGTTACATGCAATAGTCCCCGTGCTGTACGCTTTTCGTTCTAGTGGAAGTACCGCTTGAATACCTGCACTGACATAATCAAATAGGTTGTTGTAGCTTTTCCAGTGAAGCTCTGATTTAGTCGAAGCCTCTGAGTTAAACGGGCTAAATAAATAGGGTAGAGTCCACAAGTGCTCTAGCACTAGCAGTGCGTCCTTTTCGATGGAGGTGCTGTTGTCGATAAAACGCTCGGAGAGCTTTCTGAGTTTTTTTTTGGCATCAAAGGGAAACATAGTTACAGCGATTCCTATGGTGGGTTCTGTTGTAAGCGTAGGGTAATTAGCAGTGGTTTGCCTTCCCGGGGGTTAAACTAATGACAGAACTTGTGGGTCAGTAGATGCATAGTATACCCATGAGCCTATGGGGTGATATAAGCTGAGACGGTAAAACGGTGTGTTTTTGTTACAGAATCAACCAGTTGTAAACTTTTAAATAAAAAATGGCTAAAAAAGGAGCTAATTAAATGAGGCGTTTGTTAACAGTAATCGGATTGTTGTGTTCGGGTATGTTTGCGGTGAGTTCAACTACCGTAAATGCAATGGAGCGCTATGTCGCAGGGGTTCATTACAAAATTGTTGCTCCAGAGCCCTCAAAAACAAAAACGCCTCATGTGATTAGTTTTTTCTCTTATGCGTGCCCTCATTGTAATCACCTTGAGCCGGCGGTTGAGAAGTGGCGGGAAAAACACGCGAATAATGTGCAATTTGAGCGTGTGCCTGCCCAATGGAATCCGCTATTTAAAGATATGGCTAGGTTCTATTATGCATTGAATGAGCTTCATTTGACGGATAAATATAGCCAAGCCGTATTTGATGAAATTCATAAGAAAAAACGTAGTTTGCATACAGAAGGTAGTATTTTAGCCTTTGTCCAAACTTTGGGATTAGATAAAGCTGAATTTAAGCAGATACTTAACTCTGACGCGGTGAAGAAAAAAATGCGTAAGGGTAAAGGGGTGATGACTCAGTATAAAATCCCGGGTGTGCCGAGTTTTGTGGTGAATGGACGGTATTTTGTGAATGTCAGCATGGCAGGCTCACCAAAGAAGCTTTTTGAGGTATTAGACTTTCTGTTGACGAAATAATCATCAGGCAACCATGCCTACATAGGTAACTTTGCCTAGTCCTGTTGGGGTAATTTGTGGGGAAAAACTGGCAAAGTAAAAACATTAACCTACACTGACGTTAACAGTTTCATTGTGCCGCTCTAGCTGCTTGTTGGGTAGTAGAGTCATTGTTTGAATTGTGAGTGTCAAGGTTATGAGTGTTAACGTTAAAGGTCGCCGGTGGCGGCCTTTTTTTTGCCTAGGGTTTGAACAGATGGGTGTTAATTAGGCGGAGGGCGTGGTGACCAGCTGTCTCTCAAGAATGTGAGAGAATGCAATAAGTTCTTTCTGACGCGTTTTCTTCATTAGTTGTTTAATAACAAAGTGAATACCTTTGTTAACGGTCTTAATCCCCAAATCCGCTGATTTTCGAATAAAAGGGCGTACTTTAAATAGCCTTGTGGGTTTATTGTAAAAATGAACAACAGCTTGGTCGGTCATGCCGCAAAGGGTATCAACAATAAGGTGGTTATAAGTATTGGTATTGCTGTCGTTACGAATTCGAAGAATAACCTGCTCTGTTTGATCAGAGACACCGTTATCAAGAGGGAAGGCCATATAATGTTCGCCTTCTTCTTCTAGGATAAGAGATTCAAGGTAATTGGCAAAGATGTCGAGTTCATGAGGTTCCAGACTGTTCACCATCTTACGGATGACTAGTTTGGCACCTTTGATGACGGTGGATATGCCTTTGTCAGCGGAGCGACGGGCCGCCGGGTGGGCCTGTACCTGATCCATAATGTCAAAGTAAAATTGATCAATCGCTAAGGATAGCAGTTTTGACAATACATCCGCGGCGTCAGCACTAAGGCCGGTTTGAGTAGGGTTTTGCTCTATGCGAGAAAACAAGCTGTGTATTTCCGTATGAATCTCGGGAGTTAATCGAAACCCCAAAGAAAGATGTGGGGTTTGAGAGTCCACCGTATTCACCTTTTCTAGTCCTAACTACGCTTCTAGTCCTAACGTTCAAAAGCTACACGCAATGGGGTAGCCCTTTTAATATGGGCGCACTTTATTGATGTCTGAAGGACAAATCAAGGTCGTTTGGTTACTAAAACACCGAGTTTTCCTAAATTATTGAATATAAGGGAATTAAATATTGAATCAGGTTAGTTTTTATCATTTCAGATAAAGGTTGTGTGACTATACTGATGATTAGGATGTGTTTAGAGTGCATTGTTTGGGTGCGTGTAAAGATTAGGAGCGTCATGAATAAAGGTTCACACCTTATTACATTGCTGTCGACCTGGCTGGGGAGGCTGTGTTGCCTGGTTGCCGCAGGGGGAGGAAAGTACGCCTTCGCAGAACCTGTGGAGCTAGTATTTCAAGGCGGACAGCCTACAAGTACGTATGATGATTGGTTTTCATTGTTTGTTTGGGCTCTTGTGTGCCTTATTTGTGTTGTGGTTGTTTCCATTGGGGTGATAATTCGTCAGAAATCCACTCTTGATAAAACGATCCGTGAGTTGAGTGGGCTGGAGGAAGGTTTGCAAGAAGCCCAGTCGATTGCTCAAATGGGGAGTTGGTCTCGCGATTTTGAGCATGGAACAACCTTTTGGTCAAAAGAAGCTCGGATGGTGTTGGGGCTGGGGGATGACCAAGAGGCGTTTAAGCATTATGAAACATTGCTGCACCCGGATGATATTGAGGGAATGATGGAGGCTGTGGCTGCGGCATATCATCAAGGGGGAGGGTATATTCATGAGCATCGGATTATTTCCCCTCTTGATAATAAAGAGCGCTGGGTAAGATTGGCAGGAAAAGTATTTCTTGGTGAGGAAGAGTCTCCCGTCAGAGAAACGGGAACCGTACAGGATGTTACGTTGCGTAGGGCGGCAGAGTTAGCGTTGCGCCAAAGCGAAGAAAAGTTGCGATCAATACTGGAGGCGGCGCCCTATCCTATTATGATTTTTGATATTAGTAGCGCGCCATCACTGTTGTACGCGAATCAGAGTACTTATTATTTGTTCGAACTGGATCAAGATGAGGGTGACTTAAATAATATTGATCTCCATTCATTGTGGGTGGATGAGGATGCTCACGTCGAATTTACGGATTCGTTTTCTGAAGGGGGAGTGACAAACCTTGAAGTGTTGATGAAAACGAATAAGGGTAAGGTGTTCTGGGGGATGTTATCTTCAACATCAATGGATTTTCAGGGGAATCCCGCACTGTTTATCTCAGTATTGGATATTACAGATCGTAAGTTGATACAGGAGGAGCTAGAACGTTTGGCAACAACAGATACGTTAACCGGGTTGCTAAATCGTAGGAGTATATTTGAAACGGCAAATAAAGAGATACGCCGAGCGATTCGGTATCAATATCCCTTCACTATTATTATGTTGGATATCGATCATTTTAAGCGCGTAAATGATACCTATGGCCATGCCACGGGCGATAGAGTCATTCAGCTCTTTGCTGAAGTATGTTTAAGCTGTTTACGGGAAGAGGATTCGCTTGGTCGTGTTGGCGGTGAAGAGTTTGTTGCTGTATTGGTATCATCCACAAGTGAGGGTGGACGAGTAGTTGCTGAGCGTATGAGAGAGGCTTGGGAGGCAACAGAGGTGGAAGTACCTGGAGGGGTGGATAGGTTTACGGTGAGTATCGGTGTATCTGAACTCATCGTCTCCAACGAATCCTTTGATGTACTACTGGAGAGAGCGGACAGGGCGCTGTATGTGTCAAAGTCAGCGGGAAGGAATCGTGTGACCATTGATGCAGGTGCGGCGACTCCTGTTAATTAGGATGGTACGGTTGTTTTACAATAATCATTGAATAAATGCTTGAAATAGGGGAGGATCTGTCCGAATATTTGGTTGGGGCTATTTATCCACTTGCTAAATACTATTTGAATAATAAATAGATTATAAATATAAGAAATATGCGGGGCAGTATCGATGATATTTAAGAGGGGGCGAAAATGGGCTAAGTTATTGGCTCTGTTGGTTTTGTGCGCTTCCAATGCCCAGGCAGAGTTAGCAATTATTGTAAATAACGATAATGTTACCAACGACATTACGGTAGAAGAAGTTGTTAGCATTTTCTTAGGTAAAAGCCATACGCTGCCGGATGGAACAAAAGTCGTCCCGATTGATCAAAGAGAGGGAGAGCAAGAACGCGAAGTGTTTTATCGCGAGTTAGTGAGGAAGTCTCAGTCCCAGCTTAATTCCTATTGGTCCCGAATTATTTTTGCAGGGAAGGGGCAGCCACCGTTTACCGTAAACGATGGTATTGAAGTCATTGAATTTATTTCTGGCAATCAGAACATGATCGGTTACGTTGATACCGACATGGTGGACGAGACCGTTAAAGTGATACTTATCATACAGTAAGCTCGACCGATCATGTTGTAGCCATTTTATTTGGCTTTTGGTTGTGCTTCCTGCGTTGTCGCTGCTTCAGGAGTGGGCTCTGCTTCTTGCGCAGTCTCTTCTTGTACTTCCACAATGCCTTTTGGCTCGCTGCTGTCATCTTCAAGCATATCTGACCCGTAGTAAACTGCACCAAAATTGGCTGCTACTAATACCGCTAAAATGGCAAATAATTGCATAATAATCTCTCTTTTAGGTAGTCATTTTGCTGCGTGATTGTTTCCTTGTTCTTTCCGGTACTATGGTGATAATTTTGTGAATAATATTCAACATAAATATTGGCTCTAGGGCGACCTGTTTGCAATTTGTAACGATTTTATTGACATATATACGTAGATACGTCGTATCCCCTTGAAGCATTATCGTAATAATGGTGCAATCGCGGCCTGCTGTTAGGAACTATTCTATAAAAGTAATTTGTTAAAAGGTAATGGGTACGTGAGTAAAGGAAGGTTAAAGAGGGAAGAGCTTCGGTCATGGAAGCAGGCATTACATCCGCGATATGCTGTGAGTTGGATGGGGGTGTTGTTATTATGGTGCTGCGCCCAGCTGCCTTATCAATATTTGCGAAAGTTAGGTAAGGTTATCGGGGCGGTTATGTATGTTGTTGCCCGCAGGCGATGCCATATCGTTCGAGTCAATATTTCGTTGTGTTTTCCTGAAAAATCAGCAACTGAGCAAGAACAGTTAGTGAAGTTTAGTATGCAGGAGAACATTATTGGTTTGTTCGAGTCTGCTTATGCTTGGTGGGGGAAGCCAGAAGATCAATATGGCAACATTGACGCAGTCGGTTTAGAGCATATCAAAAAAGCACAAGAGGGCGGTAAAGGGGTGTTGTTGGTTGGTGCCCATTACAGTAATTTGGATTTAGGTGGGCTGTTCGTGGCCCATTGTGTACCTGTGGATGTGACGTACCGGCGCCACAACAATGTATTGTTTGACTACTTTATTCGCAGTAGTCGAGAACGCTATTTTGCTCATGTAATTGAGCGCTCTGAATTACGAGTTATGTTACGAGGGTTAAAAAAAGGTCGAGTGTTGTGGTATGCAGCGGATCAGGACTATGGTCGTAAGCATTCCGTTTTTGCACCATTTTTTGGGGTCGAGGCAGCAACGCTAAATAGCACATCTAAACTGGCGAAGATGACGGGGGCCGCAGTGGTTATTGTTGGTCACCATCGTAAATATAATGGGCGTTTTGAGGTTGAGTTTAGCCCAGCGTTAATGGACTTTCCTAGTGATAGTGATAGTGCTGATGCTGCACATGTGAATGCAGCGTTAGAGCAGCAAATTCGCAAGTACCCAGAGCAGTACATGTGGGTTCATCGGCGATTTAAAACTCAACGCGAAGGACCTAAAGGGGGTTATTACACCTTAGGCGAGCGGCATTAGTTTGCTAGTTAATTAATTCACATAAACCGTGTAATACCAGCTCGCCATAACTCACGATGCCAATGATTTTGTCCTCTTTTATGACAGGGGCTACGGACAGCCCAAATCGATCAAATAGTCGGGCGCAATATCTAACGTCCATTTCAGGTGGTACCGTAAGCATCGGTTTTGACATGATTTCATATAGGTTGACTCGTTCAGGTGCGCGATCACGAGCGAGCACCTTTTTTGCGATATCTGAGAGTAAAACAAGACCATGGGCGTCATGTTCGTACCGTTTGTTCACGATGACTACCTTCGCGCCCTGTTGATTCATTAATTCAATGGCTTATTTTACCGTTGCCATGCCATCAAGTTCAATAAAGTGACTACCCATCACATCTTTAGATTGAATGACTTTTCTTTGCATCATAATAATCCTTCCATTTCACTGGTGATTTCCTGAATTTGATGGCTTACACCCCCCGCATCCTCTACATCAACCTGAACAGCGATGCCAACAGAGAATGCAACCGTATAGCGTAACCCATTGGCATAATCTGTTTGAGAACAAGTAATTGAAAAAACAACACAGCCATAACAATAGGCAACAGGTCTCTCATGCTGCCAATAGCTGATCCAAAAAGCTTGATAAGTGTTTTGTGCAAGTTGTTTATCCTAAATGGTTATTACAAGCATCAGTGTAGCAATTGTTTGGATTTCGGTATCGATATAAATGTCAGATCAAACACGCCGCTGTCTACAGGGTGGCTTCTTATAGCTGTGAGTTATAAGTCTTGCAGAAAACAATAATGCTAGTGGGATGTTCAATGGGTTATGGGCTTAGGCTTGTGATTTGGCTGCGCCATCTATACTCAATGGATGGCGCTTCGTTATTGAAAAATAATAATGGAGAAAACGGGGGGGGGATTTTGTTGGAATGAATCAATGAAGTATTGTTGGATGTGACAGTGGTCACTAGGAATAGGTGGCAATTTCAATGTTGTGTAATAGGGATGTTGCTATTTATTTGCACGGGGGGATACGCTCGTGATCTTGACCCTGTCCGCTTGTTTGATAAGGATAACTACCGACTTAATAGCCACATGGAGGTTCTGAAGGATGAAACGAATAGTCTTAATATTGATGATATTGTTTCGGGCGCATATCAGCGTGAATTTTATCAAGATGATGGAGACATTCTTAATTTAGGTGTGAGCCCTCACACATACTGGGTAAAGCTCGACCTGTTGTACCCTGATCAGTATCCAAATACGATCGTTGAAAAGCAATGGTATTTGGAGGTGGGTAAGGCATTGCTAGGTGTTGCCGAATTATACCTTCTCCAGGGTGACGGTAGTTATTTGGTGAAAAGTTCTGATTCGAGGCTGCCATTTTCGAGAAAAGAAATCTCTCACGTGAATAGTGTTTTTCCTATAAGTACGGTATTGGGTCAGACATTAACGTTGTATATAAAAGTTCAAAATATATCGTCAGCATTACATTTCCCTTTGGTTCTATGGAGTCCATCAGGTTTTTCAGAGAAGGTTGCAAAGGAGGAGTTTGTATTTGGTCTGTTTTTTGGCGGGATGTTGATTCTACTTGCCTATAACATGTTTCTTTACTCTTCGATTAGAGACGATTGTTACCTCTATTATATTGTGTATTTGGGAAGTGTTACCTTGTTCGAACTTTTTGAGATTGGACACGGAGCAATTCAATTTAATGTGATTGTTGAGGCTTTAGGTAAGGAGTATACCTCTGCAATAGTTTGGGTGTCTTTGTGGGGCGGGACTAAGTTTTTTACATCGTTTTTACATATAGCTGAAAAACACCCTAGATTGCAGATATTTTTCAATGTGGCTGTTTGGATTATCATTGTTTCTGGGGTTATGAGCGTTTTAAAAAAGGATTACATTTCTATCGTTTGGGTAAGTTCATTTGCAATATTTTTCTTTGTTGTACTGCTTGTTACGACTTCTTATTGCTGGATAAAGGGTAATGATACCGCGAGATTTTTCTTTTTTGCATGGTCATTTAATGCTATTGGACTGATGACTTATGCCGCTATGGCAAATGGAGTCTTACCTTCAACTTGGATTACCATTTATTTAGCTCCTTTGGGTGTTATTTTGGAGGCTGTTATTTTTTCATTCTCATTGGCTGATAGGATAAAGGTCGAAGGAAAGAAAAAATTAGATGCTGACAAAATGATTGTAGAAAACATGTCTAAATATAGATCGGTTTTTGACAATGCGCTGGAGGGTATGTATTGGATGTCAATGGAAGGTAAGGTTACTAATGCCAATGCATCAATGGCTAGAATTATGGGTTGTATGAATGAAAGTGACGTTATAAAAAATAGCGAAGGTATTGCGTTAAATCTATACGGTTATGACGATGATGAGTGTTACGAATACCTAGTTGATAATGTTGAAAGTAAGGAGGTGTTTTTTTGTGGTTTGAATGGTCGAAAGGTATGGGCTCATCATAGTTCAAGGGTGATTTGTGATGCTGGCGGAAACCATCTTCATGTTGAAGGTGCTGTTGTTGATATTACGGAAATAAAAGAAAAAGAAAAAGCGATTAGAGATCAACTGAAAGAGGTTTTGAGAAAAACTTATGCGATATCAGAGACGCAAGAGAAAAGTCAATTGTTATCGATGATGAGTCAAAAGATCAGAACACCTTTGACATCGATAATTGGTTTTAGCGAACTATTAAAGGAGGAGCTAAAAGAGGTAGGTGAAGTAGATTTTGGTTCAAAAAATAAACATATAGAAATTGTCGCTGGTAATAGCCGTAATCTAATGAAAATTATTAATAATATTTTGGATTTTTCAAAATTAGAAGCCGGTAAGTTTTATTTAGAAAAAATGCAATTTTCAATTGTTGATTTGATTTTAGAAGTTAGGAAATCGTTTTTTCAAGAAAGTAGAGATAAAGGTGTGGGATTTGAGATTGTGTTTTCATCAGGCCTTCCACGTATGGCTTTAGGTGATCCTGCCAAAATACTACAAATACTCAATAATCTGTGTGATAACGCTATTAAATATTCAGAATCGGGAATGATAAAGGTCGATATTTCGTGGAAAGATGGGTTTTTAATGTTTGAAGTTTCAGATCAGGGGGAGGGGATTGGAAGCTATGACATCGATTATATCTTTTGTGTTGGATTGTCCAGAGATAAGGGGGAAGGTGTGCTCAGCGTTAGAAAAGATGATTCTGGTCTAGGGCTTCCAATATCTAAAGGGCTCGCTGTATTAATGGGCGGGGATGTGACTGTTTCAAGTGAATTAGGGAAGGGGAGTGTTTTTGGTTTTTCTGTGAAATTAGAGTTGGAGCCGGATGTTGATTGGGTTGATACGTTTGAGGTTCCTTCAGAAGAAAAATATGCAAATAGAAATATGTTAAAAGAATCTTCTGATGTACCAACTAAACATCTAGCAGCGGATCCTTCGCCGTCAAAAGAAGTCGATTACCTTGATTTAAGCGGTACTGTTTTGTTGGCTGAAGATAATGTTGTTAATCAGGCGTTGATATCTCGAGTTCTAAGTAAATTTGGGGTTAGTGTTGTTATTGCGAATGACGGAGTCGAGGCGAGTGCTTGTTGTTTAGATTCTGTGCCGGACTTGATTTTGATGGATGTCAATATGCCAAATCGAAATGGCATAGAAGCGGTAAGGATTATCAGAGAAATCAACAAAGATATTCCTATCTATATGTTAACTGCAGAAACAGATCAAAAAACGATTGAAAAAGCAATGGAGGCAGGGAGTCAAGGCGTTCTGAGTAAGCCGCTTAATAGAGCGAAATTGTATGAGGCTTTAGAGAAACATCTAACATCTCAGCGCGAAATCATCGAATTACCTGAGCCTGTACAAGAACTAGTAATAGAAACGATATTTCTGAATAAGAAATGTAAGCGTACCATCGCGGAGGTGGCAATAAAGGCGCAATCATCACGTGTATTATTATTTACAAACAATAAACCTAAGAACGTATTGGACAAAGGTGTTCTTAGGTTCTCTGATGCGCTTCCTCAAATCAATGAATTTGTCCGAGACCTGTATGAAAATAAACGTTGGGTAAAGCTTGAGGAAGTAGTTGTTCAAATTAATCGAGTGGCAGGAGATTGCAAGTTGTACGATCTATCGAGAAATAGCAGTAACCTGATCTCTGCATTGCAAGAAGGGGATTTTGATGAGGTGAATAAATGGATTTATTGGGTGGATAAAGGTATTAGGCAAAATGAAAAAAATGAAAAAATATCAGCTAAGAAACGTTAAAAGGTAGAGTGTGGCGAGGAAGTTAGAAAATTAAATGCTGACGATTATCTATGTTATGACTTTTTGTTCTAAGGAGTCGGTAAACTATCCAATACCTTGTTATTCTCTGGGGATATCTATACTAAAGAGAGGGGGGGTATAATTGTTTTTACTTTTACTTCCACGTCCATTTTTAATTTGTGAGGTAGTAGTTTCTGTACGCAAGACTAATGAAGTTAAGACAGTGTCGCTCTAAGTGTTCTGTTCTTTTTAGAGTAAGATGCTTCAGTGTTATTTTTTTACTTATTTCTTTTTCCGCAATAGGGGAAGAAGATCAACAGGCTGTGCGATTGTTTTCCAAAGGAAATTACCCTCTAAACCTATCCATGATGGTGTTAGAGGATAAAACAAATTCGTTAACGATTGATCAGATATCAACATCTAAATACCAGAAAGAATTCAAAAAAAACTATCAACGTATTCTGAATTTAAGTATTTCTAGGTCAACATTTTGGCTGAAGATCAAACTTGTTTATCCTGATTCATATCCAAATAAAGAGGATTTAAAGCGCTGGTATTTAGAGTTGGGTAGATCGAATTTGGATATGGCTGAACTATTTATTGAAGAGTTTGATGGGGTTTATGAAGTTAAATCATCTGATATGAGAAGTGCGTATTCTGATAGAGAAGTGCAACACGTTAACAGTGTTTTTATCGTCGATATGTCTATAGGTCAAGAGATGACTTTATATGCAAAATTTAAAAGCAGAACAGCTGTGTATATGCCTATAACACTTTGGTCTCAGAGAGAGTTTGTGAAAGAAGTCTCAACGGTTGAGTTCATTTACGGGGTGTTTTTTGGCGGTATGTTGATACTTCTATCGTATAACCTTTTTCTTTATGTGTCGGTAAGGGATGTTAGCTATTTATATTACGTTCTCTATTTAGGAGGTATATCGCTATTTGATTTTCTTGAGATTGGCCATGGAGTCATTCATCTCACCAATATAATTGGAGACATAAATCGGGAATATGTACTGTTTATTATTTGGGAAACTGCAATTTCAGGGCTTCTATTTGCGAAAAGCTTCATGTCTATAAAAGAAAATCATCCAAGAATTAATGACTTTTTCAATCTTCTTATAACATGTTCTATTATAAGTGCGTTTATTACTATTTTTACTTCATATGATACAGGGGCATTTTTTAATTTGCTTTTTATGGTTGTGTTTTTGCCTGCCTATTTAGCGGTTATTGTCTACTGCTGGTACAAAGGGAATCAAAATGCAAAATATTTCTTTTTTGCATGGATCTCTAACATTATAGGGTTACTAATATTTTCAGGTGTGACTTATAAGATTATTCCAGCAACCCCGTTCACATTATCAGCAACGCCAATAGGTATATTGGTCGAGGCAGTTGCCTTGTCTTTTGCGTTGGCGAATAGAATAAAGAATGAGCAAGCTGCTGCGCTTTTTGCTGATAATCAGGCAATGAGCCATTTAGAAAAATATCAATCGGTGTTTGAAAATGCTAGGGAGGGTATGTATACCATGACAATGGAAGGCGTATTCTTGAGTTCAAACCCTTCTATGGTTCGTATCTTTGGATTTGAAGATGCGAAAGAGCTTAAACTGTATGGGGATGATTTGGCAAGAGCGCTATTTAACGATAATCGAGAGGAGTATTTGCATCTTTTGACAAGAGGCCGTTCGGGCCATGATCTTTTTTTCTGCCGGCGTGATGGTAGTCAGGTTTGGGCTACGCATAATGCTAAACTGGTTGTTGATGTGTATGGCAACCCTCATCATATTGAAGGTACCGTCGTTAATGATACTCAATCGATGCTGAAAAATATTGCGGTTCAAGAAGGAGAAAAAGAACGTATAGAGAAAGATATTGCTAAAGCATCTACCAGTGCAAAAAGCGAGTTCTTATCAAATATGAGCCATGAAATTCGAACCCCGTTGACAGCAATTATTGGTTTTAGTGAATCCCTTAAAGATGAGTCTTTAACAAAATCAGAACGGGATCATGCAGTAAAATTGGTTGTTTCTAGTAGTCATGTTTTGCTTCAGCTTATTAATGATATTTTGGATTTTTCTAAAATGGACGCCGGAAAACTTGGCGTTGAGAGCGTTACGGTAAATTTGATTGATATGGTTGAGCGAGTCCGTGATGAATACATTTTTTTAGCGGAGCGTAAACAGTTGACGTTTGATATCGCGTATCAATATCCTTTACCGGGAATACTGATTGGCGATTCAATGCGAATGTCGCAAGTACTGAAAAATCTATGCTCGAATGCAATAAAATTTACCGACAAAGGGGGCGTTGTTCTATCGGTGCGTTGGGATAGCAGACAAAATAAGCTTGTGTTTGAAGTCATTGATAGCGGCGTCGGAATGAGTAACGAAGTGCAGCACAACTTATTCCAGATCTTTGATCAAGCTGATACTTCATCAACACGGCAATATGGCGGCGCTGGACTTGGGCTGGCAATATCTCAAAAATTAGCGGTGTTAATGGGAGGAAGCATTACGGTAATGAGTGAGGTTGGCAAAGGTAGCACGTTCGCCTTTGACGTAGATGGTCAGCTTCCGCCAAGTGTGGATTGGCTTCAGGGGGGGGGGCAGTCTAAGAAAAGCGCTAGTCGTATGAGTGGGACAGTTAAATCAACCCCGAAATTGACAGGAACAGTACTGTTGGCGGAAGACAATGTTGTTAATCAAAAGCTTATCGAGCGTGTTCTGAAGAAAATCGGAGTCAACGTCATTATAGCTGCAGATGGTGTTGAAGCTTGTGAGGCTTGCGATAAAGCGTTACCGGATTTTGTGCTAATGGATATTAATATGCCACGAAGAAATGGTATTGAGGCAGTAAAATACATAAGGGGTAGGGGGTATCAAGTACCTATTTATGCATTAACGGCTGAAGTAGACCAAGTTGAAATTGACAAGGTGTTAGCCGCCGGTTGCCAAGGGTTGCTCGCTAAGCCTTTGAATAAAAGGAAGTTGTTTGAGGTTTTAGATGAACTTATGCCGCATTGTGATAGTTCGATAACAGATGGGATTTTCACATCAAAAGATATTTCGGGACCCCGTAACGAGCGATTGGATATGTCACTATTTGTACAAGATTTACCAAGATTAGAAGAGTTGATGATTGAGTTAGTTATGCGCAAAAATTGGACTAAGCTTAAGAGTATCGTAAAGAAAGTTCATAAGATGGCCCTTTCCCTTGATCTTAATACGCTTGTTCAGCATAGCGAAGGTCTAACAGGGATTTTAAAAAATGAGGTAACTCATGAGACGGCTAAGGACGTAGATCGGTGGCTTTCTATGATTATTGAAGATTTTGGTTTTGTAGTTGAAAACATTGAAGAGAAACGTTGATGGTGGTGTTATGAGTGAAAAGTACAGTTCAATAATAGAAGAGAAAGAGTTGTCTCGGCTAAAGCAGGGGACCTATGCTGATATTCTGTTTATTATGCTGCCATTTATGGCGATTCTATTGCAAACCTTATGGGCAGGGAACGCTAAGGATATCTTGTTGGGGCCAGAGCTTTCTATTGCCGCTTCTATATTAACAGGGTTGAGTATCAGTAAGTTCTTTCAGGGTCTAGTGTCGGATCGCTCGTTAGGTGTGTATAAAGAGCGGGTGGTATTGATTATATCCTCCACCTTGTTCCTCATACTTATTCCTGCGTTAATTATGACCATGAAATTGAGCACAGCCGAGGATCCACCGGAAATAGTAGCTTTTGTTCAGCCAGCATTACTGATTGTCGCGATCTCTTTGTATATCAGTGCAATCAGTATTATCCGGGCGCGTGAAGAAGGAGATGCTGCGGAAGAAAGTGAAGAGGTTGAGGAGGTTGAAAAAGGTATATTTCCTGTTGAAATGTTAAAGCCACAAGATGAGCCTGGCGAAAAAACATCGTA
Source organism: Gammaproteobacteria bacterium 42_54_T18 (assembly GCA_002163245.1). Taxonomy (GTDB): domain Bacteria; phylum Pseudomonadota; class Gammaproteobacteria; order Pseudomonadales; family Ketobacteraceae; genus 42-54-T18. The sequence continues at coordinate 30,558 of MAAL01000020.1, read as the reverse complement.
ACGGATGTCAGTGGTTTATGCCGATTAAATTGAAGGTTTACATGGCGCGAATTATCTTATTTAGCGCACTTTTAATTCATGCTTTTCTGGGGGGATCCCGTTTAGCGATGGCAGAGTCATGGATCGATTTCTCTGATTCTGTCGAAATGATAAAATTGGAAATTGAACAAAAAACTATCGATTTATTTGGAACGGTTGATAGTTATTCTGTTAACAACGCAATGGAGGTGTTAGAGGATATTCCTGGTGAATTAAGTATCGATCAGGTGTCTTCAGGGGACTACGAAGATCGATTTATTCCAAGCAGTGGAGCAATTCTAAATGCGGGTATAACGGGTTATTCTTATTGGATACGTTTTACTTTATCGTCTCACCCCTCAATAGCAGATATTACCAATAAGCGATTATGGTACCTTGAGGTTGGTAGGTCGCAGCTGAATATTGCCGCATTGTATACTCCTCAGGAAGATGGTAGTTACAAGGTGCAGACTGCGGATATTAGAAAACCTTTTTCGGAGCGAGATGTTGTTCATGTTAATAGCGTATTTCCGGTTAAGACTTTGCTATATGAGGAAAAAACCTATTATCTAAATATTCGCAATGATAATGCGCTATTTGTGCCGTTGACATTATGGAATCCTATCGCATTTGCAGAAAAAGTAGCCTATGAAGAGTTTGTGTACGGGCTGTTTTTTGGCGGCATGTTGATTATGGCATTTTATAACGTATTTGTTTTTTTGTCTGTCAGAGATCAAGGGTACCTGTATTATTTTCTCTATGTTTTTAGCATTGCGTTTTGGCAATTTATTGAAAATGGCCATGGATTAACCATTTTTGGCGATGGCGGTGGGATGCTAAGTAAATACTACCTTCCCCAATTATTAATGTTTTCATTTTTTATGATGATTCAATTTACCCGTGTTTTTCTGGAGACGGAAAAAGACATGCCGGGAACAGAACTTGTTTTCAATATCTTTAAGATGACAATTTTTGTAAGCGCGGTTTCAGCATTTTTTGTGGACTATATTAGTACGCAGATATGGATGTCTGGAGTTTCTTTGGTTTTGATGATTGTCTTGTTAATTACTGCGAGTTTCTCATGGGTTGGTGGCAATGAGAGTGCTCGATATTTCTTTGCAGGGATATTGGCAACGGTATCAGGAGGAATATTGTTTGTTGGGGTTCTTGAAGGCGTGTTACCGGCTACACCGTTATTATTGGCCGCTGCACCGATAGGTACATTAGCCGGTGCGGTTTTATTATCATTTGCACTTGCCGATAGAATTAAGTTCCTGCAGTCGACGGCACTTGCGGCAAATCAGCGCTCTATGGAGAGTTTAACTAAATTTCGTTCCATCTTTGATAATGCTGTAGAGGGCATGTACAGAATGACCTTAGATGGAAGTATGGTAAGTGCCAATTTATCGATGGCGAAGCTATTGGGTTATAGCACTGTAGATACTTTGCTTGCTTCAGGTGTGGAGGCAAGCAAAGTATGTTATTCAGATCCAATCACTCAGTATGATTTGTTGAGTAAAGATGGTGTGTTTCAAACAGAAATAGCTTATGAAAGACGGGGTGGTGGTAATGCATGGGGGCGACATTCTGCTCAACTTATTTTGGATGCAAACGGTAAGCCTAGTCATATTGAAGGTACTTTGGTTGATATCACTGCTAGGAAAGAAAAAGAGCAAGCAGAGCGAGAAAGAGAAAAAAACCGTGTGGAAAAAGAAGTTGCCAGTGCATCAGCGTCAGCAAAAGGTGAGTTTTTGGCGAATATGAGCCATGAAATCAGAACACCTTTGACGGCCATTATTGGTTACAGTGAGTCACTTTACGATGAAGAACTTACGTTTAAAGAAGAGCAAAATGCGGTAGATACCATTATTCGAAGTAGTCATCATTTGTTAGGGCTTATTGATGATATTTTGGATTTTTCTAAGATAGAGGCTCATCAACTCGAAGTTGAACAAATAGATGTAGATATTGCATTGCTAATGAAGGATATAGAGTCTTATTTTATTATGAAAGCGGTGTCTCAAGGGCTCTCATTTAAAATAGATTATCAATTTCCAATCCCAAGTAAGGTCATAGCTGATCCAAAGCGATTGAAGCAAATATTGCTTAACCTATGTAGTAATGCATTAAAATTCACTAAAGAGGGAGGTGTTACGATTGAAGTGGGTTGGGATGAGGGCAGGAAGCTGATGCGGTTTGCCGTTTGTGATACGGGTATTGGATTAACGGAGAAGCAGCTAGGCAAATTATTTCAGGAGTTTTCCCAGGCAGATGAATCAACCGCAAGAAATTTCGGCGGAACGGGTTTGGGGCTTGTTATTTCTAAAACATTAGCTGAATTAATGGGGGGGACTATTGATGTTACCAGTGTGCCAGGAGAAGGTAGTTGTTTTTCTGCGTATATTGGAGGGGAGTTGCCTGATCGTCAAGAGTGGATTAGCAGTTGGGATACATCTAAAAAGGAAGACAGAAAACGAGTTACTAAAGGTTTGTCAATTCCGGTGCTAAGCGGGAAAATCTTGTACGCGGAAGATAATCCGGTCAATCAAAAGCTGGTTGCTATGCTGGTTAAAAAGACGGGGGCAGAGCTAATTTTAGTTGAAAATGGTAAAGAGGCAGTTGAGCAGGTTGAGAATAATGATTTTGATTTGGTGTTAATGGATATACAGATGCCGGTCATGAATGGTGTGGACGCCATAAAATCTATTCGAGATAAAGGGTATACCTTACCGATTTTGGCGCTTACAGCGAATGTCATGCAAGAGGATGTAAAAATGTATAAAAAGGTGGGCAGCAATGGTTGTTTAGCTAAACCTATTGTACGGCCTGTTTTCTATCAAATGTTAGATAGCTACCTAGGTGAAGAAAAGGTCGGTGACGATGTCTGACAAAATCAGGGCTAAAGTGTTTTAGCTTACGGGCTTATTGTTCTATTAAGTGTTCTATCTAAGCACTAATCTATTTAATCCAACGGTCCTATTAAGCCGCTACAAATTCAAACAATCAACCTATTGTTCTTATGGGACTGTTGTGTCAGGATGCCGTAGAATAATTATACCCTCATGGATAGGAGGTTGACGTGAGTTTACCTACGCAAGTTTGCCTAAATCGTAGCTTTGACATTGCAAAGTTACAGTCTGATTTAGATGCGGCACTACAAAAATTTAAGGCTTTACCTCAGGCTGGCCCTTACCATGATGGTAGTTGGAAGGGTATTTCATTACGCAGTATTGATGGGGATTATAAGAACCCTGTTGCGTTTGTTGAAGGTGGGTTATACAAAGATACGGAAGTTCTATCTTTTTGCCCTTATTTTAAGGAAATTCTTGATAGCTTTTCGTTTCCAATTAGCACCTCTCGATTATTATTTGTACCGCCAGGGAAAAAGATAGGCGAACATGTTGATGTAGGGTTTAATTGGGAGACGGGAATGGTTCGCCTTCATATACCTATCGTTACCCACGAAGATGTGATGTTCTATGCTGGTGGTGATCGCCTTTGTTGGAAAGAGGGTGAATTCTGGTTTGGTGATTTTGCCCAACCCCATAAACTGCATAATAAAAGTGATATTGTTCGCGTACATTTGGTCGTTGATTGTTTGGTAAATGATGAGCTGTTGGCATTGTTCCCAGCGGAAATCATTGCTGATATTGAGGCTCAGACCACCATTACTCGGCACGCGCCTGCAGTGGATGTGGATGATGAGGTTCGTTCTCAGTGTGATGGCTTTTTTCGATTGCCAAAAAGTATGTCACCATTGCCATTGTTTGGGCGAATGACGGTAGAGAATAATCAGCTACAAGCGTCGATATTTGGTGTTCCATTACCTTTTGGGTTTGATGCTGTTGAGGCGAAAAAATTTAAGTATTTAGGTAATGAGATTTCCTTGGTGAAGGGTGATGAGCGTGGTGCTACGTTGTCATTGCTCAATTCTAAAACGGATAAAACGTTTGCTATTGAAGTGGTAAAGAATGTGAGCTTTGTAACCAAGGCTTATATTATTTTTCAGTGGACGGTTGTAGGTAGTATTAGCTGGTTGGTTAAATTAAATAGCCGGAATCAACAGCGTTGGAAGAAAATTACGGGCAATGTTTAGCTTTTTATGTAGATTGATGAATCTTCTTTATAGGAGGATTCGGCTTAATCTTTTCTAAGTGTTTCCATTGTATTCTGCGCAAGCAATCTCGAGAATGTAATTCTTCCCGTATCCATTGCTAGGTGCGTAGCATCATAAAACATCGATGGTGCAAACGCTGGGTGGTCTTGGTAGTTTCTAACGGTAACCTGTTCGTCTTTTTCAAGTCGTTGTAACAATATTTCCTGTCTATCCAGCGCTTCTTTGCTTGTTGGGATAATTGTACGATTACTTGGCATCAATATGATTTCTACATGGTTGGAGAATGATTTGAATTCTTTAACAATGTTTTGGAAGTCTTCAAAAAGTGGTTCGCTAAATTCCAAATCAATAATGTCGCAACAATCAATGCGGCCTTGAGCATCAAGAGCCAGTGTTTTGGGGTAGCGCATGTTGTTGGATAGTGCGATGGCGGCTGATTTGGCTTTTGATGAAAGGTCCATCATGTCAATAAGCCCACCTTGTGTAACAGGGTTCCAGACATGGGATTTTTTGGTTGTGGGGTGTTCCTGAGCAATAAATTCTCTGAACTCTTTTTGGATAGTGCGTCGTTCGGATAAATTTTGTAGGTGGCCTTCTGTGAATTTACTAATAGATGGTGCTTGATCTTGTGCTGCGCCGACGAGAAATCTTATGCCGCCGGTAATAGCTTCTGCTGATACACCGTTGCGTAGATAGCGTATGCTTAGCATGCGTGCGTAGCGCTCAGTATCTTCGAAAGCTAAGCTGTGAATTTCTTCTGGAGACATGAGTACGGCTGATACTTGTTCTGTCATGAAGGGTCTGAAATTTTCACGTTTTTTGGTGGTCAAGAACGGGTTAAATTCAATGATTGCTAAATCAACTTTTTTTCCAGTGCGTTGGTAGGTTTCCTTCATGCGTTTTGCGAGCAATAATTGATAGCTGGGTTTCATGTTGCCAAGCCCCAGGTTAAAGCTTTTTACATCAATGTCATATTGGTTTTTTAATGTCTCATCATAATAACGCGGTGAGAAGCCATCTTTAATGAGTGATGAGCCAAAAACGATAACGGAGGGCTCTTTTGTATTGGCAATGTAATCCAGCGAGTCAACCACGGAGCGAATACGTTGGATGCCGAAGACATCGCCGGCATTTTTTTCTGTGCTGTCGGTAAATGCATTGACCAACCAGCTGGCGCTGCCAAGAATGACTGTGGCTAGTAGGATTGTGTAGAGTGCAACTTTTTTAGAACTGGAAGTAGATGAATTCATAACCCGGCTCCCCTATAAGAATCATAAATGTTTGACCTGCAATTAGCAGCGGTAGTACTAACCAATATCGTTTTAAAATTCCTTCTCTAAACCGAATGATGCTGTAATCCAAGGCGTGAATAAAAAATATGGTAATCGCTACCAATGCGAGAATAGCACCGGCATAAGGTGCTGCGGCGATTGATGTGTCCGGTACGTGAAGGAACGCTATGATGGAGAACGCATCGCCAATACTTTCTGCACGGAAAAATACCCAGCCAATACAAACTAAATAGAAGGTAAATAACCACATGCAAACAGTGAGTAGCTTCCCTTGTTTGTTGCTGAAAAACTTGCCAATACGGGATTCACGAATCATGTGTGTGAGCGATATGATAACGCCATGGTAGGCTCCCCATACAACAAATGTCCAAGCTGCACCGTGCCATAATCCACCCAGTAACATGGTGATAAATACGTTGCGAATTTGTTTGCCGCCACGGTTTCCGCCTAATGATATATACAAATAGTCTCGTAACCAGCCAGATAGAGACATGTGCCAACGTTTCCAGAAATCTACGGGGGATATGGCGAAGTAAGGGGTATTAAAGTTCAGTGGAATTTTGATACCGATAATTAACGCAATACCTATGGCGATATCACTGTAACCAGAAAAGTCTCCGTAAATCTGTCCGGCAAAGGCGAGTACGCCGGTAACGGTTTCTATCCAGCTGATGGGGTCGGGATTGTTAAAAAGCGTTTGTGCAGGGAATGCTAAAATATCGGCAATAGTTTTTTTTACGAGGCCTATGGTGATTAATACAAATCCGTATTTAACATCATTAACGGTTGGTGTGGGAAAGTTTTCAATTTGGGGAAGTATTTGGCGGGCTCGTAATATGGGGCCTGCGACAAGTTGCGGAAAGAAGGATAGGGTGGCAATAAAAGGGGTAAAGTTTTTTCGCGCGTGAGTGTCCCCACGATAGACATCGATAGTATAACTCATGCTTTGGAAGGTATAGAACGATATGCCGACGGGTAATACAATCTCTAAGGTTCCAAGGGATACAGGGGAGCCAAAAAACGTTAAGGTTTCCTGTACCGAATCAATCATAAAGTTGGTGTATTTGAATATCCCTAAAATACTTAAGTTAACCACAATCGAAATAAGTAAAAGGCGCTTCTTTTTGATTTGGTCGTTGGTGCTATCAATATGCTGGGCCACGAAAAAATCGATGACACCGCTTAGCAATAGGAGGGGAATAAATCGATAATCCCAGCCTGCGTAAAAAAGCAAACTGGCGGCGATAACAAATAATGCTCGGCTGTTATTTTTGGTGAAAACAAAACTGTAGAGTAAAAAGAATACGCTAGCAAAACCAAAAAAAAGTGGGGTATTAAAAAGCATCTAACCTAGTCCCAATTAATATTGCAGGGGTGGATAGCTAAGTGTCGCAGGAGTGGTATTGCCGATAATAGATCGGACGAAGAAGGATTGGCTGCCGTTGATACTGCTATTATTGTTTTTATTATTACTAATGTGTTTATGTTGTTGTTTAAACTATTAATGTACTTGTTATTTTTATAATGTAATTAGGTGGCTTTCTAGGGGTTGAAAAATACAGTTTTCTCCTAGAAAGCCGGCAAACTTTAGCATTATTCACCACTGTAAAACAGTGTCTTTGTGCACATTCCTTGTAACGCTATGTTTTCTTATGTTCCTAGACCTTAACTTTCCATTGCACGGTTTCCCCTGCAAAAAACGGTACAATAGGCTCGCCGTTTGCGAGGGTAATTTCTTTGGGTACTTGCCAGGCTTCTTTTACTAGGGTAACTGTACCGGTATTTCGGGGTAATCCGTAGAAGTCAGCGCCGTGGTGGCTGGCAAAACCTTCAAACTTATCTAATGCGTTTAGCTCGTCAAACACATGTGCGTATAGCTCAAGGGCGCTCCAAGCGCTGTAACAGCCGGCACATCCACAAGCATTTTCTTTTTTGTGTTTGGCATGGGGGGCTGAGTCCGTGCCTAAGAAGAACTTGCTTGAACCGCTGGCGACAACCGTACGTAACGCCTCTTGATGTGTGTTGCGCTTTAACACTGGCAAACAAAAATTGTGTGGGCGAATGCCTCCGACCAATAAATCATTTCGGTTAAGTAATAGATGTTGAGGAGTGATGGTGGCGGCAATGTTGTCCGTGCTTGCCAATACAAAGTCGGCAGCGTCGGATGTGGTGATATGCTCAAAGACAATCTTTAAGTCCGGGAACTGTTGGCAAATTGGCACTAAGTGCTGATCAATAAAGACTTTCTCTCGGTCAAAAATATCAACATCACTTGTTGTAACCTCGCCGTGGATCAGCAGTAACATGCCAATTTCAGCCATGGTTTCTAAGGTCGGGTAAATGTTGCTGATGTCGGTAACTGCGGCGTCTGAGTTGGTTGTGGCTCCTGCGGGGTATAGTTTGGCGGCGACAACACCTGCAGCGAGTGCGTCACGCACCATTTCAGGGGTTGTATTGTTGGTTAGGTACAGCGTCAGGAGGGGTTCAAAGCTACTGCCTTCAGGGCGTGCGGCCAAAATACGGTCTCGGTAGGCGTTGGCTAGCCCTGCATCGGTGACAGGCGGAACCAGGTTGGGCATTACGATGGCACGTTGAAAGCAGCGGGCGGTGGCAGGTACGGTTTCAGAGAGCATATCGTCGTCTCTAAAGTGCAAATGCCAATCATCGGGGGTACATATAGTGAGTTCTGTCATGGTTATTCCTGGGTCGATAGATGGCGCTATTATGCCTGAAATGATAGGCGGTTGCCTGAAAATGATGAAGGCGACATTTCACCCCAGTTTTTGTCGTGATAAGGCGTGGATAACGATAATTTTGATTGTTAGAGTAAAAGCTCTATATTTAATAATGGTGCGGCTACTCTTCTATTGAGTATGTGCCGGGTCAAAGCATGAGCGATCAACACAGTCGATTGGACATATACGTTAGGAGTAAAGGATGCTGTTTTCACTTCAGGTTAAAGGTTACAAAAGTATTATCGCCGGTTTTAAGGTTCTTACAAAGGTGTTACCTGTTCCCAAACCCACGCTATTTACTGGCCCGGGTTCGTCTTTAGAGTTGTGTGTGTCCATGGCTCACATGGATACTAAAAAAGTGTTAATAGTGACTGATAAAGTGTTGGTTGAGATAGGTTTATTGAAGCCTTTGCTTGCAAAGCTGGATTCTTTAAACGTAGCCTATGTAATTTATGACGGTATTTTGCCTGATCCTACGAATGTACAGGTTGATGCTGGTTTATCGATCCTTGAAAGGCATCGATGTGATGCAGTGCTGGCATTTGGTGGTGGGTCATCCATGGATGCCGCTAAGTTAATTAGTGCGAGAGCAACGAATAAGAAAACCGTTGAACAGCTGCAGGGAGTATTGAAGGTAAGGAAAGCCTGTTTGCCACTTTATGTTATACCAACAACCGCAGGAACTGGGTCTGAGGTGTCTGTTGGTGCGGTGGTATCTGATCCTAATACCCATAAAAAGTCCTTGGTTATTGACCCGAAGTTGGTTCCTAAAATGGCCGCCTTAGATGGGGCGTTAATGACAGGATTACCACCAATGATCACCGCTGCAACCGGTATGGATGCACTTACCCATGCCATCGAGTCTTATGTGTCGGTCCTTGCATCAGAGGAGACTGATGGATATGCGTTGGCTGCTACTCGATTGATTATGGAAAACTTGCCGAAAGCGGTTGAGCAGGGCGATGATGTTGATGTTCGCCAGGCTATGGCAATGGGTTCGTTTTATGCGGGGCTTTCTATGACCAAAGCGAGCTTGGGATACGTACATGCAATATCTCATAGCTTTGGCGCTAAATACCGAACTCCTCATGGGATTGGTAATGCCTTGGTGTTGCCTCATGTTCTGGATTATTCAAAGCCTGCAGTGGCAGAACGTCTAGCTAAATTAGCGGAAGTGAGCGGTTTGGATGTAGCAAATAAAAGCGACAGCGATGCGGCACAGTTATTTATTGATCGTATTCGAGAAATGTTGGAGTCATTTGGGTTGTCTACAACGTTGGATTTGTTAAAGCGAGAAGATATTCCGGAGTTGGCAAAAGCGGCCTTAAAAGAGGCGCACTATAATTACCCGGTGCCGCTCTATATGGATCAACGTACCTGTGAAGGGGTGATAGGGAAAATGTTGGTGGGATAAGTTAGTTATCCGTTAGTAGCCTTTGCCACTGACGGATAGTTACGCGTTTACTTCCTAGTTGTGGGGCTCTTGACGAATCGTTACCCCTCGCTAATACTGCTCGATTGATGTTATTGAGTTGATATTATAAAAGCATGAGCAAATGGTGGGGAAGTAAGCGGCGTAAGGCGTGTCATGTCGTGATATTTATTACGTTTTTTTCAATGCCCTCGTTGTCTGCGGGGGAATCTGTATCATCAGGGTATGCATTTTTGGATAGCATGGTCATTGGGGATGATATTCTGACACCCATTGAGCCCCTTTCTGTTGATGATTGGCAGTTTAGTATCGAACAAAATAATACCGGGGATACCGATGAATCCAGTCGGCAGTTTTTTTCTTTGTCTAAATACCAGCTATTAGCCATGGACGATAGTTTTGCCTTGGGTATTGAGACGAATGCTTTTGATGATCAACATGCCATAAATTGGGCCTATGACAGTACAAGCATAGGCGAAGCTCTCGGTGCTTTGTGGATAATCCAGTGGACAGGAAGCTATAGCGTAAATCACCTAGAAGATGAGAGCACCTCTGAGTCAGTGACTGACTTATCTTGGGATAGTGGTGTATACGTTTCTTCCTATTGGGCTGGTGAGAATGCCATATTAGACAAATCGTGGTCTTTGCAGTGGGGAATGGGGGCGCGTTGGCAAGTGATCGATATTGGTGTTGATCAATTCTTTGAGGAGGGGTCTCGTAGTCAGTTCTTATTGCCTGGCTTGAACGTTCGTTGGCAGCAATCAACGTATTATTATCAAAGCGAAGGTTATTTCGCTTATGAGCGCAATCTGGGAGGCGCGGCGAAAACAGAAAATGTCCTGCTTCGCGGCACAGTGTGTGCTGGCTTTTTTACCATGGAAAAGGATGGGTGTATTGAAGACCTTGATAGTGTTAGCGATCTAGATATCGGTGAGGATTTTCAATTATTGACGGTATGGCTTCAGCATGGGATAGGTGTGGGGAGTGAGGGTTACGATGCCAGTCGTCAACGTGTTGTTATGAAAGTACGGGGACAATATAGTTTTGGTGAACGTTTGCTTCCTCATTTTCAATATAGCCTTGGTGGGCTTTATTCAATTCGCGGATATGAAGAGCAGTTGGTCGCGGGAGATGATGCGCTAGAGATGACGCTGGAGTACCGCTATTCGCCTATAGGGCTGACATGGATGCAGGGCATTGATGGTTGGTTGATTGTTTTCTATGACTGGGGGAAATGGCAAACGAATCCCCAATCCTTAACAATATCAACGGTGGATTTGTCGGCTCAAAGGTGGGTTGAACGTAACGGTGATAACGGTATTATTCGATCTTGGGGGGCGGGTGTTGAACTCAGCTTTTGGAAACAGTCGCCTTATAATGCTCACCTGTATCTTGCCTGGGGTAAGGCTTTGGAAGATGATGGTATAGAGGTGAATGCTGGTGAGTCACGGTTGCATGGATACTTTCGGGTTAGCTTTTAGGCTTCTTTTTTGAAATTAGTTGCACGTATTTTGTCAACCAATTCACACTTAATGCGTTATTACCTATATTGAAGGCTTAGCGCAGGTGTTATACGAAGGTAATGTAGGGAAATGCAATTAGGAGTATGTTGGGGGAGGCAGCAAGATAGCTTACATGAATGACGGAATTGATGAGATTGATGGAAAAGCGTAAGGCGTTAGATCAGTTTTTATTGTCCGTGCAAAAGCGAGCATTTCATATGGCGAGGATCGCCACGGGTAATGACGACGATGCGCTGGATATCGTGCAGGACACGATGATAAAGCTGGTTCAGAAATACGCTGAAAATAATGAAGATGAATGGAAGCCATTATTCTTTCGTATTCTGCAAAGCCGGATTTATGATTTTCACCGACGGCATACAGTAAAGAAAAAAATATTCAGTTGGTTTGGCTTGTCGAAGAATGATGAGGGTGAAGACGAAGATCCTATACAGGCAGCACCCGATACTCGGCAAGTAACACCAGAAAAAAAGTTACAGTTATCTCAAGCGACAGAGCAACTGACCCAGGCTGTATCACAGTTGCCGCTTCGTCAACAGCAAGCCTTTCTGATGAGGATGTGGGAGGGCATGAATACAGCGGAAACAGCAAGTGCCATGGGCGTAACTGAAGGTAGTGTTAAAACACACTATTCGCGAGCATTGACCGCGTTACGACATCAATTGGAGGGCCACTGGTGATGAATGAAGAAGAATTCTTAGACAAAGCCAAAATCACTCTGGATCAACACGCTGATGAGCTGGACGGTAGTGTTCTGGCACGTTTGAATGAAGCACGTTACCGAGCGTTACACCCTGAGGAAGTAATGGCAGGGCCACGAGCTAGATCTTGGTTCGCTTGGGGCGGGAGTATTGCTACCGCTTCACTTGTTGCTGTGTTTTGGTTGGTAAATCCTATTGCCCCATTGACGGCGCCGGGAAACAGTGGGGTAGAAGGGTATGTTGCTACATCTGACGTGCAATTAATAGAAGATGCTATTTCAAATGAGGATATCGCCATGTTAGATAATATTGAATTTGTTGCATGGTTAATGGAACAGGATGAAAGTAATGCAGGTTAGTCAATTTTTGATAATAGGTACCTCTAAAGGCGCCCTAAAAATACTGATGACATTATTGTGCTTAACCGGTATTGCGATTGCAGAGGATGTGTTGTCAGTTGAGTTTTTAGATTACCTCTCAGAATTTGAAGGTAATGATGGTGAGTGGCTTGATCCCATGGAATTAGAAATGATGGCGCAATTAGGGCAAGATCCTGATGAAGTTACGGGACTGATAGATACAAAAAATGAGGTAGGCGGAGATGAATAACAAGGTGAACTGCCCAAGCGCTACACGGATGTGGTCGTTATCGTCTATCATCATGTTGTTTTTTGTGATATTCGGCTTTTCTGGCGCCTCTGTTGCTATAGCTGACGAATTGCAATGGTCAGTGTTAGATAAACAAGAGCAGCGAATACTGCAATCTTACGAAGCTACATGGGAAACGTTAACCGATGCTCAGCGCAAGAAATTAAAAAAAGGTGCTGCTCGCTGGCAACAGATGTCGCCAGAGCAAAAGGCGGTTATGCAGAAGCGTTTTACAAAGTGGAAAACCTTGCCTAAAGAACGAAAGCAGAAGTTAAGAAAACGCTTTACGCATTTTCAGTCGCTACCACCAGCAGAGAGAAAAGAGTTAAGGAACAAGTATCAATGGTATAAATCATTACCAAAGGAGAAACGTCAAGCGCTTCGTCAGCGCTGGAAGGACGTACCCAGAGCAGAGAAAGAAGCAATGCGTGAGCGGTGGTTAAAGATGAAACCCAGCGAGCGACGAGCCATGCGTCAGCGGTTGAAAAAAATGACACCAGAGCAGAGGAAAAAATTACGAGTGCATACGGCTCAGTAAAATCATTACAATCAACGTTTCTTTAAGTCGGTGCTTAGAATGGCGGGTTTAAAATCTGATCTATACTTCGGGGAGGGAAGTATGGAATAAGGTGTGATATTTGTGTTTAACCGGTTTCATTATAATAAATGTCTTTATAATAGCTGTTTGCGAAAAGGATTGGGGTGGTGGGCTACCATAAGGGGAGCCTTGGCGCTGGTAGTGTCTTTGTTTTTGCTACTGTTTTGTTCTTCTGTGTTCGCTCTGAATGTTGATCTTGAAACGGCTGACGATCGTACGGTTATTGTTGGTGATGATACATACTATTTACTTAGTCCCTATATGAATATTTTGGAAGATAAAGATGGGGCTTTGACTATTGAACAAGTAGTATCTTCTGAAAATGATAGGTTTATAAAAAACGTATTGCCCGCGCCTCACGTAGAGGGAGGGGATTCCACCTATTGGTTAGAAATTAATTTATCTGTTCCTGATAATACCGATAAAGAATATAGCCATTCGGATAATAAAGAATCTGTGTGGTATCTCGAAATCGATAAGCCGCTTCTTTATATTGCTGAGCTTTATGTTCCGATAGAAGCAGGGGGCTATGATGTTCGGTCCGCAGATACTCAGCTGCCACTAGAGTCCCGTGAAATTGTGAATGTTAACAGTGTATTTCCTCTTGTATTAAAAAAGGGGGAGAGTATGACTGTTTATCTAAAATTGCAGAATCGTAATCTGAGTTTGATCCTTTCTGTCGGGTTGTGGAAGCCCGTCGCTTTTATCGAAAAAATTGCAGAAGAAGAATTTATATACGGTGTTTTTTTTGGCTGTATGGGGATTCTGATGATTTACAATATATTTATATTCTTCTCTGTTAAGGATGTTAGCTATGTATATTATGTGGGTTTTTTAGCGGGTATGACCTTATATATAGTTCTTCAGTACGGGCATGGGATGCTGTTTTTTGAAGATATTTTTGATGTGTTTGGAGATAAAACGTTTTCTATTATTGTCTTGGGTGCCTATTTTTTTGCGTTTAAGTTTTTTCAGTTATTTCTTGATATTAATAATCTTAATGTTTGGATTGATAGGCTGGTTAATTTATGTGTTGTTATTGTTGCCTGTAATGTGGTGTTGTCATTTTTTATCTCTTACTACACTGCTGTAGATTGGGTGACGTTGCTGTCTGCGATTATATTGCCGAGTGTTTTGTTGATTGCGTTTTACAGCATGACGCAAGGCAATGTGAATGGAGCGATTTTTATTTTTGGGTGGACTCCAAACATTTTAGGTGTTTTGTTGTCGGTTATGGGGAACTATGGGGTCCCCTATTTTGCAGGAAGGGATGAGGTGTTTGTTATGCTTGGTGTCGTTTTTCAGGCATTGGCTTTATCATTTGCTTTGTCAAATAGAATAAAGTTGGAGAGAGAAGTGATGCTGATTGCTGAGCAAAAGAAAGAGAGTAGCCTTCAGCGGTACCGTTCCATATTTGATAATTCTTTGGAGGGACTTTATCGTATGACGCTCGATGGACGTATTGTTGCTGTCAACTTGTCTTTTTCAAAGATATTTGGTTTTTTCTCTGCTGCTGATGCGATTTTAGAAAATAAAAAAATAGCACTAACCCTTTTTAGGGATTCTCCGGTGGAATACAAAACACTTTCGTTGGGTGATACGGTTGAAAACAGTTTTCGTTTAACGGGAAGAGATGGTATCTCCAGAGCGGTTGAACACCGATCAAATATGATCTTTGATGACAAAGGTTCGCCAACTCACATAGAGGGTGCATTGGTTGATGTAAGTGAGTTTTATGAAAAGTTAAGAGCGATTTCTGAGCATGAAAAAGAGGTGCTGAAAAAGGATCAGGCATTGTCTGATATGAAGGAAATGAACCACTTTTTATCTATGATGAGCCATTATATACGAACACCGCTAACGGCGATTGTTGGCTATAGCGAGGTATTACTGGAAGATGATACCAAGGGAGGTGCTAAAAAATCTCATGTCGATACTGTTGTTGGCAATAGTGGGGCATTGTTAAGGTTGATCAATAATATTTTGGACTATTCCAAAATGGAAGCGAATAAGTTTACGGTTGAAAAAATTCCTCTGGATATAATGTCGCTGATATCGAAATTAGCACCTGAGTTTACAGAAAGGTCCGATAAACGTGGCTTAACATTTGCGGTTGAATATCTAACTGCCATGCCTTCAGAAATAGAGGGTGATCCTATGAGAATATTTCAGGTGTTATGGAACCTGTGCGATAACGCGGTAAAATTTACCCGGATGGGTGCGATTACTCTGGAAGTTTCATGGCGCGATGCTACTCAGCAGCTAAGAATTTCCGTTAAAGACACGGGGCCGGGTTTATCCAAGGGTAGAATGGAGGCATTGTTTTCTGTGTTCTCTCAGCGAGGGGGGGCGGTTGTCGGTGACGGGTGTTTAGGGTTGGCTATTTCAAAAAGGTTAGCTGACATGATGGGCGGAGATATTCTTGTTGAAAGTCAATTGCGTCAGGGCTGCACATTTACGTTGTTGTTAGACCAAAAGTTAAGATCTGACGTTGTTTGGTTGAATGCATCTGGGGTGCCTACATCAATAGATCAGCCTAGCAAAAGGAATAAAACAAAACAGAACGTTCCAACATTGCACGGAACGGTTCTTCTTGCTGAAGATAATATTGTGAACCAGCAGCTTATCTCTCGTGTATTAAAGAAAACTGGTGTAACGATTGTGGTTGCGAGTGATGGAAAAGAAGCCTGTGAGTATTGTGAGAAATCGTTGCCAGACTTGGTGCTAATGGATATTAATATGCCAAATTGCGATGGTATTGAAGCTGTAGAGTACCTCAAAGACAGGGGCGTGGATGTGCCTATTTATGCATTAACAGCGGAATCAAAAGGTAGTGAGGTTGATAGAATGCTGAGTTTGGGTTGCCAGGGGTATTTATCTAAGCCTGTTAATTTGACAGCGTTGTACCAGGTTTTGGAAACTCATCTAACACAGGGCAAGTTTAAAAAATAAGGATGCGAGGTTGCGTAAATCAACAATGAGTACGTTTGACACTACCTGGATAGCCCATTACACTGAGTGTACAGATGAACACTTAAAGTTGATTTATTATGAAAGAGAATGCCTTAAATATCGAACATAATACAATATCTGATACGGCTCAGTGTACACGTAGTGATGATGCTGGCTTGGAAGGTACACACGAATATACCGGTAAAAAACCTGAGCTTTACCTCATTCCAAAGCTGGCTTCTATGGCTCATGCTGCCCTAAACGGAGCCGTCGGCGATACCATGCAAGATAGAGAGCATGTGTTAACTGCAAAGTCCGGCTTTTATTTTCGTGGGAATCCTATCAATAACGTGAATGTGGAGTATATTCCAGGAAGCGCCTCTTCTCGCAAGCTTATTATTTTTCTACATGGTGTTTGTTGTAATGAGCGTATATGGGAGTTTTCCTCTCAAAGTATTCGCCCAGAAAGCGCTGATACAGAACCTACTGACTACGGTATTGAGATCTACGATTCCTTGGGCTATCGGCCTTTTTATTTTCGTTATAACAGTGGCTTATCTATCGCGGAGAACGGAGAAAAGTTTGCAGAGCATCTTGATAGCCTTGTTGATGAGTTGGCCGTAGACGTGGAAGAAATAGTGATGGTGGGGTATAGCATGGGAGGGCTGGTGATGAAGTCGGCTCTGGCTTGGGCCTCAAAGCATGATACTCGATTTCTCCCGCTTATTAAAAAAGTCTTTTATCTTGGTTCCCCTCATTACGGTGCTCCGCTGGAAAAAGCCGCAAAAATTGCCAATGCAGTGTTAGAAAGGTTGCCGTTTTTGGTAACCCAGCTAGTTAGTCAGATCATGGCCTTTCGTAGTCAGGGGATTAAAGATCTGGGTTTTGGTGATGTGACGCCATATATAGGTGATTATTGGGCAGAGCATGTTGAACACCATTTTGTTGGAGGTACGTTACATTCAAACGAGAGCCATCCCTTATCGCTCTTTTTAGGTGACCTGTTGGTGAGGCCGCTCAGTGCCTTTCCAGTGAAAGACGAAGGCCATTTTATGGAGCGGGGAATCAACTATCGATATCGGTTGTTTCCTGGCGTGAATCACGTACAGCTACAGAGAAACTTGGGTGTGTTGCGTTATATGGAGCAAAATTTACAATAGTTTACTGGCTCTTCAGTGCTCATCTCTGACAATACCTTACTAAGGTATTCGTAATAAGGTATTGTGGTGTAATACCTATTGATAGAGATGAATCTGTTATGTCAGAAACTCGTGCTATTGTTCAAGCGTTAAAAAAATCCCTGCGTGCTGCCAATGTTACCTATGTCGAAGTAGCGACTGCCCTAGATTTATCCGAATCCAGTGTTAAGCGCTTGTTTTCGGATCAGGACTTTTCGTTAAAACGCCTGGATCAGGTTTGTCAGTTGATGAATATGGAAATCTCTGACTTGATGCGTCAGCTCGACCAAAGCAAGCAACAGATTGAGCAGCTCACCCTTGATCAAGAGCAGCTATTTGTTTCTGATATGAAGCTGCTTGTGGTGGTTATATGTGCGCTTAACCATTGGTGTTTTGATGAAATTATTTTACGTTACAGGATTGAGAAAACGGAGCTGGTTCAATGTCTTGCCAAGTTGGATAAACTACGACTAAGAGTTGTTACCCAATAATAAGATTAAATTACTGATCTCTTCACATTTTAGTTGGATAAAAAACGGGCCGATACAACGTTTTTTTGAAAGCCAAGTACAAATGGATTTTTTGGATTCTAACTTTTCCGGTAAGGGGGAGCTTCGTGTTTTTACCACGGGAATGTTATCTAGGAACTCTAATAATATCCTTATAAAACGAATAGAGAGGCTAGCCCAAGAGTTTCGTCAGTTTCATAATGAAGATAGTAGCTTGCCTCTGGAGGAGCGGTTTGGTTCTAGTATGGTGCTTGCAATTCGCCCTTGGGAATTGGCGGCATTTGAAAGCCTACGCTGCTCGGAGGATTTACGCGTTTTTTGATGCATATCATCGCGTTGTATTTCACGCGGTGGGACCGCAGGATGGGTGCGCAGCATTCAGAATATCAACAAAAAGTTGAGGAAGTTCACGACAGAAAGAAAAGCCTTGTCAACTAATAAGGGCTTCATGCGTTAGTTGTTTATATAACATGACAAAGGAAGGACTAACCATGCATTTTACCAATCTTACATTTAAAACAGCACTGTGTTTTTTGTTATTAGTTTCGTTGGCAGGCTGTATACATCCCCATCATGGACGTCGTGCTGTTACTGTGCATAAAGCTGCGCCGCTCGGCCAGGTATGGGTTGCGGGCCACTGGGCAGTACGCAAACGAAACAGGGTGTGGGTGGCAGGTCATTGGCGGTAATCGGGTAGCCTCATTAGATTTGAATCAATTAGACAGGTATTGGGTATTCATCTAACCTGATAGTTAAGCAGGGATAAGTATGTTAACTCACCTTAACGAATAAGGAGCGTTTATGGTTTCACAATTATAATAATTGAGGCAGAAATAACGATGAAAAAATCCCTACTAATAAAGTGTATTGTCACAATAGTTCTAAGTGTTACAAGCACCTTCACATTTGCGAGTGGTAGAGACGTAGCGACAGATTTAACGACGCTCTTACGATCAGCCAGAGCCATTACCGTAAATAGCGTTACCATCAATGATCCGAGCGCTTTTAATCTTAGTGATTTTGTTACTAAAACCAAAAGCAATTATGAAAAATCAGCAGGGAAAAAATTTGACGAATCTAATGTGCTATTAACTCAGCTTATGGATTCTATGACATACGTGATAAAAAATGCCAAGGAAGGAAGATACGAGGGTAAGTGGAGCACAGGTGCATATGCCAATAAGTTTCTTCCAGCACGTTTTGCACGGCTATCGGGCCTTAGATTTGAAGAGCTTACCGGTGGGAAGGCTATTATCCGACTTACCACGTCAGCTCAATTATTGGTAAACACGGAAAATAAAGCGGATTCATGGGAAGAAGATGTAATAGAGCAAAAGTTTAGAAACCCAAGCTGGCCTAAAAATAAGATCCATGACAATTATACTAATGATGGGTATAGGCTGATGTTACCTGAGTATTACAAAGCTGGCTGTATGAGGTGCCATGGCGGTGGGCAAGGAAAAGCAATTCATGCTGAGCCAGTAGAGGGGCATTTGGGTGAGTTTGGTGGCGCTATTAGTGTTTTGATCTACGACGACTAATATTCATCAGAGCCTGCGGTGAGTTTGTACGGCGCAGTACAAATGTTCCAGGTGGGTGAGTTGATAGTGTTGGTTGAGCAATGCTTTGGCGAGAAAGTGTGGGTCTTCACCCGACTCCCGCATTCTTGCCGCTTCTACCGTCTATTTGTTAGGTTATGCTTCGCTCAATGATCCGTCAAATTGTGTATTTCATTTAAATAACCAAATACCCCTAGTAAAAGGCATGATTCAGCTACACTTTTAAGTGAATTTATAGGTCGGGGAGGTAAAATTGTCATATACAGTGAATAGATCCTGTATTGACGTTCGGCCACCAAGTCTAGATCTATTCACTGTATATGGATGTTGATGACGAAGAAAACGCCTACATTACTCTCCCGCTTCGGGAGAATGATCTCGCGCTATACACTGGTGATACTCACGTTGCTATGTATCTCGGGTATTGCAGGTGCTTATGTCTATTTATCCAATATTTCAAAACAGGTTATCACGGATAATTCAGTTTCTGGTGCTCGCCGTTACTTAGAGGCGCTCACGGCATTTCGTACACTATACACCTCGGAAGTCATCAAAACGGCCAAAGAACAAGGTCTTACGGTGACCCATAATTACAAAGATGTTGAAGGCGCCATCCCTTTGCCTGCCTCACTAAGCATGGCGTTAGGGGAAAAGATCGGTAGTCACCAGTCTGGGGCAAAAACCTTTTTATACAGCCGCTACCCATTTCCTTGGCGAGTAGAAGAAAACCAAGTGTTATTCGCCGAACCTTTTGTAAAAAATGCCTGGTTAAGCCTTATCCAATTCCCAGACCAGGCGTACTTTAAATTTGTCGATTACAACGGCCGTCCCTCTATTCGTTACGCCGTTGCCGACAAGATGCGCGCAGCCTGCGTCGATTGCCATAACAATCATCCTGATACTCCAAAAAATGATTGGAAAGAAGGGGATGTACGGGGGGTTATGGAAGTCATATTACCCATTAATGTTGCGCAAGCGGCCGCCCAAACGACGATCGATGCAACCTTTTCTATTTTAGGCTTAATCACGCTATTGTTAATGGTGGTGATTGGACTTGTCTTTACTCGCATGAACAATGATAAAAATATTCTGTTAAGTAGCCGTGACGATTTACTTATCCAGCGCAACGAGATTGAAACCCAAAATAACTCGCTCAAAGAGGCACATCAACAACTTGCCATTCACGCCGCGGAATTAACCACGGCGATTCAATGTAAATCTGATTTTCTTGCCTGTATGAGCCATGAAATCCGCACACCGATGAACGGTGTTATCCGCATGTTAAATTTGCTTCTGCGCTCCCCCATGGAGGAAGATCAACACCACAAGGCGATGATCGCCAAAACCAGTGCAGAGTCGCTACTGACCATTATTAATGACATCTTGGATTTTTCCAAAGTTGACGAAGGAAAGTTAGATTTAGAAAACATTGAATTCAATATTATCAAAATGCTTTGTGACCTGACGGATGCGATGGCCTTTAGAGCGGAGGCAAAAGATTTAGAACTCATCGTTGACCTCTCTAAAATAACCCATGCCGAGGTCAAAGGTGATCCAGGTCGGTTGCGGCAAATATTAACCAATTTAATCAGTAACAGCATTAAATTTACTGAACAAGGTGAAGTTGAGCTCGTAGCCGGTTTACAAGCCATCAGTGACTCTGAGTTCATCTTCTATTGTAAAATTAAAGATACAGGTATCGGTATTCACCCCGGTAAACAAGCTGCATTATTTGATGCATTTAGCCAAGCTGACTCATCCACAACGCGAATATATGGCGGTACAGGTCTCGGTTTATCTATCTGTAAACAGTTAAGTGAACTGATGGGGGGCAGTATCAGTGCCGCGAGTAAGATTAATGAAGGCAGCTGCTTTGAATTTACCGTATCACTAGAAATTAGTAACTTATCATCCCCCGCAAAACCTGACATGGCCGTCGACAATTTATCAATACTTGTTATTGATGACAACGAATGTTCGGGCAACGTCATTAAAACACAATTGGAAGCCTGGGGCGTTCATGTTACCTATCTTTCGGATGCCAGCGCGGCCTTACAACTCTTAAGCCAAGCAAAAAAATGCTCAAGCACCAGACCTTATGATGCAATTTTTGTTGATATGATCATGCCAGGATTGGGCGGAGAAGAATTCATTCAACAGATCAATGCTGATCCCTTATTAAAAAATAATAAACTGATATTGATGTCTTCGTTAACTCATCGGCACGACAAAGCCTATTTTGATGAACTAGGGTGTTTTGGCAGCTTCCCCAAACCCGCAACACCTTTCCATCTGATTAACGTCCTAAATACCTGTGCATCGAATAATGCGGAGCCACGTAGCGCTGGATCTTCTGCCCTAGAAAGCAGCAATAAGATAGACGCAAAACCATTACTGGAAACGTATTCTGAAGAGATATCACGGCCTCCTTGGCCTATTCACAGCAGGGTTTTATTGGTAGAAGACAATGAAATTAATCAAATGGTCGCATCCGGTATTTTAGAAGATTTTGACCTTAATGTGGAAGTAGTTGCTAATGGAAAAGAAGCGATTAGTGCGCTTGAATCAGCTACTGATAAACAGGCTTTTGATTTGGTTTTCATGGATTGTCAAATGCCCGTTCTCGACGGCTATAAAGCCAGTGGTTTGATTCGAAAGGGTGAGGCTGGATCTTGGAATAGTAATATTCCGATTGTGGCCATGACAGCTAATTCGATGAAAGGCGACAAAGAGAAGTGTATTGCCGCCGGTATGGATGATTATATTAGCAAACCCATAGAAACGGATAATGTCGAAGCGATGCTCATCACTTGGCTCACTGTGAAATAGATTAGTTATTACGCACCCCTTTATTCCTTGATGTTGGCTATTTATTTCTAAAGTATGCGCTGTAGACTTGTGTGGTTTGACCGCGTAGACTGGTTTGAATCTGTATTGCATGACCATCGTGCTAACATCTAACTGGAGATACATCATGTCAGAGCTATCGTTGCCACCAGGCCCTAGAGGATTGAAGTTTCAAACAGCCATGAAAATGGGGTTGGGGATTTACAGTTTCTTGGACGATTGCTATGAGACATACGGGGATACCTTCTCCTTGTTATTACCTGGTATGGCCCCTTTTGTTTGGTTAGCAGACCCTGTCAAAGTAAAAGCTTTTTTTAACTTAAAGCCAGATCAGGTAGACCAATCTAAGCTACCTATCCCTATTGATCTTGGTGATCGACAAACCGGTTTTCTTAACGGTAAAGAGCATCAAGAGTCCCGGAAAATTGTTATTCCTCCGCTCATTGCGGGGCGTTTGCATGCGCGGGCAGAGGTGATGCATGAAATTGTTGATAGTCACCTTGATAATTGGAAGGTCGGCGCTCAGTTTGATACACCCCGTATGGTGGGTGATATTGCGCTTGATATTGCCTGTTACACGTTGTTTGGTTTAAGAGACGGGGGGAGGAAGGATCGTTATGCTGAGCTTATGCTGGGGTGGATTGGCGCGGCAACTAATAACACCATGTTTGCTCTGGGTACGTTGTATGGGCCCTTTAAATTTAGAAACAAATTACACAGCGCTTATTTAAAGCAAACGGCGAGTGGAAATTTTGGTGATGGAAAAAAGGGCTTTTTCCCTTGGAAGCAAGCCATTGACCTCAAAGTTCAACTTGCGGATATGATGCGTGAAGATATTCAGCGTATTCGGCGTGAAAACGACGAGAGTGCTACGGATATGTTCTCGGCGATGGCTCGATCTACCTATACCGATGGCACCTTGCTCGATGAAGAGCGAGTTATTGCAGAGGCCATGGGTGTGTTGGTTGGGGGGCATGAAACCAGTGCGGCCAGTAGTGCGTGGCATATGTTATGGATGGTGAAACATCCAGAAGTGGTCACAAAATGTCGAGAAGAAGTGTTAGCATCCATTAAAAAAGAAGGCCGGTTTGATCCGTTGGCCATTTGTGAACTTCCATACTGTAATGCAACGCTCAATGAATCTATGCGTTTAACCCCTTCGGCTGTTGGTACATTACGTTATTTAACGCAAGACACAACATTTGGCGATGTGACCATTCCTGCGGGAACCAATGTGTTAGCGGGTGCCTATTTGATTCATCGGCGAAAAGATATTTGGGGCGAAGATGCGCATGAATTTCAGCCCGAGCGCTGGTTAGATGGTAGATTTAAGCCGGGCCCGTTTGAGTATTTCCCTTTTGGCGGAGGCCGTAGGGCTTGTGTGGGGTCTAACCAAGCAAAGCAGCAATTACGTATAATGTGGGCGAATTTTTATCGTCGTGTTGAGTTTGACTCACCTTATGCGAATAATGACGAATGGCCTAGCCAGATGCAGGTGAGTGGGCAAACAGAGCCTCAGGATGGTGTGCCAGTGACAGTAGTAAAGATTCTTCCTGCAGATATGGGTTGCAAGCAAACGGAGATAGTAGAGCCTGCGTAAGGGTTTGGTGCTGGTTTAGGTTTTAACGTAATTTTGGCAATGACCAGCCCTTATTGATCGCAAGCACGCGAATTACAAAACAGATTGCCATGGAGGCGCTCTCAGCAACGCCTTCGGGTAATGTTTCGGGCAATAAAAATACTGATAGGGAAACATAAGTAATACCCCCTATTAACGCCGCCGTCGCATAAATCTCCTTGCGTAAAACCAGGGGGATTTCATTCACCAGTAAGTCACGAATCATCCCCCCAAAGGTGCCTGTTGCCATTCCTAAAAACACGGCAATTAGCGGTGACATGCCTGCGCTTAGTGCGACCTGGCAGCCAATAACGTTAAATAGCGATAAGCCAAACGCATCGGACCATACCAACCAGCGGCCTGGGGCCGTGATTCTAGATACTAATGGCGTGGCAACAACACAGGTGATGAGAATGACCCAAAAGTACGTCTCATCCATCATCCAAAATACCGGAGTTCTTCCTAGCGCCATATCCCTAAAGGTGCCACCGCCGATAGCTGTGACCATCGCAAGAACAATTCCGCCATACCAATCTAACTGTCTATCTTTTGCAGCTAAAAGGCCGGTTAAGGCAAAAATAGCGGTCCCGAATAGATCAAACCAATAAACCATTGAGTACTCTCGCTGTAGACTTGCAGTATAGATTTTCTGCATTGGTGAGGTGCTAATTGTCGCTATTGCTGAGGGTAAATCAACTGCATTGGGCAAAACCTATGAAATTATGAGTAGATTCTCTACAATGCGAGCCTAAATTTATAGGTAAATACTCAAACACACAGGGGTGATGGAGATGGGACTATTTCAAGGTATGCAAGGGAAGGCTCCACTCGGAGCTTGTTTATTGCTAACGTTATCATTATCAGCATGTGACTCAAAGGCACCGGTTGAATCAGTCGATGTTGTTGTGCCAGAAGCAACGCTAGATCTGACAGCCGATGCCAACAGCGATTCTGCATCAGCGTTAGTGCAAGCCAATAAAGTAGACAAAGAGAAGCCGAAGAAAAAACTAAATTTAATGCTGACTGACGATGTGATGGCCATTTCAAAAAGTGGCTCGGTAAATGCCATAGATGTCGCCGAAAATAATCTTGATGAGCACAATACGCTGCCAAATATGTTTGGCGCGAAGCAGGAAGGGACAACCGTGGGCGGTGGCATTCTTCGCGATGCAGAGAATGAAGATTATGTTGAATCAATTCAAGGTGCTGAAGTTAGCGTCGAATTCAAAATAGACTGATAACGTATTAGGCGGGAGGTAAGAATGGAACAAGTGGATGCGATAGTTATTGGTGCGGGTGTTGTTGGTTTGGCGATTGCCGCCCGGTTAAGTCGCCACCTTTCCAATGTATTGGTCATTGATAAAAATGCCAGTTTTGGTGAAGAGACCAGCAGCAGAAATAGTGAAGTGATTCATGCCGGAATATATTATCCGAAAAACAGTTTGAAGGCTGAATTTTGTGTTGCGGGCAAGCAAGCACTTTATGAATATTGTCAACAACGCCACATCCCCCATAATAATATCGGTAAACTTATTGTGGCGCAAAATGCTGATGAAGAAGCCTATTTACAAACAACGATAGAAAAAGCCGCTGCAAATGGTGTGGATGATTTGAGTTGGGTATGTGCAAAAGATTTACGCACAATGGAGCCGAACTTATCCGCCAGTGCTGCATTGCTATCACCCTCAACGGGAATTGTTGACGTTCATAGTTATATGCAAAGTTTGTTAGCAGAGATAGAGCAAAATAATGGTCAGTTCGTCGCTAGAACTGAAATGGAGCGAGTTGAATGTTCTGATGGTGATTTTGTTGCGACATTAAATTGCGAAGGAGAGGAGCTTAAGCTTTCTAGTAAATATGTGATTAACAGTGCCGGATTGTATTGTGAACAGGTCGCGAAACGTATTGATGGGTTATCTGAACAATTTATTCCTACGTTGTATTGGTGCCGTGGACATTACTTTACCTATACAGGAAAAAGCCCATTTCAGCAGTTAATCTATCCAGTGCCTGAAGCAAATGGTGTTGGGCTGGGTATTCATGGAACGTTAGATTTAGGTGGGCAACTTAAGTTTGGTCCAGATACGCAATATATTGATTCGTTAGAATATGCGGTGTCACCGGA
The DNA here is from genome assembly GCA_002163245.1 of Gammaproteobacteria bacterium 42_54_T18. Taxonomy (GTDB): domain Bacteria; phylum Pseudomonadota; class Gammaproteobacteria; order Pseudomonadales; family Ketobacteraceae; genus 42-54-T18. The sequence continues at coordinate 4,706 of MAAL01000020.1, read as the reverse complement.
ATTGCGGGGTAAATTTGTTCAAGCAATAAAACGTTATTTTCCTGATATTGATGCAGAAAAATTGCAGCCTGCATATTCGGGTATTCGCCCTAAGTTACAAGCGCCCGGTGCTCCAGCGGAAGATTTCTGTGTGCAAGGGGCGGCTGTTCATGGCGTCCAGGGCTTGGTAAACCTGTACGGAATAGAGTCGCCGGGTTTGACATCTAGCTTGGCGATAGCACAACGTGTTGCACAGCAATTAGGTGTGGAGTCTTCTGAGTAGATAGAGCTAGATGTCAGCGGGAATCGCGAGGTGAAAGGCGATTGCCCAGAAGTGACAAAATGCACCACCGATAACAAATAGATGCCAGATCTCATGGAACCCAAAATGCGGAGGATATGGATTTGGCCACTTTGTAGCGTAAATAACCGCGCCTCCTGTATAGCTTAGTCCTCCCGCGATTAACCAAAGTAATGCATTTTCGTTAAGGTTTTCTGATAGTGGAGAAGTTGCAAAAAGTATCATCCAGCCCATGCCAATATAAATGAGGGTCGAAAGCCAGCGAGGAGCGTGGATCCAGAATATTTTTAGCAGAATACCTGTAAACGCCAACCCCCAGATTACGGCCAGTAATATCCAGCCAACACTATCTCGTAACGGTACCAAACAAAAAGGCGTGTAAGTGCCTGCAATTAGTACAAAGATCATCATATGGTCGATACGTTTCCAAACCTTTTGCGCTTGTTCGGACACGGGTAGGAGGTGATACATTGCGCTTGCCATAAACAGCAGAAACATCGAGGTGCCAAAAATGGCAAAAGACGTGATATGCCATATATCTCCATGTAGCGTGGCGTTTACTGTGAGGATACATAAGCCAGCAATTGCTGCAAATGCGGCGAATAAATGACTTAGGCCACTAAAAGGTTCTCGAAACATTGATTGCATAATTCGGGTAAACAACTGTTCATTAATTTGAAATGGCTTGAATGGTACAGGTCAGCAAAGGTTCGTGCAGTGTAATGTTCGGGTGAATTGTAAGAAATTATCATTTGAGTTGGGTTAGTTGTAGAGTAACAATACTACTGTGACTATTTGGTCTTATTGTTAAGTCTATGTATATCAAAAGGTTACGTTTTAAATGTGCAACTGATCAGTGTGTTTTGACTATATCGTTTTTTGAGCCCTTCCTCAGATTTTGCTAGCATACGCAGCATTATTTTTAGAGTTAAGAAACCCATGATGGAAAAAGACACTACAGATACGCCAAAACCCACCTCATTAGTGCAATGGTGGACACAGGGAAAAGGCAAGTTATCTCAAGCCGAAGTGCTGCGTTTGTTACAGGAAAATAAAGGGCGATTGGAAAAGTCACTGGCCTCTATTCATGAAAGAAACCTATTTTATCGAGCCACGAATCGTTTGTTTGCATTTTTTGCTATTTTGGCGGGTTTTATCGATAAAATAAAAGATGCTTTATTGGCATTACTTATGAGAATCCCTGCTCCGAGCAGCCTTAAGAAAAGCCTACAAGCGATAGTGGATGAATTTAGTGTTAAGGGTGTAGTGGATTTTCTTCAGGTTAAGATGTATTCCTTAAAAAAAGCCCCTCACAATGAACGAGCCATTCAATTGATGGATGAGGTCATTGCTTATGCATCAACGCACGGCTTGGACTTTAAAAAACATTTTCCTGAAATTGGTGATAAGTTCTTAGCGCGCCGTGATCAGTTGATGCAGCACAGTTTTTTTAAAGAATTTAGTAAGACAGGATTAGAACGTTTTTTGGCGACTCCTTTTTCATTTAATCGATCCATATCCCCGGTATTAGAAGATTCAGCGATGTGGCACAAAATATTTGTGTTTCTTGAAAAGAAAAATATCGCAGATATTGTGTTGGTGGGAGATGAGGATAAGCGTATTTCTCTTAACGATGATAGCAAAGCAGTCGTAGGATCTTCACAGGTGGTTCGTACCTTATATGAGGTATCTGTTCTGAAGGCTGCGGGACACCGTGTTTTTATTATAGGCCATCACGACGGGTATTTAGGTCCGTACTTTGTACGAAGTGTGTTGCGGCGATTGGGATTTGAGAATCTGGCCGCAAGCTGTAATACCGTTGTTGGTCCTCGCATGTTTTCGAACATTGTATTAAAAAGTGGTGCGAGCAATGTAGGGAATTTATTTCTTACTTTACCATCCCAAAAAACCACTGCGGTTAAAGCTAATGGTCTTGCCGAAGAACTGCAGAAGACGGCTCGTCGAACTCAGTTTTTAATAAAGATGCCAAATGCTGGTTTGAAAATGATTGAGAAAATGACGTATTCAGAATTCATGGGCAGTATTCTGAATGACGACAACCAACGTTTTGATGCAGCGACTGTGGATCTTGATGAGGCCGACAAACAAAATTTATCGGAGTATTTAAACTTAAGCCGTCAAAGTAGTGGCGTAGCGGATCTGGATCGTGCGGATTACTATTTATTCAAAAGTATTATGTATGAACCGTTCTTGATTTTCCCAGAAGGGTCGCGCTCTTATAAGGAAGAAAATGGTGATATCACAATGAAATATGTGAATCCTCGTTATATGCAAGCCTACCTAAGACCGGGTGATGTCATTCTCCCTGTTAACCTAGTCGGTGGTTCGGATATTACTAACGGCTGGCGTTTGAGTCCTGCGACTTTAGGTCTCTCTGTTGGCAAACCCTATCAAGTCGATGCTGAGATGATTGAGAATTATGAGATCGAAGGCTTGGAAGTAATGAAGACTATTGCAGCACTGCCAAATATTAAGAAAGTTCACTTTAGTAGCGACGTACAAGCTGGCAGTCGTCGTTAGTGTTCAAATGGAAAATATCTTTATAAATTAAGGCTTTATTGGGGATAGATTAGCTTATAAAGGTGTTTTCTAGTGTAAGAAAAAAATCAGTATTCTCAGAATGTCGTAATTCACATACCTGCTACAATTAGTGGAAAGAGCACTGCCTCCCGCTGATTATTTACAGTGAGTATTATGAATATTTGTGTACGACTACTCTCCATTCTCATCATAAGTTGCCTTTCTTTCCACTCGCTTGCAGATGAATCGCTAAAAGCTAAGAAGCCTATTCGTATTGTTACGAGTAATTGGACTAGCCAAATCGTCTTGGCCAATGTGACGGGTGAAATGTTTAGAACCATGGGCTACCCTATCGAATACCTTTCAATTTCAACCGCTGAGCAGTGGGGAGCCTTGGCACACGGCGTCGCTCATGTGCAGGTTGAGGTTTGGGAGGGCACCATGTCAGATATGTTCAACCAAATGGTACAAGAAGGGGGCATAGTTGACGTAGGTACTCACGGTGCCGCGACACGAGAAGAATGGTGGTATCCTCAATACGTTGAGCAACTATGCCCTGGGTTGCCCGATTGGAAGGCGCTGAAATCGTGTGCACAGATATTTTCAACACCGGAGTCGGCTGGTAAAGGTGTGTATTTTGCTGGGCCCTGGGAAAAACCAGGCGAAGCACGCATTCGAGCACTTGGCTTAAATTTTGACGTTCATATTTTACCGAACGGTGATGATCTATGGGTAGAGCTAGAGCGAGCTCATAAGCAGAAAAAACCGATCGTGCTTTTTAATTGGACCCCCAATTGGGTTGAGTCTCGTTATGCTGGGGATTTTATCGAATTTCCCGTGTATTCTCCTGAGTGTGAAACGAACCCTAGTTGGGGGGTAAGCAAGAGTTACCTATATGACTGCGGTAACCCAAAGGGAGGGTGGTTAAAGAAAGCTGCGTGGTCAGGAATGGAAAAAACGAGGCGCTGTGCTTTTCAGACATTAGAAAATATTAATTTTGATAATAAACAAATTTCTGATGCTGCAGCACTTGTTGATGTGGATAAGTTAAGTTACGAATCGGCCGCGCAGCACTGGTTAAACCAGAACGAAGCTCTATGGAAAAGTTGGATACCGGCGGGTTGTATTCTATGAGTTTTAAGGTGCCTAACAAAAAGTCTGTCGCTACACAGTTAATGTTGATTGTGTTTTCTTTGTATTGTCTCGTTGCAATTACAGTAACAGTTATTCATGTGGTGGAAGAATATCGACATACACAGCAAACCATTGTCAACGAGCTAAAGTCTTACGAAGATATTTTTGGGCCATTACTTGGAAGGGGGTTGTGGGACTTGGATCGAGATCAAATAGCAGTTGTTGTGCAAGGATTATCGCAAGTACCGGTTATTGTAGGTGTTATTGCGACATGATGTTGCATAAGTATATGTTGTAAGCAGTTTTTTTTTCACTATTTTGAGAAATTAACTGTAGCGCAACCTGGAGTTCTGTCTCCAGTATCCTACCAACCATGCGACAAGGAAGTGGTATGAAGCGCTTGGGACAATGAACCCTGTTAAGAGGAACCGTGAGGGGAATCGGAACTGCGAGTGTCACGCGGTCGGGGGCTAGGATGGAGTGATATGACAAACATAAGTAAATCATTGTTGACGTTCCGTTAGAATGAGAGCAGCTAAAGACACTGTTAAGCTGTTGCCAAAACGGTAAGGATTCTCGGTGCTGTTTCATAACGCTAAGCAGTACACAGACACTGCAATCCCGGAATACAGATGATGTCTAAGTCACTCGTTAAGGTACTTATGGAGAACATGGCAATGTCGTACAACTCTCCCAGGATGGAGAAAGCTGCCCGTGAGGGATGCCGATAGTTGTGCGGGAAAGAAGATGG
>MAAL01000104.1 GCA_002163245.1 Gammaproteobacteria bacterium 42_54_T18 | reverse complement strand
TGGGAGATAGCCAGCTCAATAAAGAATTGATGGAGCTGGCCAAAGACGATCATAACCTTGAATTAGTCACCCAATTACGTAATAAACAAAATGCCTTACGCGAACAGGTAAGAGACTATGTGGAGCAGCAGTATCTTTTATTTAGCAAAGAAAAAGGCACACAGTTAAGAGAAGACGCGCTGCAAAAAATAAAACTGAGCAACATCGATCACAGCCAGTATCAGCTCATGTTACGCCTGGTTAAAAAAGCCGCCAAGCAGTTGGCCAGCCTGCACAGTCGTCGCCGCAAGGTGAGTAAACGGGGATTACTGGATGTGCGCAAGACCATCGCCGCCAATGCCGCTTTTGATGGGTTTTTGTTTCATACCAAGTGGAAGTCCACCCGCATCGAGCGCCCAAAAGTCATGGTGTTGTGTGATGTGAGTGGCTCGGTGAGTCGCACCGCGCGTTTTTTATTGCTGTTTTTATACAGCCTGCAAGACGTATTACCCAAAGTACGCTCGTTTGTATTTGCCAGTGAGTTAGCGGAAGTGACCGACGATTTTGCCAAACAAGATTTGGAGGCTGCCATTACGGATATCATGAACAGCCGCGCCAACATGCCCACTGATTACGGCCGGGCACTGCAAGACTTCCAGGAATTGGCCATGCAGGATATAGACAACAAAACCACTGTCATCATGTTAGGGGATGCACGCAATAATAATGGCGATGGCAACACGGGTGTGTGGCAGCAGGTTTATAAGCGCAGCCAGCGAGTATTATGGTTAAACCCGGAGGGGCGTTTTAGCTGGGACAGTGGGGATTCCATCATGAGTGAGTACTCTCCCTATTGTTCACGGGTGGAGCATTGCAGTTCGCTGCGAGATTTAACCCGTATTCTGGGGTCCTTGCTTAAACATTCAAAGTGAGACTGAAACGCAGGTGTTGAAAGCAAGTATTCAACACCTGTTGAACCGCTGCTACAAGGCGCTGTAATAAGCGGCCAGATTAGCAATATCGGTATCTGACAAAGCACCCGCCATACCGTACATCATGGCAGCCTGACCACCGGTACGAGTTTTACCGCGAAACGCCTTCAAAGACGACTCCAGATAGGCAGCCTTTTGGCCCTTCAGGTTCGGGTACATGGGCACAGCCGAAATACCGTTACCACCATGACAAGCCGCACACATAACAGATTTGGCTTTACCAGCCGCCGCATCGCCGCCCGCTTGCGCCAACATGGGCATGGACAAGGCAACTGCCATTACTATGGATAATTTTTTAATCATTTTTCTCTCCCTAATCGTTACCAGAGAATAAAAGTGTGGGCGCTAAAAGTCCAACCCTAAACCCTGCCCTATTGATCCAGTGTAGTATGTTTTCTCGATTGCTTGCTCTACACTGCCCTGCCGTCACTCGTTAGGACCCCTGCATGCCCACCTCTCTTAAGGCTGCCCTTAAAAAAACGTTTGGTTTTGATGAGTTTCGTCACGGCCAACAGCAAACTATTGAACAATTATTAAGCGGTCATTCATCGCTGGCGGTGTTTCCCACCGGTTCCGGCAAGTCCCTGTGTTATCAGTTTACGGCCACTCAGCTCCCCCATTTAACGCTTGTGGTTTCCCCCTTACTGGCCTTGATGAAGGATCAGCTGGAGTTTTTGGCCGCCAAGGGTATTAATGCGGCCAGTATAGATTCCAGTTTAAGTTTTGAGCAAAGCCAGCAGGTCATGCGTGATGTTCGCCAGGGCAAGATTAAAATATTAATGGTGTCGGTGGAGCGTTTTAAAAATGAACGTTTTCGCTCATTTATTGGCTCGGTGCCCTTGTCCATGTTGGTGGTAGATGAGGCCCACTGTATTTCCGAATGGGGCCATAACTTTCGCCCTGATTACTTAAAGCTGCCCAGCTACCGCCAGCAACTCAATATTCCTTTGGTATTACTATTAACCGCCACCGCCACCAAAAAAGTAAAACGGGACATGGCGGCCAAGTTCGCCATTGAGGACCGCCACATAGTACAAACCGGATTTTACCGACCTAACCTGGATTTAACCATTTTGCCGGTGGCGTCCGCTGAAAAAAACGCCCAGCTATTACAAATTATCCGCCAGCAAGCAGGCCCAGGCATTGTGTATGTGACCCTGCAAAACAGTGCCGAATCTGTGGCGCAATTTTTAGCTAACAACAATATTAACGCTCAGGCCTACCATGCCGGATTTGATAGCGACAAACGCCAGCACATTCAAAACCAGTTTATGCAGGGCCGCATTCAGGTGGTAGTGGCCACCATCGCCTTTGGCATGGGCATAGACAAGAGCGACATACGCTTCGTCATTCATCATGATTTACCCAAGTCCATCGAAAACTACAGCCAGGAAATTGGCCGCGCCGGTCGTGACGGGCAACCCTCAAATTGCATTACGCTTGCCAACCTGGATGGCATCAACACCGTGGAGAATTTTGTATACGGTGATACCCCTGAGCTATCCGGTATCGAGTACTTGTTAAACAACATGCGCGACGAATGCCAAAACGGTCAATGGGAGCTGCAGGGCCTAAGCCTCTCCAATGCCAGTAATGTGCGCCAACTGCCCATGAAAACCCTGTTAGTGCAGCTGGAATTATTGGGCATTATAAAACCCTTATATGCGTATTTTGCCGAATTTAAATATAAGTTTTTGCAAGAAAAAACACAGACATTGGCCGGCTTTGAAGGAGAACGTAAAAGTTTTTTAGAGGCTGTTTTTAACCACAGTCAATTTAAAAAAATCTGGGGGGAGCCTAATTTTGAAAGTCTTTATAAATCACATCAGTTCCCAAGGGAGCGAATTGTGGCTGCCCTTGAGTACCTGGCAGATAAAAACCTCATAGAGCTGCAAAGTAAACGCATCACCGAAGTCTTCAGCATTAATCTGGACGCGTTAAATCAGCCCGGGTTAGCGCAACAACTCTATGACTATTTTATTGAAAAGGAAAAAAAGGAAATTACCCGCATTGCCAGCCTGGTAAGATTTTTTGAATTGGACTCCTGCCTGAATCACATGTTGTCCCGCTATTTTGACGACCAGCAGTCTCCGCCAAGCTGTGGCCACTGTTCCGTGTGCCGCGGTCAAGTTGCCAAACTGGAGTATTCCCAGCAAGCCCGTTGGCCCGATGACAGCACCTTGATAACGAATCTTTCAGGATTAAAAAACCACCTGGCGCAAAAAACACCACAAGCATTATCCCTAGACAGCTATTGCCGATTTTTGTCGGGCATCAGTGTGCCCATGTTCAGCCGTTACAAGGTGCGCCAGCTTGGCGGCTTTGCCAGTTGCGAAAATATTCGCTATGAACAAATTCGCCAGAAAGTAGAATCCCTGTGGGGTGCCATCAGCCAGTAAGGAGTTGCTTGCTTTGTATTGCCAGCGGTTGTGACATAAATGGACCCTCTCGTCTAAAGCCTCTGTGGTGGTTGCTTTATAAGAGCAAAAGGTGACGCGTTATTCCCTTGTTGTATATTTTAGCTGTGCATATACTGGCTGCATAAAAATAATACAAGAAGGGACTTCTCTTGAAACCATCATTGCTCGCGGCTGCGTTTTTACTGTTACTCAGTTCTTTATGTTTTGGCCAGAACCCGGCACATGATTTGGTGTATAAAGATCAATGGCGTGAATACCCATTTGATAATAAGGCCTTCCAGTTAACCCGTATCGAGCTTAAAAAGAACTGGCAGTATTTTCATCGTGCCACCGACTATCCCTTTCCCAATGTGGCCCACGTCTCCCGTTTATTAAGAAACAGCCCAACATTAGAGGCCAGCATTCCCAGCAAGCTGTCACTCAATCAGGTGGTGAATACACTGCAAGATGCCTGGATTGCTTTTTTTGCCGGTGACTTTCAGCAGGCCACTCAGCTGGGGTATAGCGTGGGTCCCATTGGCCATGGAGTCGCCTTTTATTCACAAACCACTTACGCCTCACGCTTAGAGCCCGACACCGACAAACGCCATGCTCTGTGGGAAGACGTATTAAATCGCCATGAGAAATCCAAAGACTTCACTCGCTACGACAGCATGACACGCTTCTTTGCCTTTTTTTCAATGGCCAGATTAAGCGAAGAAATATCGGCCCCCATCGTGTTGGCTCGCAACTATGTGGGCAAGATGCAACAGGCACTAGTTGAATTAAATATGGACGATCCACACAACGTATTTGTGCTGGCGGCCCAAGGGTCCATGGACGCAGGCATCGTACGTAAACTGGGAAAACTCATGGGCCAACTCACCTATGGCGCAAGCTCGGAAACCGTAGAAGAGTATTATCAAAAAGTAACGTTATTGGATAAAAAAATCCCCAACGTGCAGCTGGAATACGCCCAGTCCTTGTTATACATGCACGGCAAAAAACAGCTTAAACAGGCGTTAATCCACATGCGTCATGCCAGCGAAGTGCAACCGGCCTTTGCCATGGAGGCCCTGGATGTTTTGCACGCCAAAAAGCTGTTAGTTGAGCTCATGGAAATCGACAAAAAGAATGGTTATGGATTAAGGGCCTATGTGAAACGCAATACCGATATGGAAAAGAAATATTATTTTTAGACACCTCCAGCACTCTGTCTAGCCCTTCTGCTGGGGCTGGCATCCTACTTTTGCAACGACCAGCCATTTCCTGCCTATACTGGTAAGACCTAGATTCACAGCGGGAAATGGCATGGCAAACCCTATCATTGCAGACAATAAACCCAAGAAAGTTGAACTGATAAAAGGCCAAGAGTACTACTTCTGTCGCTGT
>MAAL01000168.1 GCA_002163245.1 Gammaproteobacteria bacterium 42_54_T18 | reverse complement strand
GGGCGTTAAACCCCTCGTCGACCTCAACTTTCCTTTCGAAGCTGTCTGCTATGCCAGTTCTCAGGAGCTGCGGACTCCCTACGGCCTATACATTTCTCTGTGTACGCTTCACCTGTATTGTTCGAGTTCGAAGACTCTTTCCGCCACAGGCGCAACACTCGATACGGGTGGTTGGTTAAACCTTTCCCGACAGGGACTTGCACCCTGCAAGATGCATCAAGATTAAACTTGACGCTCTAACGCCCCAGAAACAAGGCCAAGAAAAAGCACATAACTCAAGCTTATTACCGCAGCCCGCTTCCCTAGTAATAATATGGTGATTATTGGAATAACAGGCAAGAGAGAGGCTGCATAGGTGGAAACGCCTCCATTAGAGATGAACCCACTTGAACCTATCACATGTAAAAATACAACTGCCACAAGCACCGACCAACCAACCCTCTTAGGCTGATAGTAAGAAACAACAATACAAGATAGTAAAATTACTGCGACAACAGAATTTATCACTTGCCTAATAATCACGCCCTGCATAAATGCAATAACAGTAGCCAGCATCGTAGCAAAAAAAAGGACACCTAAGACTACTAGGGATAATAACCATTGCTTACGAAAATAAACTTTGTCGTAAGCACCTATCTCTCCATAATCCCCAATAAGTCTATTGCTACTATCAATCTTATCTCTATTCATCCTCTAATTGTAGATTAGGATTTGTGTGCGTCCAGAACCACTAACCTCAACCATAATTCTGTCGCGTAAATACTAACATTCCTCCCCTAAACACATTTAAAGCTGAATCATTTACGGCATCAACTGTATTCCGTCAGTCATGACAACGGTTTTTGCTTCCGAACGCTCAATCATTTTTACTATGGCAGATTGAATAGCCTCATCCTCCCGCGCATCTGACTCACTTTTAAACCTTTCCTCCATTGCTTGAACACCTTCGTCAGCTACAAACGTCAGAACCACTTCGTCAGCTCGGTCATTACTACGGCCAAAATATGCAATTGAGATCTCAGGATATCCCTGAAACCCCATCTTAGCCTTCTTAACAATTCTTTTTTTAGACTTTTCCAAATTCATAGCGTTACCTTAGATAATATTAACCTTAAATGTCTTAACCATAAAAATCACATAATTTTCAATTTGTTACAACAAGCTTTATGTATAAATCGGTAATTTAACGCCACATCAGAGCAGCCCAAATACTCCTTAAGTACTAGTGAACTAGTTGACATGGGGTGAAACAATGTCAATTGCTAGGCCTGCCACATAAGTATACAGTGCATACCTATGTTATCTAACACCCCCTACATTGTCTTCTTACGAGAGGAAGAACCAGATGTTCAGTAAAAGTAACCAATCCAACTGGAAATCAACAGCAGAGAAAAGCTTTGGCCGACTTGGTGTCAGTATCAGCCATCATCCAGTTCTGTGGTTCACAATGTGTTTATTGATTATTGGCTCCATCGCCTCACAGTTAGTACACCTACGTACTGACACTGCCATAGAAAGCTTTCTCGACCAAGAAGAACAATCCATCATTGATTACAACGAATTCAAAGATACCTTTGGTCGAGATGAAGTTTTTATTATAACGGTAGAAGTTGAAGATCTCTTCAATCAAACGTTCGTTGATAACTTACGAGCGTTTCATCAGGCACTAGAAGATGAAGTCCCTTATCTACAATCAGTAGATTCGCTAATTAACGCATCCCATATTTACGGTGAAAATGACACGTTAATCATAGAAGACTTATTACCCATTGAGCTTCCCAAAGACCCACAGGAACTTAAAAAGTTACAAAGCTACACCTACGACAGCCCTACGTATCAGAGTTACCTTATCTCAAAAGACCGCCACCTCACCAGCGTCATGTTACGCCTTGAGCCCTATATTTACGGGAAAGATGCCGAAGGAAATGTCACTACCAAGTACATGGAAGACAAAGAAATGCGTGAAGCCTATGCTGCCATCGGCAGTATCGTTGACAACTTCACGGGCAAACTATCAAATGACATACGCATCGCCGGGTCACAGCCTATTGCAATCATCTTGGGGGAAGCAATAGAACGGGACTTTACCGTTTTCAGTGTGTTAGGCATATTATTGGTTGGCATTGTATTGGGAATTGTATTCAGGCGTGGATCAGCGGTATTTATGCCCTTGGTGGTGATGATTTTGGGAGTAACCGCAACCATCAGTTTCATGGCGATTCTTGATACACCAATGCAAATGACGACGTCCATTTTACCGTCATTTGCATTGGTGTTTGTGTTGGAGACAGCATCCATTTACTGACCATTTTTTTCCAACGTTATGACGAAGGGGCGACAAAGAACGAAGCGTTGCGCCAATCCTTAGAACACACAGGTTTAGCGATGTTTTTTACCAGCGTCACCACCGCTGCTGGGCTTGCCTCCTTTGGCACATCAGAGTTATCTCCTATTGCTAGCTTGGGTATATTTGGAGCTATCGGGTCCCTACTAGCCTTTATGTTAACGATATTTATTTTACCCTGCCTAATTACCCTATTACCGATAAAACGTCGCCCTGTGGTAAATCTTAACCGACAAAAAACAGTAATAAATAAAATACTTTATACCTGCATTCACGTCTCTACACGTTACCCCAAAATCATCGTGACTTCGGGTATTATCCTTTTTATCAGCTCTACTGCTATCGCAACCCAAATTCAATTTGGACACGACCCTTTATCTTGGTTCCCAGAAGATCACCCTGCTATATTAGCCATTGAAAAAACCCAAGAACGTATGGGCGGCACCATGACAATCGAAATATCCATCGATACAGGTAAAGATCGTGGTGTTAACAATTCAGGCCTTCTACAACAAGCCGAAAAAACCATTGAAGATATTTTGGCCTGGGAAACGGAGCATTACTCTATTGCCAAAATCATCAGTGTTGTAGATGTAATAAAGGAAAGCAATCGGGGATTGCACGACAATGATCAAGCCTATTACTCCATTCCTGAGGATAACAAGCTAATCAGCCAAGAGTTGTTTTTAGTCGAATTAGATAATCCCGACAACCTGTTTAAATTGATCGATCGTAAATACCAAACCATGCGAATCACCGTCATGATCCCTTGGGTTGACGCGCTTCACTACCAAGATCTATTAACACGACTAGAGAGTAAGCTCGATCAAGATCTACAACAATACGCTCAGAAAATTGTTGTTACCGGTGTTGCCGCCGTTCTGGGAACAACCTTTGCAGAAATGCTTTATTCAACAGCAGAAAGTTATATTCTCGCCGGTATTGTCATCACTCTAATGATGATTCTATTAGTGGGTAACGTAAAGCTAGGACTTGTCACGATGATTCCTTCTTTAATGCCAATCACTATCGTGGTTTCTATACTGTGTCTCCTAGGATATCCGCTCGATATGTTCACCATGCTAATAGGCTCTATCGCTATCGGATTGACGGTGGATGATAACGTACACTTTATCCATGGTTTCAGGCGGAACCTGGCAATAACGGGGAATGCAAAACTGGCAATCGAAAGCACATTGCTATCTTCTGGGCGCGCAATGTTTATAACGTCAATTGTATTGTCTTTTGGCTTTTTGATTTATACCCAATCAACATTAAACAACATGGTTGGATTTGGTGTATTAACCGCACTGTGTATTGCCCTTGCGCTAGTCTCCTCCTTCTTATTCGCACCGGCATTTATGGTACTTCTCAATAAGCCTATTGATGCCCCCAACGCTAGCGTAAACATCAACGAAAAAGCCAACAAACCAGACAACGATACAAACAGCTCTCAACCTTGCGCTGCTAGCGAGTAAAACAACGCAGTAATATTGGATATCAAAGCCTGTATGCATTGACGGGATTTGATATCCAATATTATGATGTATACCACCAACACCTAAACTACGGCTTAATACACAATGCTCAACATTTACAACCGATTCGTTCTCAGCCAGCCTAAAATCACCCTGCTGCTTGTATCCTTGGTCATTGCATTCTTTGCATACCAAAGCCCAAACTTCAAACTAGATGCTTCTGCCGACTCACTGGTGTTAGAAAACGACTCGGCCTTAGAGTACTACCGGGCTATTCGAGCTCGCTACGGCTCTGACGACAGCCTCATCCTCACCTATACCCCATCTGACAATGCCTTTAAAGAGGGACTTTTCGGCACAGCGGCGCTTAGCCATTTGCGATCTTTCAAAAATGATCTCTCTACGCTATCTCGTGTAAAATCTATTACAAGCTTACTTGATGTTCCTCTGATACAAAGCCCCCCGGTAACCTTAAACGAGCTACAAAAAGGCATTATAACCCTGGAAAGCCCGCAAGTAGATATTGCATTGGCCAAGAAAGAATTTGTCACCAGCGCGCTATACCGCAACCTTATTATAAGCCCTGACGGTAAAACAACGGCGTTACAAATTCAATTCCGCAGAGATGAGACCTGGCACCGCCTATTAGATCAACGTGACGCGTTACGAGAGAAGAAACTTAACAACACTCTTTTACCCAACGAACAGCAAACGCTAGATCGCATATCACAACAATTCGACGCCCATAACAGCACCTATCAACAGAATCAGAAAAACGATATTGCCACTATTCGCAGCATCATAAAAACCTACCAACAGAAAGCCAACATCCATCTTGGCGGTGTACCGATGATTGCATCAGATTCAACGGACTTTATCCAACATGACCTGATGACCTTTGGTGTGGGTGTTATCTGTTTTATGATTGCAATTTTAACCGTCACCTTTCGTAAACTCCGTTGGGTTAGCTTACCCATGTTCACCTGTCTTGCCGCTGGAATTATTATGATAGGTTTTCTGGCTTTTGTTAACTGGCCCGTCACCGTTGTTTCTTCAAATTTCATTTCACTACTTCTTATCATCACCCTATCGCTATCAATACACTTAATTGTTCGTTATAGAGAGCTTCAAGAGCAATCCCCTAATGCAACACAACATACCCTAATCAAAGACACCATTCGCTCAAAAGCCGCTCCATGTTTTTATACGGCAATCACCACGATTGTTGCATTTGGGTCACTGTTATTTAGTGGCATTCGACCTATCATCGATTTTGGTTGGATGATGACCATTGGCATATCTGTTGCTTTCATATTGGTCTTCACGCTATTCCCCGCCACCTTATTATTTTTAAAGCCCGGTGAGTCAAACAACAAAAATGCAATAACAGATAAAATAACCCTCCGCCTTGCAGGCTACATCAAAGATCATTCATCGCTAACATTTTCTCTATTTATATTTCTGGCAATATTTAGCGCCATCGGTATCAATAACCTTACGGTAGAAAACCGATTTATTGATTACTTTAAAAAGAATACTGAAATCTACCAAGGTATGGCACTTATCGATCGTAAACTGGGTGGCACCACTCCACTAGATGTTATTATTGATGCTCCCAGTGTGTTTTTTGAAGTTGATGAAAACGAAGACCTGGATTCATTGGAAGACGATGAAGATTGGGAAGAAGATTTTGACGATGACTTCGGCACCGAAGCGGGTGCAGGTATCACAGGCACAAGTTATTGGTTTAACACACGTCGTTTCGACCAAATTTTTGCCATACACAAGTATTTAGACGAACTACCAGAGACCGGAAAAGTACTTTCTATCGCCACAGCACTAGAAACTTTGCGACAAATTGATGAAGACGTTGTCTCAGATGACTTCACTTTGGCAATTCTTTATAAAAAATTACCACAAGAAATCAAACAATCACTAATCGAACCATATATGTCTGAAGACGGTAACCAACTACGCTTTTCTATTCGTGTATTTGAATCAGACCCATCATTACAACGCAAGGTTCTGTTAGAAAAAATCCAACGTGAGCTAACTCAAAAAATGCAACTTGAAGAAGATCAAGTGCATTTAACCGGCATGTTAGTGTTATATAACAACATGCTACAAAGCCTTTTCCACTCACAAATACTCACTCTTGGAGTGGTATTCTTTGCCATTTTGATTATGTTTGTAATGTTATTTCGAAATATCAAAATGGCGTTAATTACCATCATACCCAACCTTATTGCAGCCGCATTAATATTGGGACTGATGGGGTGGTCGGGAATCCCCTTAGATATGATGACAATTACTATTGCAGCCATTAGCATTGGTATTGGTGTTGATAACTCAATCCATTACGTTCACCGCGTCACCGATGAGTTTTATAAAGACCTTGACTACTGGGGAGCAATAAATCGAAGCCATGCATCCATTGGCCGCGCTATGTATTACACCACAGTCACCATTACCTTAGGTTTTTCCATATTGGCAATGTCAAATTTTGTTCCCACTATGTATTTCGGTTTATTAACAGGAGTAGCTATGATGGCGGCGCTATTTGCAAACCTAACATTACTGCCTCTACTCATTGCCAGCATAAAACCGCTGAACCCACTACACCCAGAACCAAGCGGCAGCTAAACCTCCACCCGCACTCACAATTAAGGGCAAGCCCACTCGAAACCCTATCTCGCGACCGCCAACGGCGGTCGCCATCACGGCTTTTGCTAAACTATTCACACCTGCTGCAATCAAGCCCCCTGTTGCCGCAATATGTAATGCCAAATCATCTAAACTCATTCGTGCCAATGACAAGTTAATGGGATCAACATCAGCAATACCCGATGCAGCAGCCAAAACCAAAACCGCGACATCACCAAACCAATCCTGCAACGCCACACTTAACAGCATCACCAATGCCAATAACACCCCAAACCCTAACGCAGCTCTTAATTCCACCGGATTTTTAAGCTTTGTTCGTTTGCTCGCTTTATGCGGAACCGGTGAACACCAATACCATATAGCTGGTAAGTACGTTAATAACGCCATCACTAACATAGGCACCACCAAAGGCTTAAACATCTCAGGGTTCACAAGAGTGACAACAAACAAAACACGAGGAAACATGGTGCCGCAAGCAAGTAAAATTCCCGTTGCCAAAACGGGAGCCAACAAGGGGTCTCGACGACCCATTCTAGAAAAGTGTAACGTCAACGCTGTGGATGACGCCAAGCCCCCAAACAATCCGGTAAAAATAACACCCCGCCTCGCCCCACCAATCTTAATCGCTATGTAACCCACAAAAGAGATGACTGCGACCAAAACAACCATCCACCAAATTTCATACGGGTTCAACGCTCCCCAAGGGCCATAACCTTTATTGGGAAGAACAGGCAATAATGCTACAGTTATCAGCAAAAGTTTAATGCCTGCCCGTAGCTCTTTACCTTTCAACGCCCCCACCCAGCGGTGTAGCGTTGGTTTATGGCTTAGCAATAACGTTGCCAACACGCCAAAGGCTGCCGCAACAACAACCTCTCCAACGCCTGCCAACGCCCCCAACATGAATGTCACCAGCCCTGTTATCAGGCTGGTAATACCCACGTCCTCATCACCTCGACTCAAGTTCACCACGTAAACAGTGGTTAGCGCCCCAGCAATGGCAACGTAAGCCAAGCCAATGACCACCCCCCCCGCACTTTCTGTCAACAAAGCCGTACCACCACCCAACAGACCTATCAGCCCGTAAGTGCGAATACCCGCAATTCGCTCACCATCTTTTGCCTCACGCTCTTTCCAGCCGCGCTCAACACCGATCAACAGACCGATAGCCAGAGCTACACCCAAAAAGTAAAAGCTTTGTAGTTCTTCATTCATCTATTCAGCATAGCGCACCACACGCGAGCCCAACCTAACAAAGCTAGGAGCCAAGCGAAACTCTCAGAAAATCAGATGGCCAAGAAAGGCTCTAACGAAGGGCTGTACAAAGGAGGTTATAACGAAAAGGTAAAAAGAAACTCGAGGAAAAAGATAAACCGTTATACCGGGAGCTCTACTACACCCGGTATAACGTAATTGGTCAACACACTACGCCGTTGCGTGGTGCTGTGAGTATTCTTGTAGCTCGCGCTCTTCTTCAAGCTTAAGCTGATCCAAACACTCATTGATTGTTCGACTAATCATTGTGCTGTTACGAATGGACTCTATCTTGGGGTAAGTAGCCGCAGTACCCTCTTTGATATAGCCCGCCAAAATATCTGGCGTCGCATTCGTGAGCAGTTTAAAAATATTGCTAGGTCGACGTGGAGGTACGATATTAACATCGCCCACATACGTTTGATTTACGATAGATTGTGCTTTATCTAGCAATAACGCTAACTGTAGATTTGATACTTTGTTGGTCAAGTATTCAAACGCTTGAGAGACATTGTACCGAGTGTTGTTGATAACCATGTCGGTAATATAACCCACCATCTTTTTCTCTTTGTGCTTCTGAGAAATAAAAGGGGCTACATGGGGGTTAGTCTGACTCACAATGGTGTGGTTTACACCATACAAACGGGCAAGACGTTGTGCGGGTAAGTCGTTTTTAATGGAACCATCAACCCATTGTCGAGATGGGATAAAGGGGCACTTTTCCCCATCAATATTCTTCGCCCATAACATTACCGGTGGATACACATAGGGTATCGCACAAGATGCTAATGTTGCTTTACGAATCAACACATGGGGAGAGGACAACGCGTTAAGTAAACGTGATTCTTGATGTGGATCCGCTGGAGATACCGTAATACTCACTTTACGGCCACTGTGTTTATAGGCTTCTTCAAACGTCATGTCTTTAACATTACGCTCAAGACACAGCTCTAACTGTGCGGGGTCCAATATGCCCTGGCCTTTTAATGTACCGCGCCACCCAATCGTTCTGAAAGCTTCAAGGTACAAGTATTCTGGATCAAATAACTGCTCAAGCTCTTCGTCATTATGGGTTGCTAACGCAGATGCCATAATCGACCCTGCACTTGAACCAGAAATAACGGTAGGCAATAAACCTTCATCAAACATTGCCTTTAAAACGCCTAGGTGAAATAGGCCTAAGGCTGCCCCGCCACTTAGCATCATTCCAGATTGACCAAATGCTTGGCTTGTTCGCTCAAAAAACTCAAGCTTTTGAACGAATGAAAAATTAGGGAATTCTGTTTTTGCGATCCAACACAGGCAGGCGCAGACTTCATCAAGATAGTCTGTAACAAGGTTTTTGGTCCCAAAAAAGCTTTGTTGGTAGAGCATTGGGTTTGCGATACGGCCTAAATTACCGTGCAACCCTTCATTGAAGAAAAACACAAGCTGGTTAACATCACCACGCTCTCGAGCAGTTCGCAGCTCGTTGTAACGCAATCGAATCATTTTATAATCGTAGTGAGGAGAAGCATCGTCCTCTTTCCACTCTTCATTACCCGATAAACGATCATATTCTTTGGCAGCATCAGACCAAGCTTGGTATGACTCTGCGTGTTTCATTGCCTCTAAACAGGCCTTCAGCTCTCTTTTCATTACACCCCCTAACAACAAGCACTCTTTCTGGAGATCCATCTCTCGAAGTATAGACTTCATACAGAGAATTATTCGGTTTCCATTTTTATAACACAATATCGGGCGGGATAAATTGGAGATTTATGTACTTTTGTAAACGACGGCTTAACAAATGACCTCGACCAACCAGTCACCAATGGTATTACGTAAACCATTGGTAAACATGGTTATTTATTAAACATCTGTCTCAAGTACATGTTTTGCGAGGCGCTCTTTAACATCGCCAGGGATAGGCACAGATTTACGCGTGTGCTTGTCAAAATTCACCATTGTCGCGGTTGCAGTCGAACACAGCTCACCGCTTTGCCACGCCTCTTGGCCAACAAGTACAGAAGAGGTGCCAATTCTTAATACAAAGGTGCGAATTTCAACGGCTTTACCAAAGAACATTTCATCAATATATTCAATCTCTAGCTTGGCTAACACCAGGCTAACTTCTTCGGTTGCAAGGTTGGGGTTGAAAATTTTTAAAACAGATTCTCGACCTTCAAGAAACCATACAGGGTAGACGGTGTTGTTGATATGGCCCATCGCATCAGTATCACAAAAGCGTGGGTTTATCGCTAAAGAGAACATTCTGTCGTCTGTATTCATATTACACTTCGTTTCTTATCTGGGTTAAATGAGGCAGCTGACTTCGAAGGGCATTATACACATCTCGCCCAAAAATCGCTTGTTTTTCCCTCGATCACGCATATCCCTTTGAAATTAAACACTATTCATTGAATTGAAGTGAAGCTAAACGCTCATATAAGGGGTTACTGGCAATTAATTCCGTATGTGTACCTACCGCTTCAATTCGCCCTTTATTAAGTACGGCTATCTTATCGGCATGCAACACTGTCGCTAACCGGTGTGCAATAACCAGCGTGGTCCTGCCCTCCATCAATTCATTTAACGCTTTTTGTACCTGGTGCTCGCTCTCCGCATCCAGGGCGCTTGTCGCTTCGTCCAACAGTAGTATTTTAGGATCCTTTAACACCGCACGGGCTATCGCTATTCGTTGCTGCTGCCCACCGGACAACCCCACCCCGTGCTCTCCCAACAACGTGTCATAACCATCGGGGAGCTGCTCGATAAAGTCATGGGCATACGCTGCTTTAGCAGCCTTGATGATTGCATCTTGCGTTACCTTTGCAGAACCGTATGCGATATTGTCTCTAATTGAGCCTGTAAATAGCGCTGGTTTTTGTGAAACCAAGCCTATCTGCGCCCGTAAGGAAAGTGGATCTATCTGTTCAATAGGAACTGAATCCAATAAAATGGCTCCCTTCTGCGGATCATAAAAGCGCAATAACAAATCAAATAAGGTCGTTTTTCCTGCCCCCGACGACCCTACTAAGGCGCATACAGTTCCCGCCTCTACCACCAATGACAGGTCATCAATAACCCACTGCTCTTTTCGTGTTGCATAATGAAAAGACAAATTATCAATTAACAAGTCCCCACGCAGAGGGTCAGGTAGTAGCAAAGGTGACTCGGGAGCAGTAAGGTCGTTTTCCGTTCCAAGCAGCTCAAGTATTCGCTCAGCTGCCCCCGCTGCACGTTGCAAATCCCCTATCACTTCACTTATAGCACCAACTGACATACCAACAATCACTGCATAAAAAACAAAAGCCGCCAACTCACCGCCAGATATCCGCCCCTCCAACACGTCATGACCACCGACCCACATCATTGCACCGACCGCCCCCATCACCAGTAATATAACGACGCCCATTAGCATTGCTCGTTGAGAAACGCGTTTTTGGGCAACATCAAATGCATTTTCCACATGCAAACCAAATAAGCGCATATCTTCTATTTGGTGGTTATAAGCTTGTACCGTTTTAATATGATGAACCGTTTCACCCACATAAGCGCCCACATCCCCGACTCGATCTTGACTTGATCGTGCTAAACGTCGAACTCGTCGCCCAAATATAACTATCGGCATAACCACAAAAGGCACCACCGCAAAAACAATTAAACTCAACTTCACATTGGTAATAAACAACCAAATAAACCCACCCATAAATAACAACGTGTTGCGCAACGCCATGGATAACGATGAACCGATCACCGTTTGCAGCAATGTGGTATCCGTTGTAATACGCGATTGGATATCCCCGCTATGTTGCGTCTCAAAAAAGCCTGGATGCAACTGTACCAAATGATCAAAAACAGCCTTACGAATATCGGCAACCACTCGCTCTCCCAACCAAGAAACCAGATAAAACCGGCTATAAGACCCGGCCGCCAAACACACAACCAAACCTAAAAATATCAACACGGCCCTATCTAACAGCTCTGGCGAATTCGCACTAAACCCATCATCTATCATCAACCGCAACCCCTGTCCAATGGACAGCGACATTCCAGCAGTAAAAACCAAGGCAATCATTGCGGCTACAACGCGAGTTTTATAGGGTGCCAAAAAGCGAAATATGGGAACTAAAATAGAAAGTCCCTTTATCGGTGACGGTATAGATGAAGAGTTCTTGTGACTTTGATTTTGCATAAGCTATGATACGTATATAAATAAAGAAAGGAGTAATTTGAATGGCTTCATTAGAACAGACGACACCCCCTATCGTCATGTCTTTTTCTGGCCACGACCCTAGCGGCGGCGCAGGTATTCAAGCTGATATTGAAACGCTCAATAGCCTGGGGTGTCATTGCACTCCAATTATTACTGCGCTAACAGCACAAGATAGCGTAAGTGTAAAAGACTTTAGCCCTACTGATTCAAACTTCTTAATAGAGCAGGCACGGGTAATATTAGAAGACATGCCTATTGCCGCATTTAAGATTGGTATGATCGGAAGTGTTGAAAATGTCGAAGCCATTCATACTATCTTACAAGACTACCCACAAACCCCCGTTATCCTGGACCCCGTGCTCAAAGCCGGAGGTGGTGGGAACTTGGGCGAAGCTGCCTTAGTAGACGCCATTCGGCATTTATTGGTTCCTTATTGCACCATCATCACACCTAACTCTATTGAAGCGAGAACGTTATATCCTGATGCTGACTCCTTAGACGCCTGTGCTCAGGGCCTAATGGATGATGATTGCCGCTATGTTCTCATCACGGGCGGCCATGAACCCAACGTAAAAATCATCAACCGCTTTTGGGGACAACGCCAGTGCTTAAACGAGCAAACCTGGGATAGACTGGAAGGCGAGTTCCATGGTACCGGTTGTACGTTAGCGTCTGCTATCGCCGGTTTTATTGCACACAACAACCCCGTTGAAATAGCCGTTAAAGAGGCGCAGCAATACACCAGTAACACGATACAACACGCAAGACACTTGGGAATGGGGCAAATGATACCAAATCGTTATTATTGGTCGGACCAAGGCCTCGCTCAACCTTGGAAGAAAATGCATTAATCGCGTATCATCCGCAGCTATTATCCAATCGACATTGTCCACTCGGCACTGTCCAAACGAGATGCCAAGCTATCTTTGCGGAGAACACCCTTCATGCGCCTGCAAGGCCTGTACGCAATTACCGACAACCTTCTCACCCCTGCGCCTTATTTAATTGAGCGCGCAGAACAGGCGTTACTTGGTGGGGTTCGTATTCTTCAATACCGCGACAAAACCACAGACAAACAAAAAAGGCTAGATGAAGCCCTGGCGTTAAAGGCCTTATGTACACAATACCAATGCACATTTATCATCAATGATGACATTGAACTTTGCATGGAAGTAAAGGCTGATGGCGTACACCTCGGTGTAACCGATGCAAATATACACACCGCTCGCCAGCAACTCGGCAACAATGTTATTATTGGCGCCACTTGTCACGGCTCATTGGATTTAGCCCACAAAGCCGTTGTCGATGGGGCTGATTATGTTGCCTTTGGCCGCTTTTACAGCTCCACCACGAAACCCAATGCTGAAGCAGCTGATTTACAGTCAATACGCAACGGTCTAGCCAACCTTAATGTGCCAGCCGTCGCCATTGGGGGTATCACATTAAGCAAAGCTGACGAGTTACTAGAATCAGGCTTTTCTATGCTCGCAGTTATTGAAGACATCTTCAAACCCGCTAGCATCACAAGCAATATCACCTCGCGCTGTAGCGCCTACTGCGACGCGTTTGCACGACACTAACTCTCGATATTTACACGTAATTGATCTACCACCTGGACAACCGTACTATGAGTCACACTATGAACCGATCTGAAACCCTTTTTGCTGCTGCCCAAGAACACATCCCTGGCGGTGTTAACAGTCCAGTTCGTGCTTTCAAGGGTGTTGGTGGCTCTCCAATTTTTTTTAAGGCCGCAGAAGGCCCCTTCCTTATTGATGAAGATGACAAACGTTACATCGATTACGTCGGTTCGTGGGGGCCAATGATTCTAGGCCACGGCCACCCCGGCGTAATCAAAGCCGTACAAGAACAAGCTGCAAAGAGTTTAGGTTTTGGCGCTCCCACCGCCATTGAAATTGATATGGCAAACAAGGTTTGCGACATCATGGACAACATAGACATGGTACGCATGGTGAACTCAGGCACCGAGGCCACTATGACAGCAATCCGCTTAGCTCGTGGTTACACTGGCCGCGATAAAATCGTAAAATTCGAAGGCTGTTATCACGGCCATGCCGATGCATTATTAGTAAAAGCAGGGTCCGGTGCGCTAACACTAGGAGTACCTAGCTCACCCGGCGTTCCCGATAGTGTCGCAGAGCATACGGTCACATTAACATTTAATGATCTGGACTCTGTAAAAGCAGCCTTTGCAGAATCAGGCAATGAGATTGCATGTATCATTGTTGAACCTGTCGCTGGAAACATGAACTGCATCCCTCCAGAAGAAGGCTTCCTCGAAGGTTTGCGCGCGGTTTGCGACGAGTACGATACAGTATTAATTTTTGACGAGGTCATGACAGGGTTTCGCGTTGCCCTAGGTGGAGTGCAAAGCGTTTACAACGTAAAACCTGATCTCACCACCTTAGGAAAAGTCATCGGTGGCGGCATGCCCGTTGGGGCGTTTGGTGGCAAAAAGGAAATCATGAATTACATCGCCCCTGCTGGCCCCGTCTATCAAGCAGGCACCCTATCCGGAAACCCTGTGGCAATGGCCGCTGGATTAACCATGCTAAACGCTGTCACAGAACCCGGTTTTTATGACAAGCTTACGGAAAAAGCGCAGTACTTAATGGAAGGGTTTAAAACTCGAGCCAAAGCAGCAGGCATTCCACTAACCACCAATCAAATTGGCGGCATGTTTGGATTCTTTTTCTCGGAAGAAGAAACGGTTAGTCGATTTGAACAGGTCACAAAATGTGACATTGAACGCTTCCAGAAATTTTACCACTTGATGCTTGAAGAAGGCATTTACCTGGCTCCTAGCGCTTACGAAGCAGGCTTTGTCTCAGCAGCGCACACGCAAGAAGAGCTCAACAAAACATTAGATGCTGTTGAAAAAGTTTTTGCTCAGCTATAACCTAATGTATACCTAACACCCCCCCTATTTATTTGTAACAAGGCAAACCATTAAGAATGTATAAAGCATTATTCTCCACTGACATTATTGAAAAGCACGTATTTGAAAAAGGAGTTTTAGTTGGCATAGGGCGAGATTTAAAATTGCCCCAGGCCGTGGCCCAAGAACGCTGCCGAAAAAGCAGTTGCAAACTTCATCAGATGTGGGCAGATGGATTTACAATACATTACACACTGGAATGTTTAACTGACTGGATATTAGAAGAGGCCAAAACTGACGATGATTTGTATTGGTACCTTCACAAGCGATGCAGAGAGACCAAAGAACTTTTTCCAGTATCCAGCTAGAATACTGGAATAGAGGGGCCCCAAAACAAAGATAGTACTTTGACCCCTCTATTCTTCTTTCTAGTTTCGTTGCTACCTATTTAGCGATTCCCACAGCCCAAAAAGCTCAGCCATTTCAGGTTGCTCTTCAAATTGTTTTATCGACGAATTCAACACCAACCACGGCTGCTTACTGCGAACCCACAAATGTGCAACGGGCGAAAACCACGATGTATCATCAAATGAACCAGGTTTTAACGCAAGAATCCCAGGGTATTCTTTACCGGAAAACCACAACACAGACCCACAACTTTCACAATGATGCCTTTCAATATCAGCCCCATTGTGAGAGAAACCATCAACAGCAACACTCCCCTCAATAACAGTCACATCACTCTGATTAACAATCATCGATAATGTAAACGCACTACCCGTTGATGACTGACAGTCAGTACAATGACAGGCGTAACAAGTTAAAGGGCTCCCACCGAACTCATAACAAACACTTTTACAATGACAATGTCCTTGACGCATCACCTGTTCCATTTGTCCAATCATACTAAGGGGGATTATGAAGAATGCTCTCCAGCCTTCAAGCTGGTATACACCATTTTTATCCACTTTTTCTCATCAATAAAGCCCGCGCCCCAGCTCTTCCATCGCCCAGGAAAACCTTTAGCTTGAGCTTGCTTTAACGACATTCCCTCATCAATGGCCTCTTTCACAATAGCCGAGGTAGTTTCCAACATGTGGCTGTATTCTTTCAAATCCGACAATGAAGATAATGGGCCATGGCCAGGGATCACTTTTACTTTAGGATCGAGTGTTTCGATTACCGATTTAATATTCGTAATCATTCCTATCACATCACCGCCGCTTTCAACGTCAACAAAAGGGAAGCGACCGGAAAAGAAGTGATCCCCCATATGAACAACATTCGCGGGTTGAATAACAACAATGCTATCACCATCCGTATGGCCATTCGGATAATGTACAACCTTTAACTCCTGACCGTTAAAGTGCAACGACAATGATGTGTCGAACGTCACTACGGGTAACGCAGGCTTCTCACTAGCTTGTATTTTCATACCAAAAAATTTGATTTCTTGTGCGGTGCCAAGACGTTTACGAACATTATCATGAGCTATGATAGTAACGTATTCCCCTAAGTGCTCATTCCCGCCAGTATGATCATTATGCCAATGAGTATTAATAATGAAGCGAGGCCTCCCATCTTTTTTATCAAGAATTTTCTCTAATGCACCTACATTAACCTTATAATCGTCATCAATAATTAATAACCCATCTTCCCCTTTGAGCAACCCCACGTTTCCACCGGTACCTTGCAACATGGATATACTCTCTGTCACAACCACTTCGCGAAAAATGTTCTTGTCAGAATTCGCATCATCATGTGCAAAACTAACGGTAGAGAGCAACAAGCTCATCAAGCTGATTATCTTTTTCATTATTCGTCCTCTTATCATTCTTTAACCGTTTTAATCATTTAACGATTTCACTTAAGGCTAAACCCAAAGTTTCTTATAAATACCAACGATATCGTCCTTCGATGGAACTCGCGGATTATTTGCAGGGGACCCCGATGCTAGAGCCTGCTCAGCCATAATCGCCTGTACATCAAAAAATGCTCTTTTATCAATGCCAAATTCTTCCGGCGTCGGTACATGTAGCTCTTCATTTATGGCAACCAATTCAATCATCAGTTTTTCGTTTGCAATGTTATCTGAATCAGACTGCAAAGCCACCTTCATTGCGCGTGCACAGTCCGCATAACGAGCAGGTGCTGACGAAATAGAATATTCAGTAACACTTGGCAACAACATTGCATTCGATAACCCATGAGGTACATGAAAAAATGCACCAATAGGCCGGCTCATTCCATGTACCAATGCTACAGATGCATTCGAAAAAGCAATCCCCGCCAACGTTGCCCCTAACATCATGGCTTCTCGTGCTTCTTTATCCTCTCCATCACAGTACGCCCTTCGCAAATTCGGAGCTAACAACCCCATGGCTTGGATTGCTTGACTATCCGTATAGAGATTGGATTTTTTAGATACGTACGCTTCCATTGCATGAGTTAACGCGTCAATCCCCGTATCTGCAGTAGTTCGAGCAGGTAAACTAACCGTTAATTCAAAATCAACCAATGCGGCAACAGGCATAAAGCCCATCCCCAGACACAACATCTTTTCACCTTGTGCCTCATCAGTAATAACCGTAACCCGCGTTGCTTCCGACCCCGTACCTGCGGTTGTAGGAATCGCAATAACTGGCAGTCCAGGCTCATTAACAATACGAGGTACCTTATAATCTCGCATCTTACCGCCATATTTGCCCAAAATAGCCATCGCTTTTGCGCTATCAATAGGGCTACCACCCCCAATTGCAATAATAGAATCAAAATCACCTTGTTGGATTTTTTCTACCCCTGCAAGAATTGAAACCTCCGTTGGTTCCGGAACAGTGTCAGTATAAATATCAACATGAATATCATTTGAAGATAATTGCGCTTGAACACGAGCAACATAACCCAACTGCACCATCATTCTGTCAGTGACAATAAGTGGCTTTGTACACCCCAAGCTTTTTAAAACGTTGCCAACCTCTGCAGACGCTCCCGCACCCACCTGAAGAATTCTCGGTAACACAATCTGACTGTTCATATTATTACCTTCAATGGTTGAACATGCTTATTGGCATTAACTAACGCTTCTTATTTGCTTCATTTATCACCCATTGCGCTTCCGTTCTGGCTCTTTCCTGCTTCCAGCTAACCTTAGATGGAAATAATGATAATGCTTTCTGGGCAAACTGTACCGCAGCGGAATACTGCCCTGCATCAAGCTTAACCCGTGATAGGGCTACATAAACGTCTGGTGAACGTGGCGCTAGACGTACTGCACGCTCTAAAGTAGCAGAAGCTATATCAAGCTGCCCACGTCTACGCTGCTCATCACCCCTTACAATCAGGTTATCTACCGCCACCAAACCGGTCTCGGCTGCCGTTTTATTATCCTCTGGTGTTTGACCAATAAAAATAATAGAACTACAGCCCGATAGCCAGAGGCAACAAACTAAAACAACCGCTTTCCACTTCATCATTTTTTTGATCCATTTGTTGTCGCTACACATTAAACACTACGCTATTAGTCATCAAACCATTGATTAAACCAATTCATAACCCGACCTGCCTGGCCACACTGAGCTTGCTTCTCAGGTATGGTATTCACAACCATTGGGATAAATATTGCCTTATCACAATGAGATTGGCTACGAGCTTGTTTCTCTGCATCTAGCCACACCCATTCAACATTACCCGGTTTTGGTGTATCTAGCGGCACAACTGCTAACGATGTCAAGGTTTTGGCCCACACAGGTAGCGCCCCCGTACCACCTGTTAATGGTGTTGGAAAATTATCATCATAACCCAACCAAACAACCCCAAGATAATTCCCTGAATAACCAGCAAACCAACTATCCCTTTGATCATCACTGGTTCCGGTCTTACCCGCTAACGCCAACGATGGATCTAACCACCTTGCTGCACTTTTCCCAGTACCCTTAGCTATGGTCTCTTGCAAAGCACTGTTCAACACAAACATGTCACCAGGATCAAACCGCTGCTCAACATCAATTTCATATCTCTGTAACGGTTTACCCTGATTATCAAGTACAAAACGAATCGTTCGTAACGGTGTATTAAAACCACCCGCAGCTATCGTTTGATACATTTCGGTCACTTCATAAGGAGATAGGCTAACCGCTCCTAGCGAAATTGAAGGTACACTGGGTAACGTTTTTTTCACACCTAAGCGCTTAGCAACATCGAGTATATTGTTTATGCCTACATCCATCGCTAAACGGGCAGTTGCTTGATTATAAGAGCGTGATAACGCCACCTGTAGCGGCAACATGCCATGGGACTGTTTATCAAAGTTTTTGGGGGACCACTCTTTACCCGCCGGTAACGAGATAGTGACGGGATTATCATCCAGCATGCTGCCTAAATGATACCCCTGCTCGATGGCACTTAGATAAACTGCCGGTTTCATTAAAGACCCCACAGGACGATATGCATCTAACGCTCTATTAAACCCTTTATACCGAGGCCGCCGATCCCCCACAACAGCAACAACCTCTCCCGTATTCGAGTGGGTAAATATACCGGCTCCTTGCAAAGCGGCCTGGTGCTTACCTTGAACCTGCGTTCCATATTGTTGATCAATACTCGAAAATATATTGGCAAAACTACGTTCTAAGGACTCTTGCACACCTGGGTCTAACGTAGTGAAGACACGCAACCCTTCACTTTTTAAATCTTCATCATGATAATCACGGTGCAGTTGACGTTTGACCAAATCAAGAAATGCAGGATACTTTTCATCTTCGTACATCGGTTTTTTAATAACATCAAGCGGCCGAGCACTCACTCTCTTATGTTGATCCACACTGATATAACCCTGATCAAGCATCAGGGATAACACTTGGTTACGTCGATCCATTGCACGTTTTGGGTGCCGCCTCGGATCATACCAAGACGCGCCTTTTACCAACCCGACCAATAACGCTAATTGGTGTATTTCTAATTCACGCAAAGGTTGGCCAAAATAAAACAAGCCCGCCAACCCAAAACCATGAATGGCCCGCTTCCCTGACTGCCCCAGGTAAACCTCATTCATATAAGCTTCAAGAATATCATCTTTGTCATAATGCATTTCTAATAACAATGACATTACAGCTTCTGTCGCCTTTCGCGTTAAGGTTCGTTCGCTAGTTAGATAGAAGTTCTTTACCAACTGCTGAGTTAAGGTACTGCCTCCCTGCTTCACCGCCCCAGTTTTAACATTCGTCCACAACGCTCGCGCAATACCCCGTAAAGATACTCCCCAATGATCGTAAAAATCTCGATCCTCTACTGCCAACAATGCATAAACCAAATTGGGAGGGACCTGATCAAACGATACCAATACTCGATCTTCATTGTGTGCGGGGTAGATTCCACCAATTAACACCGGCTCTAAACGAACCACCTCATTTCGTTGGCCATCAACTTCAAGTCTTCGGACCTTATTATTTCGAATAGATAACGATACATAGTGCGCCGATTCTCGACCGTCCCAAAAATCAAACCCTCTGGACGATATTTCAAACGACTCTCCACGCTGGCGAAAACTCCCTCGCTTCATATCACCAAAACTCTCACGATAATTTAACCACTGCAATTCTCGACGTAATTGATCTACGGACAATTCAGCACCGTCGAACAATTCAAGGGCCCGACTATATACCTTCGCTGGAATAGACCAGCGCTTACCGTCAAACTTGGAAATTATAATCGCGTCAGCATAGATAATCACACCTCCAGCAACTACGAGAAACACAAGGAATAACCGCAGCAAAAAACCTTTCTTGTTAGAGGGCGGCTTTGTTGTTGATTTCTTGATGGGCGCCTTCTTGACCGAAGCTTTTTTTGTTGTGATCTTTTTTGTTTTTTGAGCAGATGATTTTTTTGCTGTCGTTGCTGTTTTCGACGAGGCTTTAGGTTTACTTTTAGAGGTTGTTTTTTGTGGAGCTTTCTTTGCTGGTGCCTTTTTTACAGGTGTCTTTTTTGCTGATGCCTTCTTGCCTGCTGATTTAGCAGCCCCATTGCTGGCACTGCTCTTGGCACCTGACGTTTTTTTCGGTGCAACCGCCTTCTTATTCACAGGTTTCTTAGCGGCTGCTTTTTTTGCAGTCGGTTTCTTGCCTGCAGCCGGCTTTTTAACTGGCTTTTGAGCCATTTTCTTCACAGGTTTGGTTTTTTTATCGGTTGACTTATCACTTGATCGCGCCACAGAACAACAACACCTCTTATTTCTATTCTAAAGATTGAATAAATAGGACAGCAGTATACGTGCTTTCATTCCTTGATGCCGTGACAAAAATAAAATTTCACATACAATAGCTACAATCAAAAAAACCACCTCAAATGTGTACTTTATAAGGATCACCAATGACCAAATACCACGTCTACGCCATCGGAAACGCGCTTGTTGATATGGAATTCACTATCGATGACGACTTTTTGTCCAAACAAGGTATCGACAAAGGGGTAATGACACTGGTTGATGAGGCTCAACAACAGAGCCTTACCCAGGCATTGGCAGGTCATAACGGTAAAAAAGCCAGTGGCGGATCTGCTGCCAACACGATCATTGCAGTAAGCCACTTTGGCGGCAACGCATACTACTCCTGCAAAGTAGCCAACGATGCAACCGGTGATTTTTATGTAAAAGACCTGGCGGCTGCTGGTGTAGACACCAACCTTAAAGACAATCGAGAGAATGGTGTAAGCGGTAAGTGTATCGTTATGGTGACACCCGACGCCGAACGTACTATGCATTCGTTTTTGGGCATATCTGAAACCGTATCCGAAAAGGAGCTTGACGAAAAAGCCATCCAGCAATCCCAGTTTGTTTACTTGGAAGGTTACCTCGTTACCTCTGAGACAGGTCGAGCTGCTGCAATCAAAGCCCGACAAATTGCCGAAGCCAGCAATGTTAAAACAGCTCTCACTTTTTCTGACCCCAACATGGTGAGCTTTTTTAAGGATGGTCTAAATGAAATGTTAGGTGAAGGTGTTGACCTGCTGTTTTGTAATGAGCAAGAAGCACTATCGTGGGCTGATACTGATCAGCTTGATACCGCAATTGCCAAAATTAAAACGGTCGCAAAAACTTTTGCAGTTACTCTTGGTAGTGACGGAGCGATTGTCTTTGATGGATCAACAGAGCATAAAATAGACCCAACACCGATTACCGCGCTTGACTCTAACGGCGCCGGAGACATGTTTGCAGGCGCATTTTTGTACGCTTTAAGCGAAGGGCATGACTTCCCATCAGCTGGGGCCTTTGCAAGTAACGCCGCTGCACAAGTGGTTTCTCAGTTTGGCCCAAGGCTAGCCAAAGAGCAGCACCAAACTTTACTCAACGAAAACAGCCTTTAAACGCCCCGTACTAACCTCACCTCCAAGCCACCCAAATACTAACAACATTAGGGTGGTTTCTCTTCCAAATTTGGGAAACTGTCTACACTTTAAAGGTATAGAACCCTTAAGTGATCGTTCCTAAGCTACCGCTGGGCTATAGTAAACACACTAAAGCTAGGCCAACTACTGTACAAACAGCCATTTTCTCGCAAGGTTAATTCATGTTTATTGAAACAGATTTTAATGAAGCATTTGAGCAAATAGACGACCGCTGCAAAGAGTTGCTGGAACGTGTTTTGACAGACAAGAACGTCAGTACGCTAAATTATAGCGATGTATCCTACGAATTGGTTGATGATTTTTACGCCAGCCAACCCAATCATGATTTCGTTTATATTGTCCTGGAAGGGGCGGTCGCTCATGAACAAGAAAGCGCCACCTTATTTCATTATGATATCGGGGACATCTTTGGTCTAGACCAAATAGACAACCCAAGCCCTTATAGGCTTTATTCTGCGGGGCCCTTTGCCTTACGTCGATATGACCGAGCAGAACTACTCAACACCGTTACTAGCACCACATCAATTACACCCATTTGGTGTGAATACTTATTAGAAGAGTGCAAGCGTCGAACCTGTATTATTAGCCTCGTTGAACAAGGCGTCGACAAGGCATCCTTAGGGTTTGTTCACTATCAAGTTGGCGACGTTATTATCGAACAAGACACAGAAGCAGACAGTGTCTACTCGATCGTTGAGGGGCATGCCGATGTTTTTGTAAACGATATCAAAGTTGGCGAAGTATTAGAAAATGAGATTTTTGGTGCAATGGCATTATTAACCGACAGCCTTAGAACTGCCAAAGTGGTTGCTTCCACTACCTGCATGATACTTGTTGTTCCAAAAGAGCAGTTTGAAACCCTGATGAAAACTCACCCGCATATTTGCCTAAACCTTATGAAAAGCATGGCAAGTCAAATAGTCTCTCTTAATGAGCAAGTGACGTCGAATGAATAAGTGGGTACGCCAGAAACACCCCTCTCGCACTCTGTAGAATCACAGTAAGAGCCTCACATGAACCCAACCGATAAAGACGTGCTAGATTTCACGCCCCCTTCCGTGCCAGCAGTAAATGCAGCAATGAAACTAGCAGAAACATACTTTAACCCCTTATTCTTTGGCCTTGAAAACTTACACAAAGACAAACCCACATTACTCGTCGGCAACCACACCATTTATGGCTCTCTCGATGTTCCTCTAATATTTTCTGAAGTTTTACGAAAAAAAGATATCGCTATTCGTGGTCTTGCGGACGAAGCACATTACAAAATCCCATTATGGAGAGACTTTCTTCACAAAGGCGGCGTTGTTATTGGCAACCGTGAAAACTGCTCACGCTTAATGGAAGCAGGTGAAACCTTATTAGTATTCCCCGGTGGAGCCCGAGAGGTTGCAAAGCGCCGAGGGGAGAAATACCAACTCACGTGGAAAACACGCACCGGTTTTGCCTATATGGCCATTAAATATCAATACCCTATCACCCCCATCGCATCCCTGGGGGCAGACGATGTTTATGATATTTTATTTGATGCTTACGATTTTAAAGAGTCACGTATTGGCCGCTGGCTGTTAAAAAATAAAAGCATCAACAAACAATTACGCAACGGCGACGTCATTATGCCAATAACTACAGGGATCGGCCCAACAATGATACCGCGGCCTGAGCGTTTTTATTTTTCCTTTGGCGAGCCCATAGATGTAACCCCATTTAAAGGGCAGGAAGACAATCTAGAAGTACAGTGGCAAGTAAGAAAACTGATAGGTGACGCATTAGAAAAAGAGATTGAGGCATTAAAGCGTTACCGCACCTCCGATGATAACCAAGGCTTATTACGCCGCCTCCTATCCAAATATTGATTCACATAAGCTAACTCATGTATCACAAGTAATAACCCGAGCCTCCCTGGTGAAGGAAGCGATTAAATCGAACAATAAGTGAAACCTCAGAGAGAGGGTTGAGAGAGAGTTGAAGCTTCACTCAAAATTGTTCACATGCGTTAGCGACAGCCAACAGAGAGAGGAGAGATTGAACAGACACGTCTGCATATGCTCCGTTACCGGAACCTTCACTCGCCTCCCCCACCAGAGAAAGCACCAAACTAGTAAGTTACACCGCTTACTAGTCTCATTGCCTCCACAGCTCGGGAATGACTTAATAGTAATGATTCTCATTTGTCTTTGCAAGCTCTATTTGATAATTATTCTCAATTAATAAAAATAGAATCCGCAACAGCCACACTAAACAAACAAGCCCGTCATTACTCCTTGCTCACGATTAACAATAATGCCTTAGCATTCTGCCTTCCCTATTTCATCGATACATTGTCTAATTTTAGATTTCAAATGTTCACTCACGCCAAGAATAGGAAGCCGGACCTCGTCATCACATAACCCTAAGCAAGACATAGCAAACTTCACCCCAGATGGATTTGGCTCTTCAAACAAAGCCAGGTGTACAGGAAGCAATTGATCATGATATTCCAGCGCCCGAGAGTAGTCTTGAGACAAACATGCATCCTGTAAAGCAGAACTTAGCCGTGGAAGCACATTTGCTGTCACCGAAATACACCCTGTTCCACCTAAAGCATTATAAGCAACCGCCGTCATATCATCTCCAGAGAAATAACAAAACGGCTCCTTTATCAACAGTCTTTCTTGACTGATCCGTGTTAAATCGCCGGTCGCATCTTTTACACCAACAACACGTGGTAAACCAGCCAACCGTGCCATTGTTTCCGGGGTAATATCGACTACCGCTCGCGGTGGAATGTTATAAATAATAATCGGGATATCAGTCTTATCGTGAATCAATTTAAAATGCTGATACAACCCCTCTTGAGATGGCCGATTATAATACCCTGCCACACATAACACCCCATCAGCACCAACACTCTGTGCGTGTTGTGCAAAATCAAGCGCCTCAACTGGGTTATTGGAACCGGCACCTGCAATCACTGGTATTCGCCCTGCAACCATTTTCACGACAATTTCGACTACCTGCTTATGTTCTTCTGCGGTAACCGTGGATGACTCCCCTGTTGTACCCACGGGCACCAAACCATCAGTTCCATTGCTGATATGCCAATCAACAAGATGGCGAAGAGCGTCCTCGTCAAGCTCTCCGTTTTTAAAGGGGGTGACCAATGCCACATATGATCCACTAAATTGAAGCTTTTGCATTACTTTCTCCTTTTTGAAGGGCAAAAAAAAGCCCGATTGCATAATCTGCACCGGGCTTTTGTGTATTTGTATTACCTACTTTAAATAGCTAACACCTAATTAATCGCATACACACAACCATCGCTGCAGAGTGAAACCCTCGTTTACAGCGTTTTTGTTTTGATTGGAGTATTAAGGTAGTCATGTTTTATTTACACTTTTTATACATCAAAATATCGTTAATTGAATCGATACTAGCATAGTGGATTATTTTAAACCACCACGAAATACGTGTGGCAAATCCCCACAAATACGTTTAAACACTCGGCTGAAATAGCTTTCATCAGCGTAGCCTACTTTATAGGACACCTCAGCAATCGATAAAGC
This sequence comes from Gammaproteobacteria bacterium 42_54_T18, assembly GCA_002163245.1. Taxonomy (GTDB): domain Bacteria; phylum Pseudomonadota; class Gammaproteobacteria; order Pseudomonadales; family Ketobacteraceae; genus 42-54-T18. The sequence goes on along the minus strand of MAAL01000168.1, from coordinate 39,063 downwards.
AGTGTTGCGTAAAAGATCCTTAGAAGCCTCAATTCTCACTCGTTGTAAATAAAGGCTTGGACTATCTCCCGTCGCTTGTTTAAAGCGCCTAGAAAAGTTACGAGGACTCATACCAACGTCCGCCGCTACAACCTCTAAAGAGACATTTTGATCGTAGTTACGCTCAAGCCATTGCTGCACAGTCAGAACCTTCCCATCATGATGATACTTTTGGCCATCAAAAGTCACATTAGCCAACGTGTAACTACGATTAAACCCAATCAAAAAATCCCGGCTTATCTGTCGAGCAATACTAGGCCCAAACAACATTTCGATAATAGAGACAATTAGGTCACACCCAGAGGCAATTCCATTCGCACAATACAAGTTCCCGGCATCGGTAATCGCTCGCTCAGGTAGCAAGTTAACCGTAGGATAATGCCGCTGAAACACATCCGCCATTGGAGGGTATACGGTTGCAACCTTGCCATCCAACAGCCCTGCCTCTGCCATAAAAAACGGTCCGTTACTCGTACCCGCAATAGGTATGCCTTGCGCGTGCGCCCGACATAACCACTCAAGCAGTTGTTGACTATCCTTTAGCGCTGTACTCGGACTCCCCCAAAATGCACTAAGAAAAATAGCACCCGCCGAATCTACTTCATCCAATGCTAAATCTACCGACAACTGATTACCAGAGCTACATTGAACAGGCTTTCCATCGCAACTCACTAAACGCACATTTTGGAAGTTTTCTACAGACAGCTCTTTTTCCTTGGCATTATGCTGCACTGCGACCCAACATAAATCTTTAATCAACGCTGTGCTCATAACAAGGGTTTGATTGGGTACATATATGAGAATATCGTTCACTAAACTCCTTAAAACCTAAGATTAATTAACGCTAATCTCACATATCACCATACTACCTTTTTCGAAGCAAGCCTCTCTACAACACCTCTCGCTGAACAATATTAAGGGCCAATATTACGCAAACAAGCTCCTCGCAATAATCAATTTCATTATTTCACTAGTGCCGCCATAAATACGCTGCACCCGAGCATCAGCAAAAGCTCGAGCAACGGGGTATTCCCACATATAGCCGTAACCACCGTGTAACTGTAAGCATTGATCGATTACTCTCCCTTGTAACTCAGTAGAAAGCAACTTTGCTTTTGATGCGGTAACTGTATCCAATTTTTTCTGCACATGAAGCTCAAGGCACTTATCAACAAACACTCTTGCCGACGTTATTTCCGCATCCAACCCCGCCAACGTAAACTGTGTATTTTGGAATGTAGCGATAGGCTTGCCAAAGGCGTTACGCTCTTTCACATAATTTACGGTTTGCTCCAATATTGATTCACAACTCGCCATTGCTCCGATCGCAATACTCAAGCGCTCTTGAGGTAATTCTTGCATCAAATACACAAACCCCGCACCTTCATCACCAAGAAGGTTTGCTTTTGGAACACGAACATCTTGAAAGAATAGCTCTGATGTATCTTGCGCTTTCATGCCAATCTTTTCTAAATTTGACCCTTTAGCGAACCCAGGTGTACCCGCCTCTACCAACAGCAAACTAATTCCTTTTGCTCCTGCTGTTGTATCTGTTTTACATACAACAATGACAAGATCTGCTTGTTGGCCATTGGTTATAAACGTTTTAGATCCGTTAATGACGTACTCATCGCCATCCAGCACTGCCGTGGTTTTAATGCCTTGTAAGTCAGAACCAGTTCCTGGCTCAGTCATCGCAATCGCTGTGATAATTTCACCGGTTATGCACCGTGGAATATATTTCTCAATAATGTCATCAGAGCCGTTTTTTATAATATAAGGAACACCGATATCTGAATGCAGAACAAACCCAATACCACTTAAACCACGTTTTATACACTCCTCACTCACAATGGCATTATAACGAAAATCTACACCAGCCCCTCCGTGCTGCTCTGGAACAGTAGGACACAACAATCCAAGCTCTCCTGCCTTACCCCATAACGCGCGGTCAATCTGCCCATCTTTTTCCCATTGAGAGTGATATGGCACAGCCTCAGCTTCTAGAAACTTCCGAACACTATCACGAAACTGCTCCTGCTCTGCGTTATAAACCGTTCTTGGAATCATTTTTCACCTCAATTATGTCTGCTCTGCATTGATCTTATGGATCTTATCCGTTCACATAGTGTTGATTAAAAAGCAGCTCTGGACAATGACCGTGAAAATCACTAAAAATAAACAGTAAGTTACACGATCAATGCAGAACCACCCTGGATACTGGCACCATGAATGATAAAGAAAGTAAAAAAGACGCAGGAAAGATCAGCATGCCAATCTCTATGATGATTCAATCATTGGTTGGAGCCCGCACTGCAGGGCTGGATATTCCCCGGCTTCTTCAGAAAAGCGGTATCGATCCACAAGTATTAGACCAGCCTCCGCAAAACCGCATCCCTTTAGAGCAATATGTCCTACTCAGTCGTTATACCAGTGGAGCAATGGACGATGAGATAGCCGGTTTATTCGAGAAACCTCTTCGCCTTGGTCACTTTAGAATGCTCGCGTTATCAGTAGTACACACAGCGACCATTGGCGAAGCATTAAAACGCACCATCGAATTTATCAACCTGTTTGAAAATAGCCTACATTACCAATTGCGGATATCCGGAAACCAGGTAGAACTGGTATTAACTCGACTGCCTGAACACTCCATAGCTAACACCTATGCCATCGAAAGCGTGTTAACTGTGCACCACCGTTTTTTGGGCTGGCTTGCCAATGAACGAATCATCTTGAACCAGGTAAAGCTCGATTACCCCGCACCGGAGTACAAGGACGAGTACCGCCATATGTTTTATGGTGCCCCCGTATTGTTTAACCAACATCACACCAGCCTTCAATTTGACAAATCTTATATGGCTCGTCCCATCATACAAAATGAAGCAAGTGTTGAGAGCTATGTACGCCGAGCACCGATGGATGTTTATTTACCACTAGATGCAGGCGGCAACGTCACTATTGAAGTAAGAAACAAAGTCAACGAACACTTTCTTGAACATGACAAACCACCAGAATTACACTGGATCGCTGATAAAATGAAACTAAACCCACAAACATTACGCCGACAATTAAAGCGTGAAGATACCAGCTTCCACGTCATCAAAGCTCAGGTTCGAAGAGACATTGCTATCCATCACCTAGGGGCAGGCGAATTATCCATCGAAGATATAGCATATAAAGCAGGATATACCGAAGCGGGGGCCTTTATTCGAGCCTTTAAAACCTGGACCGGATTTACCCCTCACAACTTTCGAAAAGGATTAATAATTTAACATTACAAACACCTTCGTCAAAACATTTCCCAAGCTTGTATTTTTACCCCTCGATAACGTGACATATTCACGCCCCCAGACCTTTCGCAATCTCCACTCCTCTGTAATAATTCTCTCACTGAATCACAAATCACAAAACACAGCAACAATACAACAAATACACACAGTCTACCGACGAAGGAATATTAACATGGCTATTTACTTAGAAATTGAAGGCATCGAAGGAAACATCACTGCGAAGGGATACGAAAAAATGATTGAAGTTTCTAGCTTCAATTGGGGAGTGGGTCGCGCTATATCTCAGAATGCTGGTCGTATGGCAAACCGTGAAGCTTCTCGCCCTAGCATCAGCGAAATTACGCTAACAAAGGTAGTCGACAAAGCAACACCGCTACTTGTTCAGGAATCAACTATTGGCACAAAGGGAAAGAAGGTTCTTATTCACTTTGTTACAACCGGCGGCGACCAACTAGAAGAGTTTCTAACCTACACGTTAGAAGACACATTGATTAGCAGCTATTCCATTGGCGCATCAGGTGACGGTGAGCCAGGTGAAACTATTTCACTAAGCTTCTCTCTGTTTGAAGTTGCCTTTACTGAAGCGGGTGAAACCAATGCACGCAGTGGCAAAGGTCGCTTTGGTTACGACATCTCTCAAGCTAAAAAAGCGTAAGATTTTCGAAAAGCAGGAGTTACCCGTCAAGGCGCTGCTTATGCAGCCCTTTACGGTAAGCCCCTGGCGAGAGCCCCGTCCACTGCTTAAAGGCGCGGGTAAATGCAGGCGTTTCGGTAAAACCAATACGGCGCCCTACTTCAGCTATACTAATCCGATTATCCGCCAAAAGATTTATCGCGCTATCTCGCCGACTGTTATCTTTAAGCTGTTGAAAACCATTCCCTTCTACCCTCAACTTTCGCCGTAGAGTTCGCGATGTTGTATGCATTTTTTTGGCAATAGTATCTAAACTTGTTTCTTCCTGAAAAAAACCTTGCTCAAAAAAACGATTCACTTGTGCTGTAAAACTGTCATGAAAATCCGGCTTTCGAAACCAAGGTAACGGAATTTCAGATAGGTAATGTTGTAACTCGACGGACGTTTGGATGATAGGCAGCTCCATTACCGCGCGCTCGAAAACCAACGCATTGCCGTCACATTGATAACGACAAGCACTCGGAAACATAAGCCTGTACTCTTCACTATGTAAAGGCTCTTCGTACTCAAACTGTACTTCTTGCAAGGGAATAACTTTTCCGACGAGCCAACTTGGGAAGCGATGCCATATCAACAATAAAAATTCGACCAAAAAACTCGTACTCTCTCTATTCGCACCCGGAAGAGAAAAACCAAATACTACTTGTGATGACATAACGTTCAATTCGAACTGAATACTATCAGTAATTAAATTGTAAAAATAAGCCGTTTCCTTCAACGCACCACCTAACGTACGACAATTTACTAAACGCTCAGCCAATAACTGAAACACACCCACCTTTACTCGCTGAGATGCCAACCCCATAAATTCATCTTTTCCCACCGCCCAATTCGCTTTTACAATGGCCGATAATTGTTGCGGAGCAATTCGAGCCCTCGGCGCCTTAATAATTTCGCTTGTCAGGCCTGCAAGCGAAAGAATCTCCTTCTCATCCCCTCCAATGCGCACAGTATTCGCCAAATGGGTTCTGGCAAAATAATTTGAGACTGTATAGTTCTCATTATGGCTCTCATTTGACATGATACATAACTGTCCGTTATTGATAATAAAACTAGCCTGACCAGCGATTATTGTACCAAAAACCCGTTAATTTTTACACATCATGTCCGAATATGATAAGAAATGGCTGTATTCGTCATTGTCTCCACGACCTAATATAAGGAAAATCTCGTCATTAACTGATGAGGATATAGAGACACGTCTAATCCTCGATAAAAAAGAGGCCCTCATAATGAGCACTGCAGAAGAAAAAAATGAAGAGATTGGTTTATTCCGCGATATGGTATTACGTTTCATAGAGCAAGAAGTGCTTCCTCATTATGACCAATGGGAAAAAGACCACATCATGCCCCGTGAAATGTGGAACACCATGGGTGATGCTGGCATGTTGTTGGTAGATTTCCCCGAAAAATACGGTGCAGCAGAAGCAAGCTTTGACGTCTGTCAAATGATCCAAGAAGAGATGTCTCGCCTAGGACTACACGGGTTAGCAACAGGCTACAATATTCACGCCAATATCGTAGCCCCTTATGTATTAAACATTGGTAACGAAGAACAAAAAGACCTCTGGTTGCCAAAAATGGCGACCGGTGAAGTGGTTGGTGCGATCGCTATGACAGAGCCTGGAGCAGGAAGCGACTTAGCGGGTATGCGCAGCAGTGCGATTAAGGACGGTGACGAATATATACTAAACGGCTCCAAGACCTTTATTACCAACGGCATACACGCTGATATGGTTATCGTATGTGCAAAGACTGACCCTGCGGCTGGTTCAAAGGGTATTTCTTTATTCCTCGTTGACACATCTTTACCAGGTTATTCTACTGGCGCGAAAATTGAAAAAATGGGACAACACAGTAGCGATACTGCAGAACTGTTTTTTGATAATGTTCGCCTACCTGCAAATGCATTATTGGGTGAAGAAGGTAAAGGTTTTGTTTACCTAATGAAAGAACTACCTCGAGAGCGTTTAGGTTGTGCTGTTCAAGCCATCGGCCATGCTCAAGGCGCGCTGGACCTTACCGCTGAATACGTGCAAGAACGCAAAGCATTTGGTCAATCCATCGGGCAATTCCAAAATACACGCTTTAAGCTTGCCGAATGTAAAACTGAACTAGAAATGTGTCGTGCATTGCTAGAAAAGCATATGGGTAAATACGAGCGTGGCGAAATGACAATAGATGATGCCGCCATGCTGAAGTTATCATCCACCGAAATGCAGTTACGCATGGTGAATGAATGCCTACAGTTATTTGGCGGATACGGTTACACCGACGAATATCCAATCTCTCGTTTTTACCGTGATGCCCGCATACAAACCATTTATGCCGGCACATCAGAAATAATGAAAGAAGTGATCGCACGCGGTATTGTCGGAAGGTAACCCCTCCTCACCCCCCGCACGAAGCAAAACCCTCATAATAATGTTACAAATACATTATTATGAGGGTTTTTATATCAGGCTCGTCGCTCTAGTGACCTCCTCTCATAAGCCACAGTTAAATGCCCTTTTCGTCGGTCAAGCTGGCGCCTATCATGAGTTGTTATTGTTGATAGTGGTGCCATAGCTCTCAACTCTAAGCTATTCTTTAGCTGACTAATTTCAGTTCGAAGCACTGCTAGCTCGGCTTTATCCGCCAAACCTAAACTTCCCCAAAAACTATGTCTGAAATTTCTAATATTCAACTTCATATGATTCTTGGTAGTTTCTTTGGTTCTCATCCACTCTCTGGATCTAACGGCATCTCGTAACTCACCTAACCGCAAGGCTTGTTGCGCATATTCTGTGGCTTCCTGATTCACAACCATACTCATTCCTTTGAAAAAACGACGAACATGTATATACAAACGTGTCGTCAATATAACCAAAGAATTTCGCTCTCCCATCTCATTAGTTGTCCCATATTCCTCCCGAATCAACGGCCCTTCTGACAGGGTTCCCCGCATGATTAAACGTTCGAAAATATTGGGGGCTGCCTGCGAACCTTCATCAACCAAATCGTCATCTATATTGGCTATATTGATAAAAGGGGGGGAATCGCTAGTTGCTTGAGGCTGCTGTTTTCGGAATCGCTGCAACAGACGCTGATAAGCAAGCTGCACACCCTGTGACGACAATATCAAGGTACCCGTCAAAAAAAGCCACAAGGATCGACGCCGTGAACGACCGGAACTTTGTGTAAACTTGATGTTTTGAATCAAAGATACTGATTTTTCTCTCATTTCTGAAATGATCATAATGCCTCCTAATCAGCGTTTTCAAAAAAAAGACACACAAAGTAAATACGCTAATAAGAGGATCATAGCGCCACGCATTTCATCAAACAAGGTGTCTGCTTTATGATATTTTTGACACCTTAAGAAGAGAATTGAATAAGAAAAAAAACTGCTCCACACATCAAAAAAACAACCGTAAAAGTAAGTGATATATCTTTTTTATGGCAAACACTCAAAAGTCTGATAGCATGGGTAAACACACTATTTCAGACCGTCAGGTTTCGGCCAATCTATATCAACAACAATAAAAATGACAACAACACCGATATCTATCACATTATGTTCGACCAACGACTTTGAGAATAAGACAACAAAAGGTGTCACTCTCAATAACCAACAATACGTAGTGATTCAAAAAGACTCTCAATTCTATGTATACAAAAATCGTTGCCCACATATAGGGATAAACCTTGAATACCAACCTAATCAATTTTTAAATAAAGAAGAACAATACATTCAATGTTCAAATCATGGCGCATTATTTGAAATTGAAACAGGTTACTGCATTGCAGGGCCCTGCTCAGGAAAATCACTTATCGCGGTTGCTTTTCAACACGTAAACAACACCATTTTAGTGTCAGGGGAATAATGATTATGGACTCATCTAGCATCAGTTTTACAGCACTTTATACCGGCCATGTTTGGTATGAAAATGGAATGTCTGCAAAGTTTTTTACCTCAACAAAAAGCAGCGCACTTTTTCGAGCACTACAGCCTGTTGAATATTTTGCAGACAAGATTGTCGGAGTGAATTTACGCGATTTATTGCTGCAACGACACATCATTATGGACCATCGCATTCGGCATCTAATTGAAAATGAAGGTGTTACCCAGATATTAGAAATTGCTAGCGGCTTATCACCAAGGGGTTACTTATTTAGTAGAGAGTACCCTGAATTACGTTACGTTGAAGCGGATTTGCCAGGCATGGCGTCACGTAAAAAAACGCTGCTACGAGATGAGGGTGCTCTTGCCTCTAATCATGAAGTTATCACCTGCAACTTTTTTGAATCTGGAGCACCGTCAGGTTTAGATTACGTACTTCAAGACGTATTGGACACATCTAAACCCACAATTATTATCACCGAGGGGCTAATCAATTATTTTGATTTAAATACTATTTCAGAAGTGTGGCGAAATATGCAAAGCCTAGCAACCGTCTTTCCAAAGGCTTGGTACATCACCGATCTTATGCCAAGGTTAACTCACGCCCCCTCTTACAAATACGTACGTGTAGCCAAATTCTTCCTAAGTGGTATCGCACGGGCTGACGTAAATTTGCACTATGGAACAAACAAAGAAATCTTTGACGGTTTTCAAGGGTGTGGTTTTGCAGAAACCACCGTACACCAACCTGAAGATTATTATGGAAAACTCCCCATACCTGAATGTAAGTCGGAGTCAGTTGTCCGTGTTGTGGAAGCTAAGGTTTAACCCGTTTACGAGGTTGGTATTGAGTAGTTATAAACGAAACATGACGCCAGCCCTCTAAAACAGGTATAATCCGCCCTTTTCGGGAACACCTCCCGCGCAAGCTCTCGCAAAGGCAATTTAGGAATGGACGTTAAAGCGTATATGGCCACTATTGGCCAACAGGCTCGTGCAGCATCACGGGCCATCGGCAAAGCCGGTACTGGTACTAAAAACACAGCTCTTTTGGCCATGGCTGACGCCATTGAAGCCTCCCGTGACAAGCTGATTGCAGCCAATCAGATCGATCTTGAGAATGGGAAGAAGAATGGCTTAGAGCCTGCGTTACTAGACCGACTTGAACTTACGCCCAAAGGCATTGATGGCATGATTGAAGGACTACAACAAGTAGCCAGCCTTCCTGACCCTATTGGCGCAATCACCGACCTTACCTACCAGCCCAGCGGCATTCAGGTCGGCAAGATGCGTGTTCCCCTAGGTGTGATAGGCATCATCTACGAGTCTCGCCCGAACGTTACTGTTGAAGCGGCCAGCCTTTGCCTGAAATCCGGTAACTCAACCATATTGCGCGGCGGATCAGAAGCCATTAATTCGAATCAAGCCGTAGCCGAATGCATTCGTATCGGATTGGAAAAAGCCGGATTACCTCCATCAGTAGTTCAAGTAATAGAAACGACTGATCGCGCAGCGGTGGGCGAGCTCATTACCATGCCAGAGTTTGTGGATGTCATCATCCCTCGAGGCGGCAAAGGGCTGATCGAACGTATTAGTAACGATGCCAAAGTGCCTGTGATCAAACACTTAGATGGCATCTGCCACGTCTATATTGACGGTGCTGCGGATAGAGAAAAGGCGATCAATATCGCAGTTAATGCCAAAACTCAGCGCTACGGTACGTGTAATACCATGGAAACCTTGTTGATAGCGGAACCCATTGCAACTGAGTTGCTGCCCATTTTAGCGGAGCAATATCACGCCAAAGGAGTTGAACTGCGAGGTTGTGAAAAAACCTGTGCCATCGTAAATGGCGCTGTTGCAGCAACAAAAGAAGATTGGGACACTGAATACCTTGCTCCCATCCTTTCCGTAAAGGTTGTTGCTGATATTGAAGATGCGATGAATCACATCAGCCAACACAGCTCAGAACACACTGAAACCATCGTTACGGAGAACTACACTTTGGCACAACGTTTTCTTCGTGAGGTTGATTCAAGTTCCGTTATGGTAAACGCCTCAACGCGATTTGCTGACGGTTTTGAATATGGTCTTGGTGCAGAAATTGGCATTTCAACCGACAAGTTACATGCTCGAGGGCCTGTTGGACTTGAAGGCCTCACTACACAGAAATACATCGTGTTAGGTGACGGCCATATCCGCCAGTAAGCAGAGCCTGTGATGCATTCAATGGAACAAACCAATCAACTGCAAAAAAATCAAGCTATTGGCCTAATGGGCGGCACTTTTGACCCCATCCACTTAGGTCACTTGCGGTTGGCGTGGGAAGCAAGCGCGCTGCTAGGCTTAACGCAAATGGAGATTATGCCTTGCCATTTGCCGCCGCATCGCGATACACCATCAAGTGATGCAGCCCATCGCATCAAAATGGCACGCTTAGCTTGCGCAGAAACATCCAACTTTCACGTAAACGATTGGGAAATCGAAAAACACTCAGAGTCCTATACCGTAGAAACCCTGCAATATTTGCGAGATCAAACATCAAGTGAGACTCCGCTTATATTTGTCATGGGAATGGATGCATTTCGGTTATTCTGCCGCTGGCATCGCTGGCAAGACATACTAAACTTGTGTCATCTATGGGTTGCACATCGCCCAGGCTCACAACCACCGGAAACACACTCCGACGAATACGCTCTGCTAGAAAAAAACCGAGCAGAACACCCCCATGATTTGCTGAGCTCTGCCGCTGGTAGCATTCATGTACATAACACAACGGCATTGGATATTTCAGCCACACAATTACGCGAAGACATTCAGCAAGGTTTTGAACCACGCTTTTTGCTTCCTGACACTGTGTGGCATTACATTAAATTGCACCAGCTTTATGGCTGGCAGTAACTATAACCATATTAACTTTTTATGATAGGCCCGTAACACATGTCAGATAGCATCGAAAACATAAAGCAAACCGTAATTGAATCACTTGAAAACATGAAGGCGAAAGACATAGTAGTCCTTGATGTTAAACCTCTAACCAGCATGGCTGATTACATGATTGTCGCTAGCGGCACATCCAAACGCCACATCAGTGCCGTTGCAGAAAGTGTCTATCTAGATGCAAAAGCAGCAGGCATAAAATCAAACATGGAAGGTGAGCCTGGATCTGACTGGGTACTGGTTGATATGTTTGATGTCATTGTGCACTTAATGACACCTGATACCCGTAAATTCTATGACCTAGAAAAACTCTGGACAATGACACCAGAGGGCGGCAAAAACGGCTCAAACGAATAATTCACCATGCGAATTAAGCTTATCGCCGTTGGCACAAAAATGCCAAGCTGGGTGAACGACGGTTTTATAGAATATCAAAAGCGGCTCAATCAAGATATCGTGCTTGAGCTGCATGAGGTTCCCGCAGGCAAACGCGGCAAAAACGCCGACGTTCAACGTATCACCGACAAGGAAGGTGAACAAATGCTCGCGGCGGTAGGTAATAATGATCGAGTTATTGCCTTGGATGTTCTCGGCAAACGCCACACCACACAAAAAATGGCAGGCAGATTACAAGATTTACTCCCTCAGGGGCAGCATATTTCGATATTTATTGGTGGACCAGAAGGCTTATCCAAAGAATGCTTACAGCGGGCCGACGAAAAATGGTCACTATCTGATTTAACCCTTCCTCACCCTCTTGTGCGTGTTATGCTTGCGGAGCAACTTTACCGCTGCTGGAGTGTCATAAAAGGCCACCCCTACCACCGATAAGCACCCCTTATCTTGCGACGCCCTCTACTTATAAGTGTTCTATGGCCAAACCCGCTACCTTCAAAGACCATTATCGCGAAACACGTATTTTTAGATCCAGAGCCCTCGTTGCAACAGCCGTTGTCTTAGTCGCAATGTTAGTTCTTGTTATTCGCTTATTTTATTTACAAGTATATCAACACGAAACATACCGCACCAAAGCCGATAGCAATCGTATCAGCAAACATCCCATCGCCCCTAATCGCGGGCTCATTTTTGATCGTAATGGTGTTTTGCTAGCAGACAACCAACCTACCTACTCCGTCAGTATTATTAAAGAATTAGCTGGTGATATTGATCAGACAATCGAAAGCATCGGCAAACTAATCACACTGAAAGAAGGCACAACCAAACGCTTTAAAAAGCGCCTATCCCAACGCCGACGCCCCTATAGTGAGGTTCCATTACGCTACCGACTTAACGAAGAAGAGATCGCTAAACTCTCAGTAAATTTGCATAACATGCCAGGAGTTAGCATTGAGGCATCGTTAGTACGTAGCTACCCTCATAAAAGTGCTCTTGCCCATACTATTGGTTACGTTGGACGCATCAACGAACGGGAACTCAAAAAAGTTAATGCCAATAACTATAGCGCTACGGAACATATCGGAAAAACCGGTGTAGAGCGCTTCTATGAAAACCAACTCCACGGACAGGTGGGCTACCAAACCGTTGAAACCAATGCTCGAGGGAAAATTACTCGGGTGCTCGATCGTGAAGCGCCTATCCCAGGAGACAATTTACACCTTTATTTAGATTGGGCCACCCAACAAGCCGCCATTAATACCATCGGCGACCGGCGGGGCGCGGCCATCGCGATAGACCCAAGTACTGGAGGCATTCTCGCATTTTCCAGCATGCCAGCTTTTGATGCTAACTTGTTTGTCACCGGCATTGATTATAAATCCTATAAAGAGTTACAAGGGTCTCGCGCCCGACCACTGTTTAATCGAGGAATTCAAGGCCAATACCCTCCAGGCTCAACCATTAAACCCATAATTGCTATTGCTGGTGTCGAAAAAGGCACCACCAATTGGGAACGAAAAATTTATGATCCCGGCTGGTATAAGCTGGAAAATGACGATCACCTGTACCGTGACTGGAAAAAATACGGTCATGGTATGGTGGATTTAAGCAAGGCCATTATGCGCTCTTGTGACACCTATTTTTATGAGCTTGCTCATAACCTAGGTATCGATAACATCCATGATTTTATGGCGCCCTTTGGTTTTGGCACTCGAACAAACATCGATATGGTCAGCGAAAAGCCAGGTATTCTCCCCTCTCGTTTTTGGAAAAAAGCAACAAAAAGCCAACCTTGGTACCCAGGTGAAACCCTGATTGCAGGTATCGGCCAAGGATATATGCTCGCCACTCCCTTACAGCTTGCGGTAAGTACAGCAATTCTCGCCAATCGAGGAAAAATCATTGCACCTCGAATGGTGCAATCAATCGAAACGGATGGTTATATCGCAGACCTGCCGACGCCCGAAAAAAGCAAAGACATTATTCTCAAAGACCCCATAAATTGGGATAAAGCCATTGCTGGCATGGAGAAGGTTGTTCACAACCCTCGAGGCACAGCCTACAAACTATCCAAAGGCATCCAATACAAAATGGCAGGTAAATCTGGCACAGCGCAAGTATTTACCATCAAGCAAGATGAAAAATACGATGCCAGTAAAATCTCAGAATGGCATCGAGATCATGCATTATTTATTGCTTTCGCACCGATTGAAAACCCCAAAATTGCTGTCGCTGTTATTATAGAAAATGGTGGCGGTGGAGGCACCAACGCAGGTCCCGTTGCGCGAGCAATGATCGACGCCTACTTATTACCTCAATTGGCAAATGCCAACACCACGCCATAGAGCCAAGAAAAAACATGATAAGAAATGACTTTCAACGGCAATTCCGCAGCCATGGCTCCCCCGTCACCCGGCGCACAAGTTTATTACAAACCATACACCTAGATGCACCGCTGCTTGGCGGGCTGTTCCTATTACTGACAGCGGGGCTTTTTGTTTTATACAGCGCCAGCGGTGAAAGCATGCCCATGGTAATGCGACAGTTAACCCGTATTGTTGTAGGCCTCGTAGTAATGATGTTTATGGCACAGATATCACCAAGCAGCTACATACGTTGGAGCCCTTGGTTATACATTATCGGTATTGGTTTATTAATTGGTGTTTTAGTATTAGGAACACAAGCCAAAGGGGCTCAACGGTGGCTGCCTCTACCCGGAGGCGTTCGCTTTCAACCATCCGAAGTCATGAAACTTATCGTGCCTATGATGGTGTCATGGTATCTCGCTGAGCGTGCACTCCCCCCCCAATGGAAACCGGTCGTTGCCTCTTGTGTGCTGATTTTAATCCCCACATTACTGATTGCTAAACAACCTGACTTGGGGACGTCATTATTGATTGCTAGCTCAGGTATTTTTGCGTTATTTCTTTCCGGTTTACGTTGGCGAGTTATTGGTGGATTTGCAATTGCTCTAATCCCAATTGCAACTGGGGCCTGGTTCTTAATGCGTGATTATCAAAAACAACGCGTGCTTACTTTTCTAGATCCTGAAAGGGATCCATGGGGAACAGGGTGGAATATCATTCAATCCAAAACCGCAATAGGTTCCGGTGGCTTAAACGGCAAAGGCTGGCTTAACGGTACGCAAGCTCACCTCGATTTCTTACCTGAAAGCCACACTGATTTTATCATTGCGGTAATGGCAGAAGAATTTGGTTTAATTGGTGTTTGCACATTATTGATACTGTACTTTGCGATTATCGGCCGCGGCATTTATATCGCAATGAATGCACAGGATACCTACTCGCGATTATTAGCAGGCAGCATCACCCTAACGTTTTTTGTCTATATTTTCGTCAACATTGGCATGGTAAGCGGGTTACTACCCGTGGTCGGCGTCCCCTTACCTTTTGTAAGTTATGGCGGTACCTCTATCGTGACACTATTTGCAGGCTTTGGTATTTTAATGTCAGTACAAACACACAGAAAACTGCTGTCTCGTTAGAAAATAGCCGTCCTGCTAACCTCCATTATTTCATTCTTTTGTAAAAAAGAAGCGATCATAAAGAATTCATGCTGCAATTCTGGAATTAATTTTCTAAGATAGGAGCATATACACATTTTGTACATCAGCATTACAACGGAAAAACAAACAACTTATGCGAACTACCCTTCAATCAACTCGATTAATACAACGGATGTTCATTGCAACTCTGGCTGTCCCCCTTATCACCCTTATCAGTGCGGTAACGTTTAACGCTAACGCAGCCTCCAAGAGCGATTACCTACAACACGACAAGTTTACAGCGTTCCTTAACACCGTCGTTAAAGAAGACGGGCATGATAAACAAGCTATTTTAGATCTATTTAATGATGCTGAACGCAAAGATAGTATCTTAAAAGCCATTGCAAGACCTGCTGAAAAGCGCCTTACCTGGGAAAAATATCAAGATATATTCCTTACAAAAAAACGAGCTGAGAAAGGGGTCGAGTTTTACAAAAAACACAAATCAGCGTTTAAGCGAGCCAATGATAAATACGGCGTACCACCTGAGATCATTCTTGCCATTATTGGTGTAGAAACACGATATGGCGGTAACAAAGGCAGCTATCGAGTTATCGACGCCCTATCAACGCTAGCGTTTGACTATCCACCACGGTCAAAATTCTTCACCAAACAGTTACGCCAGTACCTGCTCCTTGGAAAAGAAGCAGGCATTGACCTAAAATCCACCACAGGATCTTATGCAGGCGCGATGGGGTTTCCACAATTTATTCCAAGTAGCTATCGACATTATGCCGTTGATTTTGACAATGATAATATTATTGATCTGATAAACAACCCTATTGATGCCATTGGCAGTGTTGCTAACTACTTTAGCGAGCACGGCTGGGTCAGTAACGCTCCAATCACCAGCCCCGCTCGTTTTCTAAAAACAGATGGGAAAGAAAGTGACCTTGACAACCTCGTTAACCAAAGTTTAAAACCATCTCTAACAATTGAAGACTTCAATAACGCCGGCCTAGTCGGAGACAAGGCATATAACAAAACCTTGAAGGCAACAGCTATCCGCTTAAAAGGCAAACAAGGCAACGAATATTGGATAGGGCTAAATAACTTTTACGTTATCACTCGTTACAATCACAGTAAACTTTACGCGATGGCAGTCTATCAGCTAAGCGAGACCCTTAAATCCAAAATCAAATAATTTCACCAAGACAAAAGAACAACGAGACAAAACCAAAAACATTGAATACTCCAAAAACTAAACGCACCCTGCCTGCCGCTGTGGCTACTCTCATTATCGCCACAGCGGGCTGCTCCCTACATAAGCCCAATACACCTAGCGCCACAATTGAACCTAAAGATGGCCCACCAAAAAACTTTCAAGACATATCTCAAATACCCGATGCAGTACCCAAGATTGAACCACGGGCACGCTACGGAAACCACAGCCCTTATGAGGTGCTTGGTAAGACCTACCGCGTGATGAAATCTGCCATAGGTTACAAACAAGATGGCATCGGCTCATGGTACGGTGAAAAATTTGCGGGCAGAAAGACCTCCAGCTTTGAACCTTATGACCCCTATGCAATGACCGCTGCACACAAAAGTTTGCCTCTGCCGACCTATGTACGCGTTACCAACCTCGAAAATAACAGAGAGATTGTTGTTAAAGTCAACGATCGCGGCCCATTCCACGAGGACCGAATCATTGACCTTTCCTACGCTGCTGCCGCCAAATTAGGTTACATGGACAAAGGCACCGCCCGTGTTCGCGTAGAGTTCATTAACCCTAGCGAGATCCCTCGACCAACCGAGACACAACAAGCGGCGCCAATAACCCAACAAAACAGTAACGCTGTAACCCTTCCTATAAAGCCACCGTTAATGGAGGCACAAGTATTATCAACGCCCTCGCTAGCTACACCCAGCAACGATGAAAACATGCCTATAGATACTGTAAATGCCTCCCTTGTTAACGCACACACTCAACAGACACCTACAGAACACCATATCTATTTGCAGGTAGCCGCCTTTTCTCAATTAACAACAGCTCAAGAGTTGGAACGAAAACTAAATTCCACCATCAAAGCCCCGACTAGCATCAACAGCACCAGCAGCGGCTTTGGCGAGAACAACACACAAATTCATCGTGTACGGATAGGCCCTTTTAAAGATGAACTGAGCGCTATCTTAGTCAGCGAACAAATTAAACAGCAAAAAATGGGCGACCCGCTCATTATTCACCGCTAATGAATAATGCTATGATGCACACCGCAACTGACATGCTACGGACGAGGCCCGAGACAGGAATGAGAACAACAACTCCTTTGAACATATCTAGTTATCTAAAAGCAACACTAATTTGTGTCACCACCACACTTTGCCTACTTTCAACCCTGGCAGTGAGTGCTCCGCGCCTAATACCACAATCACCGAATCTGGCGGCTAAAAGCTGGATACTCATTGATGCTCAAAGTGGCCACGTCATTGTTGAGAATAACGCCGATGAAATGCTCCCTCCCGCTAGCCTTACAAAAATGATGACTAGCTACATTGCTGCTGAACAAATTGAAACTGGCAACATAGCATTAACTGATGATGTGCTTATCAGCAAAAAAGCCTGGCGCAAAGGCGGCTCAAAAATGTACATCCGCGAAGGTACTCGGGTTCAATTAGAGGATTTACTGAGAGGCGTTATCATTCAATCGGGGAACGATGCGAGTATCGCAGTTTCTGAACATGTCGCAGGCAGCGAGGATGCTTTTGCTGACCTTATGAACCAAACAGCCACAACCCTAGGCATGAACAATAGCCACTTTATGAATGCCACAGGCTGGCCCGCTAACGATCATTACACTACCGCCAGCGACCTATCAAAGCTTGCCCGCGCTATCATTTATGACCACCCTGATCACTACAGCCTTTATGCAGAAAAGGAATTTACCTACAACAATATTCGTCAGCCCAACCGCAATAAATTATTATGGCGTGACAGCAGTGTAGACGGATTAAAAACCGGTCATACTAACGCTGCCGGTTACTGCTTAGTTGCCTCAGCTAAGCGTAATGACATGCGTTTAATCTCAGTGGTCATGGGAACTAAAAGTATCGAAGCTCGCGCCGCAGAAAGCCAAAAATTACTCACCTACGGCTTCCGTTTTTTTGAGACCGTCAAAAGTTACAGTGCTCAAGAGGCCCTTATTAGCCCCAACCTTTGGATGGGAGATGCTGATAACGTAAAACTAGGTACTGTTGATGATATTTGGCTAACGATTCCTCGTGGTGCTGAAAAAGACATTACGGCTGAATTGGACTTCCCTAGCGAAATACGCGCGCCTCTTAGCGCAGGCCAAGAAGTCGGATCGATAAAGCTACTTCTTGATGGAAAAGTAATTCACGAATCACCATTAGCTGCGCTAGAGAATGCTGAAGAGGCCGGCTTTATCACTCGTATTTGGCATATAATCCTACTCTTCTTCACCAACCTTATTCAGTAAGGGGTAGGCGACATTTTTCGGTTAAATAGCCATTACCCATAGATTTGAGTAGAATAGGCGCTATTCATCGTTAACAAGGATCTCTGTTACCAATGAATAGCGCCTATATTTAGTTTCTACCCTGAGTAATGTTATGAGTAATGGTATCAATGAGTCTTTATGGGAATTCCCCTGCGAGCACAATTTTAAAGTCATGGGTCTGTCACAACACCCCCTGTCCAAGGTAGTTACAGAAGTAATCAAGACTCACGCACCAGACTTTGATGAAAGCCGCATCACCGTCAAAAATAGCAGTTCAGGCAAATACCTATCCGTTACTGCATACGTTCAAATTGAAGATAAACAACAACTTGAAGCTATTTATATTGCCCTGGATAAACGCACTGAAGTTTATTGTACGCTTTAACCGAGTAGCGCCCTCTTAACTGTCTTTACATCTCACCACATATCAATGGTCACTCGCATGTTACGAGCCCCTCAATGACACACGTCGATCAACAACTCATCATTCGCCAACTGGGCACCATTGATTACGTGCCTTGTTGGCATGCAATGCAACACCTAACCGATACTCGAACCAACGAAACTATTGATGAATTGTGGTTTTTACAGCACTCGAAGGTATTCACTCAAGGGCAGGCGGGCAAAGCCGAACATGTACTCGCCCCTGGAGACATCCCTGTCATTCAAGTTGACCGTGGTGGACAGGTCACCTATCACGGCCCAGGGCAATTAGTCGTATATTTGATGGTCAATATCAAACGTAGAAAATTAGGTGCCAGAGCCCTAGTGACACTGATTGAAAATGCAAT
Source organism: Gammaproteobacteria bacterium 42_54_T18 (assembly GCA_002163245.1). Taxonomy (GTDB): domain Bacteria; phylum Pseudomonadota; class Gammaproteobacteria; order Pseudomonadales; family Ketobacteraceae; genus 42-54-T18. The sequence goes on along the minus strand of MAAL01000168.1, from coordinate 20,001 downwards.
CGTTGCCACCCTAAAGAGACAAGGTATTGAAGCTGCGCCCAAAAAAGACGCTCCTGGTGTATACACGAATGGTAAAAAAATCGCCTCTTTAGGCCTGCGCATTCGAAAAGGTTGCTCTTCCCATGGTTTAGCCCTTAACATTGATATGGATATAGAGCCTTTTCATCGCATTAACCCCTGCGGTTACCAAGGCCTTGAGATGTGCCAAGTCAGTGACTTTGTTAAAAAGGCACATTTCGATACCATTCTCCAACAACTACAAAGTCAACTACAAACCGATCTGGGGTATACTAGCGCGCATATTTTGACAGAACCACTGGAAATACCATGACAGACAAAAAAACGGAATCTCGTAGAGCCCCTAAAGCCGTTCAGGGCGAAAAATTGCGCGGCGCCGAAAAAGTTGCACGTATCCCGATTAAAGTTATCCCCACAACCGAGCTTCCTCGTAAGCCCGACTGGATCCGTGTTCGTATCCCAGCCAATGGTGAAGTAAAACGGGTAAAAGACCTGCTACGCAAGCAAAAACTACACACAGTCTGTGAAGAAGCATCTTGCCCAAACCTGCCAGAGTGTTTTGGCGGCGGCACTGCGACCTTTATGATTATGGGTGATATATGTACACGACGCTGCCCTTTCTGTGATGTAGCACACGGTCGACCAAATCCGCTAGATAAAGACGAACCGAAACACTTAGCAGAGTCTGTTAAAGCCCTCAATTTAAAATACGTGGTTATCACTTCAGTCGACAGAGATGACCTACGAGATGGTGGTGCGCAGCATTATGCAGACTGTATTGACGCAATCCGTGAGAGCTCCCCAAGCACTAAAATAGAAGTATTAGTACCTGATTTTCGTGGTCGCATGGATGTTGCGTTAGATATTCTTGAACAATCACCTCCGGATGTATTCAACCATAACCTTGAAAATGTGCCTCGCCTGTACAAAGAGGTTCGCCCCGGCTCTGATTACCAATGGTCCCTAGATTTATTAAAACGCTACAAAGAGCGCGTACCTTCAGCGTCAACTAAATCCGGCATAATGGTCGGCCTAGGGGAAACCGATGAAGAAGTGTTAGAAGTTCTGGCCGACTTGAAGAAACACAACGTCGATATGATCACTATTGGCCAATACCTGCAGCCCAGCAAGTCTCATTCACCCGTTAAACGCTTCGTTCATCCAGACGTATTTGAAGAATTTAAAACCTTCGGCGACGATCTTGGGTTTGAAAACGTAGCAAGCGGGCCCCTAGTAAGAAGCTCGTACCACGCAGATTTACAATCCAAAGGGCAGAACGTCAATGACATCCACAAACGTTCATTAAAGAATTCTGAATAACTCCCGCCCTCCAGCCCCTTATGACTGAACTCACACAATGGTTCGGCGAGCATCAACAATGGATTATGCTCGCTATCGCTCTTCTGGCTTTTTTTGAATCCCTAGCACTCGTGGGTATCATAATACCGGGCGTTGCCCTGTTATTCGCAACAGCCGTCGCCGCCGGTAGCGCCTCTATTAATATATGGTGGGTGTTGATCGCAGGTTTTCTAGGAGCAGTCCTCGGAGACGGACTAAGCTTTTTGCTGGGCCGCCATTCTCATGAGAAAATCACACAACTCCCCCCCTTTAACAAACACCCTGAATGGATAATCAAAGGGGAAGAATTTTTTCAAAAATACGGTATAGCCAGCATTGTTATTGGCCGTTTTATTGGCCCTATCCGCCCAGTAATGCCTTTGGTAGCGGGCATGCTAGAAATGCCTGCTTTACGCTTTTACAGCATTAACATCCTCTCAGCACTCGCGTGGTCTCCCTTTTATTTACTACCGGGATACCTTATTGGTGCAGCAGCAGAAACGCAGCAACTAGTAAAGCAGCAACACTTTTTTTTACTTGCCTGCATATTATTTATCCCCTGGATAACCAATGCATGCCTAACCCTATATCAAAAAAGACCAAGCAATAACAAGCAGCGGCTAAACACCAGCATCATACTATTTGCTACTTCTAGCGCACTTTTGCTTTGCACTTACTTAATGACTAAAAACGGTCACTTCACGTCTATAAACGCATGGGGGCTAAAAGTATTCACTGCATTACATCTTCCTCTTCTCGATAATTTTTTTATTGCAGTAACATTATTAGGTTATTGGCTACCAATGGCCATTTGGGCAGCAACCATTACAGTGTTTCTTCTCCTTCAACGCCATTTTGTACTAGCTACAGTATGGATTAGCGCCGCACTGGTTGGACAATTCAGTATCTCCTGGCTTAAGGGTACCACCGCATTTGTTCGACCTTCCGTGGTACAGCAACCTCCAACATCATTCTCTTTCCCCAGCGGACACACAGCAATCATCATCGTTTTTATGGGCATGCTGCTTTTATTGTCACGAAACAGGCTGTCGCTTCAAGCTTATAAACGTGGAATATTAGCAAGTACCTTGATCTGTGTATTAGTTGCCTGTTCCCGCCTGTATTTAGGCGTACATTGGATTTCTGACATTGTTGCAGGCACCTGTCTTGGCGTTATGATACTCGCTTTATTTTATGGGATACTCCAACAGAAAAACGTCCAGCCTTATACGCGAGAATCCACATCACCAAAAAACCTTCTGATCGCCACAGTCATCGGTATTTTTTGCGCTTATGTGTTTGCTGTGATCCCCTCGTTTGAGGTCAATAAAAAACATTATCAACTATTAGACCCCCCCTATAAAATAGTGCTGGCAACAAATAAGAATGGATGATCATAAACGCAGTTTATTATCCGTTCACGTTGCAATACTCTTTCTGGGCGTAACCGGTTTATTCTCAAAGCTGGTTGAATTACCTGCGATCGACATTATTGCCTACCGGGGCATACTTGCCGCACTCACCCTCCTAATCATCCTTGCTATAACCCGTGGGGCAGTTCGCATCCACAATCTCAAACATTTAGCCCTCATGATCGGACTCGGGTTATTACTGGGTATTCACTGGGTATCGTATTTCTATTCAATGCAAGTCTCGGGTATCGCGGTTGGCATGATTGCACTATTCACTTACCCAGTAATGACGGTATTTATTGAGCCGCTTTTTCAGGGAGATAAACCAAAACCTAAAGACATTTTTTGCGGGCTTGTCATGCTTACAGGTGTCGCATTTATTGTCCCCGACTTCTCAGCCAGCAACAGTGTGACCATCGGTATATTTTGGGGGATTTTTTCAGCTGCTTTTTTCAGTTTGCGCAATGTGCTTCAAAAGCACTATTTATCACAATATGGAGGCCTAACTTCGATGCTCTATCAAAGTTTTGTTGCAGGAATAATCGCCCTGCCCTTTATTTCTTTGCCCCCATCCAGTATCACAGCAAATCAATGGCTATTACTTTTGATATTGGCAAGCGTATTCACAGCCCTACCTCATAGTTTATTTGCCAGCAGCTTACGCCACCTGAAGGCAAAGTCTGTCGGTTTAATCGCCAGCTTGCAGCCGCTTTACGGTGCAATTCTTGCGTTTTTAGTACTGAGTGAACAACCAAGCTTTTCAACACTACTTGGCGGGATAATCATTTTAGGGGCTGCAACGTACGAATCTTACTCAGCATAACCCCTATATAGTGAAAACCAGCCCTGCAAAGGCTAACTTGATGTAAATTAAGGAAAGAAGTACTGGCAACTCAACTAAAGTTTACTTATGATGCGCCCACTCTCTCGGGTCAATGCTGAGCGAATTATAAATTTATAACATTCTTAGCGTTGACGTGAGGGAGACCAACTTCCTTTTCCTACCTTTCTTTTTAGAATTCCTCTCTGTCCCACTGCTTTTGCTCTTTAGCTTTCGAAAAAGCCGTGTACGCAGAAATAATATGGCAAACCCACCCCAACATTCCACCCGACCCTATCCATAAACCCGGCGTGAGAATAAACCAAAAGATAGCCCTTAAGAAAAAGCCATTGTAGAGTTGCCCCAACCCAGGAAGTAAAAAACTTAACACTGCTGAAATATTTGGCTTTTCCATGTCGCCCTCTTTTTATGGCGTAATTAATAAACACTACTGATAGATATGCGTTACATTTTCTTCTTTTCAAGCCTAAACCAATAAATTACGCCCAAACTAATAGACCTATAACACACTAATGGTGCATATCGATCTCCAGTTACAAAAGCTAACAGAAAATATGTTCGAATTGATTACTTATCACCCAAGCAGACTGACACAAACACAACTAATCATATAAAATTCATTAACTAGATCACACTTTTCTAAAGAACACGTACAAAATAACGTATAACCAAGTATCAGCATTTCTTATACAACAATAATTATAATGCTATCAGAAGATAGCCTTTAGCAAGTTACTTAACTGAATGCCTGTACAAAGTAAAAAAGTCTCCGTTGATATATTGCAGATCGGCATGTTTGTGTCGGGAACGGACCGCCCGTGGGCAGAAACCCCTTTCCCGATTCAAGGCTTTCATGTATGTAACCGAAAGCAAATCGATACTCTTCGTTCACTTTGTGATGTTGTTTGGATTGATGTACAGAAATCCCGACACAACAGCACAATAGATCTTAGGGATATAACACATGTCGCTGGAGCATATGACTCAAAGGACGACCTTGTCACCGGTCGCGAAGTTATCAACCTCAAAATTCGCACCATTCAAAACCCATACCCCTACAAAGCCACTGCCCCCATCCAAAAAGAACTCAAGTGTGCGAAAAAAGCACGCAAACGAATTCAAGATAAAATCTCGCGCGTTATTCGGCAAATGGCAGGCAGTGGCCGCCTAAGGATTGATCAGCTTCGCTCTGCAACGCACGACCTAGTTGATAGCGTCATCAGAAACCCAGATGCATTTGCTTATTTAATTCACGTCGACAATCACAATCAGAATTTATTAAACTATTCAATTCGAGTTGCTACCTGGGCAGTCCTTACTGGACGCCACCTAGATATCACTCGAGATGCATTATCCGACGTCGCAGTTGCAGCTTTACTATGCAAACTAGGCTACACCACCATGCCAAAAGATTTGCTAATTACCCAAGGTACGCCTTCACCACAAGTTGAAGAAGTCTTTAAACGCTCATTGGTTCATGGCGTCAAATTATTACGTTCGAGTGGGAACATTAACAGCCGCATTATTAAAATCGTATCCTACCACTTAGAACGTTACGATGGCTCAGGGTACCCTCGTGGCAGCGCAAGCAGAAAAATACCTTTCCTTGCTCAACTCGTCGGCATAGCAGATTACTACGAAAACCTCACCAGCCATGATTTTCGTGACGCCCCTTACGCATCCACTGACGCAATTCGAGAGCTATATCGACAACGCAATATCTTGTTCGATGGCCACCTAGTTAACGAATTCATTCAAGCGATTGGCCTATACCCTTCAGGTTCAATCGTACGCCTTAACAATGATCGAACCGCGGTTGTTGTTAATCAAGAAAACAATGCACGCCTAAAACCCACGGTATTAGTTGTCAGTGACAGCAATAGGAAATGGTGGCATTTTTACAAAACACGCACCATCCACCTCAATCACGCCGACTGCACAGATAGCATTACTGCAAGCCTGCCCGCACAATCCAGTGCCGAAGCTGAAAAAAACAAACACCTAATTAAACGTGCGGCATCCTTTTAGATATACCTTTGCTCACTTATTAACCCCCTCCTAATTCATTCCATCCCCTGACGCTTGCCGTCAAGAACTATTAACTCATATTAAATCGTATTTTTAGACAAATGTTTTTTTTAGCCTGTGTTCACTCGCGTACCCGCAATACTCACGCTAAGGTTACACCTTATAAGAATAAGATATGGAGCACACCTTGGATGCCTTTGCCTAATACAGGAACCTCTTCTCCTGTTACTGATCCAGCATTAAAAAGCGAGATCACAGACATCCTCATGTCCGGTTTCTACCTTCTAACATTCCCACGCTTTATCGAAACATTTTTCCGCAAAACCTACCGTCAAACAGCACTGAATAATTTAAAAATTAATAGTGTCTATATTGTCCTCACCTACGCGTTACTTGGTGCCCTGGTTTTTTTACAATTACCCTATGAAGAGCTTGGAGCCTTTCCTTTGTGTTATGCACTGGGGGGGATCTGTCTTGGGTTAATCGCAATACTTTCCAGCATAAAATCTATTCATCATTTATATCATTGGTACACCGGTCCAATTGCTATGGTAGGTTTGGTGACACTACTTCATGTCTCCAGCACAGTCACAAACCCAGAGATTAAACTCGCCGCTTATGCCGGTTCTATTTACGCCATCATAACGCTATATTCCATGCTAAAGATGCGTTTTTTTGTTGTGACATTTTGGAGTCACTTTGCTGGATTAATTCACCTATTCATTCTTCGTTTTACCACCAATGAAATCTCATTTATCAGTTTTCAGGCATACTTTGTTACCGCCAACCTCATCGGTATGGGTATCGCTTATATTATTGAACATAGAGAACGTGCAATGTTCTTACAAGGGCTGCTACTGGACATCGATAAAATAGAACAAAAGCAACTATACGGCGACCTGGAAAAACTAAGCCGCGAAGACAGCCTCACATGCCTCGCCAACCGACGTTATTTTGATGAAAGACTGGAACAAGAATGGAACCGATGCCGCAGAGAAAAACGCCCACTCTCTGTTATCTTGCTCGACGTTGATTTTTTCAAACAGTTTAATGACTTTTATGGCCACCAAGCCGGGGATCACTGCTTAATGAATCTCGCCAAAGCATTACAACAAGAAGCTAGCCGGCCAGGGGAATTAGTAGGACGGTACGGAGGGGAAGAATTTATCATGTTGTACCCCAATATCGACGAAATACAAATTCAAACAACACTTCAACGCATCTTGGAGCGGGTTCACGACCTGAACATTGAACATCAAACCTCTATAGTAAATACCATGCTTACAATTAGTTTAGGAGCCGCTACGGCATACCCCGTTCGCAGCATTCCATCGGAACGTATTGTCACCTCTGCAGACAAAATGCTGTATAAGTCAAAAAATGAAGGGCGAGACCAATGGCATAGCACCCAGTTGTCCCACTGCGAAGCACAACCATCACAACTTGAGATACTACCCTAAATCGATTTTCACTCATCATCATCAAGCAAGTAAGTGAATGGGTCTCCTGCATCTGCCGCAATCTGTATGTTTACACGAATTTCATCCAATCGTGAGACTAAGGGAAGGGTTTCTTTTTCAATATGCACACAACACATCTCTAAGATTTCCACACCAAAGTAGGCAACCAATTCCGCATAATCTTGTGAATTAGCCCGAACCATAACCTTTTCAATGATCTGTACCACAGGAATCGGCTCGTTAGGTGATTCCATAAAATAACGAGAAAAACCCGCCCTAAAGGGCGAGCAAACCACTAACAATGGTGCCGGAAGCAAATAAGGCATTCATCCTCTCTATGAACAAAAAACACCCACATTTCCTTTAGTGTAGCAAATATATTCTTTTTGCAAAAAAATGCTTTCCACCTATGCTCTCCGCTTCTTAAATGCATGAACTCCCGTTGTTAACAATGAACCCATTGCAGCTCGTATTGGACTAAGATTGGCGTTAACAGGCTTCCCGTTGCCAATACGATGCATCTGCTGTTCAAACCAAGAGATATCCAATGCCGATGCCAAATCTATTATCTTAATTCCAGTCGTTGGCCGCTTAATTGATACCGTAAACTCAGGGTCATTTAGCAACCGGTTCGGTAAATCAGGATAAACCGCTAGCGGCCTTGCTATACCAATCATATCAGTCGCCCCGGAGCGCAGCGCTGCATTCATCGCAGTTCCCGACCGGAAGCCCCCAGTCACAACCAGCGTGGTATCAACACGCGACCTTACCTTTTCAGCATATTCCAAAAAATAAGCCTCACGTCGCTGGGTACTTTGCTTAACGGGCGCTTTGCTATGCCCACCCATCATTTCAGGGCTTTCATAGGTCCCGCCCGAAATTTCAATAAGATTAACTCCTGCCGCAGCCAACGCCTCAACCACCGCCATTGACTCGTCATCGCTAAAACCATCCTTCATAAAGTCTGCAGAATTCAGCTTGATACCTACAGGGTAATCGTCGCCTACCGCCTCACGAATAGCCTTATACAGCTCAAGAACAAATCGCATACGATTTTCCGCTGAACCACCCCACTTATCAGTTCTCTGATTATGTCGCGGACTTAAAAACTGACTAACTAAATAGCCATGAGCGCCGTGGACTTGCACTCCGGTGAAACCCGCCTGCTTTGCCAACACGGCACTTTCTGCAAAACGCGTAATAATGGTATCTATTTCTTGGGTTAATAATGCTCTAGGCGCATTAAAAATCTTCTCTAAACCTCCACCCAGAGGGATAGCAGAAGGGGCAACAGGTTTTTTGTTGAGTATTTTGGGGATCTGTTTACCAGGGTGGTTAAGTTGCATCCAAACATGCGCCCCATTCTCCGTACCTGCTTTAGCACAAGCTTCAAACGGAGCAAGATCAACCCCTCGCTCCAGCACAACTTGACGAGGCTCCCCCATAGCATCAGGAGAAATCATCACATTACCTGTCACAATAAGTCCAACACCTCCCTGTGCCCAAGCACTATACAGCGCAGCAAGGCTTGGAGTAGGTAACAATTCTTTTGTTGATAACTGCTCACTCATCGCTGACTTAAAAAAACGATTCTTGATAGTAACGCCATTATTCAGTGTTAATGGGCCCGCAAAAGTTATTGATTCTGTCATTTCTCTCTCTACCTTTATAAAAACTAGACCGGTCGTCTAGTAATTGCTGATAAAAAAACGGTAATGTTAATTTTACCGTTAGATCCTCTAAAACTATCCGCCTACCTCCTTGTTACGGAGAAGCGCTTTATGGTCGAAACAAACTATCAAGCAATACTGTTAACGTTCGCTCGATAGTGACCGTATTTCCCGTAATTTTCATACGCAATATACTTCCCTCCCAAGCATTCCAAAACGTTTCTGCAAGTAACTCGGCAGATATATCTTTCCGCACTTCCCCTGCCTCCTGACCTGCAATAAGTAATGGCACAAAACGCTGTTGCCATTGCTCATAGGCTTTAATCAGAGCCTGCTGACACAAGTCACTACTGCCACCTATTTCAGCCGCCAAACTGCCAAGCAAACAACCTTCTTTACATTGTTTTCGCTGGAAATCCATTACCATCCACTGATAAAGCTGCTTAATAACCTCAAGCGGTCTGTCCGTGGCATATTTCAAATAGTTATCAAAAGCTTCTAGTAACCTCCCAATATAGAGATCAATAACCTGGGCTGCATACACTTCTTTGCTTTCAAAGTAATGGTAGAAGGAACCTTTTGGTACCTGCACAGCATCTAAAATCTGTTTCAAGCCCGTTCCGTTATAACCTTGCTCACACAGCAGATCAATTCCCTTAGCGAGAATGAGTTCTTTGTTATGCTCTGTCTTTCGTGGTCTAGCCATACACCGAAGCATGCGACCGATCGTCTAGAAACTCAAGTAGCTTTTTGTAAATACCTGTATTAAGGGATATGTGCAAACTTGATTTCCTGAGACCAAGGGGCCACAGGGCGACAACGATCCATCACAAAATCAATAAATGAGACCAATTTCGAGGGTGGCTGTTTACGGCTGGCATATACCAGATACATCATCTTCTCTACCATCGGGTAGTCCATCAACAAAGGCACCAGCTCGCCACTTTCAAACTCTTTTAGCCCCAAAGCACCAGGCACCATTCCAATACCAGTACCTCGCTTTACCAAACTCTTAATCAAAGACATGTCATTAAGTGTTAACCGTGACTTAAGCTCTAGCAACTCCACTCCATCTGGACCCTCAAGCTCCCAAGGGGCCGTCGGATGTCGCACAATACTGTGATCATGTAAATCTTGAGGAGTTCGAGGTATGCCATTTTTCTCTAAATACGCAGGGCTTGCACAAATCAACAACTGCGCTTTACCCAAACCACGAGCAACAAAACTAGAATCCGCCAATGGGCCTACGCGAAAGGCAGCGTCATATTCTTCTTCCACCAAATCGACATTTCTATTATCAAGCAATAACTCGATAGATATCTGTGGGTGTAATGATAAAAACTCTTCTAAAAGATCCTGTAGAAATGGTTCTCCGAACGCTAATGGTGCGCTAATTCGTAGCTTACCTGTTGGCTCTGACTGCATATTGGTAACAACACTGTTTGCATCGTCAGCTTCTTCCACCATTTTTGCACAGTGAAAATAGTATGCTTTGCCGGTTTCCGTTGGCTTTAACGCTCGTGTTGTCCGATTTAACAATCGCACCCCTAAACGCTCTTCTAGCTGACTTATTTTACGGCTAACCGTTGATTTCGGCAGCCCTAATTTGTCAGCGGCTTTCGTAAAACTACCCGTATCTACAACCTTAGCAAACACAGCCATTTCATTCAGATCAAACATTTATCACCATCTTATTACCGGAAAAACTGCAACTGACAATACGCTGTTTTTGTACCTTAGGCACTCTTTATTAAACTCTAACCCCTACTTAGGTTCCCGGGGCTTTTTCTGGATATCCCTCCATAACATACAACTCCCACTTTTCAACATACTCACTTACCTTCCCTTTTCCAAGCGGTGTATTGTAATACTGCTTCCAATATTTCGCTTGCCCTGTGAGATCACCAGCATCAGGCAATGCTTTTGGAACCCGATAATAATGCACTCTCGCCATTGCAGCTGCATAGAAATCATTATTTTCCAGTTCATCAATTTTGTCCGCATTAGGCGCTGTTAATGTCGCGATTACTTTATCGGCCAACTCTGCCTTATAACACAAAAAGTTATTCCAAATGTCATCATGAGTCGCGGGCTCCATCTGAAAATAACTCTTCGCAGGCCCTCCGCCCATTTGAGTCCGGTAAGTAAAATTTAAACTTTCTTGAACTGCTGTACCGAGTAACAATTCCTCCGCCGCAAGCGAGTACAAATCCATTTCTTTTAGCACTGGACGTATAACATTAACTCGAAACATTTCTGATTTTGTCGCCATATTGCTTTTCCTTTTATGTAACTTTCCTTCTACCTTCTGGTAAGGGAGAGACTGGCGGCCTTTCCGCCAGCGTTTTATTAACTGGCAGATACGACAAGTGCCTGAGTAATATCTTCTAAAATATCTTCAATATGTTCAATGCCTATTGAGAGACGTACCATGTCAGATGGAACACCAGCGGCCTTCAACTCATCCTCATTAAGCTGTTGGTGCGTGGTTGAGGCTGGATGACAGGCTAACGATTTGGCATCCCCGATATTTACTAAGCGCACGATCAACTGTAACGCGTCGATAAATTTTGCCCCTGCCTCTTCCCCCCCTTTAATACCAAAACTCAAAATACCCGACGCTTTTCCACCAAGCAGTTGCTGCACTAGTAAGTTATCTGGGTGTGACGGCAACCCCGCATAGCTGACCCATTCAACCTGATCATGAGATGACAAATACTCTGCAACCTGCTGCGCATTCTCACAATGACGATCCATACGTAATGCGAGCGTTTCAATACCTTGCAATATTTGGAATGCATTAAATGGAGATAACGCCGCGCCCATGTTACGTAAAGGAACCACTCGGCAGCGACCAATGTACGCAGCACTCCCAAGTGCCTGAGTATATACAACACCATGATACGATGGATCAGGTTCACTCATCATAGGGAATCGATCAGCATGCTCAGCCCACAGAAAATTCCCAGAATCAACTATTGCACCAGCGATAGTTGTACCATGCCCTCCCATATACTTAGTTAAGGAATGCACTACGATGTCGGCTCCATGCTCAAACGGTCTACACAAATACGGAGATGCGACCGTATTATCAACAATTAGCGGCACCCCATGCTCATGAGCCATAGCCGACAATGCAACAAGGTCCGCAACATTCCCACCAGGATTCCCAACAGATTCACAAAACACAGCCTTAGTATTTTCATCAATTAATGCCGCCATCGCAGCGATATCATCATGGGCAGCAAAACGCACATTTATGCCAATTTGAGGCAAGGTATGTGCAAATAAATTATACGTCCCACCGTATAATTTACTGCTACTGACTATGTTATCTCCCGACCGTGTAATCGCTTGAATTGCGTACGTAATTGCTGCCATCCCAGAGGCAACCGCCAGAGCCCCCACGCCACCTTCCAGCTCTGCAACTCGCTGCTCTAACACCGCATTAGTAGGGTTGGTAATCCGAGAATAAATATTACCTTCCACTTTCAAGTCGAACAGGTCGGCCCCATGCTGGGTATCATCAAAAGCAAATGAAGTGGTTTGATAAATGGGGACCGCAACGGCATTGGTTGTTGGGTCCGATGAAAAACCACCATGCACAGCTATTGTTTCAAGTTTCATTATTTTCCCTTAATGTGTATTTCACTAATATTTTGTTGTTAGTCCAAATTCACTGGCAGCTCGCGAACCAAAGTAATTTCTTCTGCAGATATGTCAGCTTGCCAAGCCATAACCTCCACCCCAGCCGCTACCGCCTGCCTTAACGTCTCTCCATATTTTTGGTCTATCTCGTCAGCCGGCCGTACCACATTTACTCCTGTATGCTGCACACAGAAAAACAATACAGCCCGATGCCCTTGTTCCACGACTGATATCAATTCCCTAAGGTGCTTTCGCCCCCTTTCTGTCACTGCGTCAGGAAAAGAAGCAACCTGCCCCACACCCAACGTGACGCTTTTTACTTCAACATAACAAGGTGCACGCCCCTCCGACTCCAGTAAAATATCAATACGGCTATTTTCTTCTCCGTATTTCACTTCCCTTCGCAGTTGGTCATACCCAACTAAGACAGGAACAACATCCAATTCAATGGCTTCTTGAACCAGTTTATTAGCAAATCCCGTATTGATACCCGCCATAGCACCTGCTTCCACACCAACAATTTCCCAAGTGTGACGATACTTTCTCTTCTCATTGTGACTATCAGAGAACCAAACCGGACTGCCGGGTTCTGCACAATTTTTCATTGAACCCGTATTGGCGCAATGAATCGTGATTTCAGACCCGTCTTCAAGCCTTACGTCTGCCAAGAACCTCTTGTAGCGCTTTATGAGGGTTCCCATAACTAAAGACTCAGGATATTTCATCGAATCCCCCTCCTTTTCACAAAATGACTTATATTAACCATATATTAACCAAGTGACCTATAGTAAACAAAATAACCTAGGGTAATCCTCGGGTTAATGTTTATCAAATATAGCCGTCTAATAATTCTCAACCTAGGCCGCGAGGTAGCACGTTGATAATGTTAAGTAACCAAGTGTAAATTAAACTATTCACAGCATAGAAAAATGGGTATATGATCGACCGCTGTTGGAAAAGGCATACGCCCCTTCAACAAAACAATAATAATAGGATTCATATAACGATCCGCTATTTAATGCTTCCTCTTTAGTAAAGTTTCGTCAAAAAAAGAGGTTAAGAATATGTTCTGTCATATTTACCAGGTATCTTACCTGCCGTATCAATAAGCTCAGAGCATGTTGAGGATTTGCCAATCGTTGAGATCTTTGCTATAGATCACAGATTGACCAGTTGCGAGGAATGACTAATGGCAACAAAGAAAGTAAGTAAAGTAGACCTATCACGCGCCAGCTTTAAGCCTTACGAGGAAGCTGACGGCGAAGAATACATGAGCGACAAGCAGCTAGATCACTTTCGAGTGATATTGGAAGCTTGGCGACAAGAGCTGATGGAGGAAGTTGATCGTACTGTGCACCATATGCAAGACGAGCCCAACAACCTTCCAGATGCCGCAGACAGGGCCACCCAAGAAGAAGAGTTCAGTCTTGAACTAAGAACGAGGGATCGAGAGCGGAAGCTTATTCGTAAAATCGGCAAATCTCTTGAGGAGATCAAGTCTGGTGAATACGGTTGGTGCGAAACCTGTGGTATCGAAGTGGGCATACGCCGACTTGAAGCAAGGCCTACTGCTACGCGCTGTATTGACTGCAAAACACTGCAGGAAATCAAAGAGAAGCAGTGGGGGACCTGACAGTTCAACATATAATGTCCTGTAAAAAAGGAGCGCTTTTGCGCTCCTTTTTTAGTTCTAGACCCTTTTTTAGTTCACACCTCCTCATCACCGCTCTGAATATAAGTGGTACTGCCTTTTTATGCTGAACTACATTGGCCGCTTCGCTCCTTCCCCCTCTGGCCCGTTACATTTTGGCTCCTTGCTTACAGCTGTTGCAAGCTACCTGGATGCCAAGCATAACGACGGTAGCTGGCTAGTCAGAATGGATGACCTCGACCCACCAAGAGAAATACCTGGAGCAGCAGACAATATTTTATCCACTCTTGACGCGTACGGATTACATTGGGATGGAGAAATCACCTACCAAAGTCAACGTCATGATTTATATGAAGCCGCAGTGCAATCACTTCTGACCAACAACCAAGCCTTCTATTGCACGTGTAGTCGTAAGCAATTGGCCGAATACTCCTCCCAACAGGATCAACCGACACATTCGCCCTACCCAGGAACATGCCGCGAGCAACACACGCCACCCAACATACCTTTTAGCATTCGCTTAACCACCGAAGGAGCTCACCAACCCGTCTGCATCAATGACAAGTTGCAAGGGCGGTTCTGTCAAAACCTCATTACCGATGTTGGCGATTTCATTATTAAACGCAAAGACCTTTTGTACGCGTATCATCTTGCTGCAGTCATTGATGACCATTGGCAAAAAATTAGTCACATAGTTCGAGGCATTGACCTATTAGATAGCACTCCACGCCAGACCCACTTACAACAACTACTTGGATATAACACGCCACACTACGCTCACTTGCCTGTTGTAGTTAACGAGCAAGGGCAAAAACTCAGCAAACAAACCTTTGCAAAGGCCATCGAAACAACACAATGCAGCCGCGTACTTTGGACTGCATTATCTACCCTAGGCCTAAAGCCCCCCACATTACTGCAACATGAACCACCAGAAGCTATCCTTAAATGGGGGACACTATCGTGGAGCACTAAGGCAATTATTAACGTTACTCGCATAAACTCCACCCAGATCACAATCGATGTATAATCTACAGCACGCCATTAAAAGAGGGAAAATCCTCCATGTATATTGATCGCTTAGTCTTATTATTAATTGCCGGAGGTTTCGTTTTATCACCTTCGATCATGCAATGGTGGGCAGAAGGGGGCACTGCGTGGTATCGGCCTTATTTAGTGTGGGCAATCCTTATTGCTCTCACATTTTGGATAACTCAAAGTCGAGACTTAGATGAGCTTTAGCCTTACCCAAATCTTTCTTATTGGTATCAGCTACCTATCCTTCTTTTTCTTAATCGCATACTTTACGGAAGAAGGCTACATACCAGCAAAGTTTGTACGCCACCCGCTTGTCTATGTATTGTCCTTAGGTGTTTTTGCGAGCGCTTGGGCCATATACGGTGCAGTGGGGTTTGCCAGCCGGTTTGGGTTTAACTTTATCGCCTACTATTTAGGTATTTCGGCGGCCTTTATGCTGGGGCCAATATTACTCGCCCCCATCCTAAAACTGGTTAAAAACTACCAACTAGGCTCCCTTGCAGACTTACTCGCGTTTCGCTATCGCAGCCCCTGGGTTGGTGCATTGGTCACACTTTGTATGCTGGTTGGCATCATGCCGTTACTCGCGCTACAGGTGCAAGCCGTCGCGGACACCATTCATATTCTCAACCAAGAAACATCACCCAATATTCTGGCATTTATTTTTTGTTGCATGATCATCCTATTTTCCATTTTATTCGGGGCTAGGCACATATCCTCCCGAGACAAACATGAAGGCCTCGTCGTTGCTATCGCATTCGAGTCCCTTGTTAAAGTTATTGGTATGGTCGGTGTTGGTATTTTTGTGTTATTTTCAGTTTTTGATGGCCCTCAAGGTCTCAACCAATGGCTTATCGATAACCCTACTGCAACAGAAACACTCTACGCCCCTCTCAAAGAAGGTCCTTGGCGAAGTATTGTTGCCGCTTTTTTTGTATCTGCGGTTGTTACTCCCCATATGTTTCATATGGCATTTACTGAGAACCTCAACCCACGAGCATTACTAACCGCAAGCTGGGGTTTACCATTATATTTATTCATCCTAGCCCTACCAATCCCAATAATCCTTTGGGGGTCTGCCGTTGTTCAGCCCGATGTTGCCGCAGAATACGTAACACTTGGCGTACCTATGGCGCTCAATTCCCCCACATTTTCTCTTATAGCCTTTATTGCAGGGTTATCGGCGTCCAGCGGCGTTATTATTGTTTGCACTTTAGCTCTCTCTGCAATGTGCCTCAACCACCTGGTACTACCCCTCTCTCCAGTTAACACACAGAACAATTTATATAGCTGGCTGCTATGGACTAGGCGTGTATTAATCGCATCTATCATTCTTGCCAGCTACTTAATATACAGAGTCATGGCTGGGCGACACTCACTATCAGAGCTAGGTTTTTTAACCTTTGCAGCAACCATTCAATTTGTACCAGGTTTGTTTGGGGTGTTATTTTGGTCAAAGGCCAATCGCTACGGATTTATCACCGGTTTATTGTCAGGAATCTCTGTTTGGACATTCCTATTGTTACTACCCATCCTGTTTGAATACCAAGTAACCATAAACATTCCCCTCATTATCAATGACACCTTTCCCAACGGTGATACCAGCTACCTTGCCGCCACCGTCGCAATCTTTGTCAACTCCATGGTCTTTGCTGCTGTATCAGTGGCCACCAATGCTAGTACTTCAGAAAAACTTGCCGCCGAAACCTGTAACGTCGATAACTTACGCCGCTCATACCGATGGGAACTGTCTGTCAGCAGCGCTCGGGAATTTGTCGGCCGCCTAACGAACCCTTTAGGCGCAACTACCGCTAAACGTGAAGTGGAACTCGCATTGCATGATTTAGCCATGAGTGCTGACGAAACCCGCCCATATTCATTACGTCGATTGCGCGACCAACTAGAAACCAACCTATCAGGGTTATTAGGCCCATCAGTTGCCCATGAGATTATTGATGAAGCATTACCTTATGTAATGCACTCTGACGAGTCTGCCGTTCAAGATATTCACCACACAGAAAATCGATTAGAAGAATACCACCACAAGCTCACCGGGCTTGCGGCGGAGCTCGACAATCTAAGACGTTTTCACCGTCAAACCTTACAAGATTTACCCATGGGTGTTTGCTCTTTGGGGTTAGACGGAGAGGTGTTCGGGTGGAATCATGCCATGGTAAAAATCACCAGCATTCCCGCTGGTGACATTGTTGGCTCCAGCCTAGACCACCTGCCTGAGCCCTGGCGCAGTGTATTGCAACAGCTAAGTGCTGGCCCAGAAACTCACGAATACAGGAAAGAGGTGGAATATCAAGGTATTACGCGCTGGCTTAACCTTCATAAAGCCTCGATCAAGGCTGAAAA
This sequence comes from Gammaproteobacteria bacterium 42_54_T18, assembly GCA_002163245.1. Lineage (GTDB taxonomy): Bacteria > Pseudomonadota > Gammaproteobacteria > Pseudomonadales > Ketobacteraceae > 42-54-T18. The sequence continues at coordinate 2,539 of MAAL01000168.1, read as the reverse complement.
TCAAACCAAATCCCACGGCGGGCTCGTTATTGTTGTAGAAGACCTTACCGAAACACGGATGCTAGAGCACAAACTTGCTCACAACGAACGGCTTGCTTCCGTTGGCCGTCTTGCTGCTGGGGTTGCCCATGAAATTGGTAACCCCATCACAGGTATCGCCTGCCTCGCCCAAAACCTCAAATATGAATCAGACAACGAAGACATTGCAGAAATGTCCGAACAAATTGTTGAACAAACCAAACGCGTAACACGCATTGTTCAATCTCTGGTTAATTTCAGTCATAGCGGCACCAACAAAGCCATTCATGACCCTGTATCACTTCGTGATTGCGCTCAAGAAGCTTTCGACCTACTAAAACTAAGTAGCGATGAAAAAACTGAACACTTTACCAATGACATCGCTGCTGACCACATTATCAACGGCGACCGCCAACGAATTACCCAAGTATTTATAAATTTATTCAGTAATGCACGAGATGCATCCGACCTTGATTCCCCCATTATTACTCGCAGTGTTACCCGCAATCACACGGTAACACTGGAAGTGGAAGACCATGGTTGCGGTATACCCGATGAAATAAAAGAAAGTATTTACGAACCCTTTGTCACCTCAAAAGACCCTGGAAAGGGCACAGGACTAGGCATGGCGGTGGTTTACAGCATTATCGAAGAACATTTCGGCCATATTTCTATCGACAGCCCCATCGGCTCCGATTATAAAGGTACTCGTGTTACCATAACGTTACCGCGTTACCGTGAAGATGAGGAGAGCAACACCTGATGAGCCATATTCTGATTGTTGAAGACGAGCCTGTTATTCGTTCTGCATTGCGCAGGCTATTAACTCGCAACGATTACGAAGTCAGCGAAGCTGGCGCAGTATCTGAGGCCGTCGATCAATATAAACTCTCAGATTTTGACCTTATCATTACAGATTTACGCCTCCCAGGAGCTCCCGGCACCGACATCATCCCACTTGCAGAACACATCCCCGTCCTAGTAATGACTAGCTACGCAAGCCTCAAATCTGCTGTAGACTCAATGAAAATGGGGGCTGTAGACTATATAGCGAAACCTTTTGACCACGATGAAATGATCCTTTCTGTGCAAAGGATATTAAAAGAACAAGCACTTGTCCGTCAAAATGAAGCGTTAAAGTCCACCATTAACCGAGACTACCCAATAACCGGCATGATCGGCGAGTGCGACGCGATGCAATTACTGTTTAAACGCATTAAAAAAGTCGCCCCCACCGATAGCACTGTACTTGTACAAGGTGAATCAGGGACAGGCAAGGAGCTTGTAGCCCGCGCACTACATGAGCAAAGCAACCGAGCTGACGGGCCAATGATATCTGTCAATTGCGCCGCAATTCCCGAATCTTTAATTGAGTCCGAACTATTTGGCTATGAGAAAGGGGCCTTTACGGGTGCCAACAGTAGCCGCAAGGGCTTAGTCGAAGCTGCAGATGGCGGCTCACTGTTTTTAGATGAAATAGGAGAGCTGCCGCTTGAGGCCCAAGCACGCCTGTTAAGAGTATTACAAGAGAAAGAAGTCAGGCGGATAGGTTCGGTTCAATCAAAAACCGTAAATGTTCGCCTAATGGCGGCAACTCACAGAGACCTTAAATCATTAGCTAAGACCGGTAAATTTCGCGAAGATCTCTACTATCGGTTACACGTCGTTGATTTAAAGCTACCGCCGCTAAGAGAAAGGGAAGCTGATATACGGCAGCTTGCGGAAACACTGCTTGAACGTACCAGCAACAGAATGAACACACCAAATCTACGCTATAGCAGCGACGCATTACTCGCAATCGAACACTATAGCTGGCCAGGTAATGTGCGAGAAATGGAAAATGCAGTAGAACGGGCGGTTATCTTATGCGAATCAGAAGAAATTACTCAAGAACTTCTCGCTATTGATATTGATTTAACCCAACTCAAGCGAGGTACTCTCTCCAACCAAAAGCCTTCGACAGCAGGCATACCCTCATCCATCGCAAGCTTTAACCCCGAAACTGACTCAGACCCTGAAGTAGATCTATCACTAGAGGACTATTTCCAGCACTTTGTACTAGACCACCAAGACGAGATGACGGAAACAGAACTCGCCCAGAAACTAGGCATCAGCCGAAAATGCCTATGGGAAAGACGCCAACGCCTCGGTATTCCAAGAAAAAAGCCTGCAATGAAACAGGCCTAACACAGCACCCCTTCCCCCCTTCTCATATTAAGCGCCAATACGCCAATATCTCGTCACAAAGCAACCGTTACAGTTAGCCAAAAAACCGTCTTTCCTCAGCCAAAATCGTCCGCAAAAAACATATATATACACAACCGCTTCCGTGACAATTTTGACACTTCCAAAAAAAACACAGCGTATACCCCCCAACTAACGGAAAACAAAGGCGAATCCCCCTCCCCCCATGGCGAACGCATCTAAATCATTGATTCTGTAAGGTGTCTATCTGATGTCAGAACCCTCCAGAGATAGTCCTTATCCCAGCCAGCTCTTTTTCGTTTACATTCAATCCCTC
>MAAL01000105.1 GCA_002163245.1 Gammaproteobacteria bacterium 42_54_T18 | reverse complement strand
TTTTTGATCGAAGAAATTTGTACGATTTGTTCTCGCCACCAATTGATGACGAGCCAGATAAAAACAAACAGTTGTCGATGTTATGAAACTGTGGGACAGCAGTGTTTTACAGTATAATTTTAATGATGGCGCTAGAGGGGTACCTGAAGATATTGTGTTATACGATTTGAGTGAGGCAAGTACACACGAAATTGCTATGGTTGCCGGTTTAGCTTGGAATATAAAGGAATTGTTCTTTGATATTCAAAGTGGTGGTGCCGCTGTATTATATCAACGTCTTGCTCTGGCTTTCGATCATACCTTGGATCAGCCAACATTAAATCGGCTAATATCTTCACTGCCTAGAGATACGCTCATTAATAATCAGAAAGAATGGTTTCCGCGTTTAGCTGGTGAGGTTTTTAATTTTCGTCAAAATAATAGAAAGATACCAAAACATGATATGTCGAGCGAACTTGAGAACGATGAGAGGATTGAATCTGTATCTCATTCATACGTCGGGGAACTCGAAATTAATACCGGTGATGATGATGAAGACATATTAGATGAAGACATATTAGATGAAGACATATTAGATGAAGACATATTAGATGAAGACATATTAGATGAAGACATTCTAGAGGCTGAGCTTGACGATGAAGGTATCTTAGGTGGCGATGAAGAGTTCGATGATATATCAGAAGCGGATGACGAGAATGTTGCCGTTGTAAATGACATTGCCGATATTAATGCGCAAAATAGTGAAGATTGGGCGAAGAGTGGCGGTTGGTACCGGGAGGGCAGTAACATACTATACCGCCCTATTGATCATGCAGATCCTTTTCTGGCAACGTGGTTGGAGGTAACCTTTGGTCGAGATGAGGCTGTACACAATGAAATATTTGAATCGTTAAGTGGTGAACAGTCGGTGGGAGGGTGTATTAAATGCCATTCTTTAACGACAATTGAGAGTGAACGCCAGAGTCAAAAGATACATTGGCAAGGTTTTAAGCCTGAAGATATTAGGACTGATTTCAATCGATTCTCTCATGTTTCACATTTTAGTTTGATGACTGATGATGGTTGTTCAAGTTGTCATATATTAAACGAGGTCCAGCTTGAGGATGTTCAAAGACCTGAAGAAACAACGAGTGATGCAAATTCGGAACCTGTGTATGAGACAAGTTTTTTGTCGATGACACGGTCTACATGTACTCAGTGCCACCAACAAGGAAGGGCGCCTTCGAATTGCTTAACCTGTCATCAGTATCATGCAACAAGGCAAGGTCGACCGGTTGATCAAATTGCTGATAAACTTTCTACGGAGTCACCATTATGATTCAACGTGACTCTATTCTTATTTCGCGTGTCACCTTAATGTTCATGTTATGTGTTTTTATTGTATTTTTTATTGTTTCAGGGGATGTGGTTGCAAAAGAAAAATCAGTCGGGTCCGTGGTTAGAGTCGTAGGTGACGTTAGCTTAATTGGCGATGACGGTGAAACGAAAAAGTTACATATTCAACAAGGAATTTATTCAGGTGATAGGCTTGTTACGGGTAAGGGGAGTTGGCTAACCGTTAATTTTTATGATCTGACGCGTGTAGTTTTAAGACCAGAATCTGAATTTCATATAACGCATTTTCCAGTCACAATGGACGCTGGTGATATCAATCTAAAAGTGGTACGAGGAGGCGCTCGGGTAACTTCGGGTACTATCGCCTCAAAGTCTCATGAGCGATTTACGTTATCTACGCCTAGTGGAAACTTACATGCTGGTCGAGCAGAGTGGGTAGTTAGAGTCTGCGACGGTCAGCGTTGTGATACTGAGTATGATGCAATAAAACAATGTAAGAAGTATCAAAAGCCAATGATGAAAAATGCTGAAATCATATCGGTATACCAGGGGCAGATTCGCATCAATAACTGTGCTGGAACTTCTGTCGTAGAGAAAGGTTCCTCGGCAATACTTAATACACAAACCCATAGTTGTAATGTTATTGATCAAGTGCCTTGCTTTGTATTATTTGACGGGAAAATGGGTAAAGATAAGATTAGAACTTATTTGAAGAAACTAACGTTGAATGAAATTGTAGAAGTACAAGTTGATGAGAATCAGTCAAAAGAAGAGGTGCGACCAGAGTCGCGGCATTCAAGGCCAAGTTCTAGGACTCGACGATCCACTCCAAGCATCGACAGACCACGAAGAAGTCGACGGTAAATTACGTGTAATTATTGATTATTTAAGTATTTTTTTTGTCTGTGAACCTCCTTGATAGGGGATAGGTGAAGGTTATGAATAAACGTTATATTAAAGAAAAGTACACACTGACAGTCTTATTCTGTGTGCTGATCACTGTTTTTAGTTCTTCTCTTATTTATGCCAGCAACCTATATATTGGTGCGGATAGTTATGAATACGTTACAGAAGTGGATAAAATAAAACTGGACTACCGGTTAACTGGAGGTGCGATTGGAGGGGAGTTGGATATTGGAGAATCCGCTTTTTTGCAGTTTGGAGTAGGTGAGTGGGGTGACGATGTAGGGCTGATTGATTCGGGCGATGCTGAGATTACGTCGTCTTTAAAAAGCGTAGGTGCAGGCTACTCCTTTGGCAGTTGGGAAGTTTTTGCTTCTTATCGTCAAATCGACGATGAAATTGAAATCATTCACGGTAGAAATAGAGAGTTCTTTACGAGTGCTGATATTAAATCAACAGTCCTCCATTTTGATGTAAGTTATCAGTGGGAAGTTGGGTTGTGGGCGCACACTGTTTTGTTGGGCTTGCAGGATGATAAAAAAGACGTTGATGCGGCATTGGGTGATCCGAAGATGCATCTTTCAGAGAGTAGTGACTTTAGGTATGTAAATCTAAAGTTGAATTCTGATTACTACTTCTATTTGTCCGATAATTCCGGTGTTTTCGCTGGCGTAAGTTTAGATTGGTATGATCAGGTATCAGGGGGCTCTGAAGACGAGAATGTTGGCGCTCCGCCTCCCCCTCCGCCAACTAATGGTGGGGGAGGTAATGGCGGTGGAAATGGTACGCCAGCAACGGGTGACAGTGGTGGGCTTGTTGGGTTTTATGTTATTTATGATATGGATGCCCATTGGAGTGTGGATATAAATATGACTGAGGGGGCATTTGGTGATGCCGATCTCAGAGCATATTCTTTAACGTTAACGTACAATTTATAAAAATATAAGTATTAACGATGGATGGTAACTTCGTTATAATTGATAGCTTAAATATGTCGTATTTATAAGGATACCAATATGATTGGTGCCGTACAGGTACTGACTTATCTTTCTCGTATGTCCCTACCTAAAATAGGTTCTTGCTATTTTTATTAGGTGAAATTCCTTTGTACCTCATTAGTGCTTTATGAATGGGATACAAAGGAATCTTACTTGTATAGGGCATTAAAATGAAAATTGTTATTGTTGGAGGCGGTGCGGGTGGCTTAGAGCTAGCAACATCATTAGGTAAAAAAATGGGTCGTAAAGGCAAAGCGGAAGTACTTTTGCTCGATCGAAACCATACTCATATCTGGAAACCGTTACTGCATGAAGTGGCATCAGGCTCACTGGATGCTGAAGCGGATGCCGTTGGGTATCGAGCGCATGCGCACTATAACGGATTTACCTTTAAAGTTGGTACGCTGTGTGGTGTTGATCGTGATAAGAAAGTAATTCAGCTAGCAGCGTTATTTGACGATGATGGTGAAGAAATTTTACCACAACGTGAAGAGCCTTATGACTATCTTGTGTTAGCGATTGGTAGCGTATCCAATGACTTCGGTATTGATGGTGTTGCTGAAAATTGTATATTTTTGGATAGTATTTACCAAGCAAAAACGTTTCAGCGTCGCTTGGTCAATCAATTTATTCGATTGAATCGCGATCTCGCCAAAACTACCATCGAGCGTAAGTTACATGTGGTTATTGTTGGTGGTGGTGCTACGGGAGTTGAGCTTTCTGCAGAATTATTTAAAGCACGGCAGCTGTTTGCTACTTATGGCTTGCGTAATGTTCGACCGGAGCATTTACAAGTTTCACTGATAGAGGCAGGCCCGTGCTTGTTGCCTGCGTTAAGCGAACGAATTTCATCAGCCGTTTTTACGGAACTGGAAGCACTGGGGGTTAACGTAAACCTATCGACGATGATTACCCGAGCGGAAAAAAATGTACTGATTACCAAAGATGGAACGCGTTTTGAAGCTGATCTCATTGTATGGGCTGCGGGTGTAAAGGCTCCCGAATTCTTGCGTGATTTTGGTGGGCTTGAGACCAATCGTGCAAATCAGCTACTTGTTGAGTCAACGTTACAAGTAAAAGGCGATCCCGCTATTTTTGCTTTAGGTGATTGTGCTGGTTGTGAAATGATTGGGGCGGATGGTGAGGTGCGTTGGGTGCCACCAAGGGCTCAGTCTGCTCATCAAATGGCAAGTTTGGTAGCAAAAAATATTCGCAATCTTCATACAGGAAAGCCACTTGCTGATTTTGAATACAGTGATTATGGTTCTCTGGTTTCTCTGAGTGATTTCACTGCATTTGGTAGTTTAATGGGGGGGCTTTCAACGGGTAGTTTAAGTGTGGAGGGGCGGATTGCTCGTTTAGCGTATGTTTCTTTGTACCGCATGCATCAACTGGCTATACATGGTTGGTTTAAGACGTTGCTTGTAGCTTTGTCGGATAAGATTAATCGTTTTATACGACCAAGGCTAAAGCTACATTAATTTATGGAGTAGTAATATGTTAAAAGGACGTTGTTTGTGTGGTGATGTGAGGTTTGAATATGATGGCGAGATAACGGAGGTCGCCATTTGTCACTGTAGCCAGTGTCGACAGGCTCAGGGCACACCATTTGTGACCAATGCGCCGATTGAGACGAATAAGTTACGTTTTTTGACGGGGGAAACATCGCTAAAATCGTTTTTTTCGAGTAAAGAGAAGCGCCGCGTTTTTTGTAAAAACTGCGGTAGCCCTATTTTTAGCCAACGAATTGATATGCCTGAAGTCGTGCGATTACGGCTAGGGACCTTATCGTCTCTGGTAAATCATACTCCTGATTATCATATATATTATGGTTCAAAAGTGGATTGGTTTGATGGTGCGAGGCAAATACCTATTTATGATGAGAATAAGGATTAGATTGATCAAAAACCGTTAACATAGGACACTGTGGAATCTGATTTCTATACAAAAGAAAAAATGTCAATTATGTTGTTAGAAACCAAGTTTTTAGTGCCTATTATTCCATCTCAATTAATGCAGCGACAGCGGCTGTTTGCTCGGCTGGGTAATCCTAAATCTGGGCATATAAGCTTATTACAAGCGCCTCCTGGATACGGTAAAACTACGCTGATCATCCAGTGGCTGTCGGCTTATGAATTACAGCCAATCTGGCTGTCTTTAGATGGGCGAGATAATGATGTTCTACGCTTTTGGCGGTATTTGGTCGGTGCTATTCAGCGTAGTGCCGAACAGATTGCTTCAAAGTCTCAAGCTCTATTGTTGGATATATCACCTCACCATATCGATCAGTTAGTTGAGATGTTAGTAAACGAGCTGTTAATGTGGAATGGAGGCGCATCGTCAGTACCTTTGGTCCTGGTGCTGGATGATTATCACGTCATTAATAATGCACAGATACATGATACGATGGCGTATTTTTTTGATAATTTACCTGCATCCATTCATGTTGTTCTCGCAAGCCGTACTCAGCCACCGTTATTTATTGAACGACGTAAAGTTCGTGATCAATTAGTTGAAGTTACCAGTGTGGAATTGGCATTTATCGCCGAAGAAACTGCGCTATTTTTGAAGCAACGTTTTTCGGGTGCCGTCAGTGAAGACAGTGTTTTTGTGCTACAAAAACGGACAGAAGGTTGGGCGGCAGCAGTTCAGCTTGCGGTGCTGTCGATGCAGCGTGATTTACCAATGGCAAAAGAAGATAGTGTTTTAACTCGAGCATTAACAGATTTGGATGAGGAAGTAATACGATACCTATTTGATGAGGTTATTTCTGGTCTCAGCAAAGAGGTGCGCGACTTTGTTATTGATACGTCACCATTGGCGTGTTTTTCGACGGAATTGCTAGATTCTATTTTTTCCATCAAAAATAGTAACGAACTTATAAAGCAGCTTAAAGAGAAAAATCTATTCATTCAGTCTCTTCACGGGGAGGCTGATTGGTATCGTTTTCATGAGTTGTTTCGTGAGGCTTTATTATTTCAGTTTGATAAAAAGCCTGTGAATGTACGACATGAATTACATGCAAAGGCGGCAGCAGCGTTTAATGCAATTGAACACAAGGAAGAAGCGATTGAGCACTATCTTGCTGCGGAACAGTGGCAGCGTGCTTCCGAACTTGTGGAGGATATTAGCTATGGAAGGGTGTTAGGGAGCGAAGATTCGCTGTCAGAGTCTTTGTTAGATAAATTGCCGGAAAATGAACTGCAAAATAGACCCAAGTTGCTGCTTATTAAAGCCTGGTCTTTGTTTCGAAGCAATAATATTACACCTGCTGAAGCCTACTTGGATCGTATTGAGGAGATAATCGACACTAACCTTGTCGAGATGACCGGTGATGAGCGTAAACAGTTACTTAGTCATGTTGCAGTGTACCGTACACAATTAGCCCATATTTCTGGCGACCCCCAGGGAGCGAGACGGTTAATTGCGGACCACGAATCATTATTGCAAAGTTCTCATCAGAATGAGGATTTAGGTGTTCAGTTAGGTGTGGTGATTGATTATTTTGTACGGGGTGATATGACGAATATCATCAAATATGCGCCTGCAATTTTGAGTAAAGCAAAACGTGAAAATAATCAATTCATTGCGTTAAGTTTGGCTCAAACCTTAGGGATGGCCCGTTATTATGGCGGTGATGTAAGTGGGGCTTTTGAGTGTTTTGCTGAGTTTCATCGATGGGTTGACTCTGTTGGGACAGATCCTGGGCTTGCGGTGGGTTGGTCAGATATCTGTAAATTGGATATGTATCGTGAAACGAATAAGTTTGAAAATGTCAGTGAATGTTGGCGTAACTTGAGAAACCATACCGGCTCTGCTGCTATGCCAGGGCAAAAAGCATTAACAGATATTACCTATGCCAATGCCTTGATGGGTGCGAGACGTTATGATGAGGCTGACCAGCTATTGCGAGCTGCCCAGGAAGACTTCTCTGATCACTTAAGTTTTTGGTCTTTTATATCCCCCCCAATCAGCATGTTTCTGGCAAAATTGGCATTTTCTCAGGGTAAGTATGAGGTGCTAATAAAATGGGCTGATCAAGAGCAGTCGCGATTACAGGAAATTACTTATTATAGAAGTGAAGAGGAGCGCTTTTTATTAATACGAGCTTATATATTACAAGATAAGTTTGAATTGGCTCGGCAGTTACTTACGTTTATCGTGGAGGATAGTGAGCGGTTTGGGAGAATGTTAAGCTCAATTAGAGCGTTGGTGTTAGGTGTATTGATGTGTGAAAGGCTGCAGGACTCCATGGGCGCTCGCCGTTATTTGTTAAAAGCGATTGTTATCGGCGAAAGCGCTGGCTATTGCCGGGTATTTTTAGATGATTGGCTGGTTATTGGCCCCTTGTTACAACGCTTGCGAGGGTTGAATGCATCTCTTTTAGCGTATCGAGGTCACCTTGAAAAGCAATCTATGTTTCAATCGGGGACTGTTGATAAGCATGAGTTACATCGAGAGAACAACAAAGTAAAAGAAAGCCTGACATCAAGGGAGGTAGAGATTTTGTGGTTGATCAAGCAAGGGTTAAAAAATGCAGAAATCGCAGATAGGCTCTCTATTTCTTCTAATACCGCAAAAGTGCATATACGGAATCTGTATGAGAAATTGATGGTTAAGAGCCGCACGCAAGCTGTATCCAAGGCTCAAGAGGTGGGGGTATTTAGTAAATAGTAGGATTTAAGGCAAATTGTGAGTCAAAATAACCCTTTTTAGTTATGCGATTTTTATTTTTATTTGAGCACAATGGTTGGATATTAATAAAATAGAGATAACAGCTATGAATAAGAATTCTCAGGCTAATATCGTGGAAGGATCTGGGTTTGTTCAGCGTTTTCAGCGGTTTATTGTCGATCATCCATGGATTTGCATCATTTTTACCCTCTTGGTGGTAGGGACATCGGGTTATGGCTTACGATTTGCTGAGCTAAACAATGATCCGAGGGTGTTATTTGGCCCTGATAATGAAGGAATGCAGCGCCTAGTTGCATTGGAACAACGTTTTACCAAAGACGATAACGTTGTTTTTATTGTTCACCCTAAAAACGACAATGTTTTTACACGTGAAAATTTGGCCATGCTTCAGGAGCTGACCATTCAAGCCTGGACGTTACCTAAAACACTTCGGGTTGATTCTTTAGTGAATTTTCAGCATACAGAGGTTAATGGAGATGACCTCGATGTAATCGATTTGGTGGATGAGCCCCTTAGCTTATCCGATAAACAATTAGATAAGGTCAAGCAGATAGCGCTTAATGAGCCTTATCTTGTGAAGAACGTCATTTCTACTAGAGGGCATGTAGCCTCGGTTAATGTATCGGTGCTTGCTGATAATGAAGGTGGACGTGACGCACCAATGATTATGGAGTACGCGAGATCAGTACGAGATGATTTTCGAACGCGTTATCCTGATGTGGAGTTTATGCTGTCAGGGCATGTTGCATTTAAGGATGCATCCCAAAAAGCGACAGAGGATGCATTAAGCAAAACATCCTTATACAGCACTATTGCAGTGCTGATTTGCCTTTATATTATGTTGCGAAGTGTGGCGTCGGTGGTGCTCACGTATTTTGTCATTGCGTTATCGAATGTTATTGGGCTCGGTATCATGACGTGGTGGGGGGTTGAACTTACACCGGTTATGGGTGGGGCACCTGCAATTATCCTGACGTTAGCTGTGGCGGATAGTATGCATCTGTTGTTGACGTTTCAGCATCAAATCAGTGAAGGGCAAGAAAAACGTGAGGCGATGCTGGAAAGTTTACGCATAAATATGCAGCCGGTATTTCTCACTAGTGTGACGACTGCTGTAGGCTTTTTGTTTTTAAATAATTCTGAATCACCGCCGTTTGCTGATATGGGAAATTTGGTTTCAGTAGGCGTGATGGCTGCTTGGTTTTTGTCGATTGTATTTTTACCTGCAATGATTATGGTGCTACCGCAATTGAAAGTGAAACAGAAGGCGCGCCATTTTGATGAAAGCAAAGGGTCGGAAGGTGAAATGCTGTGGCGTCACAAATTTATGAGTAAATTTGCAGACCTGGTGATAGAGCGACGAAAAACAGTATTTGTTGTCGCAACGTTAATATTTTCTTTGTTGTCGGTATGTAGCTTAAAAAATGAATTTAATGATGTGTGGTTTGAGTACTTTGACGAGAGCTTTGAAGTGAGAAATGCTACGCAGTTTATGGTTGATGAGCTTACTGGTCATCATCGGATTCAATTTGCTTTTCCCTCCGGCGAGACTCGAGGTATTATGGCCCCCGAGTATATGCTCGGCCTTGATCGCTTTTCTGATTGGGCAAGGGAGCAAGATAATGTGATGTTTGTATCTACATTTTCCGATACGATTAAACGGCTAAATCGTGATATGAACGGCGGCGATACGGATTACTATCAAGTCCCAGAGCAACGAGAGTTGATTTCGCAGTATGTATTGATGTTTCAGATGTCCTTGCCTTTTGGTTTAGGGTTAGAAAATCAAATGGACATAGATCGTTCTGCTGTAAGAGTGGATGTTTTATTAGCAACGGTATCTTCAAATGAAATTATTGATTTTGAACGGTCTGCGAGAAACTGGATTGCGAATAATTTACCTGAAAGGATGGAAACACAGGGCGTTGGTTTTGACTTGTTGTTAGGGGAATTGTCTTACCATAATATCAAAGGGATGTTGGTTGGAACTGGGTTGGCATTAATTGTGGTATCGCTATTGTTAATCATCGCACTACGTTCCTTTAAGTACGGATTGTTAAGTATATTTCCCAATATATTTCCCGCAGTAATTTCTTTTGGAATATGGGGGTTATGGAAAGGGCAGATTGGTATAGCGGTAAGTATTGTTGCTTGTATGACTCTGGGTATCGTGATTGATAACACCGTTCATTTCTTAAGTAAATATATTCGCGCAAGACGAGAGAATAACCTAACAAGTGTTGAAGCGACACGATATGCGTTTAAAACCGTTGGTTTAGCATTAATTGCAACAACAATGGTGCTAGCGGCAAATTTTGGCATGATGGCTACATCGCATTATTATCCGAACTCGAGTATGGGAATGCTAACAGCGATTACAGTAACAATCGCATTGGCCGTGAATTTTTTCTTCTTTGTGCCGTTGTTACTATTCATTGATGGTAGAAAAGATAAAAAGCGCCAAGAACGACCTTCCTCAACAGAGCGAGTTGATCAAAGCGAAGTGTTGATTCAAGGAGAGGTTACTTCGGTTTAACATTTAATCATTATTGAAGCGGACGCAGTGCCTATCAGTAGGAAGGCACCTCTTAGCCCTCAAGCGTGCAACAGTATTGCAAAATACAACCCCTGTGAATTCTGGTAATACATCTATACTGGCTTTATTAAGCAATCAAATGTCAGTTGCAATAAAGTTATTGTCAAAATGGATAATAGTTAAATTTGGGCGTACAGCGAGATGACTATTCATCCAGCCATCTCGCTGTATTTCTTGACTATTTAGCGTATGATTGGCTCAACTAGAACCCACTGTTTCCGGTAGTGAATTGTTATTATGTCTGATGGTGTAAATGTAAATTATCAAGGGCGAAAAGCCAGTCGTACAAGAAGTGAGCAGCGCCGAAAGGCTATTTTAGAAGCTGCATTAAGGCTTGTCGTTAAAGAGGGCGTTCGTGGAGTTCGTCACAGAGCGGTGGCAAAAGAAGCGGAAGTGCCGTTATCTGCCACGACATATTACTTTAAGGACATATCAGACTTAATCACCGATACATTTACGTTATTTGCCGAAAAAGCAATGAGTGACGTGGTAACACCAATTTATACTGAAGTTGAAGCGTTTATTCAGGCTAACGGTGGTAAAGTTCCTGACGCGGGCCCTATAAGAAACCAGTTAGTTGAAGCGTTAGCCACTTTATTGGTAGCCTTTATTCAGCATGAATTAACTGATAAGCGTGACCATTTGTTAGCGGAGCAAGCGTTTATGCATGAATCGCTACGTGACCCGCGCCTTCGTGAGATGGCTAAGCATTATTATGGCTACCTTGTGAATGATATGCATTTGCTATGTGAAAAAATGGGGATTGATGAGCCTGATATTGTTGCAGAGTTATTAATGGCAACCATTTTCCGTTTAGAGCAAGAAGGTTTACAGTGTCCCGCTGAAGAGTTTGATGCTGACCGTGCTAAACGCATGTTAAAGCGTATATTTCATACCTTTTTAGTTCAGGTCTAGATTAAGGTGAGTGAGACAGTGGAACGCTTAACATTAGAGCCTAGCTGGGAAAAGCAGCTGTCTGCAGAGCTTGATTTAGATTATATGGTGCAATTGAGAGCGTTTTTATTGCAGCAAAAGAAAGCTGGAAAAATCATTTACCCTCCAGGCGATGAGTATTTTAACGCCTTTAACTTTACTCCTTTTGATGATTTAAAGGTCGTGATTTTAGGACAAGACCCTTATCACGGTCCAGGTCAGGCACATGGTTTGTGTTTTTCTGTGCAGGAGGGTGTGAAGACACCTCCTTCTTTAAAAAATATCTTTAAAGAGTTGAATCGTGATTTAGGTATGGATATACCGAGCCATGGTTGTTTAACCTCCTGGGCTAAGCAAGGTGTATTGTTACTTAATAGCGTACTGACAGTAGAGCAGGCAACAGCCGGCGCGCACCAAAAGAAAGGGTGGGAGCGGTTTACTGATAGTGTGATTCAAAAAATCAATGAGGAGCAAGAGGGTGTCGTCTTTTTATTGTGGGGTAATTATGCTCACAAAAAAGGCCAATTTATTGATCAAACGAAGCACAAAGTGTTGCGTTCGGTCCACCCATCTCCGCTGTCTGCTCATCGAGGCTTTTTAGGTTGCGGGCATTTTAGTGAGACAAACGCTTACCTGAGGTCTAAAGGGAAGGCTCCAATCGACTGGGTATTGCCAGAGTAAAGTGTTTGCGTGCCTTGGCTTCTAATCAGCGGAGGCGTCTATGTATCTAAAACAATTGAAATTCATTCAGATACATAAGCGCCTTAACAAGCGTGATGTTCGTACGCGAGGGTGGTTTATTGGTGCTATGAATATCAGCGCCAATTTATTCTCGATACTCCAGACTATTCGCCCTGTTCATACAAGCGGATGATGCTGGAGAAATCTAATGCACCTACATTCTCTCCTGAGCGCTTGTGTAGATTAAATAGGTTGCGCGCGGCAGCACCCATTGGGATGGATGATTTGCTACCTGTAGAGGCCTCAGCTGCAAGACCTAAATCTTTCAACATCAGGTCAACCATAAATCCGCCCTGGTAATTATTGCCTGATGGTACACCGTCCATGACGCCTGGTACTGGGTTGTATTTCTGCAGTGACCAATTGCTTCCCGAGCTTTTCAGCATTATATCGGACAGGGCTTTAGGGTCGAGGCCGTTGTCGATACCTAGTTGTAATGCTTCAGCCGTCCCTGTCATGTGGATTGCTAGTAGCATGTTATTGCAGATTTTGGCAACCTGACCGGCACCGGCATCACCTGCGCGGAAGATGTTGCTGCCCATAGCGGATAGTACGGGTTGTGCTGCCTGGTAATCGTCTTCTGCACCTCCACACATAAAGGCTAATGTGCCAGCGGCAGCCGCCGCCACACCACCAGAAACAGGTGCATCAATAGCACGAATGCCTCGCTTGGCTGCTTCAGCTTCAACACGACGAGAATTTGCGGGGGCAACAGTTGAGCAATCTAAAACCAGCGCGCTTTTGTCGATGACATCTAGTAGTGCATCACCATCAATATAAACGCTTTCAACAATAGTGCCGTTCGGCAGCATGCTAACAATAAAGTCTGCACCAACTACAGCAGCCCTTGCACTATCAACAACATGACAGCCGGATTCACGAGCATGTTCCTGGGCCGCTGACGACAAATCAAATGCATTAACCACAAAGCCTGCTTTAACCAAATTAGCGGCCATGCCGCCGCCCATGTTGCCGAGTCCAATAAAGGCTACTGTTTGAGTCATTATGTTCGTTCCTTATGTTTTGTTCTTATGGATTACAGATTTTCAAGTGGGTGCGGGCCATTACCCCATGCAGGTTTAATTAGCGCACTGATGTCTGCCTCAGTTACAGAATCCACGGTTGCAGGTTGCCACTGAGGGTTGCGGTCTTTCTCAACCAAAAGTGCACGCACACCTTCTTTAAAATGCCCCTGGCGTAAACAATTGGTGGATAACACTAATTCAAATTGAAAAACTTCTTTGAGCGACAAATGTTTGCCGCGAGTAAATTGCTGCCATACGAGGTGAGGGGACACCGGGCAACCTTGTGACAACGTTTTGGCCGCTTTACATAACCACTTATCATCACCGTCATACGCTGTGATTTGATCAATAATTTGCAGCAGGTTATCCCCGTCACAGGTGGTATTGATCCAATCCAGATGCTCGCGCACCTGACTCGATGGCTGTTGCTCTTCGCAGCTTTTTTCGAAGTCACGTAAAATATGCGTGACTAAACCATGATGCTCAGGCAGGGCTTCCGGCCAGGTTTGATCCGTTAACGCAGCTAACACGGCGTCTTTTTGATCGTGTGTAATAAAGCGATCAGCCAGGCCTATAAATTTAGCATCAGTCGCATTGAACGATGCTCCGGTTAAACCCAGAAACATGCCGGTTTTACCGGGTGCATGATTCAAAAACCAGGTGCCGCCGACATCAGGGTATAAACCAATAGTCACTTCAGGCATTGCCATGCGTGTGGATTCGGTCACGACGCGATGGCTTGCTCCGCTCATCAAACCAATTCCGCCCCCCATTACTATACCGTTACCCCACAGGATGATAGGTTTTGTATACATGTGGATGTGATAATCAAGCTCATATTCTCGCTTGAAAAACTGATCCATCGTATCGTCATCGTAGGCTTCGCCGTAAGCTGCTGCGCCATTGAAAAGCGCAATAACATCCCCCCCTGCACAAAATGCTTTGTCGCCAACACCTTGTAAAAAGACACAAGCAATACTGTCATCCGCTTCCCAAAGGGTTAGCTTTTCTTCTAACAAGTCCACCATTGCAAGCGATAGCGCATTGAGCGATTTTTCAACGTTGAGGCTGGCAATGCCAATTTTTTTTGTTCCCGCCTGACGCTCTTCAAAAATTACCGGATCAGTCATCTCATCTTCTCTTTAATTGGTTTAGCTATTAGTCCATTCTGGCTTACGTTTTTCTAGGAAAGCAGTAACGCCTTCCAACTGATCTTTCGTGTCGAACAGGTCAGCAAATGCATCACGCTCAAGGGATAGGTTTTCATTCATGGGAAGGTTACGACTACCCATGATCAATTTTTTGCACACTTTAACCGATGTTGGGCTTTGCTCTGCAACACGTTCAGCCAGCGTAAGCGCCGCTTCTAATGCCTTACCCGTTTCAACAACTTCTTGAACCAAACCAATTTCCAGCGCTTTATCTGCCTTTAGCTGTTCATTACACAGAATCATTCGCTTTGCCCAGCCTTCTCCAACCAGGGCAGGAAGGTGCTGAGTACCCAAGCCGCAAGGTAATAAACCGACTTTAGCTTCTGGTAAGGCCATCTTTGCTTGACTTTCTGCGATACGGATATCACAGGCCATCGCCGCTTCTAAACCACCGCCCATCGCAAAACCATTGATGGCTGCAATTGAAACACCTTCGTAATCGGTTAATGCCTGAAAGCCGTCCCCAAATGCTTGAGCTGCTTTTCGTGCATTGTCTTTGTCGCCGTCAGCGAACATTTTGAGGTCAGCACCCGCACAAAAGAATTTCTCTCCTTGGCCGGTCAAGACTAATGCGTAGTTATCTTTATCGGTATTTAACTCTTCCACAATGTCTTTCAACAAATACAAACTATCAACCGTCCAGATATTAGCTGGTGGATTATTCATGGTGATAATGGCGATATGACCACGTTTTTCAACTTGTAATAAATCACTCATTTAATTATTTCCTCAATTCTTTTAAACAGATAAATAGATTGCCAAAAAGTACATTAAACACATGATGCTTAGCGAATAGCATCAGTAGCACCGTCTTCGAGTATGCGCCGTGCAGTTACCATACGCATGATTTCATTTGTACCTTCCAGAATCTGGTGGACGCGTGAATCACGCTGGAAACGCTCAATGGGGTATTCACGAATATAACCATAACCGCCGTGAAGTTGAATTGCATCATTGCACACATTAAAACCGATATCGGTAGCAAAGCGTTTGGCCATGGCACAATAGGTAGTTTTATCAGCATCATTTTTATCCAGCTTAAAGGCAGCTAAATGAACCATGGTGCGTGCAGCAACCAATTCAGTAACCATGTCTGCCAGTTTGAATTGAAGCGCTTGAAAAGCCGCCAATGGCTTACCAAATTGGCTGCGTTCCTTCATATAGGCTTGGGTGTGGTTGATACACGCTTGTGCTGCTCCAATAGAACAGGAGGCGATATTAATGCGCCCACCATCCAGGCCTTTCATGGCGATTTTAAAACCTTCGCCTTCAGCTCCCAGCAGGTGCTCGGCTGAAACACGCACGTTTTCAAAACTGATAGCTCGTGTTGGTTGACTGTTCCAGCCCATTTTGTCTTCGTTTTTGCCGTAAGTGATACCGTCAGTATCTGCTGGAATTGCGAAGGCAGAGATACCTTTGGGCCCGCTGTCAGGAGCTCCAGTACGTACCATGACAACCAATAGATCTGTTTCGCCAGCACCACTGATAAACATTTTACTGCCATTGATGATGTAGTTGTCACCGTCTTTTTTTGCAGAGGTGAGTAATGAACCTGCATCACTACCTGCGCCGGGCTCAGTTAAACAATATGATGCTAGCTTCTGACCTGTAACGAGGTCCCCACACCATGTCTCTTTAATTGTGTCAGTTCCCCAGGTGGCCGTCATCCAGGTGGCCATATTGTGAATGGAAATATAAGCAGCTGTTGATGTACATGCTGCCGCTAACTCTTCCAGAATGATCGACGAATCGACTCGTGATAATCCCGTTCCACCCACATCTTCAGGGGAGTACAAACCACAAAAGCCCATTTCGCCTGCTTTGGCGATAACGTTTTTTGGGAAAATCTTTTTTTCATCCCATTCAGCTGCATGAGGCGCCATTTCACCTGCTGCAAAAGCGCGCGCCGCATTTTGGAACGCCTGCTGTTCTTCGCTTAAATTAAAATCCATAGGTCAGACTCTATGTTGTGTTACTAAGTCATGTTATTAAGTCAAGTTACGTGCTTTTTGGCACTTTATAATTATTGCTCCCCACTTGTGAGGGAGCTAATAATTTTAGGTGATTCTACTTTAACTTACTTATTGCGCTGGCGAATAATATCTCATCTTCGGGTATTACTTTGTTTTTAGCCAGTGGCTTTGAGATCCAGGTAATGTTAACCAGGTCTTCCCAGGTGATATTGTTGTTGATGCTGTTTCCGCCCCAAGAGCCGCACCCTAAAGAGAATGTCTGGCGCATTCCATTCCAAACGTTACCGCTGTTAGACGGAGCTTGGGGCTGGTTAACCATAACTCGTGATGTTTTGGTGCCTATACCGTATTTCAAAATGTTGTTGTCATTCTGAGAATAGATACCACACGAGTGCCCCATACCTTGATAGGTTTGAATCTCATTGGTTTGAGTGATGGCTTCGTCTATATTGCTAACGCGGTAGAATGCCATAACAACTGACATTTTTTCACCAGAAAATGGATAGTCTGCACCTGCACCTGTTTCAGGCACAATAAAGAATTGCTTGCCGTGTGGGAGGTCTATGCCCGCCATGCTAGCCAGGGTTTCTGCCGGCTGCGCAACAATGCGTGAGGCTATGTGTCCATCTTCCCAGATAATGTCTTCAAGCTTCTGCTTTTCCTCAGCATTGACGATATAACCACCTTGCTGTTGGAGCTGATCTAGTAATTCGTCAGCAATAGAATCAAAAGCGACAACTGCGTTATCAGAAGAGCAAGAGGCTGCATAATCCAATGTTTTTGAAATACGAATTTTTTCAGCAGCATCCACCAAGTCGGCAGTATCATCAACGGTGATGACGGCGTTACCTGCACCCACACCCAGCGCAGGCGTTCCGCTTGAGTAGGCTGCTTTAACCATCGGGGAACCACCGGTAGCTAGTACTCGGTCAGATTGCTTCATTAGTTCAGCAGTGCCGTCCATGGATGGTATTTCAATAGCAATAACCAGGTCTTCAGGAGCACCACAGGCCTTTAAGGCTTCACGCATCAGGTCGCAGATCATTTTATTGGTTAGCTTGGAGCGAGGGTGGGGCGCAACAATAATGGAGTTACGGCCTTTAATGGCTGAAATAGCCTTTATGACAGGTGTTGCTTCCGGGTTGGTACAGGGTACTAGCACACCAATCACGCCAACAGGTTTAGCTATCTTGATGATATTGCGTTCAGTGTCTTCTTCGATAACACCAACAGATTTGTCATTGATGATATCGAACAAAGCGGCACGTGTTTTTTTGAATATTTTCAAATACTTAGCGTCGTAATTACCCAGTTCAGTCTCTTCAATGGTGAAGCGGGCAATCCGCTCAGCTACGCCAGGGCGGGCTACAGCCCACACCATGGCGGTGATCAGTTCATCGACTTGTTCCTGGGTGTAATTTTCAATTTGAGCCTGTGCTGCACGGGAACGTGCAATCAGGGCTTCTATTTCAATAGCGGCTTCACTTTTTTCGACAGAGGTATCAACAACACCCATAACAATCTCCTAATCCTGATTTAACAGTAATGTGCTACTTATTGGGTAATGCGTAGCAACAATGATTCAACGTTCTTAGACATTAGAATCAAGCTTACCTAGAGTGGGTTAGATTGAGGATTGACGATCTTGGCTAAATGATGGACTATATTGCGATAGAGGTGTGGCTTATCGTACTGTCACCCGTGTAACAGTGGGATACCCCAAGGGCGTCTGTTGAATATTACATCCAGTTGGCCATTACCCCCTGAAGGCGTGCGCTTTTTAGTGCCGCCATATATAGCCGAGCAGCTTGCCACAAACCCGCTTACACGGGGGCTTTATCCTACTGCGATGGGTTATTACCCTGTTGCAAGTAATCACAGGATGCAGCGCCCCGTACATACAGATTATTTGATGATTTACTGTATTGCAGGGAAGGGCACCTTAATGACCGAAGAGGCCTCAGGCACCAAGCGCTACAGAATTGTCAGTGGCGATCTAATTATATTGCCGCCAAATCACCCTCATACATATCAAGCAGATAACAAGGATCCGTGGACCATTTATTGGTTGCACTTTGATGGCGAGGTGGCACAACCGTTTTATGAGCATATACAAATGACATCGTTGCGATTCAATATTGGCGTTCAGCCTCGTGTGGTAAGAATTTTCGATGCTCTTTCAGAGTTGCATCGTAGTGGTTATTTACTCGCAGAATTCATTCAAGGTTGTCATCAACTTCAAGCACTTCTCAGTTATGCCTCGCTTCTTGTTCGTCAGCAGCAGCCTCAGATCGGTCAGGCTCTAAATTGGGATCGTATTCGCGCTATGATGCAAGAGCATGTGCATGGACAGTTAAATCTGGACGACCTGGCTGCTGAGGCGCAACTTTCAAAATATCATTTTTCTAAAAAATTCAAAACGCTAACGGGGCATTCGCCCATTCAGTACTTTATTAACATGAAAATGCAACGTGCCTGTTATCTGTTAGACAGTAGCAGTCGTTCTGTTAAACAGGTCAGTGCGGTGCTCGGCTATGATGATGTTTATTATTTTTCGCGTTTATTTAAAAAAGTAATGGGACTATCGCCTGACCAGTATCGTAAAAGTAAATTTTGCTAAGCTGCTTATACTCTGCTGTAGCGTGATGGTTGCTGCATGAATAGTGGGTGAGTGTACTTTTAAGCGCAACAAATGCGAACACCCTTGTTTCTTATAGGTTTAGGTGATGGAGCAGACATTGTTTTGCCCAAATGTAGCGATCTGGTAGCAATATAACCCTCATATTGCGCAATTTCGTCAATGTTCTAATCACTTCTTTTGTGTTGAAATGGTTTCTATAGTATCTAATAAGATTTTGACATAGCATCTTGAAGCCGTTTAATGTAACCGCTTTGTGAAAAACACCCTTTTTAATTTGGGGCAATAACGAGGAAGCAGGATATGAGCCAGTCAGAAAACAACCAGCCGGAAAATAATAAAGTTAAACAATTAGTTGCCGGTAAGTTTGAGGTTAGCCAGAGTGATGAGTGGATTGCTGTTACTAATCCTGCAACACAAGAAGTTATCTGTGAGGCCCCTTGTACAACAATGGATGAAATGAACCGTGCGTTGGAGTCTGCCAAAACAGCCTTCACCACGTGGAAAGATACCCCTGTACCGGTCCGGGCGCGTGTTATGTTGCAATATCAGGCATTGTTAAAAGAGCATCATGATGAGCTGGCAACTATTCTAGCCCAGGAAACCGGTAAAACTTTTGATGATGCAAAAGGTGATGTTTGGCGTGGTATCGAAGTTGCCGAGCATGCTTGTAATATATCATCGATGATGATGGGTGAAACGGTAGAAAATGTTGCTAGAGCGATAGATACATACTCCTACACGCAGCCGCTAGGTGTATGTGCAGGTATTACCCCTTTTAACTTTCCTGCGATGATTCCTTTGTGGATGTTCCCATTGGCAATAGCTTGCGGTAACACCTTTATCTTAAAACCTTCAGAACAGTGCCCTAATACACCAACAAGGCTTGCTGAGTTGCTAATCGAGGCAGGCTTGCCTGAAGGTGTCTTGCAGGTCGTTCACGGTCGTAAAGAACAGGTGGATTTTCTATTAAGCCATGAAGATATTAAGACGATTTCTTTTGTTGGATCTGTTGCAGTAGGCCAGTATATCTATAAAACCGGTACCGATAATTTAAAGCGTGTTCAATCTTTCGCTGGTGCTAAAAATCACATGGTTGTAATGCCTGACGCACAGAAAAACCAAGTAGTAAACAGCCTTGTGGGTGCATCTTGTGGTGCAGCTGGTCAGCGTTGTATGGCAATTAGTGTTGCCGTGTTAGTTGGTGCCGCTCAAGAATGGGCGGATGATATCAAAAACGCTATTGCAGAAATTCGACCTGGTGCTTGGGACGATAAAGGTGCGGCTTATGGGCCGCTTATTAGCCCACAGGCAAAAGAAAGAGTGTTAGGACTGATTCAACAGGGTAAAGATGAAGGCGCTAACTGTGTTCTTGATGGAAGTGATTGTACTGTTGAGGGGTTCCCTGATGGGAATTGGGTCGGGCCTACTGTGTTCACAGATGTGACGCCAGAGATGAGTATTTATCAAGAGGAAGTGTTTGGGCCAGTCTTGTGTATAGTGAAAGCGGATACCTTAGAAGAAGCCATTGATGTTATTAATCAAAGCCCTTACGGAAATGGAACGTCAATTTTCACTGCTAGTGGTGCTGCAGCTCGTCGTTTTCAGCATGAAATTGAAGTAGGGCAAGTAGGAATTAATGTTCCAATCCCAGTGCCATTGCCATTCTTTTCATTCACAGGCTGGAAAAAATCGTTCTACGGTGATCACCATGCTTACGGTAAGCAGGCTATACGATTCTTTACCGAAACTAAAACGATTACTGCTCGTTGGTTTGATAGTGATATTTCTTCTGGATTGAATATGACGATTGATTTGAAATGATAACTGACATTATAAGCCGGGATATATCCCGGCTTATGCGCACTTATTTTTAAACGGTTGGCATACGCGCTTTCACGATCGGAGACATGAATGGATTTTGATTTAAGCAATGATCAGTTGGTCGAAAAGAAGAAGGGTGGGGTGTTGGCACATTAACGTTTATTGTTGGTGGAACGGGTGCTGCATTGCACAGCAAGCTGCTACCTGAAAAAATAGCGGTACTTCTAATCTTGTACGTTAGGGGATGGTGATTTTCATCAGTATGGTAATGTTGCTATTTTTATCAATGTTACCAATCACATAACCAATAGCCTGTTTTTTTTGAGCGACAGCATCGATGATGTCTTGTGGGTTTTGATATTCTTTGGGTGGTTTGCCTTTTCCTGTAAATAGTAGTCTGGCCCAGTGCGAACGCCAGCTACGTTCTGTTTTTTTCAGTATCTCTTCCATAAATGCTATTCTTGATGGGCTGCCCTTTGATGAGTTGACTGGTTTTGCCGGATTTCCATTTGGAAATGATTGTATTTTTCCAAGAAAAATATTTTGGATGTCTTGTTTGGATAAGGATTGGGTTGCATTTTTGGTGTTGGTTATTATGTATAGCGTGTCTCTTGCGTAAGAGTGAGAGGGTGCTGAAATAAATAGGATTTGTGCAATCAAGGTGGCGATGAATGTTTTTACTGTTTTTGATTTCATGATTGGCCTCCTCGATTAAAATATGACGTCAACGACAAAACTAGCGATGTAGTTTTTGTCATGTTTTGTAGCAAATTCAAAGAGGCCGGTGGAACGTTTGTTTCTAATCTCGCTAAATTCAAGTTTTCCAATCATAGCGTCACTAAATGAGTAGTTTATACCTACTGTTATTGACTCGCTGGAGTTATCCTCGATACCGGTTAATTCATTTGTTAACCCTACAACAGCTGCTTCCAGGGCTGGGGAGGCAACTGCCAGATTAGGTCTATCGTGATGAAAGCGGCTGCTGCTATTTGTAGCTTTTCTTGATGCAAATGTTATGTGTGGTTGCCAGGCATTCCAGTGATAGCTTGTTGTTAGGTAATATCCATCAACGTCGGGGCCGGATTCAGCATTGTCTCGTCTTGCCCACTCTGATTGAAAGCCCCACACGTTGTTATGCCAACTTATTCCGGCGGTAAGGAATGTGGTGGTTCGGTCATTAGGGTTGCCATATTCTTCAAGTTCAGAAAAACCAGCTGCTCGTAATGCTTGAATGAGTTGAGCATGGTCATCAGTTAAGGGCCAGGGTTTAACGGAAAACTCATATTCCATAATAGCAATTCTAACGCTTAATCCGCCGTTAGTGATGGAGCTGTTGATACCGTATAGATCTCGAAAATTTGATGTGAAATCACCGCGCTCAAATTCAGATGCCCCCATAAATGGTTGGGCGCTCCAAATCCAATTACCAACTTGTTTAGAATAGAGAACATCAATACCCGTTAGGTTGCTCATATTTATAGTGCTGTAAACTTCAGTTGGTGGACGTATCCAAGGGTATGCGATGCCTATATCAAGATAATCGGAGGCGAGATAGATCGGTAGTCGAAATCGTCCCGCTCGTATCGTTAAGTCGGGCATAATGTTATAGGATAAATAGGCCCAAGAAAGATCGGGATCAAAATTATCCACAGATCCTTTAGACACAAATTGTAGGGTGGCTGAAGTTTTTTCATCAATAATGAAATCAAACTGAAGCCCTGCGCGAGTATCTTGATCGAAGTTCAGTTTGTCATCAAAAATAAAACGACCAGAACCTGCTGTGTATTTTGGTGTGTTTTTTTCGGGGTTGGGTGTGTCTTCGGGGTCGCTGGGGTCGTCGCCTCCTGGGTAGGCTTCAGCGTTTGATATGCCACCACCGAAACTTAAAAAACCGCTGATTTGAACCTGTTCTTCAACATTAAAAGCATTTGCTGTTGCCGATAAAAATATGCATAGAAAGATGGCCAGAAGAGTAACAAGCGCTGTGGGAATGTGATTCCTGGTAATGTTGAACTGTATAGGATGTGTATTCATCGTTTAATCCTGGTGATGTATATACCAATCTAAGGCTTTCCAATTTGCCATGCTGTCGCCAAGCCAGTTATCAAAGGTTCCGTTATTTTTCACCTTTTGCAGTAACTGAGATAACGATGTTTTTATGGTGTTGCATTGGCTTTGTTTTGAAATGACTATGTACTCGTTGGTTACGGAAATCGGTTCGCTTAAAAATGTTAGCTCTTTCAGTTGTTCTGGGTAGCGTGTTTGCACGGTGTTTATAGTGGGTAACAATGGCGCAATAAAATAGTCAATGCGACCACTTATTAACTTTAGAAAATTTTGTTCGACCGTTGCGACATGAGTTATTTGTAGGTGTTCCTTCATGAATAGCGAAAATTTATCATCTAACACCATGCCAAGAGTTACACCGCCATTAAAATGGGTTAGATCAGCTTTGGATTTTATGCGTTTCTTTTTATCTTTTCTAAAAAAAATAGTGTGTGCGGTACTGGTAAATGCAGGTTCAATAAAGTCTAGATACAGCATTCGATCTACGGTTTTTCTGACACCAATGATAATGTCGATATCTCCGTTTTTGCTATTTTTTAGTGTTCTTCTCCAGGGGTAGGGTTGTGTTCTTTCGATGGGGATTTTGATGCTTGAAAGAAGGCGATTAAATAGGTCGAACCCTATGCCCGTCAGCTTACCGTCTTGCTCATAGCTAATCGGAGCGTTGTTGGCATTGGCAGATACAGTAAGTTTTTCACATGCCCCCCAGGAGGATAGGGGCAGAGAAACAAGAGCCAACGCAAACAAGAACCTGGTTGCGTTGAAAATAAGCGTACATGGAAGATAATTCATTGGGATCTGTGGGTGGCCTGTGACCCTTTGAGTATAGCTGCTTCCATCATGATAGGTGACGTTTCGTTTTTGCGGTCGCAATTGCGGCTCGTGGATCGTCAGGCCATGGGTGTTTAGGGTAGCGGCCTTTCATTTCTTTTTTAACATCATCGTAGCCATTGCTCCAAAAGCTATCTAAGTCTTGAGTTACTTGTAGAGGGCGTCTAGCGGGGGATAATAAATGAATGGTTAACGCTATTTTTCCGTTGTTTATGGATGGGGTGGTGTTACAGCCAAACATTTCTTGGAGTTTTACTGCTAACACGGGAGGTGTTTGGGAATAGTCGATACGATGATTTGACCCTGAAGGAACGGTAATGCTATTGGGTGCAAGCTCGTTCAATTTGTTGGGTAATGGCCAGGGGAGTAAGTTTTTCAATATAGAGAACATATCAATGTTGTTTAATTGCTTGATATGGGTAATGTTATTTAAATAGGGGGCTAACCATTCTTCAATGGTTGTTGATAGATGGGCCTCCGATATATCAGGCCAACAAAGGTTGTTATTTGTATCTGACTCTCGAAGTAGCAGGACGCGGGCTTGCCATTGTTTGATGTCATTGGTCCAAGGCAGGCATTGTAAGCCTTGCTTTTTAATCCATTGTATTAGTGCTAAGGTTTTTTGCTCCTGTGTTAATGACTTTAACGCTTTGCTTCTTATTATAAGTTTTCCGATACAAAGTTGTTCTTCTGCAACGAGTTTTCCCTCATTCGACCAATGGGTTTTTGATGTGGTGTGAGTTTGATTGGCTAGAGTTGTATCAAATTCTTCAAGCTGCAAAGGTGATGCGAGATAAATTCGGTCATTACTATGACCTTGCTGGCCACCCGAATTTGCAATGGCAAGCCATTGGTTTTTGGTAAGGGGGTCGTGAGCTGGAAGGTAGGCTTCTCGACCATTAGCCAATACATAATAAGATGTTTGGTTTGGACGTTGCTTGGCAATTCGATCGGGGTAGGCATAGGCGATAAGACGGCCACTTAATCCCTCGTTATGCTTGAGGTTAGGTAAGGGTGTAAATTTCTTCTTGGCGTTGCATTGCTGGGGTAATAGCGAAAAATATCGTAGTGCTTGTTGTTGGATTATGCGAACGATATGATTTTCAGATGTTGATGGTTTTAATTTTCTATTCAGAATGTCAATGAGTTTATCAAGCCTGGCATTGATGTCACTTCCAATGCTTGGGATTAGGTCTCGTTCCGGTAGCATTGCTGCCAGCAAACAGGCTACTTGTTGTTGCTGATGGGTGTTGGCGGTTAATAGCATATGAGCAAAACGAGGGTGCATAGGAAGTGCAGCAATGGCTGTACCGTGAGACGTTAGTTGTTGTGACTTGTTATGATTAGTCTCCAGGGCGGCAAGACTGATTAAAAGCTCAGTAGCGTGTTGCATAGCGGCAGCAGGGGGGCGGGTTAGCCAGCGGAGCTCGTCAGATTGTACTCCCCATTTAAAAAGTTGTAGTGTGAGATTGGTAAGGTCAGCTTGTTCTATTTCTGGGGGTGTTTGAGGTACAAGTTGCCCTTGCTGGTACTCTGGCCATAAACGGTAACAAATGCCGGGCGCGGTACGTCCGGCTCGTCCCGCTCGTTGAATGGATGAGGCTTGTGAGACTCGCTGTGTATAAAGACGAGTCAGCCCTGTTCTGGTATCATATTTTGGTAAGCGGCTAAGCCCGCTGTCAATGACGATTGAAACGCCTTGTATGGTCACGCTGGTTTCAGCAATAGCGGTAGCAAGTACAATTTTTCGTTTGCCCTCGGGTGGAGGGCGTATTGCTTCTTGCTGTTGGGGTAAACTTAAATTTCCGTATAGCGGCGTTAGTATTGTGTCAGGGTGGTGGTGTATAAATGTAGATATTTTTTCTATAACACGACGAATCTCCCCTTGACCTGGCAAAAAAACCAAGATGCTTTCCATATGCTTTTGTAAGGCTATTTCTACTGTTTCTGCTACAGCTTGTTCCAGTGAAAAACCAATATCAGGCCTTTTTTCTGCATAATGATAGCGAATAGGGAACTGTCGCCCTTCGCTGCTTATTATTGGTGCTGGTTTATCTTCAGAGCCGATAATTTTGGCAATGGCATTACCATCCAGCGTTGCGGACATGATTAGTAACTTTAGTGGGAGAGATTCTCTAAACAGTTCTCGCCCGTAGATGCTAAGAGCAAGTCCTAGGTCTGCATCAAGGCTGCGCTCGTGAAACTCATCAAAAATAATAAGGCCAATGCCGTCTAAGGACGGGTCGTTTTGTAGTAGTCGAGTGAGAATACCTTCAGTAATAACTTCAATACGGGTGTTTATACTTACTTTTGATTCTAAACGGATGCGGTAACCAACGGTTTCTCCTAGGGGTTCATGTAGACTTTCGGCTAGTCGTTGGGCTGCCAGTTTGGCGGCAATGCGGCGAGGCTCCAGCAATAATATTTTTTGGCCCGCAAGCCAGGGTTCTGATAATAATTCGATTGGGACAACGCTGGTTTTACCCGCGCCTGGTGGCGCTTCTAATACGGCTTCATTATGAGAGGTTAGTGCATCTTTTAGTGCTGGTAGGCAGTCGTAAATAGGCAGTGATGAGGACATGTATCCCTCTATAGGCAGGGTTCATCATAAGTGTGGTGAAAAACACCTATTCTATTACAAGATAAATAGAGGATACAGTACTAGTTTATTCTTGGTGGATTGATAAGCAGTTTCGCCCCGCTTCTTTGGATTTGTAGAGGAACTGGTCAGCTATTAATAGCGCATTTTCGTGAAGATCTCCTTCTTCAGGCTGGCAGACGCAAGCCCCTATGCTGGCGGTAACCACTGAGCTCGTTTGTGATTTTTCATGCTCAATAGCTAACCCTTCAATAGCTTGACAGCATGCTTCTAGAATGCGCTTTGCGCCATTGATGTCGGTATCGGGCAGAATAAAGCAAAATTCTTCACCGCCGTAACGACAGACGATATCCCGTGGACGATTTAGTTGACACTCAATCGTGCTGGCGATATGTCGCAAGACGTCATCCCCAGCGGCATGGCCGTAGTGATCGTTGTAATTTTTAAAAAAATCGACATCTAACATTGCAATTGTTATGGGTTTTTGTGTGCGCTTTGCATCTCGCCAATTACTAATGAGCGTGTGTTCAAGATGACGACGATTTGGGATTGATGTTAATGCATCTAAATTAACAAGTTCTTCTAGTAAATGCCTTTTTTGTGCGAGTTCTAGATGAGTTCTGACTCGAGCTTTAACTATTTCATGGTGAAACGGCTTGCGAATGTAATCACATGCTCCTAATCGAAACCCCCTTGTCTCATCGGAGTAGGAGTTTCTTGCAGTGATGAAGATGACAGATATGTTTCTAGTCTCGTTGTCTTGCTTTAGCTGCTCTAATATTTCGAAACCGTCTTTATCTGGCATAACAACATCTAATAATATCAATGATGGTTGTTGTATTCGCGCATACTCGATAGCCTGTGTGGCATTCTTTGCGAGTACAATTCTTGCGTATGATTTCAGTAAATCATACAATATTTTTCGATTAGACTGGTCGTCATCAACAATGAGAATGCAGGGTAGTTCGTTACGCATTATGGCCCCTTGCTATTGCATTTTATGTGTGAGTGATTCGAGTTTTTTGATTGCCTCTTCATATTCGATGTCATCAAGAAGCTCAGTTATTTGTTCGACACTATCTTTGTATTGGCTGTGTGTGCATATTTCCATAAGAGCGGGTATTAGATCATTTGCTTTGGCATCTTGACCTTTAAGAAGATGAATTATTCGGTTAGCTATGCCAATTGCTGTGTGATTGTCGTATTTTTTTGAGGTTTCTTTGGTAGGATTGGACTGCATTATCGGTTTTAACTGTTTTAATAAAATGCGGGTAAGTTGATCCGTGACGCCTAGTTTCTCCTCTATGTTTTGATTGTTTTCTGTTGATATTTCGAGATCTTCAGCGGAGTTTGATATTATTTTAGCGCCGATATATGAAGCATTTGATTTGAGCGTATGTGCGTATCTATAGAGCTTGTTCCAATCTTTTTTTTGTGACATATCTTTTAGTGTTTGGTGTATGTCTGAGTAATACTTATAGAAGTCACGAATAAGGCTGAGATATAACTCTTCGTTGTTTTGCAATTTGTTAATGGCGATATCAATTTTTAGTTGATGTATCGTGCGAAGTTCAGCTATGAACTTTCTGTTTTCTTTCGATGTTTTTAGGTTGCTCGTTGGTGTGAATTGATTTTTTTTCTGGTGGTTAGAATGAATGAATGATGTCATTTTTTGATAAAGTTCGTTGGGGGATATGGGTTTGCTAATATGATCATCCATTCCTGCACTTTTAGTCTTTTCACGGTCTGCAGCCATTGCGTGAGCTGTCATAGCGATAATGGGGAGCCTGTCTCTTTCGGGAAGTTTTCGGATTTCAATCGAGGCCGATAGCCCATCCATTACGGGCATTTGAATATCCATTAATATTAAGTCGTAATGATTTTTTTCTGTTTTTTCTAACGCTACTTTACCATCTTCTGCAATATCGATAGTAATACCTGTTTCGCTAAGAAAGCCAATGGCAACCTGTCGGTTAATTGCATTGTCTTCGACTAATAATACGCAGGACCCTGACATGTTAGGTATATTTGATGTGTCTTTTGGCGTGTGAGCTTCGGTAATGATATAGGGTTTGTTTTTTTGATTTATTGTGCTTTTTATGGCATTTAATAGTGACGATGGGCTTACAGGTTTCTCCAAGAAATGTTCAATGCCAACAGATTCGCAGAGTGACTTTGCATCGTTTTTGTCATAAGCTGAAACCATAAGGATTTCGGGTATGTTAGTGATTTTTAACTCGTTTTTTATGATTTTTGAAGCTTCAATACCATCCATTTTAGGCATTTTCCAATCCATGATGACCAGGTCGAAAGCCTCTCCTCGGTCGTGATAATCTTTAACTTTATCTATTGCTTCTTGGCCGCTTTTTGCAACGGCGAGGATGGATTCAGAATAGTCGAGCATGTTGAGTAAAACGTCTCTGGCAATTTCGTTGTCATCTACAATTAGTAGTCTAATTGCTCCGCATGAGCGGTTTCTTTCTTGCTTTTGAGTTTCTTTGGCGGCTTTTGTGGATATTGTAAAATGAAATGTTGACCCTTTATTGTATTCACTGTCCACCCATATATCCCCGCCCATCAGTTCTACAAGGTGTTTGCTAATAGCAAGACCTAACCCGGTTCCTCCATACTTTCTTGTGGTCGATTTGTCGGCTTGAGAAAAGGGTTGGAATAGCATTGAGCATTGACTTTTGGTCATGCCGATGCCGGTGTCGGATACACGAACCTCTAATTTCACGTATCCTTCATTGTTTTTGATATTGAATATTTGGATGGAAACATGGCCTTCTTCTGTGAATTTTATGGCATTATTGGTTAAATTAACCAGTATTTGCTGTACTCGAAGAGGGTCGCCAAGTAGATATCGTGGTACATCGTCTGCAACATGAATGATGAGCTCCAAACTCTTGGCGTAAGCCTTGAGTGAACAAATAGTGACAACACGCTCTATGAGTTGTTCTAGGTCAAAATGAACAGATTCTAATTGTAGCTTTCCCGCTTCGACCTTTGAGAAATCCAATATATCATTAATGATATATTGGATTTCTGCGGATCCGAGGATTTTTTCAAGGTGATCTCGTTGCTCTGCTTCCATGTCAGTTTTTAATGTTAACATGCTGAGGCCGATAATCGCGTTCATTGGTGTCCGTATCTCGTGACTCATTGTTGCTAAAAAAATTGTTTTAGCTTGCGTTGCGTGTTCAGCAATATCCTTAGCTTCTTGCAACTGAAGTGTTCGTTCTATAACCCTGCTTTCAAGTTTCTCGTTTGAGGCTCGTAAGGCTGTTCTTGCTCTGCGTATATTGATTAAGTGATTGTTAATGGCGCTAATGACCTTGTTTGCCCCGTTAACCAAAGAACCTAATTCATCGATAGTATGGTTTGATAATGTAGATATTGGTTTGTTACCGGGGTGCTCTGGATTTATTCTTAACCATGATTGGCTAATAGAGCGCAATGGTTTTGTAAGGGTTATATAAAAGTAAATAAAGATTATTCCTGCAAAAAAACTTGTCCGAATAAGTCCTAATCCAATAGTGGTAAATGACCGACGAATAAATGCATAGCCGGTATCATAAGGGTTTGTTTGTACTTCCAAGTAACCTATTTGATGTGGGTTGTTATGGGCTGTTAGGTGTAATTCAATTTGATGGGTTTTGTAATCACCAAATAGCATAGTTGAAGCCCATTGGAGCGGTTGATCAGGTTTTTCTCGGCTCATATCTAAAAACAGACGATCTTTTTTGCTATCCCCAATATCGCCATAGATTCTAACTCTCGTAATTGCATTATATTCAAATAGACCTTTTCCTACCTTTTTGGCTAAGTCTGAATCAATTTGAAATACTGCTTCAGCAGCAGGCTGCGCCATGATTTTTATGACTTGTTTTACTGATGATGATATTTTTGATTTTTGATTAATATAATCAACAAATATTTGTGATGCACTAAAAAATAAACCGAGAAACAATGTCAATAGAACCACAAATCGACCTTGCTTGTAAGCGAGACTGCTGTGTAATGGAGGTAATAGCTCGTCATTTTTTGATTGTATGTCCATATATTATATGTCACATCATCGTTTTTTTGTTAATAGGGTTAGTGCATTCGTTTATTCCTTTCTTGATATTTTTTAAATACACAATGATGTAGTGGGTCTGCTTTTGCTTCATACATTAGATGGTCTGAAAATTTTATAAGATTTTCTAGTGTTGTTTTGCTGTTAGTTTCTCCAGAATATAAGCAGCCGCCAACACTTATGCCTACATGTAAGTTGAGGCCGTCAATGTTGAAAAAATGTTGTGTTATTTCGTCAGTTATTTTTCTACCGATTGTTTCTAGGTCTTCTATACATTGTAGTTGAGGGCAGAGAACGGAAAATTCGTCACCCCCTTGCCGACAAATGACATCTGAATTCCGAAACACCTTTTTAAAACGTTCTGCGCATTCTATTAATACTCGGTCTCCCGTGTAATGACCGTGTTTATCATTAATTGGTTTGAATTTGTCGAGATCAAGGAATAGTAATCCTAATTTGTCATGGTTTTTATCTGTGTTATCTTTTAACGAAGTTGCAACTTCGTTAAATACATCTCTTCGAATAAATCCAGTCATTTGATCGTGATAAGCAAGGTTTTCTAGTCGAGCATGAAGTTCTTTTTTGTCAGTTATATCGTTGCCGATAAATAGTAAGTTACATAATTTTCCATTATCATAAACTGAAGCGACATGTATCTCTTCTAGGAATATATTGTTGCCTGATTTTTTGCTTGAAAATTCCCCAACAAACTCGGGTTTTCTAACGGTTTCTCGTAATGTCTCATCATGATCTAATCCACACAAAGGGCTTATTAATGCTTTGTAATCAAAAATATTTTCGCCAATCATTGTTTCTTCAGAAAATCCCGTCTTATCGCGAAAACGTTTATTGATGTTTTCTACAACACCTCTTTGATCTGTGATTAATACCATGTAAGGATTGTATTCAAAGACTGTCGACTTAGTCATTAATTCTTTAAGTTTTTGGTGCTTGAGGGTGATGTCTTCTACTAACAAATAGGTTGTGTTATTGCCTTGGTCGTTTGAAAGCAAGTTGCAACGAACAATAACTTTTTCGCCATGCCCTCCTTTAAGAGAGATTTCGAATTTCGAATGATCATACTGATTGATAAACATTTTTGTGTAAGTGATAAAATCGGTTGGGGAAAAAATTAATTCTGGAAATAACCCTGGAAGGTCTTTCTCTGACTGATAACCTAACATACTGACAAGGCTGTGGTTAACTTGTGAGATATAATTGTTTTGGATGCGAATATAACCTTCTGCAATATGATTGATGAGAAAGTCGCGCTCACTAGAGCAATTTGAAACTGCGGCTTGCATCACAATACTCCATTGTCACAAGGGGGGGAGGGGGGGGAAGAGTCCTGACTGTTTTATAAGTATAATTATAGGCGTGTTTATAATCTACTTTGGTTATGCATTACAAAAGACTTAGATCTTCTATGAATGTAAACTCTTATAGCGATGATGGTTTTTAGTACCATTAGGAATTAGTTTATTTGTGAATGTTATAAAAATACGAGAAGTCGCTGGAGGAAGTAGGTTTGAATTGGAGATTGCGGTTTGAAATTAGATGAGAGTTCAATGGATCCGAGTCGCATACCTTTCTAATATGCTATTTTTAATCCGAAATTTTAATGCGGTCTCACTGTGTGTTAATTTATGTGAACACCGCATAATATCGACTTTTATGGTTGATGTGGCTAGCGCAGGCCAGAAAATTTAACGTAACATTGCCATGGCTGCATCCATTTCATCGGATAAGTCTTCCCCTTCTTGATCATCAACATTGGGGTCAAGGCCGACACGGCCAAATGCGGGAATGTTTTGCCAGTCAAGTGCCGTGAAAGGGTGCTCTTTACCTATGTAGGTTTGTAGGTTTGCGATCATGACAATATCGGCATAATCAGCGCGGTCAGTTCCAGTATCTCTATCAAAATTCAAATAATACCCAGGTACATCGATGAGCTCCTTGGGGAAATCCCAACTTTCCAGTATTTTTGTGCCTATTAGAGGGTGGATTTTTTCAATGACATTTTGCAATGTAATATGGTCATTGAGCTTTCCTGTATCTTCGGCGTAAGTGAGGATAGGGAGAATACCAATATTATGAACCAAGCCTGCAAGAGTGGCTTGGTCTGGTTTAAGTTTTGTATAGTGCCTTGCTAATACGTTTGCGATCCCTGCGACTTCAGTGCTGTGGGTCCATGACTTGCGCATTGCTTTGTCAATAAAATCAGATGTGGCTTGGAACATTTGCTCCATTGCTAAGCCTGTCACGAGGTTGCTGATACAAGTAATACCTAGGCGCGCAATGGCCATTTGTACATCTTCTATCTCTCTTGCTCCACGCATGATTGGGCTGTTGGCAACCTTGATAATTCGTGCTGTCATTGCTGCGTCATTACTGATTACCTGTGCTAGATCCTTTGCGGATGCGTTTGCATCTTCAGCGGTATCGCGGGCTTTCAGGGCGACTTCTGGCAGTGTGGGCAGAACTAATCGATCGTTATCAATAAGTTCGGTGATTTCTTGTAATACAATTTCATCAAGGTTG
This sequence comes from Gammaproteobacteria bacterium 42_54_T18, assembly GCA_002163245.1. Lineage (GTDB taxonomy): Bacteria > Pseudomonadota > Gammaproteobacteria > Pseudomonadales > Ketobacteraceae > 42-54-T18. The sequence continues at coordinate 31,849 of MAAL01000105.1, read as the reverse complement.
GACATATGTTGTCGCTCCGCTCCCCAGCTTGTAGTTAATTACTTCTCTTTATTAGTTATAGCATAGGGGAGCGTGAGGCCATGGAGAATAGGGCCATCTTTTTGTTCTAAGTGAAAGGTTTCTGATTCCAGCATTTTAACTTTTATCACCGCTAGCAATTCGATACCTTCATTTGCGGCGGCGCTTTGAATGACCTGCCCACAGGGTTGCTCGCTGTTTTCACCGTAAATTGGTGTACCAGGCTTTGGCTCAACATCGGTTTTGCATTGAAACCGGCAAGCACGTTGTTTGTAGCTACCCCTGTAATGAAGCCGAGCGATGATTTCTTGACCTATATAACACCCCTTGGTAAAGCTAATGCCCTCGATTAAATCGTAATTTAGCTCTTGAGGGATAAAAAGATCTTGGCTGTGTGTTGTTACGTGAGATATTCCAGAAACAATTTGCTGTTGATTCCACGTATTGTGATGAGTAATGACCAGGTTTTCGTAGGCGCTAGAGTCTGCGGATATAACATCAAACCACTGTTGAGCGAGTGTTGTGCTGATGACACACAAGAATAGGTTGGTATTGTTAACTCTGGATACATTTCCCTGGGCGATATCCATGCTTTGGTTGCTCTCGAGCGAGGAGATGCCTGTTATCGCTAATGATCGTTCTCCAATCAGGCCTATCACAACTTGATCAGTATTCTCTGCACTTAATTCCGCTTTGGAAAATAGGGCGTATTTATCCAGCAGCTTTTTGAGGTAAGCAGCCTGGCCAGTAGGTAAAATAAGCTGTGTGGTTTCGTTAGCGGCATTGTCAATTGCGTAAAAGGTGGCGCTAGCTCTGCCTTTTAGGTTGCAGTTTGCACCAAGTAGTAGCTTACTTTCGATTGTTGTGAAATCGCAGGTCATTTGCCCTTGTAAAAAAGTAAGTCGGTCTGGGCCGGTGATATTGAGAGTTTCAAACCCTGTTAAGCATGATAAGTACTCAGTTTCCGGGGAGTACTTTGGAGACTGTAATTGTGCAGTTAATGCTGGGGAAAGGTTGTTGAGCAATGTTTGCCATTGGTTTTGCATGCGGTACCTACTATTTTTTGATGTATGCCTATGATAATTCCATAAAGCTTCGCTGTCAGCAGGCGAGTTGTATGGGTATTAGTGATTAATTGGGTATAATCGTCCGTACAAGTATTTACGAATGGGCCATTGTTGTTGGTGTGGCTTCGAATTAAGGGTGTTTTATGTCAAATAGTGAAGTTACGGAGTCCGTTGAGGATAGAAAGCGTCGATTAACATGGCAATGTCGAAGAGGAATCAAAGAGGTCGAGGTTTTATTAGTACCTTTTTTTAAAAAATATTTTGATACCTTGTCTTCTGCTGATCAGGATAGTTTTGAAGCGTTTCTGAAAGAGCAGGATGCTGATATTTTTGAATGGTTTACGATGCGGGTAAAACCTACTAATCCACAGACGGCGGCAATGGTTGATGTCATCCTTTCTCGAATGGCGCCCGGACTTTAAGCTAATACCATCCTGGTCCGCGGCCCTTTTTGTTAGTACTTTACATGTAATATCATTGTTGACGGTTATTTGGTTAATGGTTAGCTATAAGTCACTCATTGTGGTCGGGTGGTGTTCTGTGGTCGCTGTGACGTTGAGTTTATTTGGCAGCTTGACATTGCTGGGTTTTTTCCAGGAAGGGAGATTTCAGAAAAAAGGTTTACTGTATAGAAAACGGCGAATATGTGCGGTGGTCCAGGAGCAGGCAGGGGAGTGGAGTTTGCACTTAGCGGATGGCTCTGTTCAGTTGTGCTTGTTATCTGGGGCCAGTGTTGTTAGCCGGTTTGTTATCTTTTTATCCTTTAAGCCGATAGGGCGAGGTAAATTGTTCGCCCCGTTGTTAACCAGGCCTTTGCTGATTGCGACTGATAGCGTGAGTACTCAAACATATCGACGTTTGCACGTGTGGTTACGTTGGCAGAGTGGGGAGTTACTTGGTCTTACTGGTCTTGGTGATAGGGATAAGAACAATCGTTGTTAAAGTGCTGGCGTTATACTGGTGTTAACACCGTGTCTTTAGCGATCGGTAGTTGATCAGGGTAATCAAGAGTAAAGTGCAACCCTCGACTTTCCTTTCGCTGAAGTGCGGAGCGGATGATTAATTCGCCAACTAGCACTAAGTTGCGTAGCTCTATCAAGTCATTGCTGACTTTATAATTACTGTAATACTCGTCGATTTCTCGTTGTAATAGTTCGACGCGGTGCAAAGCTCTGGCTAGGCGTTTGTCGGTTCTTACAATGCCGACATAATCCCACATAAAACGACGTAGTTCATCCCAGTTGTGAGAGATGACAACGTCTTCATCGGAGTCGGTTACCTGGCTTTCATCCCATTGAGGGATGTCTAGAGAGGTGACGGGGGTGTTTATTTTTCCGCAAATAGCTTTGCTTGCTGAGATTGCATATACCAAACATTCTAATAGCGAATTACTGGCCATGCGGTTAGCTCCATGTAATCCCGTAAAAGCAGTTTCCCCAATACAATAAAGGCCGTCGACGTCAGATTCACCATGTTTGTTGGTGACGACCCCTCCGCAGGTATAGTGAGCGGCAGGGACTATGGGGATTGCTTCTTTGGTTATATCGATGCCTAAGGATAAGCACTTCTCATAGACCGTAGGAAAATGGGTTTGAATAAAGTCCGGAGATTTGTGGCTAATATCGAGATACAAACAATCCACACCTAAGCGCTTCATTTCATGGTCGATGGCGCGAGCAACAATGTCCCTGGGGGCTAATTCCCCTTGCTCGTCAAATTGGTGCATAAAACGTTCACCATTAGGTAAGCGTAAATAGCCACCTTCACCTCTAACGGCTTCAGTTATTAAAAAAGAACGAGCATCGGGGTGGTATAGGCACGTAGGGTGAAATTGATTAAATTCCATGTTGGCAACAGAGCACCCTGCTCGCCAAGCCATAGCAACACCATCACCCGTGGCAACGTCAGGGTTGCTTGTATATAAGTAGGTTTTACTTGCCCCTCCGCTAGCTAGCACAACAAAACGAGCCCTGTGTGTATCAATCTCACCTGTCTCTTTGTTGAGAACATAGGCTCCAACAACTTGATTTTTACCTTTCTGGTTGAGCTTATCGGAGGTAATCAAGTCGATGGCGACACGAGATTCAAAAATATCGACGTTGGGGTGTTGGCATACTTGCTCTATCAAGGCGTTAGAAATAGCAAAGCCAGTGGCATCAGCTGCGTGAATGACCCTTCTGTGGCTATGACCGCCTTCCTTAGTTAAATGGAAGTCTTCTTGACCATCTGGCAGCATTTCAGTGGTGAAACCAACACCTTGTTCGACTAGCCAGTGGATTGCCGCTGGCCCATTCTCGACGGTAAAGCGTACTGCATCTTCATTGCATAAACCGGCGCCAGCGTTAAGAGTATCAGTAATATGGGCTTCGATAGAATCGCCCTTGTCTAATACTGCTGCGACACCACCTTGTGCGTAATATGTATTGGCGGCAGTGAGTGAGCCCTTACTTAAAACGGCAACGTTGGCATGAGGGGCAAGGTGTAATGCGGTTGTAAGCCCCGCAGCTCCACTTCCGATAACTAATATGTCGTGTTTAATTAATTGCCCCATCACCTGGACTCCAAAACTCAAAGGCTGGAATGATAATGCTTTAGCGTAGATAAAAATACTGCTTTGGGACTATTCTTTGTTAGTGTCCAAAGTAGAGCTTGAAGAGAGTCCTGGGGACGTTGGTGTTATTTGCTTATCTAAATGTGCCGTACACCGGGGGGGATTGAGGCCAGCATATAGACGCTGGTATAGTGCAGCGTAATCTTTGGTTAGTTTGTGGGGAACTAGCGCATACTTTACCAGTCATACCAATAGTATGTGTTCACGAGGGGGTTAACGTAGTCGGTGGACATTGTAATAGGAGTTTTAATGCATGACCGAGCGTGAAGCCGATCAGCAGTTAGTAGAACGGGTTAAAAAAGGTGATAAACGGGCATTCGACCTTTTGGTTGGCAAATATCAACATAAAGTATTGTCAATTGTTGGACGTTTTGTGAATGACCCTGATGAGGCAAAAGATGTATCCCAGGAGGCTTTTATTAAGGCCTACCGAGCGCTTCCTAAATTTCGAGGGGAAAGTGCCTTTTACACGTGGATCTATCGTATTGCTGTAAATACCGCTAAGAATTATTTGGTAGCTAGGGGGCGTAGACCTCCTGGTTCCGATGTTGACGTGGCTGATGCAGAATTTTATGAAGGGGGTGCTGTTTTACATGAAATATCAACCCCCGAGAATCAATTGATGACAGATCAACTTGAGGCGCTGGTGTATCAGGCGTTAAGTGATTTGCCTGATGACCTTAGAACCGCAGTAACTTTGCGGGAGTTTGATGGTCTTAGTTACGAGGCAATTGCAGAAGTGATGGATTGCCCGGTGGGTACGGTTAGGTCTCGTATATTCCGCGGACGAGAGGCAATAGATAGCCGAATTAAAGATATGGTAGCGTAGTTGATCATGAAAATTGGTGGTGCAAGTTCAAATGCTGAGGTTTGAAACACTTAGGCGTAGCTGCTTGTATTGTTATACGGTATGAAAGGTAAAGGTATATGACTGATAAAGCTCGGGAAGAAATGTCGGCTTTGATGGATGGAGAAGCAACAGAATTAGAGCTTCACCGTGTGTTAAAATGCGGAGAGACAGACGATGAGTTGCGAGCATCCTGGCGACGTTATCATGTAATGCGGTCAGTGATTAGAGGAGAGGCCAGGGATAAGTCGATGTTAGCTAAACCGTCGATGGACATGTCGTTGGATATCGCTACTGCCGTTTCTCAGGCAATTGCTGATGAGCCGCCATATGAAGAGCAATCTGATTCGTTGTCGGTGACAAGTGATCAGGTTGCTGTAAAGAAAGGCAATCTGTGGGTTGATAAAGTGTTACGGCCTTTCGGTAGTGTTGCTGTGGCTGCATCGGTATCTGCAATGGTTATTTTTGGCTGGCAGAGTACAGGCGGGTTTAATACTCAGCAGACAGGCTCAGGCGCCCCATCCGTTGCCGCAGTATCAACACCGTCGATCACGGCGAAAGCAGTCTCTGGTTATGTAAATGAAACGCCTACTGTATATGCAGCTTCACGGATACCTGCATTTAACGGGCGTAGTAGTGGATATATTCTTGCGGATGATTCAGGCCAGACGGTATCGCGATCAGGTAGTATCCCTTCGCAGGACGTTATTCGTTTACAGATCCCAAGAGACGACCGATTTAATCGCTATATTATTTCCCACTCTGGGAATGCCGCCTTTAATACGATTAGTGGGGCGATACCTTACGCTCGCGTTGTAACTTTGAAATCATCATCACGGAGCGTGAAGTGAAGCAAGTGAAAGGTTTTTTTGGTGTTTTGGTTTGTATGATCTTTTTTCAATCCTTGCCCGTTGCGGCGGAGACGGTTAATGCTGCCGAGGCAGAGCAAATAGCTGCAGCACAATGGTTGCAAAAAATGATCAAGGCGATCAAAACTGAAAGCTATCAGGGGCGTTCAATCTTCCACAATGGCAATCGAATGATGTCGCTAAAAGTTATTCATGGAATAATTGATGGAGAACAGTGGGATCGAGTTGTACACCTCAGTGGCGAGCCTGCTGAAGTACTTCGTAAGGGTGATAAAATTAGCTGTTTGCACCCTGAAAGTACTGTTGAGTTAAGTGCGGGAAAAAGTGTTGAGAAAAACGAATTGCAAGCAGCAAAAATACCATTGTTGAATGCGTTTAGTGATGATCAGTTAGCGATACCTGAGCGCTATCAATTACGAATGGGACGAGAAGGCCGGGTTGCAGGAAGAACTGTGCAGTTAATTAATATTATCCCTGTAGATCGAGCTAGATACGGCTATCAACTTGGCTTAGATAAAGCCACGGGGTTACTGTTGAAGACTGTCATGTTAAATCGAAAGGGTAAAGCTTTGGAGGTATTTGAATTTGTGGATATTGCCATTGGAGGCCCGTTGTCAAAAGATGACTTTGCTCCTGGAAAAGGGGTTAAGTGGTTAGAAACTGCAGATCCAGAAGGGTCGGAAGAGGTTGCAGGAACTTCATTGCGAGAAGTGACCGGTAGTAACCAAAAGATAGGTTGGGCTGCAAAATGGTTGCCGCAAGGCTTTAACTTGGCGGAGAATAGCGTACGTAATATCGACGGCATAAACGTTAATGCCCAAGTTTATAGTGACGGACTTGCCGCTTTCACTATTTTTATGGAAAAGCTCAAGCATGTAGAAAACATCGAAGGTTCAAAGCAGCGTGGAGCAACGGTTGCCTTAAGTCGGAGATTAGCTAAACCTAATGATCATTATTTGGTAACAGTAGTGGGTGAGGTTCCAATGGAAACCGCAATGCAAGTGGCGGCCTCTGTTGTAAAAGATCAATAAACTAACAGTAAAAAGATCAAAGCATGATAGAAGAAACGGGTAAAGTTGTTGCAGTAGAAGAAAATACCCTGTGGGTTGAAACCATTCGTAAAGCTGCTTGTGATAGTTGTGCGTCGCAAAAAGGCTGTGGTCATAGTGTGCTGGCCAAATTAGGTGATGGGAAAAATCACGTTCGTGTTTTAAACCCCTCCTCAGATAAGTACCCTTTTGCTGTTGGCGATGATGTGATTATTGGTGTACCAGAAGATGTTGTTGTGATTGGTTCGATGATTGCGTATTTGCTACCGTTAATTAGCCTTGTGGTGTTCAGTGTTGCAGGGCAATTGTTGCTGGGTAGTGAAGGCTACACCATTTTGTCTGGCATCTTTGGTTTAGCGTTGGGTTTTGTTATTGTGCGTTGGCATTTTTTGATTAGGCAGGACGATGCCCGTTTCCAACCGTCAGTTATTCGACCTGCTAATAATACATCATTTGGCGTCTGTAAAATTTACCCAGCATAGCTTGAGTAGTCCTATTTGTTGGTTTTTTGAGCGTTATATCGCTTGAACTGTATATTCATGAACTTTCCTTAGAAATACCTCTCCAAAATCTAATAGTGAATCACAGTGAGTAGTGTATGAATCGTATAACTTTTTATCGTTATAACTTTGTTCGAACAAACATTTTGTTTTTGTTGTTGGTGTTAAGTGGGCAAAGTTTGGTTGTAAACGCTGGGCTGCCGGATTTTGCAGACTTGGCAGAAGAGCTTTTACCTTCTGTTGTGGTTATTAATACGGTCCAAAAATCCAAACCTTATGGTGGCGGTGCCCCCAATGGGCAAGTGCCGGATCTATTTCGTTATTATTTTGGTGATGGTTTTCAAATGCCGGAGCAGAAACGTGAGGCACAGGGCTCCGGTATTATTTTGTCTGATGGTTATATTTTGACGAATCAACATGTGGTTGCAGGTGCGGATGAGATTACCATTCGTTTACATGATCATCGTGTATTGGATGCGGTGTTGGTTGGTGGAGATGAGTTAAGTGACTTGGCCTTGTTAAAGGTTGAGGACGATGATCTAAATGCGGTAGATATTGGCGATTCTGACGAGTTGCGGATAGGGGAGTGGGTCATGGCTATAGGTACGCCTTTTGGTTTTGACCACAGTGTGACTTCCGGTATTGTTAGTGCAAAGGGAAGAACCCTTTCTCGCGATAATTATGTGCCGTTTATTCAAACGGACGTAGCGATTAACCCTGGTAACTCTGGTGGTCCGCTATTTAATTTGGATGGTGAACTGGTAGGGATTAATTCTCAGATATATAGTCGGACAGGTGGGTTTATGGGGCTTTCCTTCGCTATCCCCACCAGCATAGCGATGAAGGTGGTGAAGCAGCTGAAGGATGATGGGGTGGTTGCCCGTGGCTGGCTTGGCGTGGTGATACATGATGTAAATCGTAACTTAGCGCGATCACTTGGGCTGGACAAACCAACAGGGGCTATTGTTGCTAAAGTTCTTGGAAGTGGCCCAGCAGGCAAGGGTGGAATTCGAGTTGAAGATGTTATTTTGCGTTTTGATGGCCGAGAAATTGTTGACTCTTCCTCATTGCGGAATTACGTAGGGGCGTTTACCCCTGGGCAAACGGTTGCTGTTGTTGTTTCCCGAGCAGGTAAAAAGGAGACACTAAAGATTACGCTGGGTAGCTTACCAAAAGGCCCCTATCAAGCTAATGCCATGCCCAATAGAGGTCTCTCACCTCAACCTGGAGAAATTTTGGGGCTAGTCGTTATTACAGTGTCAGTAGAAAAAGCCGCTCAATGGGGAATTAGTGGCGGAGTGGTTGTTCAGAAAGTTTCAGGTGGGGCAGCCAAAGAGGCTGGTATACGAGTAGGGGATGTTATTACTAATGTGGCTAATCAACCGATTAAGAATGAGGCTGGTTTTCTCAACGTGGTAAAACAGCAAAAGAAGGGGAAATGGGTCCCTATATTGATTAATCGGCAAGGTGCCCCAGAGTTTTTGGCCATCGAGATACGCTGAAACGTGACCCAAACCCCCAAAGTAAGGTAGAATCGCGGATTGATTTTCGAGGTGCCAGTGATTAGTGGTAGAATTGACCTCTACCGCTGGCAACATGAAACCGGTATTGATATGCGTTAGCATCCTAGGAGCTTGTTCTCTGGGGGGGCAATGCGGCCCCATTCATCACCCTGTAAGTACCCTACGCTGTGACAGACATAAAGAATATTCGAAATTTCTCCATCATTGCCCACATTGACCACGGTAAATCTACCTTGGCGGATCGATTTATCCAAATGTGTGGTGGTTTATCGGCTCGTGAAATGGAAGCTCAAGTCCTGGATTCAATGGATATTGAGCGAGAGCGTGGTATTACCATCAAAGCTCAAAGTGTTACCTTAGATTATAAGGCACAGGATGGGGAAGTTTATCAGTTAAACTTTATTGATACCCCTGGGCATGTTGATTTCTCATACGAGGTATCTCGCTCCTTAGCTGCCTGTGAGGGTGCGTTGCTTGTTGTTGATGCAGGACAGGGTGTGGAAGCACAGTCGGTTGCTAACTGTTATACCGCTATTGAAATGAATCTAGAAGTGCTGCCTGTTTTGAATAAAATCGATTTGCAGCAAGCTGAACCTGATCGTGTGATTCATGAAATTGAAGAAATTATCGGTATTGAAGCTGATCACGCTGCAAGAGTGAGCGCCAAGACAGGGTTGGGCGTTGATGAGTTGTTGGAGCAACTGGTTCATACTATACCTGCACCAGAAGGCGATAGAGATAAGGCACTTAAAGCGCTGATTATTGACTCATGGTTTGATAATTATCTTGGTGTTGTTTCGTTAGTTCGTGTGATTGATGGCGTGCTTAAGAAGAATGATAAGATTCTTGTGAAGAGCACCGGCAAGGAACATAGCATCGACGGCGTAGGAATATTTACCCCTAAACGACAAGAAACAGGGAGCTTGAGTGCCGGTGAAGTTGGTTATGTTGTTGCTGGCATCAAAGATATTGAGGGCGCCCCAGTTGGCGATACGTTAACTCATGCAAAAACGCCTGACGTGGAGTCATTGCCGGGCTTTAAACGCGTAAAACCGCAAGTTTATGCAGGGTTGTTCCCCATTAGTTCTGAAGATTACGAAGCGTTTCGAGATGCTTTAGGGAAATTGCGACTAAATGATGCATCTTTGTTTTTTGAACCAGAGTCATCTGACGCATTAGGCTTTGGTTTTCGTTGTGGTTTTCTTGGCATGTTGCATATGGAGATCATCCAAGAGCGCCTTGAACGTGAGTATGATCTTGATCTGATTACTACAGCCCCAACGGTGGTTTTTGAATTGTTGTTAAATAATGGTGAGGTTGTGTACGTTGATAACCCGTCAAAGTTACCCGATGGTTCAAAAATAGAAGAATTCAGAGAGCCCATTGCTGAGGTGCATATACTGGTACCACAAGAGCATTTAGGTAACGTTATTACTCTTTGTGTTGAAAAGCGTGGAGTGCAAAAAAATCTGCAGTTTTTAGGTAGTCAGGTAGCGGTTCATTATGAAATACCGATGAGTGAAGTGGTATTGGACTTCTTTGATCGATTGAAATCTACTAGCCGTGGTTATGCGTCTCTTGAATACAGTTTTAAACGTTTTGAGGCGAGCAAGTTAGTTCGTGTTGATATGTTGATTAATGGCGATAAAGTAGATGCACTAGCGCTGATTTGCCATGCAGACAAGGCGCATAGTCGTGGCCGAGCGATAACGGATAAAATGCGAGAAATCATTCCTCGTCAGATGTTTGATGTTGCGATACAGGCCGCTATAGGTAGTCAGATTATTGCTCGCCAAACGGTAAAGGCGTTACGCAAGAATGTAACAGCGAAATGCTATGGTGGCGATATTAGCCGTAAGAAAAAGCTGCTTCAAAAACAAAAAGACGGAAAGAAGCGTATGAAGCAAGTAGGTAGTGTTGAAATTCCTCAAGATGCATTTTTGGCTGTATTGAAGGTGGACAGTTAATGGATATGGATTTCTCACTTATTCTTGTTGTGCTTGTAGGTTTTTCCGGTGTATTTGTCGCCTTGGATTTAGTGTTTTTTAACCGACAACGTCAACAAGCAGTTGTTACTTATAAAAATGCTATTGATGAAAAATCGGTTGATGATGATGTTGTTGATAGGCTGTTGTTGGAGCCTTGGTGGATTGAATATCCTAAAGCATTTTTTCCCGTATTAGCATTGGTATTAGTCTTACGTTCATTTTTGGTTGAGCCGTTTAAAATCCCTTCTGGTTCAATGATACCAACACTTAATGTGGGCGATTATATTTTAGTGAACAAATTTGCATACGGTTTCCGATTGCCTGTAATAGGAACGGAGGTTGTTCCTGTTGGGTTGCCAGAGCGAGGTGATGTGATGGTGTTTAAATATCCCGAAAATCCCAGAATCAATTATATTAAACGTGTTGTTGGATTACCTGGGGACACTATTCGTTATGAGAATAAGCGCCTGTATATTAACGGTGAAGAAATGTCCCTGGAGTTAGTTGCACAGCTACCACCGCTCATTCCTCAGAAAAAGATCTATACTGAAGATTTAGAAGGGGTATCTCATGATATTCAGATACTGCTGCTGCGTAATCAGGTAAATGCCAGGACCTGGACTATTGGAGAGGGGGAATACTTTACAATGGGTGATAATCGGGATAATAGTCGCGATAGCCGAGCATGGGGTATTGTTCCTGAAGGTAATATCGTTGGTAAAGCGTTTGCGGTTTGGATGCATATGCCTGGTTGGGTGCCAAGTTTCGATAGTGTTAGATTCATCAAATAATAAAATTCTTGATTATTGGAGAGCGTTTCTATGAAACAAGTTCGAAATCAAAAGGGAATGACTTTAGCTAGTATGGCTATGCTAGGGATGTTGATTGGTTTTGTAGCGTACTTCGGATTTATGTTGTATGAGCCAGTTTATGATGATCTTTCCGTTAAAACAGTTGTTGAGAATTTGGCGAGTGACGATAAAGCTAAAGGCGCTTCTGCAAAAGCTGTTAGAGGTTTGATACAGAAGCGTTTGAGTGTTAATCGTGTCACTCTAGATAAAAAAGAAGTCGTTATTGAGAAAACAAAAGAAGGCTTGTCTGTTGTTATTGATTATGAACGGCGTGTTGATTTTGTTGGGAACGTAGATTTGATTGCATCATTTTCACACTCAACAATTATACCCAAGTAAGTTTGAAATTATCTTACGTGAGCACTAGTCACGTCTTTATATGAGTTTTTAAATGAGTGCAGCTGAGAAAACGTTACAGAAAGTGTTAGGTTATACCTTTGCTGACAGCTCCCTACTTACCCTTGCATTGACACACCGCAGTGTTGATGGCGTACGTAATAACGAGCGTTTAGAATTTCTTGGTGATTCAGTATTAAGTACAATTATTGGTGAATGCGTATTTGAAAAATTCCCTGATGTAAGAGAGGGTGTGTTGAGTCGTATGCGATCCTCTTTGGTTAATGGTACGTCACTTGCTGCGGTTGCCAAAGAATTTGGCTTGAGTGAATACCTTATCCTTGGTCCTGGGGAGTTAAAGAGCGGTGGGCGTCGGCGGGAATCTACATTAGAAGATGCTATCGAGGCGATCATTGGAGCCATTTATCAAGATTCCGGTTATAGCGATTGTCGAAGTGTTGTGTTGTCTTGGTTTCATTCTCGGTTAGATAAGTTGACTGCAGAAGATGATGCCAAAGATAATAAGTCCAAGTTGCAAGAACTCTTGCAGTCCAAAAAAATTCCTTTGCCGCAGTATGAAATTGTTGCAATTGATGGTAAGTCCCATGATCAGAGTTTTACCATTGCCTGCAGTATCGATGCTGAAGGTGGGCCCTATACTGGTACCGCACAAAGCAGAAGGCAGGCGGAGCAAATTGCCGCCGGAAAAGCTTTTGCACATCTATCATCAGAGTAATGGCTGTTGAGCAGTCGCTGATGAACAATTCATGTCATTTTGGTCTTAATGCTTAGTAATAAAGACCATTAACGTACGTCACTAGTGGCGTGCTCCACTAGTGTATTCTATTTAAACAGTAACAATTCTTATGACGTCAAATACAGGTACTTATCGATGTGGTTATGCTGCAATTGTTGGTCGTCCCAATGTAGGGAAGTCCACGTTGTTAAATCATATTCTAGGTCAAAAAATCAGCATTACTTCACGCAAACCACAGACAACTCGGCACCGAGTTTTAGGTATTAAGACTGAGGAGCAAGTGCAAGTGATTTATGTCGATACCCCAGGTATACATCAGGATGAGCCTAAGGCTATTAATCGGTATATGAACCGTGCGGCGACAGCTTCAGTGACTGATGTTGATGTTATTGTTTTTGTGACAGAGGGCACTAAATGGACAGATGCGGATGAGCACGTTCTGAATAAAATTCGCCATTCGGGGGCTCCAATTGTCCTTGTCGTTAACAAAATGGATAAAGTTGAAGAAAAGGATGAGATGTTTCCACATCTAAATACCTTGTCTGAGAAAGCTGAATTTGCGGCAATTATTCCTGTGTCTGCTCTGAAAGGCCAAAAGCTGGACTTGTTAGAAGAAGCAATTGCCGGTTATTTACCGGAAAGTGATCATTTTTATCCAGAAGATCAAATTACTGATCGCAGTATGCGCTTTATGGCTGCAGAGATGGTGCGGGAAAAAATCATGCGCCAGTTAGGGCAAGAGTTGCCTTATGCGATGACGGTGGAGATTGAGGAGTTCTCTTCTGAAAAAGGAGTTTGGCATATATCTGCATTGATTTTAGTTGAACGTAACGGCCAAAAAGCGATTATCATTGGCAAACAAGGTTCTCGTTTGAAGAAGATTGGTATGGAAGCGCGTAAAGATATGGAGCGAATGCTGGACTCAAAAGTGATGTTACGCTTATTTGTGAAGGTAAAGGGCGGCTGGTCAGATGATGAACGTGCATTAAAAAGTTTAGGTTATGATGACTTATAGTTTTGCTGAGTTGTTGTAGGTTACTGTCATAAGTTTTGGTTTTCTAATATGAATTCCGTTGAAAATGCACTTTGTTATGTTCTTCATAGCAAGCCGTTCAAAGATACCAGTGCTATTGTTGAACTATTATCTCAAGAGTATGGGCTTGTGAGCGTTATTTTTAAGGGGGTTCGTAGTACCAAAAACTCTGCTAAGTCGCGAGTACTGCAACCTTTTCAGCCTTTGTTAGCCTCCTGGTATGGTAAAAGAGAGTTAAAAAGTGGCAAGAGTGTAGAGCAAGGCGGCGTGCCACATATGTTATCCGGAAAAAAACTCTACAGCGGTATTTATCTCAATGAGATACTTTTGCGTATGCTGCATCGTGATGCGCCAGCAGAAGGTATTTATGAGCATTACCAGCAATGTCTATCTGAGCTTGTCGATACTGATAATATTGAGGTGTACCTACGCCAATTTGAATGGCGCTTGTTAGATGCCATTGGTTATCAATTACCCTGCGAATGTGATGCTCAAAGTGGAGCTCCAATTGTTGTTGACGCTTATTATCGATATGAGATAAATCATGGTTTTATTTATGATTCCCCCATATCTAGCAAAAACTTTGCACCGAGGTCCGGGGTGTTCTCGGGCGAGTTGTTGCTGGCAATTTCGAGGGATATGGTCGTTTATGCTCAGCAACAACAGTATCATGATAACCTAAGTCGACACCTGTTACCGGAGGCCAAGCGTTTAATGCGATTGGTACTCGCTCCTCATCTTGGGGGGAAACCACTAGAAAGCAAAAAATTATTTATGGGAATTTCAAAATATGAATCTTCACAATAGAGTTTTGTTAGGTGTGAATGTTGATCATGTGGCTACGTTGAGACAAGCTCGTGGTACACGTTATCCTGACCCAGTCCAAGCTGCGTTAGATGCAGAAGAGGCTGGAGCGGATGGTATCACTGTTCATTTAAGGGAAGATCGTCGGCATATACAAGAACGAGATGTTAGGCTTATCAAGCAAACAATGAATACACGCCTTAATCTTGAAATGGCTGTTTTAGATGAAATGGTCACGTTTGCTTGTGAGATTAAACCAGATTATTGCTGCTTGGTTCCAGAGAAACGTGAGGAGCTGACGACGGAGGGTGGGCTTGACGTTATAGCTCAATTTGATCGTGTTAAGTCTGCGTGTGAAACGTTAGCTGAACAAGGTATTGAGGTCTCGCTGTTTATAGACCCTGATGAAAAACAAATTAAAGCCGCAGCCGATGCTGGAGCTCCGATTGTAGAAATACACACGGGATGTTATGCCGATGCAGATACCCCTGCTGCAGTAGAGCAAGAGTATGAGCGTATTGCATCAGCGGTCGCGTACGGTCAAACCTTGGGGCTAGTTGTGAATGCAGGGCACGGATTACACTATCAAAACGTAGAGCCAATCGCTGCGTTACCCGGAATGAATGAGCTTAATATTGGTCATAGTATTATTGCACGAGCTGTTTTTACAGGGCTAAAGGGTGCAGTGAAAGAGATGAAACAATTAATGTTGCAGGCACGCTAATGATTGTTGGCATAGGCACCGATATTGTTAGCGTTGCTAGAATGAAAGCGTCATTGGAGCGCAATGGCGATAAATTCTCACAGAGAATATTGCATAGCTCTGAGCTGTTAGAACTGCAGACTGTAACCAAGGTGGATCAATTTCTAGCGAAGCGGTTTGCTGTTAAAGAAGCAGCTTCAAAAGCTTTGGGAACTGGTTTTGCTGAGGGTGTGTCGTGGCAGGATATTTATATCGAGCACGACGAGCTGGGTAAGCCGATACTGTGTTTTTCAGGTCAGGCATTAGCTCGTGCTGAGTCTTTAGGTGTGGAGCAGCAGCATATAACCCTTTCGGATGAAAGGGAATACGCAGTTGCTTTTGTTGTGTTGGAAAGCTAGTTTGGCAAGTGTCCCCATTCTTTAGGTAATATTGTGTTAAGTGCTGTTGCTAAGTAATCGGCACCTCAAAATGTTTGTTTTCAACACACCACTGAATGATGTCTTCGATGTCAGCGATGAGTGCTTCGCATAATACATTCACATTATCGTATTGTTTGTGCTTTAAGTCCTCCTCCAGTGCTTTTGCTGAACGTTGTAGGTTCGGTACACCAGTGTATCGAGTCGCTCCGTGAAGCTTATGTACACGCTCAAGCATTCGTGAGTAGTCTTGACTGTTTAAATCCTCCCTTAGTGAAATCCTGTCTTTTGTTAAGGAATCAAATAACATGATTAACATATCATCTGCAAGGTCTTGCTTATTGTTAGCCAGCTTAAGACCCATACTTAAACTCACTACCTCACTTTTGATAGGAGAAGGTATAGTGAGGGCTGGAGTGATTGGTGTGGTTAAATCTTTTCCTGTCCAATGTTTAATAATATGCAATAGCTGATTTTCATTAATGGGTTTAGTGACGTAGTCATCCATTCCTGAATTTAACAGAGCTTGCTTCTCGTTTGCCAGAGCGTGCGCGGTGACGGCTATGATGGGGGACTTTCGTTTGCCTTCTTCTTGTTGGCGGATTAGCTGTGTTGCTTCAACGCCATCGGTGCCTGGCATTTGAATATCCATGAGAATAAGATCATAACGGTGTGTTTTTGCAAGCTCGACTGCTTCGAGACCGTTGTCACATGAAGTAACGTTAATACCTAAATCTGATAATAGAACCGATATTAGTTTAAGATTTGCGGGGTTGTCGTCCACTGCGAGGATGTTAAGTCCAGATGAGGGTGGGGTTGTAGTTTTTGGTGTGGTTTTAACATTTTCTGGAGTGATTGATCCTATTTTGATGACGTTATCTGTGGCTTGTTCTTGCCCCACCAATTGCCAGTTCTCGGCATCTACAACTTCTTTTATGATAGATAGGGTTTTTTTCTGCGCAAAAGGTTTGGGTATTAATGGCGGTGGTGCTGATTTGAGTATCTCACTAATAATCACCTGGTCAATGTGGTTCCCTAGCAGAATGATGGGGACGTTGTTGGTATTGCGTTGTATAAGGTTGGCAATTTCATGATGTTTCGGAGCGTGAGGCGAGATACCAACAAGCATTGCTGATGGTGCTGTTTCAGCAGGTGGAGTTGATAATATGGTGGATAGATCGGAGAAGTTGGGGCACTCGATTAACGCGTATTTTTGCTTTTGTAAGGTGTTTTTTAATGCATTTCTGACAGTCGTATTTTCATCATAAAGCACGATCTTATGAGTATTATGAGGTATTAATACATTCTGCTCATCATGGGATGTATGTACTTCAGCTCTAAATGTAAACCAAAAGGTAGAGCCTTCTCCTTGTACGCTTTCTACCCCAATTTGCCCGCGCATTTGTTCTACAAGGTGTTTGGATATAACAAGTCCAAGCCCGGTGCCACCAAATCGGCGTGCTGTTGTTGTGTCTGCCTGACGGAAGGCACTGAATAAATGTTGCTGTTGTTCAGTGCTTAAACCAATGCCTGTGTCTGATACGGTGATTTTTATGACCGCAATACCGTCCTTAGTTTCGTCGAGCATCACTCTGACAATGACCTCTCCTTGGGTCGTAAACTTGATGGCGTTGTTGACAAGGTTGGTGAGGATTTGTTTTAGGCGCAATGGGTCGCCAAGAATATTCTGTGGAACATCAGAATAAAAGAGGCTGGCTTGTTCGAGTTTTTTATCGTATGCCATGGGCGCTAACATGGTGAGAACATCACTCACAACTTCGGATAAGTTTAAGGGTATTTGGTCAAGTACAAGTTTCCCTGCCTCAATTTTTGAGAAATCTAAAATATCATTGATGATTGCCAAAAGGCTTTCGGATGATTTTTGAATAGTATCAAGGTAGTCTCGTTGGGAGTGACTAAGCTGGCTTTTTAATAGAAGGTTAGTGAAGCCAATAACACCATTTAATGGGGTGCGAATCTCGTGACTCATATTTGCGAGGAATTCTGATTTAATCCGGCTAGCTTCTAGCGCTTCCTTTCGTGCCAAATCCAATTCAATATTTTGAATTTCAATGGTTTCAAGGGTTTCTCGTAAGTCTTCAGATGCTTGGTCAACATTTTGTTGTAGTTCTCTGTGGCCTTCTAGAATTGAGTGGCTAAGTGTATTGATTCCTTCTTGGAGTTCTTTGAGCTCACCATAGCTGTCTTCTTGAATGTGTGTGTCCAGCTTGCCTGAAATCATTGTGCCTATGGAGAGCATAACCTTATGAAGGGTTGAAGTTATCTCTCTTGAATAACGAAAAGATCCGTAAATATTAATAATTAATGCAATAAAAATAACCACAAGAATAAGGAGTGTAGTTTGGTACTTTGCGATGATGGTGCTGGATGCATCAACTTCAACTTCAATCCAGCCGGTGATTTTATTGCTTTTCTCAGCACTACCGATATGATTGTAAATAGGGGCAATGATACGTGTGCTTGCCCTGGTTTCTCGAGAGAAAGATCCTCGAAATTTATTGTTTGGATTTAGCGAGTGGTTGAATGGAAGGTGCTTCTCCGCATATGTGAGTGCTAGCATTGTAGGGCCGGCTTGTGCAATTATTTGCTCTTTTTCATCGTAGATAATGACTGAGCGGATATTGCTGTCTTCGATAATAAAGCTAGGAATGGATTGCAATTTACCCAGGATTTTATCAGCGGCAGCATTATTTTGCTTAGTATCAGGCTGCCCAATATTAGATAATGTTCCACTGAGAGCATTTGCGTATGAGGTTGCAAGTGTATGGCCATGATAAGTGGAGTTATCGTTAAGCTCTTGAAAACGAGTCGTCAAGAAAAACGATCCAAGAACCCAGCTGATAAAGAGTGTTGGTAGTGTGCCAAGAAATATTGCTCGGCCAAGTAATCCCCAGTGTTTCATGCGCCCTCAAATAGTCATGTCTGTCCAGTCCGTTGTTAGTATCTAGTGTATTACAGAATGGAGGAGTAGGCACATTTTTTGCTCCACTTATTGCTTTTTGCTCTAAGGTTAGAAGCGTATTACCATTGGCCCAAGTTATTAAATTCGTTAGACTTCTTAGCTATGACATATCCTACAATAGAACAATTTATCGGAAATACGCCACTCGTCAGGCTGCAGCGGTTGCCTGGCGATACCTCAAACACTATCCTCGTGAAGTTGGAGGGCAATAACCCTGCGGGCTCAGTGAAAGATCGGCCTGCGATAAGCATGATAAATCGAGCGGAGAAACGAGGGCAGATTAAGCCTGGTGACACGCTGATTGAAGCGACCAGTGGCAATACTGGAATAGCTCTGGCGATGGCCGCAGCGATAAAAGGTTATAAAATGTTACTCATCATGCCGGATAATATGAGTGAAGAGCGCAGGGCATCCATGCGTGCCTATGGTGCAGAACTGGTTTCAGTGACCCAGAAAGAAGGAATGGAGGGGGCTCGAGACCTGGCGGAAGTCATGGAAAAAGAGGGTAAAGGCATCGTACTGGATCAGTTTGGTAATGAGGATAACCCTTTGGCACATTATGAGACAACAGGGCCTGAAATATGGAGGGATACCAAGGGTGAGGTTACTCATTTTGTAAGCTCTATGGGGACAACTGGCACGATCATGGGGACTTCTCGGTTTTTAAAAGAGCAGAACTCAGCAGTTCAAATAGTGGGTTTACAGCCTAAAGAAGGTGCCTCAATTCCAGGAATACGCCGGTGGCCTGAAGCTTACTTACCTTCAATATTTGATGCTACGCGTGTTGATACCGTTATGGATATTTGTCAAGACGATGCGGAGCAAACAATGCTGGCACTAGCCCGCGAGGAAGGTATATTTTGTGGTGTCTCATCGGGTGGTGCTGTTGCGGGAGCTTTACAGCTATCTGAGCAAGTAGAAAATGCTGTTATTGTTGCCATTATCTGTGATCGTGGAGATCGTTATTTATCTACAGGTGTCTTTTCTGGATAAGGCAACGATGGATTGGGAGGTTCAGTAATAAATGAATGTACTTGTTTTTGATATTGAAACAGTACCGGATGTCGCTGGAGGTCGTCGATTATACGATTTACAGGGTCTTGATGATAAAGATGCAGCTAACGCACTGTTTAATCTTCGTCGACAGGAAAATGGTACCGAGTTTTTGAGGTTACATTTGCAACGCATCGTTGCGATTTCAGCGGTCCTACGTTCTGGAGAAAAATTGGCGGTATGGACGCTAGGTAACGAAGATTCCTCAGAAAAAGAGATTATTCAACGTTTTTTTGATTTGTTGGATCGGTTTACACCGACTTTGGTTTCTTGGAATGGTGGAGGGTTTGACTTGCCCGTACTGCACTACCGGTCAATGGTTCATGGCGTTCAGGCCCCTCGATATTGGGATACTGGAGGCGACGACAAAAACTTTAAGTGGAATAATTACATTAACCGTTATCACGAACGCCATACTGATGTAATGGAGGTGTTGGCTATGTTTCAAATGCGTGCTGCTGTACCTCTTGATCAAATGGCATCATTGCTTGGATTTCCCGGTAAAATGGGGATGAGCGGTGCGAAAGTCTGGGATGCGTTTCGAGAGGGTGATATTAAAGGGATTCGGAATTACTGTGAATCCGACGTGTTAAACACCTGGTTAGTTTATTTGCGCTTCCAGCTAGTTAAAGGCGCAATATTGGATGTTGAGTATCAAGCGGAAATTGACCAATTGAAAGAGTACTTGCGCCGTGAAGGGCATCCACATTTTGAACAGTTCCTAGAACAATGGGAAGCCAACGAAGTGTTGGTTACAAGCTAATGGCAAGACAGAATCAGAAAAACCAAGCTAAGAATAGAAATCGTCACCGCTCGAGGCATCAACAGACAAATGCTCAAAAAGCCGGCGAGAGAAATACACAGCGTAACAGCAAGCCTGTTCCTCAAGAACTGGTTATTTCGACTATCGAGAAGCTTAGCCACGATGGTCGAGGTATTGCCAGAATTGAAGGGAAGACGACGTTTGTTGATGGTGGTTTAGCTGGTGAGTCAGTTGAATTTCGCTACGTCAAATGTCACGGCCGTTACGACGAGGCGATTGCTGTTCGAATATTAGAGCCCTCTCATGAGCGTGTTGAGACTCCGTGTCAACATGCGGATGTATGCGGCGGCTGCAGTTTGCAGCATCTGTCTACGGCAGCGCAGGTATCCTTAAAGCAGTCTGTTTTAGTTGAGCAATTAACACATTTTGGCGACCTTAAACCTGAGCATGTTGTTGACCCAATCACTGGCCCAAGTGAGGGGTACCGTCGTAAAGCCAGGTTCGCAATCAAACATGAATCAAACGGTGCGTGTATTATTGGTTTTAGGGCAAAAAACAGTGCTCGAGTTGTACCAATTACTCACTGTACAGTCTTGCCCGAGAGCCTAAAAAACCTTATTCCAGAGCTTCAAGTGCTGGTCTCAGGCTTGCAAAAGAGCACTGTTATTTCACACATTGACCTAACACAGGGCGATAGTGTTACAGTGCTGACATTTCGTTACCTCAAGCCCTTAACTAATAGTGATTTACAATCATTATTAGTATTCTGCCAGCAACATCAATTCCATTTGTATTTGCAGCCAGATAATGCAGCTTCGATTCATCGTGTGTGGCCTGATAATGACGACGAGCAGCTTTCCTATTCATTTAAACGCTCCAGTTTTCAAGCATTTGTTGAAGGAGTGGTTGATAGCAATGAAGAGGGTGGGTTGATTGATATTCAATTTAACCCTAACGACTTTATTCAAGTGAACGGGGAGAATAATCGCAAACTGGTGGCTCAAGCTATTGATTTTCTTGATCTTAATGAAAAAGATAGAGTTCTTGATCTGTTTTGTGGTATCGGTAACTTTACATTGCCAATAGCAACATTAGTTTCCAAAGTTGTTGGTGTTGAAGGTAGTGACCACATGGTGGTTAGGGCAAAACAGAACGCGAGTAACAATGCGTTGTCCAATATTGACTTTCATAGTGCTGACCTTACTCAGGCGTTGGATAATCAATCGTGGTCCTATGACGGATTCACCAAGATACTTATCGATCCACCAAGAGCAGGGGCTTTTGATATTATTAAAAACATATCCCACTTTTCACCTGAGAAAATTGTATATGTTTCCTGTAACCCTGCAACATTAGCTAGGGATGCGGGTGAATTGATCCAGCAAGGTTATAAAATGATGAGAGTAGGTGTTGTTGATATGTTCCCTCATACAACGCATGTGGAGTCTATTGCACTATTTCAACGTAAATGATTTCAACGTAAATGATTTCAACGTAAATAGTGAGTTTCTTTGCTCCGCTAAGTGAGACCAAACAGGAATTGATATCTACAAATGGTTAAAGTACGAGACGTTCACAAGTTAATTGAAGAAGGTGACATTAACTTGCAGGATTGGTTGCAGCGCCTGCAAGAGAAGGTGGAAATATCCGACCCAGAAGGGTTAATGAAACTTGCTGAATTAAGCTATTCGTTAGAGCAGAATATGTCGGCCGGCGATAACCTGTGGGTTGAAGGGGCTAGCAGTTTCAATACTGGATTGGAGATGGCCGAAATCCTTGCTGATCTTCACATGGACACCGATTGCCTAAAAGCTGCAGTCATATATCGGGCCGTTCGAGAGGGTCAAACAACACTTGCCGAAGTGGTCAAAGTTGCGGGAGAAGGTATTGCAAACCTGATTGACGGTGTACTGCAGATGGCTGCTATTAGTGCAGTAATGAATGCAGACAAGCGCATGGTGCTGGGTCAAAGTAGTAACCAGCTAGAAAACTTGCGACGTATGCTGGTGGCAATGGTTGACGATGTTCGTGTAGCGTTAATTAAACTTGCGGAAAGAACCTGTGCAATCCGAGCCGTTAAAGATGCGCCGGAGGAGAAAAAACAGAAAGTAGCGAAAGAAGTCTTTGATGTGTACGCCCCCTTGGCCCATCGCCTTGGTATTGGGCATATAAAATGGGAGCTTGAAGATCTTTCTTTTCGTTATTTGCAGCCGCACGCTTACAAAAAGATAGCCCGTTTATTAGATGAAAAACGGTTAGTTCGTGAAGATTATATCACCACGGTGATTGATAATTTACAGACCTCACTCGGCTCTGTTGGTATTGACGGTGATATCAGTGGGCGTGCCAAACATATTTTTAGTATTTGGCGCAAAATGAAACGCAAGCGCATTGATTTTTATCAGGTATATGATGTGCGAGCCGTGAGGGTTTTGGTGCCTGAGGTTCGGGATTGTTATGCCGTGTTGGGCATCGTGCACAATTTGTGGCAACACATTCCCAAAGAATTTGATGATTATATTGCTGCACCAAAAGAAAATGGCTATCGATCGCTCCATACTGCCGTACTAGGTCCTGATGGAAAAGTGCTTGAGGTTCAAATTCGTACTCAGGATATGCACGATGAAGCGGAATTAGGTGTTTGTGCTCATTGGCGATATAAAGAAGGGTCTACAAAAAGCCGTGAAAGTTATGAAGATAAAATCACCTGGTTGCGCCAAGTATTGGAGTGGCAGGAAGAGCTAGGTGATACTGATGTTAGCAGTGTTATATCGCAATTCAGTGAAGATATTGTTGAAGAGCGTGTCTATGTATTTACCCCTGATGGTCATGTTGTAGATTTGGCTCAGGGGGCTACTCCGTTGGATTTTGCTTATCATGTGCATACTGAAGTGGGGCACAGTTGCCGGGGTGCAAAAGTTAATGGCCGAATAGTTCCACTGACCTACACGTTAAAAACAGGCGAACAAGTTACCATTATCAAAAGTAATGAGGCAAAACCTAGTCGTGATTGGCTTAATCCGTCTTTAGGTTACTTAGGTACCGCTCGGGCTCGAGCAAAAGCGATTCATTGGTTTAAGCGCCAGGATCGGACACAGAATATTGTTGATGGAAAAGCAATACTGGAAAAAGAGTTCCAGCGGTTAGATGTTGGGAAAATTGATTTAAATGATTTTACGCAGGCGTTTAGTGTTAAATCAGTAGAAGATATTTATGCTGCGGTGGGAGCAGGAGACTTACGTGTTGGACAGGTGCTAAATGCAATCCAGTCTGCTATTGAGTCGGAGCCTGAGCAAGGTGTTTTACCCTTTGACTTGCGTAAACCTCAGGTCAACAAAAGTGATACCGATTTTACGGTAGATGGGGTATCAAATATTTTGACCAACATAGCCGGGTGTTGTAAGCCGGTACCAGGTGATGATGTTATTGGTTATGTTTCTTATGGTCGGGGCGTAACGGTACATCGAGATGACTGCATTGAATTAAAACGGTTAATGGAAACTAATCGTGAACGTGTTGTAGAGGTGAATTGGAGTAAACGTAATGATCGTATTTATTCAGTAGAAATATTTGTTAAAGCGTATGATCGACAGGGCTTACTGATGGATGTTACGAGTGCGATAACTCATGAAAAAGTTAATTTGACGGCAGTGAATACCTCTTCAGACTACGGAACTGGAACAGCAACAATGTTGTTAACTGTTGAGGTTCCTAGTTTGGAATGCTTGGGAAGTTTGCTTGGTAAAATTAACCAGCTACCGAATGTCGTTGACGTAAAACGTTACCATGCATCAGGTGGGTAAGTGATGTCTGACATTAAATCTATTAGCAAAAAGGACTTGAATGAAATGAGTTCTATGGAAAGGGTCGAGTATCTAATGGCCCGGTTGCGGGATAAAGATATCGGGTGTCCATGGGATATTAAACAAACGTATAAATCTATCGTACCGTTTACCATTGAAGAAACCTATGAAGTGGTTGATGTTATTGAAAAGGGCGACTTCAGTCATCTGAAAGAAGAGTTAGGTGACTTGCTCTTTCAGGTGTTTTTTTATGCTCAAATAGCCACAGAAGAAGGCCGCTTTGATTTGCATGATATCGCTGACGGGTTAGTGACAAAGCTTGTACGCAGACACCCTCATGTGTTCCCTGAAGGAACCTTGCATAGCCGTATAAATGCTGGTGTGGAAGGGCCCCCTAAAGATAGCGCTATCTCATCACAATGGGATAGTATTAAAGCCGCGGAGAAGCAAAAGAAAGCACAGAGTCAAAATCAAAGCAGTAAAGATGACGTTGAGCAGTCTATTTTGGCAGACATCCCTGAGG
Organism: Gammaproteobacteria bacterium 42_54_T18; assembly: GCA_002163245.1. GTDB lineage: Bacteria > Pseudomonadota > Gammaproteobacteria > Pseudomonadales > Ketobacteraceae > 42-54-T18. Next base: position 7,352 of record MAAL01000105.1, on the reverse strand, counting down.
GCATGGCGCCTTTGCTGAGGTCACAAAAAATCCAAAAGAAAGTCGCTAAAAAAGGGTTTGATTGGCCATCTATGGAATTAGTGTTAGATAAGCTGCAAGAAGAGGTTGATGAGTTAAAACATGAGTTGGCCGGCCCTAGAGACGACTGGGATATTGATGCAGTCGCAGATGAAATTGGTGACGTATTATTTAGCACAGTGAATGTTGCGCGTTTTGCTAAATTAGATGCTGAAATACTGATGAAAAAGGCAAATGATAAATTTCAACGTCGTTTTCAAGGGGTTGAGCGCTTCTTGGCTGATCACGGAGAAACGTTAGAGGATGTTGACCTAAACCGTATGGAAGAAGGTTGGCAATATGTAAAAGCCCAAGAGTCAGGAAGGTAGCTTACTTTTTTTCGTGTTTAAACGTTATTGTCATCTGTTGTATACCCTGAATTTCCCCAAAAAATTTAAGGAAGATATTACCCCCACTTCTCTTATAAAATAGGGGTAGTAGTTGATCTATGTCGTGATCTGTTTGTTTATGCCTTGGTATGTTTTACGCAGGGGTTCGTAGTAAGCAGTTGATCGATTGTTGTCACGAATTGAGTAAAAAGTTTATGGTAAACAAACAGTTAGTTGATCAATTTGGGCGTAGGGTTAACTATTTACGGCTGTCAGTGACAGACCGTTGTGATTATCGGTGCGTGTACTGCATGGCAGAAGATATGACCTTTCTGCCCCGAGAGCAAATACTAACCCTTGAGGAGCAGCTACGAATTTGTTCCAATTTTGTTGACTTGGGGGTGGAGAAGATACGTTTAACCGGAGGGGAGCCACTTATTCGTCGTAATATTATGGCTTTAATTGAACCTCTTGGTGCACTGGAAGGGCTGCGTGAATTGGTGCTTACCACCAATGGGTCAATGTTAAAGTCTTTAGCTAAACCCTTAAAAAATGCAGGTGTACGTAGAATTAATGTCAGTCTAGATAGCTTGAAAGCTGACCGATTCAAGCAAATTACCCGAACCGGAAAGTTAGAGGTAGTGCTTCAAGGTATTGAAGAGTCCATTGAAGCAGGTTTTGAACGTATTAAAATAAATGCGATCATCATTAAGGGACGAAACGAAGATGAAATTATCCCTCTTATTCAATATGTAAAAGAGCGTGGCCTTGATATTTCGTTTATCGAAGAAATGCCACTTGGAACGACGTTAGCTTATGATCGAGCCGAGAGTTTTATGTCATCGGTTGAATTACGGCGTGTTATTGAACAAGAATACTCACTCACTGCGAGCACAAAAGACAGTGGTGGACCCGCCAAATATTTTGATTTGGAAGGGAGCAATACACGTGTTGGCTTTATTTCACCCCATTCCAATAATTTCTGTAGTACCTGCAATCGAGTGAGACTGACTTCTGACGGTCGTTTGTTGTTGTGTTTAGGAAATGAACATTCCGTTGATTTACGGCCTTTATTACGTCAACAGCACAGCGACGATGAGATTAAGCAAGTGTTGATGGATGCAATGAATATTAAACCTGAACGTCATCATTTTGATTTGAATGAAAAGCCACAGATCGTGCGTTTTATGAATATGACAGGCGGTTAACCATTGAAACGTAAATTGTAACGCACACCGTAAAATATGATTCTTGTAAATACCATTAGTAAATAGACCCTGTGAAACGGAAAATAGAGAAACTTATGTCCGCAAGTAATGAATTTGTACCCGTTAATATCGCTGTTTTAACCGTTTCTGATACTCGTACAGAAGAAAATGATACTTCTGGAAATAGCTTAGTTGAAAATCTAACAGAATCGGGGCATGTATTAGCCGATAAAAAAATTGTGATTGATGATGTTTATCAGATAAGGGCTGTTGTATCGCAGTGGGTTGCAGATAAGTCAGTCGAAGCAGTTCTGATCACCGGAGGGACAGGGTTTTCTGAGCGCGATAGTACCCCTGAAGCGGTATTGCCTTTGTTCGATAAAGAAGTCAAAGGTTACGGTGAACTGTTTCGTCACGTTTCTTATGATGAAATAGGGACTTCAACAATACAGTCTAGAGCACTTGCTGGATTGGCGAATGCGATGGTTATTTTTGTTATGCCAGGGTCTACAGGGGCTTGTAAAACAGCTTGGAATGGCGTGATAAAAGACCAATTGGATGCGACAAACCGCCCATGTAATTTTGTTGCGTTGATTACCAAACATCGACAGGTGACTGCAGAGTGCGAGAGTCGGTCATGAGTTACTGCGGCCACCCAGGATTGATGCCAATAGAACAAGCGTTAAACGCTATTTTGACGGAGGTGCAGCCGGTAACGAAGATTATCGAGGTTGCCCTTATTCATTGTTTGGGTAAAGTGGTTGCTCAAGACATAGTCTCATTTGTTGATGTGCCCCCTGCAGATAACAGTGCAATGGACGGGTATTGTTTGGCAATTGCAGATTTAGAAAAGACGGTTGATGGAGTGCTTCCTGTCAGCCAACGAATACCTGCCGGAGCGGTGCCTGAGCCCTTAACGTCGGGAACGGCAGCACGCATATTTACTGGAGCTGAGATACCGGAAGGTGCCGATGTAGTTGTCATGCAGGAAAACTGCAGTGAACACGATGGAAAAGTGCTATTGCCACCAGTCTTAGCGCTTAGAGATAATATTCGAGACCAGGGGCAAGATATACTTAAAGGCAGTGTCGTTGTCTCAAAAGGTCAGCGGTTACGTCCACAAGAATTGGGTTTGCTTGCATCTGTCGGGGTTGGTTCAGTTCCTGTCTATAAGCCTTTAAAAGTTGCGTTGCTGTCAACGGGAGATGAGTTGATTGAGCCCGGCGAACCTGCTCGCCCAAGCACTATTTTTAATTCAAACCGCTATACCTTACGGGGGTTGTTACAAGCATTACATTTTGAAATTGTAGATTTGGGTGTGGTTGCCGATACGTTTGAAGCAACAGAGAAAGCGTTAATAAAAGCATCTAATGCCGACTGTATTATTAGCAGTGGAGGGGTGTCTGTTGGTGAAGAAGATCATGTTAAGGTTGCTATCGAAAAACTTGGGCGTTTGAATTTATGGAAACTTGCCATTAAACCTGGTAAACCATTTGCTTTTGGGGATGTGAAGGGTACGCCATTTTTAGCGTTACCAGGAAACCCTGTTGCAGCGTTCGCTACCTTTTTATTATTGTGTCGACCATACCTATTAACAAAGCAAGGCGTTGGCAATATTACAACTCCTACCTTCACATTACCGGCTAACTTCTCGCGTAAAAAAGCGGGAATGCGTCAAGAGTATTTGAGGGCTAATGCTGAAGTAGTTGATGGTAAAATGATGGTGAATACATACCCTAATCAAAGCTCAGGAGTGCTTTCGTCAACATGTTGGGGAAATGGGTTAGTGGTAGCACCGATTGGTCAAACCATAGAGCATGGTCAAGAAGTTATATTTATGTCTTATAGTGATCTGCTGTATTAGTCTCTTAACGCTTTAGGTAAAGCTACCTAAGGCGTATTGGTTTTGTGACTATTACCGTTTTTTATCTTTAATATTATCTTTGGCCTACCAGCAGAGTGTTGTACGCTCCCTCAATATTTTTGAGACTTAGTTTATCTGGAAACAGTTGGGTGGATGATAATGAAACGGATGAGTAATAATCGTTGGGTATTTCTTTTTGTTGTAGCTTTATGTGCATTGCTTAGCGGGTCGGCTAACGCTGCGGTTGCTATTAATGATGCTTATTCATTTAGTGCGGCGGATGCGACACCATTTGACGTTCATGTAGTTGACAATGATGATGTAGAGATCTTTAACAATGTGACTCTTTCTGTAGGTCAGATATTCACAGGCAACGCTGTTGTTGACGTGGTTATTCAATCAGAAGGAAATCCCTATTTTGAGGTCTCTCCAGATGCAGGTTTTACAACGGGAACGATCGAATTTAACTATAAAGTTGAGGACACCGCTGGCGCGTCAGAGGCATTTGTTTCTATTGAAGTGACAGCAAGTAGTGCGGATAAGCTGCTTGATGATACGTATTTTGTGACAGCAGGTAATACCGTTACGTTTAACGTATTAAATAATGACACTATTTCAGCGAGTGAGTTTACTGTCACTGCGGATGCTTCGTCTTTGCCGACGGGTGCGCTACTAAATGTTGCTGGAGAGGGGCGTTATACATTTGACCCAGATGGCCTGTCCGCTGGAGAATATATCTTTACCTATACTGTTGATGCTGTAGACGGGCAAACTGCTACGGTTAAAGTGTTGGTTGATACTACAACTACTCCAAAATCTGTACTTGATGCGTTTATTGCTTCTAGTTCGACGTTGGCTGAAGGTGAATCAGGGTCTATTACGTTGACTCGATCCGGTAGTAGTCAAGAGGCTATCAGTATTCAAATTGCAAGTTCAGCCGCATCTACGACAGACGCGGCTGATTTTAGCTTATCCCAAACCAATGTTTCATGGGCAGCTGGGGATACGGCCAATAAAACCGTTACAGTATCGATCAATGAAGATACATCGGTGGAATCTCAAGAGTCCCTGGTTTTAACGTTCACCAATACAACAGGCGGTGCTGTTTATGAGGGGGCAGATTTATCCTTCATAATATCGGCTACAGATGAGGTTAACTTTGCTCAGTCAGTATATGCAGTATCTGAAGATGCTGGCAGTGTCACTGTCGAGGTGACGCGCTCTGGAACTGGGGCAGGAGCAGCGTCTGTCGCTTTGCAGCTTAATACCGGATCTTCAACAGCGACGGAAGGAACAGACTTTACTTTTACGGACTTAACCACTGTGAGTTGGGCCTCTGGAGAAACGGGGAACAAAACGGTTACGATCCCGATCATTCTTGATACCGATGCGTTTGAAGATACAGAGAATATTGTTTTAGCGTTAGCTTCTGAGAGTAACGTGTTTTTAGGAACAACAACCTCAACAAGTGTTTCTATTACCAATGTTGTTCTCACCGATGACGTTAGTTTCGTTGCCTCTTCGTATTCCGTGACAGAAGAGCAGGGGGAAGTGGTTGTGCAAGTGCAACGTGTGGGGAATGGTGTTAGTGCTGCATCGGTTGTTGTTGCACTTAGAGCCACTGAAACAGCCTCTGAAGGTGAAGATTTCACTTTCACATCAGCGGTAACCGTAAACTGGACGGATGGAGAGACCGGTACCAAAGATATCGCTATCCCTGTTTTAACGGACCTTCTAGTGGAGGGCGATGAAACCTTTTCACTCTTATTGGGAGCATCCCCGACAAACTTAAATCAAGGCTCGCCGGTGACTACCCAGGTAACGATCACTGATGATGTTCCTGTGGACGATGTAAGCTTTGTGAGCCCCACATACTCGATAGCGGAAGGAGCGGGCTCCGTTACAGTGCAAGTACAGCGTGTGGGAAGCGGGGTAAGCGCAGCATCGGTTGTTGTTGAGCTTGGAGTCACAGAAACGGCCTCCGAAGGCGCTGATTTCATCTTTGCATCGGCGGTAACCGTAAGCTGGACGGACGGAGAAACAGGTACCAAAGATATCGCAATCCCCATTTCAACGGACCTCCTTGTGGAAGGTGATGAGACCTTCTCACTGTTACTGGGAGCGTCCCCAACAAACCTAAATCAAGGTTCGCCTACCACCACCCAAGTAACGATTACCGACGTTGTGCCTGTTGATGATATAGATTTTGTGAGTACAACCTATTCAGTAACGGAAGGTGATGGGGTTGTAACTGTACAAATGCAACGAGTGGGTAGTGGTGTTGGTGTAGCATCCGTCATAGTGGAGCTTGCTACTGTAGAAACTGCATCTGAGGGCTCGGACTTTATATTTGCAGCACCGGTTACTGTTAGTTGGGTTGATGGTGAGACCGGATTAAAAGATATTAATATTCCGGTTGTTGCTGATACTTTAGTAGAAGAGGCTGAAACGTTTACACTTTCTATTAATACGCCGCCGACAGGGGGTAATTTAGGGGCCAATACTTCGACACAAGTGACTATCTTAGATAGTGGCATAACTGAATTAGATTCAATAGGATTCGCGAATACAACCTATAGAGCAGCTGAAGAGACGGGCTTTATTGATATAGCGTTTTTAAGAACTGGAACGGGTGCTGGCCTTGCAGAAGTTAATGTGTCATTTGAATTGGTTGCTGATGAGTCTGGTGAGGGTATAGCCCCGGCGAACGAAAGTGATTTCTCTTTACCCAGTGATACGGTGGTGAAATGGCTGGATGGTGAAATTGGTATCAAAACACTGACGGTTAATATTAGCCCTGATTCATCCGCAGACGCAGATGGTGATCTTGATGGTGAATTTTTTACATTGGTGTTGGACCCAGAATCACTGGTTGGAGATGTGCAACTAAAAGACTCCGCTGATGAAGCAGGAGTGGTTATTTTTGCAAAAGAGCTATTAGGCAATATTGTTGCTGACAACAGCCCTGTTAAAGATGTTGCTGATGCTATTGATTCCGTGTGTGCGAATGTGGATTCTAGTGATACAAGTGCCCTAGCTGAGTGTGAAAAACTCAGTGAACTGGATGAGGCAGAGATTGAGCAAACGTTAGCAATTATTCAACCGAAAACGGTTGAGGCGCAAATTGAAAGTGCCGTAGCGTTGGCTGGCAATCAGCTACAGAATTTACGTAAACGTTTGTCGGAATTACGAAGCGGTCGTAATCAAGTCAGCCTTGCCGGATTGAATATGACGTTGTTTGATGAAAATGTACCATTACCCGCAGCGATGCAGTCTATGTTGGATGCTTCCGTCGGTGGTGCGGCCGGTGGTGAGGGTGGGTTATTGGATTCACCTTGGGGAGCGTTTGTAAATGGAACCCTTTCGGTGGGGGGACAGGATGATGTTGATGATTCCCTTGGTTATGACATACGAAGTAAAGGTATAACAGCAGGTGTCGACTATCGTATTAATCGGAAAATGATTGTTGGAGTCGCTGTTGGTTTTGGCGGTGCAGATAGTGATTTTAACCAAGATTCTGGATCTCAAGATAGCTCAAGTCTTACTCTTACGGTTTTTGGTAATCATTTTATTAATAATAAAATCTACGCAGACTGGATTGTCAGTTATACCATCAATGACTTTGATATTAAGCGGAACATGGTTGTATTAGGTACAACCCACAATATATCGGCTAGTCCAGATGGCCATCAGTACAGTGTTGCTGTAGGTGGTGGGTACGATTATGTTAGAGGTCCATTGCAATTAACGGGGTTTGGGCGAATAGATTATATTAATACACTGCTGTCCCACAGTTTCATAACATCGACAACTGTTTGTTTTTATCTGGCTCGTCATCAATTGGTGGCGAGAACAAATCGTACAAATTTCTTCGATCAAAAAGGTTCAGCTGAA